>NZ_CP011031.1:0-728958 GCF_002310795.1 Pseudoalteromonas issachenkonii
TATTTAACCATACTTAAACTTCTTTATTTATACTAAGCAATCTTAAAGGTGTAAAAATTATTTTATATGTCATGTATTTAAAAGACATGTCGCCTTAAATAGTTGTTTACAGCTAATTGAATGGACATTATACTAAACACCTAACTTTGAGGAATAAAGTATGTCTATCAATAAAAACGCGCTAGATACTTATCGACTTTTGAAAGCAACCGCGGAAGTTGCTGAAAAATCACTAGAAGGACGTATCCAACATTATCGCGCCCATCTTAAATCTGAAGAAAAAGAATTAAGAACTTACACCCAAAAAGCAGCAGCTGATTTACTTGGCTGTAATAATCGTACCTTAAAAAGACGCCATGACAATGGTGACTTTGACGATTTAAATATAAAACGCGGTGCAAACGGCCACTATGCCTACACCTTAGTTAATATTTTTGCTATGGCTGATATTATGGACATACAGCCTGATCACCGCGCATCAACAGACAAACTCCAAGTTATTGTTATTAATTCATTAAAAGGTGGTTGTGGTAAAACAACAAGCATGGTTAACATTGCTGCTGCACTCGCTACCACTAACATTAAACGTTACCGTATCGGTATAATTGATTTAGATCCTCAAGGGTCATCATCAAGCTTTTTCCCATCTTCAGAGCCCGATCCAATTACCGTTGGTGATTTGATGCGTGATTGCATTGACCTTGATGAAGGTGAAACATGGCCTGAATTTGTGTCTAACTCTTTTTTACCAACACATATTCCTAATATTCGTGTTTTACCATCAGGTATGGATGACTTTTATTTTGAGCACGAAACAGCAACATTACTCAAAGACACCTCCAATTATGAGCAAACACGCCATTACCACAAACTACTAGAACGAGTAATAAATCCGGTAAAAGATGAGTTTGACATTCTTTTAATTGATACAGCGCCAACGCTTAACTTTATGTTTTACAATGCATTAATGGCTTCAACGGCGATGCTAATTCCGGTTCACCCTGAAGCGGTAGACTTTGATGCAAATAATAAATATTTAAAACGTTTAGGTGAGATTTATCATACCGTTGCCGCTCTTGGCCATGATGGTTGGGATTTCATGCAATTTTTAGTTACCAATTATGTCAAAGGCAATCATTCACAACGTGACATAGTTAAAGATGTTCGTAGTGCTTTTGGCCGCCAAGTAATGAGCTATCCTATTAATCATAGTTCAGCAATTACCGCCAGTTCATCGTCGTTCAATACTATTTTTGACCAAAAAGCATCTGACAGCTTAGCAAGTAGAGAGTCATTAATGCGCGCACAAGAAAATATCAAAGATGTAGTTGATGAACTCGAAATGCTAATTCGTTCTAATTGGCAATCCACTCAATCTAAATTAAATACGCCTAAGTAAGGATGTTGACTAAAAATGGCTAAAAAACGTAAAAATGACACCCGCTTAGATCCCTTTGCAACCGCTGTTGGCAGTAGCAGCTTAGATGCCCTTTTAGAGCAAGCCAATGCAGGCGATGTTATTCGTATGCCTGCTCCTAGTGATCCTAATCGGGAAATTACGCTTGTTTGTAAAGTGATAGCACATAACGAGATTGAAAACTCGACCCAAGTTTATGGTAAAAATCGTCGCGTACAAGCGCTTTTAAACGAAAAGTCAGTCGCAGATATTCTTCCTGCTATTAAAGAAGATGGCCGTAATCAGCACCCTGCTCTATTGTGGGAGCAAGGTGATATGAGCCTTGTATTAGCTGGCTCTAGACGTCGTAAAGCCTGTATTTTAGGTGGCGCAGACTACCTCGTATTGAGTTCTAGTGACTTTAGCGAGCAAGATGCCAAAGTACTTGCGGTTTCATCAGATCAATACATTGCCCCTAGTCTTTGGGAGTTGGGTCAAGCGTATCAGCAAACTAGAAACGATCTTATTCAACAAGGCAAAAAAGGCTCGTACCGTGAAATTGCTGTTATTGAAGGGGTATCGCATACAGCGATTGCTGATGCGATAAAAGCGTATGAGCAAATATCTGCAGATGTTATAGCCCTTTACCCAACAGCTAATCATGTTGGTAGAGAAGTTGCTAAAAAGCTGATTAACGCAAAGGAGCGCGATGAGGAAGCATTTCACGAGTTAGTTGTTGCACTTGCCAGTAATGATGAAATTAACGCCTTAGAAGCCGACGACAAGCGCGCTATGCTAATTACTAAATACCTAACTGCAGAGCCTAAAACAGCATCAAAACGTGAAGCGGTTTTAGAAAATGACTTTATTAGTGTGCAACGCAACCTTAAAAGTGGTGACGTTTCAATTAAAATAAATAATAAAGTGATGACAGAAAAGCGCTTAGAGCAACTTACTAAGTTATTAAGTGCCTTTAATTAGTTAGTAATATCGTGATCTGTAAAAGGGGTTGGGTTAGTTAAATCATGATCTAAACCTCTTTTTTAGTTGGTAAAAATCTGATCTTTAGTGGCATAAAAAGACTAAAAACATGGCTTAAACCATCAAGGATCATATTTTTACTAACTAAACACCTCCTTTTAATGCCCTTTTTCACCTTGTTAGTAAAAACCTGATCTAAGCCTAACTAAACCTCCTTTTGAAGTTAATTAATTGTTTTTATTTTGTAATTTAAACGTGCTTTTTTAGTGAGCAAAATTAAACAATGATCGCCAATTCGCTATAAACCAATTTTTTACTAACCAATCAGATCCAACCAGTTTATTTTAAAAATAATATTGCTTTAGCTCAGCGCTGATAAGGCATATACTGGAAAAATTGTTTTTAAATTTTAATACTTTGAGTGACATGTCTGCTAACTTATCAAAAAATGATTTAATGGCTATTTTTGAAGAAATTAAAAATGAGCAGGCTACCCAGTTTCCTCTTTCTGAGCGATTCATAAAAAAATTATTTAAACCCGCGGTGTTGGCCAAAGGAAAATCGTACTATAAAAACGGCCAAATCAGTTGGTTAGAACATAATGCAGATTTTTCTGTGGTTGACTCTACGGTGCAAGGTGATAAAGGAATCGCGTTCAACCAACGTATTGAGATCAGTAAATTACCAACTGGTTATTCGGTCGATACCCACTGTACCTGTAATGTTAAAACTAAATGCCGCCATTTGGCCGCTATTTTGTTAAAGCTTAAAATTGAGCATTCTGGTGAGTACGGTGAAGATTATTTTATTAATGATTGGTTTAGTGAACTAAGCGCACTTAAAAACACCGACCAAGCTCAACCCTCGCAAGTATTACTGTTTGTATTAGATATAGAAAACAACAAAGTATTTTTAACCCCTAAAATTGCCAACTACGATAAAAATAATAATTATGCACTTGGGCGAAATTTAACTGAGCAACAGCTTAATAGTTTTGTAACCCCTAGCGATTTGCTCGAAAGTGATTTTAGATTATATAGCTGGATCCGATCGCAAAATGCGGTCGGTAATATTGAGCTTAAAGGGCAATGGGGATTTAATGCCCTGCAGCAATTACTTGCCACAGACCGATTATTTTTACAACGCTCTCGAGTACCTATTAAAGCGCAACCTGGTTTACCTCTTAACTTTGTTTGGGAAAAACAAAAAGAGGTAACCCAGTTAAAAATTCACTTGGATCAAATTCCTAATTGGGCGTTAATTAAAACAACGCCGCCTATCTACTTAGATTTAGATAAATATAAATTAGGCCGTATTCGTACGCCCCTCAGTGCTGATGAAATTGCGCACTTACAAACTATACCGGCGCTGCACGATACAAACTTTGACCGAATTTATAAGCAGCTTGCTGATAACTTTGGTGTAGGTGTTATTCCCCACCCTACTAATACACCAAGCACGCCTGTTAAGTCGTTGAGTAATGCCATACTTAAAGTCAGCATGTCGGGCTCAGTAATGGCTATTTCGTTATCGTTTAAGTATAAAAATAAAAACTATTTAGCGGGCACCGCGCCTGCAAAGTTAATTAATAGCGCCTTCGAAAACACCGTTACCAATGAGTTAGTCAACTTAGGCTTCGATTTTTGTAAAGGGGGTTTACACAGCGAGTTTATTTTTAGTCAGGAATCGGCTATTCACTTACATTGGCTAGTTCACGAGGTACTGCCCAGCTTTAAACAACGCGGTTGGCAAGTATCAATGAGCAAAGTTAATGTTGCTGATACTAAAAGCCAAATCTCATTGCATGTAAACAGAGCTGCAGGTCATCAAATGCATAGTAAAGTAATGCTAAACGATACCAAAGTAGCCACCCTATTAAATGTAAATAATAAACTGTATGAATCGTTAAACCGTCAAAGTGAATTATTTTATTACTACCCTGTTGGCCGTCAATTTGGGGTTATTGATAAAGCAGCGTTTAATTTATTAATTGAGTTTAAACTGCGATTTGAATTTATTAAAACCCGTGACGAATTTAACATTCCGCTTTCATACTTACCTGAATTAGTTCAGCACACAGCTATTAATGTAGAGCTACATGACCCGTCACTAGAGCGTTACCTTGATGAACTAAATAACGATGCACTGCTATCACCTAACACTGCCATTCATGGCTTACACGATTCTGTAGTATTAAGAGAGTATCAGCAAGAAGGCGTGGCTTGGCTTAACTTTTTAAAGCGTAATCAGTTAGGTGGGATTTTAGCGGATGATATGGGCTTGGGTAAAACGTTACAAGTGATTGCCTACTTAGCAAGCTCATACAATACACCGCAAGCAGGGCCTACGCTTATTGTGTGCCCTACAAGTTTAGTGAGTAATTGGCAAAACGAAATTACCAAGTTCGCAAAAAGCTTAAAAGTGACCACTATTTTTGGTGCACACCGAAATGATTCGTTGCAGCATTTGGCACAAGCTCAGTGTATTTTAACCACGTATCCGCTATTAAAACGTGACATTGCTTATTACTCACCGCTGTATTTTGAAAACATTATTCTTGATGAAGCCCAGTATATTAAAAACGATACCGCACAAGTTTCGCGGTTGGTAAAACGTTTAAATGCCGACTTTAAGCTTTGTTTAAGTGGCACCCCAATTGAAAACAATTTATTTGAATTAAAGTCATTGCTCGACTTTGCTATGCCTTCGCTATTAGGTTCACAGGCGCACTTTAAGCAGCATTTTCAAGGCCCTATTGAACGCGAAAGCAATATTGAACGTGCAGAGCAACTAAAAGCGTTAATTATGCCGTTTATTTTGCGCCGTACTAAAGCCCAAGTGGCTCAAGAGCTGCCGCAAAAAACCGAACTTATAAAAGAGTTTGAGTTTGAACCTAAACAAAAAGATATGTACCAAGGTATAACCCGTGCGCTTGAAGAGAAACTCATTGATTTATTTGCCGAGCAAGGCGTACAAAAAAGTAAACTCGCTTTTTTAGAAGCTTTATTAAAGTTACGCCAAATTTGTTGTCATCCTAAACTCATTGAACCTGAAACTGAGGCAGCCAGTGCTAAATTAGAATGGTTATCGAGTCACTTACCTTTAATGCTTAGCCTTGGCCGTAAAGTGATTATATTTAGCCAGTTTACCTCTGCCCTTGATTTAATTGCCGAGCGTTTAAATGAGCTAAATATTAATTTTAGTATGCTAACTGGGCAAACGCGTCATCGCGATAAAGTAATAGACGAATTCACCAGTGGTAACACTTCCGTGTTTTTAATTAGCTTAAAAGCCGGTGGTACAGGGCTTAATTTAACCCAAGCCGACACCGTTATTCATTTTGATCCATGGTGGAACCCAGCCGTTGAAAAACAAGCCACCGATCGTGCTTATCGAATTGGGCAAACAAACCCAGTGTTTGTTTATAAACTAATTATGGCTAACTCTATTGAACAAAAAGTATTTCAAATGCAGCAAGATAAGCAAGCGCTTGTAGATGCATTATTTACCGAAAAATCAATGAGTTTTACCCAGTTTGACGAACAACAAATGCTGTCTTTAATTAAAAGCTAAAATAATTTTAAAAAATCATGACGAGTTTTTGAACTTATTTAAATTGTAGGCGTCTATTAATATGCTTGGTTAAATTGCAGTTTCTCCAAGCTTTCATGTTGATATCCCATATAGTAGTTACTAGACATAGTAATGATTAAGCCAGCCAGTAATGCGCTGGCTTTTTTTTTGCTTTTAAAAATATTTATTTTTTTATTTAATTTATTTTGAACTAATCACAAATGGCTGGGTCTATTATTATGCTTGTAGTTGATGTGTTGTTATACAAGTTTCATGTTGATTTCCCTGTTTGATTACTAATTTAGTAATATTGAGCCAGCTTTATTAGCTGGCTTTTTTTATGCCTCAAATTCAACTTTTTTAAAATTATTTTGAACTAATTTAATCAGAGCGCGTCTACAATTATGCTTGTAGTTGATATGTTGTTTTACAAGTTTCATGTTGATTTCCCTGTTTGATTACTAATTTAGTAATATTGAGCCAGCTTTACTAGCTGGCTTTTTTTATGCGCTTAATTTAGTGTTTTACCCTACTGCTAAAGAGCGTAATTCGTTATGATGGCATGTCACTAAATTTTAAAAGTTTATTCTATGTTTACTTCGTTTTTATCCCATTTAGATTGGTTAAGTGTTGGTACTGGCGCTATAGCCGGTATGGCTATTTTCAGCGTTGTATCAGTCCAGTTAAGCAAAAAAATAAAGCGCCAAGTGAGTGAGCAGCAACAACAGTTATTGTTATTACAAAGCCAGTATGAGCATACGCAAAATCAATATGCCTCTTTAGTGGAAGAGCACGACTTGTTAGGACTTACACATCAAGAGCAGCGGGATCAGTCTCAGCATTTTAAAACCCGTTTAACTGAGCAAGAAAAGCAAAGCCAACTTTATAATCAATATTGGCGTAAAGCCGAAGCCGAGCTAACCGCCCTGCGCGAGCAATACAATCTTCGCGATGTAGAGCTTAATAATATACGCACTACCCTTGAGCAAAAGCAGCAGCATTTTAGTGAACAACTCGCCCATATAGAGCAAAGTAAAGAAACGCTTAAAAAAGAATTTGAAAATTTAGCTAACCAAATATTAGAAGAAAAGTCGCAAAAATTTAAAACCCTCAATCAAGAAAGCATAGAGCAGTTACTTAAGCCGGTTCAAGGTGAGCTAAAAGGCTTTAGAGATAAAATGGAGTCTATTCACGTTGAAGACTTACAGCAACGTGCAGCACTTAAAACCGAGCTGCTTCATTTACAAGCCAAAAGCCAAGCAATTACCGAGCAGGCCGATAAGCTAAGCAATGCTTTACAAGGGCAAAAGAAAACCCAAGGTAATTGGGGCGAACTCATGCTCGAAAACGTGCTTGATAGCGCAGGCCTGCGCGCTGGCACCGATTACAAGCGAGAAGTGTCGTTTAATACCGAAGACGGCCGTTTGCGCCCTGATGTTGTGGTGTATTTACCTCAAGGTCGCCACTTAGTGATTGATGCAAAAACATCGTTAAATGCCTATACCCGTTATGTAAATGCCGAAACAGAGCTTGAGTCTCAACAAGCGATTAAAGAGCATGTAAATGCCGTAACTGCCCGTATAAATGAGCTGGCCAGTAAATCGTATGACCGCCTACCAGGAATAAACTCGCCTGAGGTTGTTATTATGTTTGTACCCATAGAATCCGCCTTTGTAGAAGCACTTAAATACCAAAGCGACATTTACCAGCAAGCAATAGAAAAAAACATTTTGGTTGCTACCCCTACTACCCTGCTAACCAGTTTAAATATTGTTAAACAGTTATGGCGCTTTGAAGAGCAAACTAAATATTCAAAAGAGCTGGCTAATCGTGCTGAGCGTTTTTACAGTAAACTCAACGGCTTTTTAACCAGTATGGAAGGCGTGGGTAAACAGCTCGATAAAGCCAAAGAAACCTACGATAAAGCATTTTCTCAGTTATACCGTGGTAAAGGTAACTTAATTAAACAAGCCTCAGAATTTAAAGAGCTGGGTGTATCGGTGCAAAAAGAGTTACCTCAAGAAAGCGTTGAACGCGCTCACTTAGAGCTTGATGAATAAACACCACACATAATTTTTGCGCACTGAGGTTGTGCGTTTATGTGGCTAGTTATTTACTAACTGCGCAGGCACTATAATTATATCTGTCCTTTAGGATTAACCACATGCAACGCCCAACCGTTTTTTTCATTTCACATGGTGGCGGCCCAATGCCATTACTAGGTGATGCCAACCATGCAGAAATGCGAGCTTGCTTAGAACAGGTTGCCGCTACAATCCCAAAGCCCTCTGCTATCTTAATGGTCAGCGCGCATTGGGAAGCTCAACCAATTAGTATAACCGCGCACTCTTCACCGCCACTTATTTACGATTACTACGGTTTTCCTGAGCAGGCGTATCAATTAACTTACCCTTGTGTTGGCGAGCCGCAACTTGCTAATTTAGTACAGCAAGCGCTCGCAACACATAATATTGACTCAAAACTCGATCCACAGCGTGGCTACGATCACGGTATGTTTGTACCGTTAAAAATTATGTATCCAGAGGCCGATATTCCCTGTGTGCAAATATCCTTGCACCCAAGCCTTGATCCGCTGTTGCATGTTGAAATTGGTAAAGCGTTGCAAAGTATTGATTACGATAACTTATTAATTATAGGCTCAGGCTTTACCTTCCATAATATGCGCGCTTTTGGTGTTACTCAGTCAAACGATGTTAACCAGCAAAATCAGGCATTTGAAAATTGGCTGGTAAGCACAATCGCAGATCAAACATTAACCGAGCAACAGCGTGAACAGCAATTATTAGCATGGCAGCAAGCTCCAGCTGCACGCTTTAATCACCCCAGAGAAGAGCACTTGTTACCGCTACATGTATGCTATGGCGCTGCTATGTGTGCAAGCACTGAGGTATTTGAATTAAATATTGCCAATAAGCGAGCCAGTATGTATTTGTGGCAATAATAAAAAACACGCCAGACTTTGCTAGGCGTGTTTTTTGGTTCTACTGTATTTATTACAGTGGTTAAGCGTAAGCAATTACCATTTCATTTCGCCTTTATGAACTTTAGCGCCAATGCTAAGAGCCATAGGTAATAAAGCCTCTGGGTATGAGTTGGTCATTTTATCTATCAGCAGCTTACTGCTATCACTACTTTGCTTAGCGTGTGCAAAATCCTTTAAATACTGGATTGAAAAATCAATATTTGCAGCATCTAATTGAGTGCCTGCTTTCATATGCCCAGGGATCACCACGTCAGGGTTGAGTGCTTTCATTTCATTAAGTTGCTTTGCCCATGCATTTTGCTCTGCCTGAGTTTGTGCATCGGCCATCCATAAATGAACATTAGCGTATACAGCCACATTCCCTAAAATAGCTTTATTATCAGGTATCCATAAATATGGGCGATGATTATGCTCACCCTCTGTGCCACGAATTTCAATGGTATGGCCTTCTATTTTTAAGCTATTACCATTAAATACCTTAGGTACGACGGGGTTTTTTGGTGCGTTTTCCCCCATTTTTGGGGTCCAGAAAGCAAGTTTACCTTTAAGCTTTGCTGCTATTTTTTGGTGCACTGCGGGCGTAGTAATAACCTCTGCCTCAGGAAAAAACTGTTGTAACACTTCAGCGCCAAAGTAGTAATCAGGATCGGCTTGGCTAATAAAAATAGTTTTTAGTTGTTTACCAGAGTCAATTACTTTGGCGGCAATGCGCAGTGCATCTGCTTTGGTAAATCCGGTATCAATTAAAATTGCATCGGTACGGCCATAAACCAGCGTGGCATTAACATGAAAGCTATTGCTGTCAGCGTTATACACATCAAGGGTTAATGGGGTTTCGTCTGCAATAGCGATATTGCTGGCTAATAGTGTGCTTAGTAAAAGCGTGCGTAGGTTCATGGTATTCTCATCATTGGTTGCTAATGCGAGCATAATAAAGGTTTGATATGTTCAGAAAAACAACCAATAATTAGCATCATTGTTTCATAAATCGTGCAAATACTATGGATAAACTCACCGCAGCGCAGGTTTTTGTGGATGTTGCCTACTCAGGCAGTTTTACTGCCACTGCCGATCGGCTTGAAATGTCACGCCCTATGGTTACTCGTCATATTGAGTCGGCAGAGGCCTGGTTAAATACGCGCTTATTGCATCGCACTACCCGTAAAGTAACGCTTACCACCGCCGGCGAGGCCTGTTTACCCGAAATAGAGCAATGGTTAGCACAGGCTAACCGTTTAGTTGAACAAACTAAAAGCCAGCAACAGTTGTCAGGTAAAATACGAGTAGCGACCAGTATGTCGTTAGGTTTTGCACAATTAGCCCCTATATTTACACGTTTTATGAAACGTCACCCTAACGTGCAAATAGACATAGATCTTGAAGACTCAACCACAGATCTAATAGAGCAACGTGTTGATTTGGCAATACGTATTGCAGCCAATCCTGATCCTTCGTTAATAGGTAAACCTATTGCCGAGTGTGAATCTATATTAGTGGCCTCAGCTGATTACCTCGCAGATTATCCGCCAATAACGACACCACAACAGTTAAGCACTCATCAATGTTTAGGCTATAAAAACTTCGACCGATATATTTGGCATTTACACAACGGGGATGAGTTTCAATCGGTTGATGTTAAATGCAATTTAAGTGCAAACGAGGCCACCACATTACTTCATGCAGCCATAGCAGGTGGTGGTATTTCAGTGCAACCTACGTATTTGGCAAATCAATATATACTTGATGGTCGCTTGCAGCGTGTATTAGCGCCATGGACATTAAACCCAATGAAAATATATGTGCTTTACCCTTCTCGTCAGCATTTATCGGCAACAGTAAGAGCACTAATCGACACGCTCAGTGAAGAATTTAAAAATCCAGCATGGTAATAAATTATAAAAGTTTGGGTTTAAACCATAGCTTTGTGCGTTAAGCATACTGATATTCTGTAGGTTATTTTGTTACAGTAAATGTAATAAGCGCCTTAATCTATAAAGGTCAGCAGACCCAAGGAACAATAATAATGAATCTGATCAAAACATCGGGCTTGGCACTGGCCATTGTTGCGGGCTTAGGCTTGCAAGCATGTTCAAGTACCAGCATAACAACCAACAATAATGCAGCGATGAGTACCGTGAATAATCCATTAAGCCTAGCGCAAATTTATAAAGATAAAGAATTTAAAACCCAGCGAAGCACTTACTTTAAGTGGCTAGACGATGGTACTGGCTACACTGTGCTTGAAGAGCGCGAAAGCGAAAAAGAAGATGATAACAACGCCGATGACGAAAAAGAGCACGGCGTAAAAGGCAACGACATTGTATTTTACAATGCTGACGGCACAGGCCGTAAAGTATTGGTTGAGTTTGAAAAGCTGTTGCCAGAGGGCGCAGACGAGCCATTTGCAATCGAAAGCTATCAGTGGTCAAAAGACGGTAAATGGTTGATGGTATTTACCAACAGCGAGCAAGTTTGGCGTTCGCGCAGCAGAGGCGACTTTTGGTTACTTAACCTTGAGACAAACCAATTACAGCAATTAGGTGGTAAAGACGTTAAGCCAACTAAGTTAATGTTTGCTAAGTTCTCGCCAGATAGCTCAAAAGTGGCTTACGTACGCGACAACAATATTTATATGCAAGCGGTTGGTAGTAACGATGTAACTGCGCTCACAACCGATGGCAGTGCCACCATTGTTAACGGTAATTTTGATTGGGTATACGAAGAAGAGTTTACTATTGCCGATGGTTTTCGTTGGAGCCCCGACAACAAATCAATCGCCTATTGGCAGCTTGATACTAGTGACGTTAAATTTTTCACTATGATCAACAACACTGACGAACTGTACCCTACCCTAAAAGAATTCCCTTATCCTAAAGCCGGTGAAACCAACTCTGCCGTGCGTGTTGGTGTGGTAAGCCTTGCTGATAAACAAACCCGTTGGGCTGAGCTTGAAGGCGATAACCGCGACCGTTATATTCCGCGTATTAGCTGGGCAGGCACCGGTAATGAATTAATGATTCAAGACTTAAACCGCCCGCAAAGCCATAACAAAGTGTGGTTGTTTGATTGGCAAAAGCAGCAACTGACCAAGATTTTAGAAGACAAAGACGATGCGTTTATCGAATGGTTTTATAAAGCAAACTGGTCAAAAGACGGCGAGTTTTTTATTTGGCATAGCGAACGCGACGGCTGGCGTCATCTTTATCGTGTATCGCGCGATGGCAAAACTATTATCGACCTAACGCCAGGCGATTACGACATTATTGATATGCTTACCATCAATGAAGACAAAAACGTAATGTATTTTATTGCCTCGCCAAACGATCCTGGTCAGCGTTATTTATACAGCACACCGCTTGATGGCAGCAGCAAACCGGTACGGGTAACACCTGCTGAGTTTGAGGGATCAAACAGCTACTACATGTCAAAAGATGCCTCATGGGCAATGCACACTTACTCAAAATTTGGTACGCCACCGACTAAAGAGATCATTAAAGTGAGCGATCATAGTAATGTAAAAACCTTAGTTGAAAATACAAAGCTTAAACAAAAGCTTGCTGAGCAAAGCTTACCAAAGCATGAGTTTTTTAAAGTAAAAGCGCAAGATGGCACCGAGCTTGACGGCTACATTATGTTCCCTGAGAACATGGATAAAAGTAAAAAATACCCAATTGTGTTTTACGTATACGGCGAACCATGGGGCTCAACCGTGCAAGACCGCTGGGAAGGTAACAGTTATTTATACAAATCGTTACTAACGCAAAAAGGCTTTATTGTGGCATCGGTTGATAACCGCGGTACACGTGCACCAAAAGGCCGCGATTGGCGTAAATCGATTTATAAAAAAATTGGTTCTATCACAGTGCAAGACCAAGTAGACGCCCTAGATGCTATGGCTAAACGTTGGGATGTAATAGACACAGACCGCGTTGGCGTATGGGGGCATTCAGGGGGCGGTAGCTCAACCCTTAATTTACTGTTCCGCCATGGCGATAAATTTAAAGTAGGCATTGCCTCAGCACCCGTGCCAGATATACGTTTATACGACACCATTTACCAAGAGCGTTATGCGGGTAACCCAAACACCGATCCTGAGAGTTACGATAACACCTCGCCGATTACCTTTGCTAAAAACCTAACCGGTAAGCTATTGCTTATTCACGGCACAGGCGATGATAACGTGCATTATCAAGGCTCGGAGCGCTTAATTGACGAGCTTGTAAAGCATAACAAGCAGTTTGAGTTTTTCTCATACCCTAACCGCTCACATAGCTTACGTGAAGGCAAAGGCACCACTTTGCATTACCACACTATGATGGCTGATTTTTTTGAAAAGCACTTACTAAACAAGTAAGCGCTTTAAAAAAATAAAATACTAAAGCCGCACACTAATTATTAGTGTGCGGCTTTTTTAATCAAAATGTAACGGGGGTTTACAGCTGAGGTTAAAGGAAAAAGGTCAAAGGTTTTTAGTTACGGTGGGTTGGGTAGAGTGCAACGAAACCCAACAAGGAAATACTGCTCATTAGGTAATAAGTGAATCGTTTAATGTTAAACACAGCTTGGTACGAGAATAGAAATAAAAAGAGTAGCATCCATGCTACTGCAAGTGCGATATTAATAAAAAACTAAGAGCTTGGTTGCGAAGGTTGATACTTATTAACGAGAATGTGCTGCAAACTTTTAAGTGCTCGCTTTATCGCTTGCAGCATACTTCTTCCCTTTGTATTTACATTAATACTGGGTAGCCCAGGCAAAAGAATATTAATTTTGCATTGCTGCAAAGTGCCGTGGCGCTCACTCGAAAGATCATTTATTTGAATCTCAACTTTACGAATATTTAAAGCATGTTTTGCCAATTGGCTTTTTATCAACTTCAAAAGCGACATCTTTTCACTTGCGTTAATTATCTTGTTTTTAACTGTAAGTTTTAGTTTCATGCAATTACACCTTTTAATAGTAACTATGTTGCAGGCATGACTGTAATCTACTAACTTAGTGGCAAAGGAAAAAGCTGATTATTTCTTACTTTAAAACAGGTATTTTCGAATGATTACCAACATTAACTACAATCACTTATATTATTTTTGGCAAGTAAGTAAGCACGGCAGTATTGCAGCGGCGAGTAAAATACTTAATTTAACGCCGCAAACGGTCAGCTCGCAAATTACTAACTTAGAGCAACGACTAGGAAAACCGCTATTTATTCGCCAAGGCCGAGGCCTACAGTTAACGGAATTTGGCCATGTAACTCAGCAGTACACTAATGATATGTTTGCTATTGCTCACGAATGGCTAGAAACCACACAAGGTGATACCACGCAATACTCACGAACACTAAAGGTCGGTATTTCAGATGTGTTACCCAAATCACTGGTGTCGAAGTGGCTAGCGCCTTTAATTAATAACGACCGTATTACAAACTTACACTGTATTGACGGCCAACAAGATGAACTGCTTGCACAAATGGCGATTCATAAGCTCGATTTAGTGTTAGCTGATAAACCACTCGATACTACTTTGCCATTTAAGGCGTTTTGCCATGAAATAGGTAAAAGCCAAATCGCTCTTTTTGGTAACGAAACATGGCATTCGCAACTACATAAGCAGTTTCCGCAGTCTTTAAATAACAAGCCTTTAGTGCTCCCTGCAAAAGAAAGCCCCGTCGCGCGTGCTATTTATTATTGGCTGCAAGAGCAAGACATTGAAATGACAATAGCAGGCCATGTTGACGACAGCGCATTAATGAAGTCGTTAGGTGAGCAAGGGTTTGGTATATTCCCTGCGCCTATTTTGGTAAGAGCCGAAGTAGAGCGCCATTACGGCGTTAATTACATTGGTACAATTGATAATGTTTATCAGCATTATTATGCTTTTACGCCTGACAGGCTAATTAAAGACAGTATTTATGATGAATTTATAAAGCACGCGCAAATGACGTAGATTTTAGTTAACCGTCTTAAGATTAACGGGCGTCGGGGTGCGGGTTACGGATCTAAAACCTTACACTTCTCATACTTCAAATAAATATATTAAAAATATCAACAAAGCGATAAAGAATACCGGAGTGAGCAAATAAAATATGATATTGGCTACTATTTTATTGTTATCTCTAAACTTTAATATTTTTTGGCGTGCGGCAATTAAGGCTGGAAATGTAATAAACCCTTGGATACCGATAGCTAAAGTAATAGTAAGTTGCATGATAATAATTTGCCAGTATTGCTCTGGGTCATCAATTAACGATGCTTGTTGATAGTCGCTGCCTGTCGTTCCAAGCTGATGAGCAGTTCCTGTAATTAACCCTATAA
This sequence comes from Pseudoalteromonas issachenkonii, assembly GCF_002310795.1. NCBI lineage: Bacteria > Pseudomonadati > Pseudomonadota > Gammaproteobacteria > Alteromonadales > Pseudoalteromonadaceae > Pseudoalteromonas > Pseudoalteromonas issachenkonii. The sequence continues at coordinate 15,266 of NZ_CP011031.1, forward strand.
TAGGTGATATCAAAAAGAACAAAGCAACACTTAAGATTGTTTTATCAACTTTATCCCTTAATTTAATTATTTTCATAGCATCCTTGCCTTAAAGTTTTTTATTTCAAAATATATTCACAAGCAAGCGTGCGAACTTTAACCTTATCGAGTAAACATATTAATTGCCATTACAATTAATAAGCCGGCAAATATTTTCTTTATGGTTGAAACTGGCAAATAATGCGTAGCTTTAGCACCGAGTGGCGCGGTAAACCATGAGGTGCATACAATACCCAATAAAGCGGGCAAATACACAAAGCCCGCAAATCCTTCTTTTAGGCTAAATAACTGGCTACCAGAGCTGATATAACCCATTGATCCAAACAGTGCTATCACAATGCCTGAGGCAGAGGCGCAGCCAATGGCTTTTTTCATATCAACAGAAAAAAACGTTAGTAGCGGCACTAATACTGCCCCGCCGCCAATACCTATCATGGCAGACAAGCCACCGGTTATGGTCGTATAAACACTGAGTAGCCCTTTGCTTGGCAACGGGCGCGCTATTGCTGAATCATTCTTACCTGAAAAAATCATTTTAAGTGCAATTAGCACCACACTTACTGCAAATACCAAACGTACCACATGCTCAGGTAACAGCGCGGCCATAAAGCCACTAATGAGCGCGCCAAAGGCAACGCCTGCCATAACCCAAGGTGCAATATTCCAGGGTACATTGCCATTTTTATGATGCGCAATAGCCGACGAGGTCGAAGTAAATAAAATAGAGGCCAGCGAGGTCGCAATGGCAACTACCACTACTTGTTCAGGTGGCAAAGCATTAAAGTGCAGTAATATCATGCTGAGTATGGGCACAATTACCAGCCCGCCCCCTATTCCTAATAAGCCTGCTAAAAAACCAACACCGCTACCTAATATGGCGCAGTATATAATTAACACTATTAAATCACTCATTCCTATTGTCTCTTCTTATGTTAGGGGTTGTTATGCTCTGTGGCGGTGAGTTGCGTGTAAAAACGTTTAATAAAACATCTAATTTCACCAAGGTTTATTCGAGTATATCAACAACCGTTTATGCAAATGGCACTTTAAGTACTTATAAGTATTGAATAATACTCACGTTTTGTATGAATAAATCACAACACCCGTAAAAACATCTAGAAATCTAGACTTCTAAAGTGGTTTTTGTGAGAGGGTCATAGGTAATTAGCTGAATTTACCCATTTAACTTTGCTACAGAATGAATCTGGCTCATGTTTTACCTGAAATAATACCGTTTTTCTTCATGCTACATAGCGCGTATAAATTTATTAACTCTGCACAGCACCATTACAGCTAACCCGTTATGTCGGTTTTAACAGCGAGTAATGCGCCATCAATAAAAGCAGCAACAACTCAAATTGAAAGGATACGGCTATGAGCACTGATCTTACATTTACGATTAAAAGCACTAACTTGGATGAAAACTACCATCCATCAAATAACACACGTATTACGACCAACTTCGCTAATTTAGCAAGGGGGGAAAGTCGCCAACAAAACCTGCGTAATACCCTAAAAATGATCAACAATCGTTTTAATGCACTGGCCAGTTGGGATAACCCACAAGGGGATCGTTACGAGGTTGAGCTCAAGATCATTTCGGTTGATTTAGACATTGCAGGTAGTGGTCAGGCATTTCCGTCAATTGAGGTATTAAAAACCAATATTATTGACCACCAAACTAATGAGCGAATTGAAGGCATGGTGGGTAATAACTTTTCATCGTATGTGCGCGACTACGACTTTAGCGTGTTATTGCTTGAGCATAACAAAAGCAAACCGCAATTTAGCATTCCCGATAATTTTGGTGACTTACACGGTAAGTTGTTTAAATGCTTTGTAAACTCAGATACCTATAAACAGCATTTTAAAAAGCCGCCAGTTATTTGCTTAAGCGTGTCTGATAACAAAATCTATCAGCAAACCGAAAACTTACACCCTATCTTAGGCGTAGAGTATCAGCCTAATGAGTCGTCGTTAACAGAGCAATACTTTAAAAAAATGGGCCTACAAGTGCGCTACTTTATGCCACCAAACAGCGTTGCACCGTTAGCGTTTTACTTTTTTGGTGACCTACTTAACGACTACAGCAACCTTGAACTAATTAGCACTATTAGCACCATGGAAACGTTTCAAAAAATTTATCGTCCAGAAATTTATAACGCTAATGCCGCTGCAGGTAGTCGTTATAAACCAAATTTAAAAAATGATGATCATTCATTAACGCAAATTGTGTATGACCGCGCAGAACGAGGTCAATTAGCGGTTGAGCAAGGCAAATTTACCGAGCAGCATTTTATTAAGCCTTATCAATCAGTACTGCAGCAGTTCTCGGCGAGTATCGCCTAATCACACAACAAAATTAAAGGCAGCATTTATTATGAAAAAACTATTACCTACATCATCAGCAGGCAGCTTGCCAAAACCGTCATGGCTTGCTGAGCCCGAAACCTTATGGTCACCATGGAAATTACAAGGCAATGAGCTGGTTGATGGCAAACACGACGCCCTGCGTATTTCCCTGTACGAGCAACAAACCGCAGGCGTAGATATAGTCAGCGACGGCGAACAAACCCGTCAACACTTTGTAACCACCTTTATTGAACATTTAAATGGCGTTGATTTTGAAAACCGTCAAACAGTTAAAATTCGCGACCGTTACGACGCCAGCGTACCCACAGTGGTTGGCCCTGTGTCTCGCACTAAATCGGTATTTGTTGAAGACGCCAAGTTTTTACGCCAGCTAACCAGCCAACCAATTAAATGGGCATTACCGGGGCCCATGACCATGATCGACACCCTGTATGACGATCACTATAAAAGCCGTGAAAAACTAGCATGGGAATTTGCTAAAATACTCAACCAAGAAGCCAAAGAGTTAGAAGCCGCTGGGGTTGATATAATTCAATTTGATGAACCTGCTTTTAACGTGTTTTTTGACGAGGTAAACGACTGGGGCATAGCCTGCCTAGAGCGAGCTATAGAAGGGTTAAAATGCGAAACCGCCGTGCATATTTGTTACGGCTACGGCATTAAAGCCAACACCGATTGGAAGAAAACCCTCGGCACCGAGTGGCGACAATACGAAGAAGTATTCCCTAAGCTGCAAAAATCGAATATAGATATTATTTCGCTAGAATGCCAAAACTCACATGTACCTATAGAGCTACTCGAACTCGTACGCGGTAAAAAAATAATGGTAGGCGCAATCGATGTAGCCACCAATACTATAGAAACCCCCGAAGAGGTGGCCAAAACCCTACGCGAAGCGCTTAAATATGTAGATGCCGATAAACTCTACCCCTGCACCAACTGCGGCATGGCCCCTTTGCCCCGCGATATTGCAAACGGCAAACTCAACGCTTTAAGCAAAGGCGCAGAGCTAGTACGTAACGAGTTATTAGCAGCCAGTTATTAGCAGTGATTGTCGCTTAATTTTTAGTTATAGCTGCTACAAAAAAGCCACACTTTAACACATGTTGAGGTGTGGCTTTTTTAATCAAAATGTCATGGGGGTTTACAGCTGAAATGCAAGGTTAAAGGCAAAAGGTGAAAGGTTTTAAGTTAGTTGAATATTGGTTGGGTAGAGTGCAACAAACCTAGCAAAAGTAATTAAACCTAACCGAGCCGCTAGGTATTATTGATTGGAAAGTACCCCATTTACAGAGAACGGCAACGCCTCATTCAGAGGCAAATGATTGTTGGCTAAAATAGCGACGCAGGAGCAAAGCCAACTGTTATTTTTTCTGCTGCAATGACTTGCTATGCAACGGCTACTTCACTGCTTGAGTTAACTCGAATCTGTTCCATCATGTCCCCAAGAATATAGATAAATAGATTTGATATTACTTTTAATATTTCAACCATGTCGTCAGTTACATGTATGGTTAGATCATTCATGGAATACGAAACACCATCATCTTCTTTTAGTACAGGTGAGTATGCGTCCGCATCAGAATGAGCAATCATTTTATCTCGAACCATTTCAGCATCTTTTATTGCCTGATCAATTTCTTTATGATGCTTAAGAAGATGTTTTTTCATTATTTCGATCATTGGCTTTATTACTTTATTACCACCGCCGAAGCGAGCTACATTTCCATGCTCATCTCCACCGGAACTTTTTAGAGCTTTTACGAAATAAAGGACGCCTGAATATTTAGCGGATCGATTTAAGTGAAACAAGTGCTCTTCAAATTCTTTATACACCCCTTTCTTTTTTCTTAATATGCGATCATAGTTTTCTTCAACAAAATTAGACGCTTCGAGGTAACTATTAGCGGCTGAAAAATCAGCTAACATAATGGATATTCTGAGCATATGTGGTTTCCCTAGCTCTTGATATTGACCACCAGTTCTTACGAAATCCCTATAAAGAATAAGGGATTCATCGACTATCTTCTGTCTTAGGTTAGGTTCTTTAGCTTCCATCGCTAGCTACTACTCCTTTAAAGTTGCATAACGCTTTGCTAAGCGGAAAATAATGGTTGGCTATAATCGCGAAGCGATGGCCAACTGTTATTTTTCCGTTTGAGCAACTTGTTATATTTCTGGTACATATTTATTTAAACCGGTTAAAAGTTGCTCTCTATTTTCTGAATTTAGCATCCTAAGCACTAACTTTTCATATCCATTTTTACCTAACTCAAAAGCAGAGCAAACATTTGAAAGCAATCCTTTATTGTTAAAATACTTCAATATTTCATCTAGGTTATTACAAGTAATCAGATCGTTATATAGTGTTTGGTTTTGTGCAAATAAAGAATCTATATCAATAGTAGATATGGTGTCGCGTACAGTAGATTTTATGGCTTCCAAACCCTTGGCTTTATTATCAATTCTACTTAATTGAGTTTCGACTGAGCGACAAGTACGTAATGAGATCTGCCGTTCAAGATCTTTTGTGAGCATTGTTACAGCAATATCCCTCGCACTGTCTACTGTTTTGTCAGGATCCAGGTGTTGATTCTCTGCAACAAGCCTTAAAGTTGATTCATTTAATAATATGTTCTCAATTTCAGCCACATCTATGGTATGTATACCAAGAGCTTGTAATCCCTTTATTTCAGTATCAGTTCTATAGTCTCGGTCAATGATTCCAAACACATTAATATGATGGAAAGAAGAGTTCAATCTCATAGATTTAACAGAATCGATTACCTTTTGACATCCATTTCGAGGCACAATGTTATAGCCTCTATATATAGATTGATAAATGGAGTGATCTTTCCCGCCTTTTTCACCTTCTACAAAGACGATTGTTCTCCTATTGCCCATTAGCTCCAATAACAAGCTCTCGGGAAAATCATCAACATCAGGAACAAAGTCCCATTGCCATGCTAACTTTCCATCATATTCTTTTATCCAAATATTTGTAGAACTAACCCTAGTAGATGCAAATCCTAAGTCATGGGTTATATATAAAAAAAGACAATGTGGCTTTGCTTCTTCTAATTTATTCCAAAGCGATTGCATAATTGATGTATGAAGATGAATTTCAGGTTCATCAATAACCAATATAGCCCCTTCTGGAGCAACTAATATTTGCCCCATTAAATACAATGCAACACGCTCACCATCACTCATTTCTTTACCGTGATATTCAGTGCTATGAAGGGTATCAGTAACTGTTACTTTGCCGTCTCTTAACGATATACTTCGATGTGGAAGAATTTCATCCCACAAATTTATAAGAACTTCTATTGGGGATTCTGGAACAGGAACATAAGATTGTAATCTCATAGTTTCTTCTGTGTGATTTCTATCCCTTTCTGCTGACTTTGCAAATAACGTAGATAAAACCTTACCGTAATCATTTTGCATGAAGGTTTCAGGTCGATTTTGATATTTATGACTCATTTTATATTGCATAGAGGCATATTGAGAGTTTTCATTACCCCAAAGTAAATCGTTTAAAGACTGCTCAAGCGATTTTACTCTTGCATATTCGGGTATATCTAATGCTCTTTGTGCTGATATTCTATGAACAATGGTATTTTGTTCTGCATTCTTTTCGACCCACGCTCCTAACCTACTTTTACCTGCACCATTAGCACCTACGATTACTACAGAGCCATTATGATTAACTTCAACTTTGGCTCCATTTCCTGATTGTTCTGGTAAAAATAATTTTGGTAACACGGTAATTCCTTTTATCAAACTCTAATTGAAAAACTTAAGAGATACAACAATTTAATAGTGCGCTCATCGCGCATATTTCTGCCAATGCCACGCTCATTTGTCTAATTTATATAGTTTTAGCAAATAACCTAAGGTATTACTATCATTAAGTTTTCTAAAAATTTAAAGTAAAGTTAAATAGAACACTATGCGCTCTTTGCTCATTTTTAAAAATATGTGAGCAAAGAGCTGTTTGATGAATTGATTAGCTATTATATTTATTTAATCTCAATGTTCAGTTTTTGCTCAGATTTGACTGCTCACAAGCCTACCCCGAAAAGATAGGCTAATAAACACTACTTTTAGCTATTACGTACTTTGATTGCTGCTCAGAACTTATAAACTTAACAACTCTTCTACCCATTCTAAAACGAGGCGAGTATTTCGGGTTTGAAAGCGCTGCTGATTAATTACTTGATCAAATACCATCTTACAATGCGGTATTTTTAACCAAACCGTAACGGGGGTTTACAGCAACTGCTTAAAACGCGGGCGCTTTTACTGTACTTTATTAACTGATAAGGTGATTAATATTGAGTAGTAAAATTGCGTTTTAGTAACGATTTAAACAGGAGTCATTAATGGCAACTACACTGGCGTTTGATGTATACGGTACGCTTATAAACACCCATGGCGTGGTGTCGTTACTTGAAAATATGGTTGGTGATAACGCGCACGCATTTTCAACTACTTGGCGTGAAAAACAGCTTGAATATTCGTTTAGACGCGGCTTAATGCAAAACTACGTGCCGTTTTCGGTGTGTACTGAGCAGGCACTTAATTATGCGTGTTTACTACACAAGGTAACTTTAAGCGATGAGCAAAAAGCACAGTTATTAGCACGCTATAAAACCCTACCCGCATTTGATGATGTAAAAGCAGGGCTTGAGAGCTTAAAAGCACAAAACTATCGGTTATTTGCGTTTTCTAATGGTGCGGCCAGTGCGGTAAATACCTTGCTCGAAGCCGCAGGCATAAGTGAGCTTTTTGAAGGCGTAGTGAGCGCCGATGACATTAAAACCTTTAAACCCAACCCCGGTGTTTATAGTCATTTTTTACGCGAGGCACATTCAACAGGCGCTAATACCTGGCTTATATCGAGTAACCCGTTTGATGTTATTGGGGCGTTATCGCACGGTATGCGTGCTGCGTGGATACAGCGCTCAAGTGAGGCTATTTTTGACCCCTGGGAACTTGAGCCTACAATAACGGCGTGCGATATACATGATTTAAAAACTAAGCTAGCCAGTAATAACCAATGATTTAGTGGGCAGGGGTTAAATTACACCAATGAAAGGCTAGGTTTGCGCTTACAAACCTAGCCGTTTTAGGGTCTGTTGATCTTTCAAGGTTAAATTTGCAGCAGTCTGTTTGGTATTTAGGCAAGGCTGAGCCTATGTGGTGTGGTTATTCCCCATAAATAGGCGATAACGCAGCATCAATGCCAAACAGGCGCTGCCCTTCGGGTTCTGCCTAGGGGCGATTTACTCTTTGTTGCTCGGTTTTTACTTAGCCCACTAGGTTACAAACCTCGCGCCGCGATTAAACCGCCCCTAGTTTGAACAAATTTTAATCCGCAAAGGTCAACAGACCCTAGTCTTCAATTGCAATGGCAATTTCTATCTCGTTACTGCTTTTATAGTACTCAAAGTCGCTAGTGTAGGTGCGGGCATAACGGCAATCGTCTGAGCTGAAGTATTGCCAAATTTCGCCCCATAAATCGATTACTGCATCGGGCATTTCACCCTCACCTTTAAATACCAAATAACGCCCCGCTCGGGTGGTTACTTTTTTAGCTTCAGGGAGTTTAATTGATAAATTATCGCAGCAGGCAATTACGTCAAAGTCCCCAGTGAGATCGCTTTCGTAATTAGTATACACACCATACACTTTGGTGTTTTCTGTAAGGCTGTTGGCAAACTTTTCACCAAATTTTTGCCAAAGTTCAGCTATATTTGCAGTACCAGTGTTCATTTCATTGGCGTTGCAGGTTCTTACTTTTAAGCCGATTAAGGTCTGACTTGCTAATTGTTTTACTTCCATCATGACGTCCTTTAGCGTTAATACAAACACCAACGTAACAGAAAAACCGCCAATACTTTAAATTTTGTATTAAATATTTCATAAACAGTGATTATTAACCTCAATTGCGTGTTTATTGCTCATGTTTAAATAGGTGCCAATCGCTAAACGTAGCTTTGCTACCGCTAAAATAATTGCTCAACTTCCCTCTTTTTTAACTTTATTTTTGCATGTAATGCTTGTCGTTTAATAATATGGCTTATCGATTTTGTTAAAAATATACGACAAGCTTATTAGCTCTAATTAAAAAAAAGTTGCTATCTAATCTTTTTTCATTATTGTAAATAGAAATCATTATCATTAAGATCCTTGCACCTAAAAAGTGTACTCAAGGAATGTTGATGTGTCTCAATCTCACGTGTTAAATATTAATACCATTGAAAAACAGGCTGTATTTGAACAAAGCGGCCTGCCCCCACAATTCAATTTAGAGCAGTTCATTAATTATCAAATAGCGTCTTTGCAAGGGCTGTCGGCAGTACAGCAAGCGATGGCTAAAGCCCAAAAGCCATTTTCAGGTGTGTCGGTAAATACGTTAGCAAAAGTAGTAAACGATGTTGATTTATCAAAGCCTTTGGCTGACTTTCCAGCGGTGCTTGAAGAGCTAAAAGGCGTGTATTTAGATCATGCCGTGTATTTTCATCATCCTCGCTACATGGCTCATTTAAACTGCCCTGTAACCTACCCTGCTGTGGTGGCCGAACACATTATTGCTGCTATTAATACCTCAGTAGATACGTGGGATCAAAGTGCAGGTGCGACCTTAATTGAGCAAAAGCTGATTGATTGGACATGCCAAAAAGCAGCATTGCCAAGCACTGCCGATGGGGTATTTACTAGTGGCGGCACGCAATCAAACTTAATGGCTATGTTGGTTGCTCGTGAAGTGGCTGTTAGCCGCTATGCGCCAGAACATCAGGTAAAACTTCAGGGCTTACCAGCTGTTGCCTCGCGCTTTAAAATTTACTGCTCTGAGGTGGCGCACTTTAGTATTCAAAAAGCAGCGGCGTTATTGGGCTTAGGTTACGACGCCGTGGTGCCAGTGGCTACAAACCGCGAAATGCAAATGGATATGGAGGCACTTAAAACCGCCATAGCAACAAGCAAAGCGCAAGGTGATTTACCCATTGCGGTGGTTATTACCGCCGGCACAACCGATTTTGGCTCTATCGATCCAATCCATAATATTGCCATGCTGGCTAAAGAAGAGCAGCTATGGTGCCACGTAGATGGCGCTTATGGTGGCGGTTTGTTGGTGAGCGAGCACCACCGCAATGCGCTTAATGGCATTGAGTTGGTTGATTCAATAACGATTGATTATCACAAATCATTTATGCAACCGGTTAGTTGTAGTGCCTTTTTATTAAGCGATAAACGCCATTTTAGCCACATTACTTTATATGCCGATTATTTAAACCCATTAGCAGAGGCGGGAAATGGCACGCCTAATTTGGTTGATAAAAGCCTACAAACCACTCGCCGTTTTGATGCCTTAAAGTTATGGCTAACACTGCGCACCACTGGAGAAGCACCGCTGGGTCGCGCGTTCGATAAAGTTATTGGTCTTGCGCGCCAAACGCATATTGTACTTAACGATCACCCCGACTTTGAAGTAGTTAACTACCCTGAGCTTAGTGCCTTGGTATTTAGATTTGCCCCTGATGATTTAAAACATGACCTTGATTTACTCGACTCTTTAAACTTGCATGTACGACAAACGTTTTTACAAACCGGTGAAGCCATGATTGCCCGTACAAAAATAAATGGTCGTCATTATCTTAAATTTACATTGCTTAATGCGCATTGCCAATTAACAGATGTACGCGCTGTTATTGAGCAAATTAGCCACATTGCATGGCAAACTTATAGGGAAATTGCATAATGGATAATCAACCTTACGATTTTATCGCTATTGGCCTTGGCCCATTTAACTTATCTTTAGCGTGTTTAAGTGAACCGCTCGAAGATGTAAAAAGCCTGTTTTTAGAACAACGCAGTGAATTTAATTGGCACCCAGGAATGATGCTGGAAGGCGTTACATTACAAACTCCGTTTATGTCGGATTTAGTAACCATGGCAGATCCAACCAGCCAGTATAGTTTTTTAAATTATGCCAAATTAAATAATCGGTTATATCCGTTTTATATTCGCGAAAGCTTTTTTTTATTGCGCCGTGAATACAACTTATATTGCCAATGGGTTTGCTCGCAGCTTTCAAATATTAATTTTGAACAAACAGTCACTCACGTTGAGTTTTGCCCGCAAAGTGAGTGTTATACCGTTAGCTGTAACACCCCTAATGGCATACAACATTATGTGACTCGCCATATTGTTTTGGGCACAGGGCCTGCACCGTATATTCCTGATTGCGCTGTGCAAAGTAACTCAAATAACGTAATGCACAGTAGTGATTTTTGTCATCGGCTTGATGAATTAAAAGCGGCTAAACGGGTTACCGTGGTAGGGGCTGGACAAAGTGCAGCAGAAATTTACCACACCTTATTGCAGCAAGCAGTACCGCAAGGCTTGCAGTTAGATTGGATAGCACGTTCACCGCGCTATTTTCCGCTTGAGTATACTAAACTCACCCTTGAAATGACCTCTCCTGAGTATGTAGATTACTTTTATAATTTAAAAACTGAGCAGCGAGGTTGGCTCAATCAAAACCAAAAAAATCTATTTAAGGGCATTAATGGCGATTTAATTAACGACATTTTCGACACCCTCTACGCGCAAAGTCTTGATGGGCCAATTTCTACTACATTTAAAACTAACAGCAAGCTAACAAGCACTCAAAAAGTAGGTAAGCGTTTACTGACTGAGTTTTATCATCAGGAGCTTGAGCAGCCCTTTTCAATAGAAACCGACTTTTTAATTTGTGCTACAGGCTTTAAATATCAGCGCCCTGCTTTTTTAAATAATATTGCCCAGCAATTACCCCAAGATGAGCAAGGTCGTTATTTAGTGAGCCGTGAATATGCGGTAGATAGTGAACAAAAACGTATTTTTGTACAAAATGCTGAGCAGCATACTCATGGTTTTGTAACTCCAGATTTAGGTATGGCTTGCTACCGTAATAGTATTATTTTACGTGAAATTTTAGGTTATTCGCCTTATCAGGTTGAGCAAAAAATTGCTTTTCAAAACTTTGATTTAAGTGATGTCACCCTATCAACACAACAGCAGAGTAGCGCCGCATGAGTCTTCGTTTAGCGCTAATTTTGCTGACGGTTATTTCGGTGGTATGCGATACCTTGTTGCTACCGTTTTATCCGCAATTTTTTGCTAGTGAATTTGCTATTAGTAACGCCACTCTAATCGGCCTCTTTGTGGCTAACTGTTGTATTACTGTGATGCTGGCTTTGCCGCTATGGGCTAAGGTCGCTAAAAAATACAATGAATTGGCTTTATGGTTAGTAACCCAAGTAGTAGCCGCTGGTTTTGGCCTGCTTTGCTACTTTGCGACCAATGTATGGGAGTTTTGGATTTACTACCAACTAATGTTGGTGCTAAAGGCAAGTTACCTACTTATATACCCATTTGCACTGCGATTAGAGCAACAAACTAAGCATTTATCTATTATTGGTTTGTTTTCTGTATTGATGCATTTTGGTGCGATTGGTGGCGCTTTAATTGGTGGTTACTTCTTTAGTTTAGCAGAGCCACGCTATGCGTTATTACTTAGTAGTGCCGGTGACCTAGTTCAGGTTTTATTATGCGCCTACTTAATGTATTCATTAAAAACAGGTATTTATCAGCAAGTAATAGCGACTGAAAAACCGCGAGAACGTATTCCCTATTTTATTTGGCAATTTTGCTTTTTAAGTGTGGTGGTTTATTTTAGCGCGTTTTTAATTCGCCCCTTCTTTACTACTCATTGGCAAGCATTAAACGCACAAAGCAGCACCTTGCAAAGCGCTGTTGTATACGCCATTCCTGCTTTTGCAGCGCTTGTTATGCTGGCTTTTAACCATTTCAGGCAGCATTTACCACTGCCAACATTAAGCCGCACGAGCACTTTGTTATGTGCACTTATTTTGGGGGCACTTGGGCTTTATTTACAAGCGCAGGCGTCGGTGTGGTTAGTGATTTTATCACGTGTTTTATATGGTTTTGCGCTATTCCAAGTGATGGTACTACTAGAGGTAATGCTATTTGCTAAAAGTGAGCCTGCACATTACGGCAGCGACTTTGCCAAAGTGCACATTGCTCAAAATATAGGGGTTATTTTAGCGTCGTTACTAGTGGGTATGAGCGTAGAGCATCTTTCAACCACGGTTGTGTTTTACTTTGCTGCCATTGGCTTTGCAAGCCTTGCCTTTATTTTGCTTTGGCGGGTTAAGGCTGTTGCTCGAACTGCGCGTTCAGCGTCTTAGTTTTTAAGATTTATTGGAGTTTTTATGTATTTTCATCTTTTGTAACCACCCTACAGCATTCCGGCAAAGTAACGATGCGGTTATTACAGCAAACAGATATGCCAACAATATGCGATTGGCTTAAGCAACCGTATGCGCACTTTTGGGGGATGCAGCAGCAAACCGAGCAACAAATAACTAAAGCGTATCAAACTATTATTGATACGCCTCATCATCAGGCATACGTGATCGAGCAAAATAATAACCTATTGGCTTTAGTTGAGCTTTATAGCCCAGAGCACGAAAGCTTAATGAAAGCGGCGTACGAGGTGGAACCGAATGATGTGGGTATGCATATTTTATTAGTGCCTAACACGGCACCTAAGCGCCATTTTAGTTTTGAAATGATGCAGTGCGTGCTGCAAAGTATTTTTGCTCAAAACAGTGCCGCCCGTGTTGTGGTTGAGCCCGACATTGCTAATAGTAAAATTCATACGTTAAATAAACGTTTGGGATTTGTTCACACCCAGCAAATTCAACTGGGCGAAAAAGCCGCTTATTTAGGCTTTTGTAATAAAGCAGCCTTTGATAGGCACAGCCAACTATTTACTGATTCGTTAGCACCTTTGCAAACTGATTACGTGATACAGCCACATTGGCAATGGGCAAATCGGCATTTACAAGCTAAAGCACTCACCGAGCTTGTGCACGAGCGTTTATTGGCCGCAGAGACAACAAAGCAAGGCTTTAAAGTGAATGTTGAAGGCGGTTATTTTATTTTTAATGGCCGTGCTATGGCACTGAATCATATAGATATAGATGAGCCAAGCTTATGCTTTTACAACCTTAACGAAGAGCTTCAACCGCTAGATGTGTTGCACTTTTTTAGTATGCAAGGGCCTGCGCTAGGTTTAACGGGTAAGCGCCTTGCCACCTACCTTGAAGAGCTAAATGCCACTTTAGCCAGTGCGTGCTTTAAGCGCGAAAATAACACTTTAACAGCGACGCAGTTAGCTAATTTAGGGCTGCAAAAAATAGAAGCTGCAATGAGTGAAGGGCATCCTGCCTTTGTTGCTAATAATGGCCGCATTGGTTTTAGTAAAGCTGACTTTTTACGTTATGCGCCAGAAGTAGGCAAACCGTTTAAAGTACTGTGGTTAGCAGCGCATAAAACGGTATGCGACTTTGCCCATAGTGAATACTTTGCCGATTACCCAAGCCATATAAGTGATGAACTAGATTTAACCACTCGAGATGCGTTTAACACAGCGCTAAAAGCTCAAAACCTAAACCCCGGTGATTACTTACTCATTCCTGCTCACCCTTGGCAGTACCAACACAAATTGAGTGTGGTATTTGCAAATGAGTTGGCAAATCAGCGATTAGTGTATTTAGGTGAAGGTGACGATTTATATCAAGCGCAACAATCAATTCGGACCTTATATAACTGCTCTCACCCGCATAAACCGTATTTAAAAGTAGCGTTGTCTATTTTAAATATGGGATTTATGCGTGGCCTATCGCGTGCTTACATGGCGGTGACTCCTGCCATTAACGATTGGGTATTTGCTAAGGTTAGCCAAGATCAACAACTCGCAGGCGCTAATTTTACAGCGCTTAGAGAATACGCCACCTTAGGTTATGCCCATCATACGTTTGAGCAAAGCGCGCTGGGAGATACACCCTATCGTAAAATGTTTGCCTGCTTATGGCGAGAAAACCCAAACCATAATTTACATAGTGATGAACAACTGACCACCATGGCAGCGTTATTACACTTAGATAATAATGGCCAAAGTTTAGTGGGCGAATGGATAACGCAAAGTGGTTTGAGCACGCAGCAGTGGTTACATGCCTACTTTAATGCTTATTTAATTCCGCTAGTACATTGTTTTTACGCGCATAAATTAGTGTTTATGCCTCACGGCGAAAACCTCATTTTAAAGCTTAAAAATTCGGTGCCAGTGGGCGCGTATATGAAAGACATAGGTGAAGAGGTTGCTTTACTTAATAGCACTGAAGTATTGCCTGCAGGGGTTGAACGTATTCATGTTTCTATGCCTAAAGAGCTTGAGCTGTTAAGTATATTTACCGATATATTTGACTGTTTCTTTAGATACTTAGTAGCAATTTTAGTGCGAGAAGAGCATATTACAGAGCATGACTTTTGGCAGTGTGTTACCCAAAGTGTTAAAGCATATCAACATGCTAATCCTGCTTTAAATGAGCGATTTAAAGAGTATGACTTTTTTAGTGATGAGTTTGCTCACTCTTGTTTAAACCGCTTACAGCTGGGTAATAATGAGCAAATGGTTGATTTAACCGATCCGGCAGGTAGTTTGGAGTTTGCTGGTAACTTAAACAACCCCGTATCGGCAAAGCTGTATGGCTAAACCGATTACCCTTGCGCAGTTTTTATATTGCCATCAACCCGTACAACGAACTTTTAAACCGAGCTTATTATTAGTTCGCGCTTTAACAGTTCGTTGTAAGGCGCAGTATCCTACTGCGCCTAAGCAATTTATTAGTCGGCATTTGTATTTGCAGCTTTGCTGGCAAGCTATTTACGCTTATTGCTATTGGTTTGCTTGCAAGCAAAGTACGGCTGATCCCATTAACATGCCGTTAGCGCTAAATGGCGCTTATTGTCGTGGCTTTAACCTGAATAATGACGTGTTAGTAGGTAAAACTGAGCAAACCAAAGCGTTTACTCATTTTATAAGCCAAGTTGGTAAATGGGTAAATACCGACTACGCGCTGGGTAAAAAAGAACAAGCACGGTTATTACTCGATTCATTAAGTAGTGCTATTGAGCGAGCTCATAGCTTAGCCCTTGCTACTACTTTACATATCAACAATTGCCATCGTCAGCTACACACCCTTATTTGTGAGCACTTTAGCCTTGATGCGCCATTTACTGAAAACCCCCAGCGTTTAACCTGTTGCCGCTATTATTTAGCCGGTTATAGCAAATGCCAAACCTGCCCTAAAAAGGATATTAAAACCAATGAACCAACGTCTTAAAACGATTGATCTTGCGCGTGGTGCGAGCGTTTTCATTATGATTATTGTGCATACCTTATGGATGTATGCCACCACAGCGCTTCAAAGTGAAAGCGCATTTGGTACGGTTGTGCATATACTTGGCAAAGGCACTGCCTCGTTTTTAGTGGCAATGGGACTGTCTATGGCACTTTCGCGTAGGCAAACACCCTTACTGTTAATTAAGCGAGGTTTACAGCTTTTATTGCTTGCCTATTTAATGAATGCGGCCAAGTTTTGGCTGCCTATTGAAGTATTTAATACCATGCCTGAGGCGTTTATAAATGCTTATGGCTGGCAAAGCCCTTTGAGTGCTGGGCAATTACAATTTATGGTGTTAACAGGTGATATTTTACAACTGGCTGGAGTTAGCTTATTGCTGTTTGGTGTACTTAATATTGCCCGTTGGAAAACAACATGGATTGCGGTTTTAGCCATTGCAATTGCAATTTTGAGCCAGTTTGTAAGGGGGCAACAATTTACGCTTTCACCTTATATTAGTGATTTGTTTTTTGCTAATAACTATCAGGTGTATTTTCCGGTTTTTCCTTGGGTAAGTGCGATATTAACGGGGTATGTACTTGGTCGTTTATACCTTAGTAATCGACAGAATGCCGATTACTTATACAAAGTATGTGCACAACTTGGTGCTGCTTTACTTGTTATTGGCGGCATATGGTTAGCCATTGATTTTAAAGGGCAGTTTGGCAACTTTTTCCATTTAAATGGCGGCGGTATTAGCTATTTAGTTGGCTTAAATTTATGTGCCCTAGCGGCTATACAGTATATTTTTGCTGATAAATATAATGGCCCTATTACACGTGCTCTTTTATATGCCAGTAAACATGTAACCGCGCTCTATGTTATTCAATGGGTACTTATTTGCTGGTTTATGGGGGCGCTTGGTTATCATACCCTCAGCCTTTGGCCGACACTTTGTATGATGGTACTAATGACTTTACTGACTTTTGCTGTGCATAAGGTTTATTTAAAAAGCAAACAGAGCTTCACAGACATTACGCAAAAAACTAAACGTACAGCTTAAGCTGTAAAGGGGCTTTACGGGCGCTGCTTTGGCTACCCTAGCTTGCTTTTATCGCATCAATAACGCTATGCATACGCTTTGCTAACGGCCTATTTCGGTGATGGCACACATAAATATTTTCGCTAATTGGATTTGTTAAATGATGCGTTTTAATAAGCGCAGGTTTATTAAAAGCACTTACTGCGTGTGCGGGTAAAACCGTAAAACCCAATCCTAAACTTACCGGCTCCAGTATTAAACTTATTTGGTTAGAAAACCCCGTTTGCTTAATTTGATCAACATGTTCAAACTCACTGTAGTTTTCACTTAATAAAAGCTGTGCATGATGTTTTGCATCGGGGTGGCTAATAAAGCCCAGTTCATTTAATGCGCTCCATGTTGGGCTTTTTATTGCGGCCGGTGTTACCAATAGTAAAGGCTCTTGGCCTATTTTATGGCTGGTTACCTCGCTTAGAGTAGGTGCTTGAGTTAAAAAGCCAATATCGGCACTATGGTTTGCCACTGCTTGTTCAACACTGGTATTTGGAGCAAAGCGGTAATCTATAATTAGCTCCTTGTGCTCTACTTGCAGTGCTAATAGTTGATTGTAAAACTGCAGCCCGCAACTGCCTGGCGACTGTATTTTAACTAAACCGCTGTAAGGTGAATCATCTTTTAATTGCTGCTCTAAAAACTGCCATTCTTTGAGTAACTGACTACCCTGCTGATATAAATTTTGACCCTGAACGGTAAGCGTAAATTGTTTACCGTGGCGCTCAAGCAAGGCGCAATCTACTTGCTGCTCTAACTTTTTTATATGTTGGCTTACGCCTGACTGGGTCATATAAAGGCGCTCGGCAGTTTGGGTAAAATGGTTTACCTCAACTAAAGTACAAAATGTATTTAGCCATGTAGGATTTATCATTACAAAATATACTCAAAATGATGATTAATGATAATTTTACTTAATGTTGGTCAATTCGTAAACTAACTCCATCAACTAAACATAGTTAAGTAGGAGTATTTATTATGAGTCATACATATCCACGTAGTTTTTCGCACATTGGTATTTCAGTACCGGATGTTGAAAAAGCCGTAGAGTTTTACACTAAGGTGATGGGCTGGTACACCATAATGGAGCCTACCGTGATCACTGAAGATAACAGCCCAATTGGCGAAATGTGTACCGATGTATTTGGTCCAAATTGGGAAAAATTTAAAATAGCGCACCTTTCAACAGGCGATCGTATTGGTGTCGAAATTTTTGAATTTAAAGACCAAGAAAACCCTAAAGACAACTTTGAATACTGGAAAACCGGTATCTTCCACTTCTGTGTACAAGACCCAGATGTAGAAGGCTTAGCGGATCGTATTGTTGCTGCAGGTGGTAAAAAACGTATGCCAGAGCCACGCTACTATTACCCTGGTGAAAAGCCGTACCGCATGATCTACATGGAAGACCCGTTTGGTAACATCCTTGAGATTTACAGCCATAGTTATGAGCTTATATACAGCGCTGGTGCTTATTAAACTTAGCTAGTCTAAAAAAGTTTAGCTAAAAACAAAAGCCGCAGTATTTATTACTGCGGCTTTTTGTGCCTAAAAAGAATACGTTGCCTAGATGTATTAGTGCTGATAACGTGATAAAACAAAACTACTTATAACTCCATGTTTTAAATTAAGGACAATAATGAACATTTCATTGGAAGATGTCACCTCTGCTAATTACGAAGAGGTATGCGATTTAGACGTTACCGAAGCGCAACAAGAATATGTAGCGTGTAATATGTGGTCGCTTGTTGAGTCTCATTATAATGTTGGGCATACCTGTAAAGCTATTTACCAAAATAATGAGCCTGTAGGCTTTTTTATGTGGGTGCAAGAAACCCCTACAAAGGTTTCTATTTGGCGTTTTATGGTAGATGAACATCATCAAAATAAAGGTATTGGCCGCCAAGCACTTACCATGGCAATTGCAGAGATTAAAACGACTTCTAAGCTTGAACAAATCGAGATTTGTTATAACCCGCAAAACCCTGTTGCTAAAGATTTTTATTCAAGTTTTGGGTTTGAAGAAGTTGGCCTAGATGAAGACGAAGAAGATATGTTAGCCATTATTAATATATAAAATTAACCCAATTGTGTTTAGCGCGTTGCTTATCGTCATAAAAATTAGTGCTTAGTAAGATGTGGAGGATGTTGCAATGCCAAATTTTTTAGCTGTGTAATGCATGAAAGCGCTAAGTCATGATATTCATCATCGCTATACAATATCTCGTTTAACAGATTAATAGATTGTATGAGTGCATTGTGCGCAGCACTTTGTTCGCCTAAAAAGTGAAGTGTGGAATAAAGGCGCTCTGTAAGTGAGGTAATTTGTATGATTTGCTGGTTATTTGCACAGTTATACATTTGAGCTAATAAGGACGCACTTTCAAGTGCACACCCCAAATACGGCAATGCTTGTGCAAATTGGTATCGTTTAAACAGCGCTTCGCCACTTAGCTGCGCATTTTGAATATCTATAATTGCTTGTTCTGGTTGACATAAAACATGTTGTTTGTGTCGAGCACATAAAAAAGGTAATGCCATGGTACGTTCCATATATGTTTATTTTTTAAGACTGTAAAACAGAAACTCTCAAACATCAAATGATAATTGTTTTTATTTGCGTTTATGGGTTTAAAGCAGTTAGTTGTGTATACTAATGTCATTGTTTTGATCCTTATTTTTATAAAAACCGATATGAAAAAACCATTTTTAGCACTTGTTTTACTCAGTGGATTATCAGGCTGCAGTATAAACACAGTATCAGTATCTCAAAGTTCATCCTTGTATAATTACGGGCTTTATAATGCAAAGGGCCAGCGAGTTAATTCAATATTGTCAGAGTCCACGCTTTTGAATGCCGATGTTGTTTTAGTCGGTGAGTGGCATACACACCCCGGTGTGCACTTATTTCAGGCTGAGCTGTTTCAGCAATTAAGCACAAAAAATAAGCCTATTGCCTTATCGCTTGAGCAATTTAGCCGCGCTGATCAGCAAACACTAAACCTTTACCTTGAGAGTAAAAGTGGCGAACAATACTTAATTGATAACACTAAGGCTTGGCCTAATTATAAGAGTGATTATCGTGCGTTAGTGGAATTGGCGAAGATGCAAAATAGCGATGTAATAGCTGCAAATGCGCCTAAGCATATTGTTACCTGTATTGGTCGCCAAGGTATTAATTATATTAATAAGCTCGACGCACAGCAGCGCAGTTTTATTGCAAAAGAGATAGATATTTCTCCAAGCCTTTATAAAGAGCGCTTTATGCAATCTATGCATCATGGAACGGCGAGTAAAAACGAAAAACTTTACGCCGCGCAAGTTACTTGGGACGAAACCATGGCTGAGTCTATCGTTAACTATATTAGTCAAAATAAGGGCACGCAGGTTATACATTTAGCCGGTGACTTTCATGTGAGAAATGGTGAAGGCATAGCGCGGGTAATTAAGCGAATTGCCCCAGAGCTTAATGTTGTATGGATATCGCCAGTATCAAAGGTACAACCTGAGCAAAATGGTTATCAATTAGAAGTTAACGCTTTGCCTGCTCGCTATGTGCAAAAAGCACATCAACAAGCGGCATTTAAAGCGTTAGGCAAGCGAGGTGAGCAAACAGCTTGCTTATAAAATAACGACATAGTTGCTGAATCTCTTAACCGGGGCTCAGGTTAGCTATGTCGTCATGTATTTAGTTTAGTTACTTCGAGCTTGGTTTGTTAAGGCTACAAGTGCTTTTCGCACGGCTAATGGGCTATCGCACTCGTTCGCAAAATTAATAAAGTAATTACGCTTGTGGCTTTGTATATAAAAGCCTGTTGATAATAAGCCGCTCATTATTGGGGTGTTATCAGCTACGCTGTAGTGCTGCATTAATATCAGCGACATGGCATCTTGATGATCTTCATTCATATGAGTGATCATGCTTTGCTGCTGGCTTTCATCCCACTTTTTAGGCTGAGCTTGCCACTCGTTTTGCTCAAGCCAAAATATTTTTCCAAAGCCGCCAATATAACGTACACGGACTACATCTAATTGCCAAAGCTGAAAATCATGCGCATTGCGATAGCCTGCAGCCTCAGGATACAAAGCTATATATTTATCAAGTAGTACTTCGCATCGATCCTTTGTCACAATAGAGCCATCACCTACAAGTGTTACTCGCCCATGTTCGTTTTGATCGCCATAATCGGCGGCATCAAAAATAGTCAGACTCATGCGTGAGTCCTGTTTTAGGTTTTTGGTGTGCTGAGCTATGTCACTAATAAAAAAGTAGATGCGGCCTTGTTCGTCACACATATAAGGTGTAACAGAGCCAAACGGATAGCCGCGTAAATTATTTGAAATGGTCGACATTACGCCGGCATGGGTTTTAAAAACGAGCGTACGTGCGTCGTTTAATGCTTGTTCTCTCATGAAAACTCCTGACGTTGAGAAAAAACCATGGGCGCATCGTTATAAGGATGAGGGTTAACGTGCAATTTCATGGCGTACATTTGTTGTAAGTTTTGTGCTGTTAAAACGGTATTTATAGACCCGCTTTGCAGCACTTTTTGGTTGTGTAATAAAATAGCGTTGGTTGCATAAAGGCTTGCTAAATTAAGATCGTGTATAGCAATAATGGCGCTGTTTCCTTGCTCTACAAAGGTTCTAACACAGCTAAGTAAAGTGTGTTGATGACGCATATCTAGCGCTGATGTTGGCTCATCGAGCAACATTAATTTAGGCTCCGTTTGCGCAGTAAAAGCATCTAACTGGGCTAATGTGCGCGCCATATGAACACGCTGCTGTTCGCCGCCCGAAAGCGCACTCATTCGACGTGTTAGGTAATGGGTTAAATCCATAAGTGAGGCATATTTTTGCACTTTATTGGCTTGTGTTTTAAGAGACTCTGTATAGGGATAGCGACCCATAGCAATGAGTTCAAATACACTAAAATCAAAGCCAACATGGTTACTTTGCATCATTACAGCGCGCTTGCTAGCTAATTGCTCTTTAGAAAATGAATGCAAAGGCTTGGTATTAAATAGTATATCTCCCTCAAAGGGATGCATGCCTGCCAAAGTATGCAGTAAGGTTGATTTACCTGCACCATTTTCGCCTATCAGAGCGACAAGTTGTCCTGCTTGGATATTGCCGCTAATACCCTCTAAAACACGATGCGTGTTAAAGCCTATATTGAGGTTGTTAAACGTGATCATGACCAATCTCGCTTATTTTTAATGATTAAATATATAAATAGTGGAGCGCCAAGTAACGCCGTTATAATGCCTATCGGCAGCTCCGCAGGCATAACAACCAAGCGTGCTAACCAATCTGAAAGTAGCAACACAATCACACCTAAAAGCATACAAAGTGGCAGCATATTCCGTAAGTGTGGGCCAACCATGAGGCGTGTGATGTGAGGGACAACTAAACCAACAAAGCCAATTAAACCTGTTAGCGCAACCACCGCACCTACGCCCAATGCAACTAATATAATGACGTATAATTTAAGCTTGCTGGTATCGACGCCTAAGTATTGAGCTTGTGATTCACCGATAAGAAGTAGATTCATTGGCTCTTTTAATCGCCATAGCCCGATAACGCTCAGTAAAAGTAAAGGACTCGCCTGTTTTATATTATCCCAGCTCGCACCGCCTAATGAGCCCATGGTCCAATAGTTAATTAACCGCAGTGCGCTGTCATCAGCATAAAAACTTAATAACCCAATAACAGCAAATGCCAATGCATTAATAGCGACACCGACTAATATAAGCGTATTGATATTAATTTGTTTTTGTTGTTTTGAGACTAAATATACCAGCGAGGTTACTGATAATGCGCCCAAAAATGAGGCATAAGGTAAGTAGTGTTGAGCGTTAAAATTAAATTGTGCACTAAGGGCAATAAAAGCAACCGCGACCATTGCAGCGCCTGCGCTTATACCAATGATTGAGGGATCGGCAAGCGGGTTACGGCACAGCGCTTGAGTTGCAGCCCCTGTTTGTGCAAGTACTAAACCCACCATCACAGCAAGGACAAAACGAGGCAGGCGTATTTGTGTAACCACATTGATTTGTAGCGCATCAAATTGACTAAAATGCTCAGGGGCTAGCCATGCAATCGCTAAGCGCCAATCCCACCCTGCAGCTCCATAGCCTATGCTAAGTAATGCTAAAGCAAAAATGCAGCCATAACTTAATAGCATCCACTTATGCGGATTACTGAGTGTTATGGCGTTAAAACGATTCAAAGTTAACGTGCTCATAAGCGTGTTTTATACTCATGCAATGCTTGAATCGCAGTTGCAATACGCGGCGACATGCCCAGTGAAAGTAAACTGTCCATGACCAGTAACTGACACTCTTGCGCTGCTTTTAATAAGCGAAGTGTAGGCTGTTTACAAAAGGCTTGTTTACCACCAAGGCTTTGCACAACATGAGCTGGCGCTACTAAAAAATCGGGCTGACTTACAGCCAGCACTTCACTGTTAATTGCTTTAAAGCCTGAGTGCGATGCAGCTATATTGGTAATGCCCGCATAGTTAAACAGTAAGTTGGGCACCGTTTCTTGTCCTGCTGCGACGAGCCCACGCTCATTAGCTGAAAGTAAAAACAAAGCGTTGTGAGTCTGTGTTTTTGCTTTAGTAGGTAACGATTTTTTTATTTTAGTAATTAGGTTTTGAGCTTTTAGGTTTGCATCTAAATCACTACCAAGGTGCTTAATTAGCGCAAGCAGTTCATTTACAGATGTCGGCTTTTTATAGTGAATAACCTTCACTCCGGTCGCTTCTATTTGCTTTAGCGCCTGCTCTCTTCCTGCACCTTCAAGTGCAAGTAACGTAGTTGGGCGCATTGAAAGCACTCCCTCAGCGGCTAAATCTCGATAGTAACCTACCTGTGGCAACTGTGTTGCTTGTTGCGGATACATACTTGATTGGTCAACCGCTACTAAACTATTTTGCTTTTCTAATGCGTAGATTATTTCAGTTAATGTGCCGCCAGCACTGATCATACGCTCTTTCGCGAGTGCTGATTGAGTGGCTAAAGCCAGAAAAAAAATTAGGTACTTCATAACAAACTCCGATTTTATTTTTTAGTATTATAACTATTTTAATCTAAATGGAAATGATTATCATAATCAATTGATCTTGTTTTGGGTTAGTTGTACCATTTAAAAGTAAATAATAACTATTATCATTTGGAGTGGAGATGAATCCCTTTTCTTTTAAATTTACAGCATTAGCCTCTTTGTTAATTAGCTCTGGTAGCGCACTGGCCGAAAATGTTATTGACGATCATATTGTGGTTAGTGGCTCTCGTTTTGAACAAAAGCTAGAAGATGTGACTGGCTCAGTAACGGTTATTACCGAACAAGATATTGAGCGTCAACTCGCTGTAGATTTACAAACGATGTTTAAATACGATCCAAGTATCTCAAGTACTGGCAGTGGCGCAGGCGCGCAAACATTAACTGTACGAGGTGTTGGTGGCAACAGAGTTGTTTTTATTAAAGATGGAAGACGCACAAACGATGGCTACGCTGGCGGCGGCGGTTATTTAGTGGGTCGAAGCTACTTTGATGTTGCGGGTGTTAAACAAGTTGAAGTTGCAAAAGGGGCGGCATCATCGCTATATGGTTCTGATGCACTAGGGGGAATTGTAGTAATAACAACTAAAGACCCGAGTGATTATTTAGTGGATCAACAAAGCTTGGTAAAAGTAGCGTTAGGCTACCAAGGCCAAAGTAATCAGGTTGCTGCTGATATTACAGCAGCAAAAGATTTAGGTGACTTTGCTATTAGCGCTGTTTATAGCCATCGCGATAGTGAAGAAGTACAAAATTACGTTGAAGATTTACCAGGTTACGATGCCCGCTCGGACGCTTTGCTGCTTAAAGTTGAGCAAAAACTTGATGAAAAACGCACCCTTAAATACACCTTAGATTACTTTAATCAAGCGACAGAACAAGTAATCACTCCATCCATTCAAGAAATCGAAGACGAAGACACAAATATCTCATTTGCACTCGATTATGATTCAGATATGGCAACCGCTATATTTGATAAATGGTATGGGCAACTATCTTATAGTCGATACGAGCAACAAAGTGACCAAATAACCGCAGCTGGAAATTACATCGATTATAATGACTACGGGTTTGAACAAGATATTTTAGGCTTAAAAGCGGTATTTAGTAAGGAAGTTAAAGGAGTAAATACCGAGCATGAATTTGTCTATGGAGTAGATATTGATTTATATGATACTACTCGACCACGCTTAAAAACCCGTGTATTAAATGATGGTACTGTTGATTTTACGAATGAAAAACAAAAAGCATTTCCTGGCGCCGATACTTCTTTAGTTGGTGTATATATGCAAGACAGTATTAAATTTAATGAGACTGATTGGTCGTTAGTTGCGGGTATTCGTTACGATTATTATGCACTTGAAGCAAAAAAAGATGCGCTATACGCTGACATCGAGCTTGATGATATTACCGAGTCTGCGTTTTCACCAAAGCTGGGTGTGATTTATCAGGTAGACGATAATTTATCTTGGTATGGGCAATATGTTCGAGGCTTTAAAATACCGCCACATGACCAAGCTTATCAAAGCCATGGTGTTGAGCCATTTTATCAAATATTACCAAACGCAGATTTAGACCCTGAAAGCAGTGACTCATTCGAGATCGGATTAAGATACGCAAGTAGCGATATTAGTGTAAATCTAAGTACTTTTTATGCTGCCTATGATGACTTTATCGAAACAACAATCGCGGGTGTTGAACCAACTTATATTCCTAATGTAAATAAAACATTTTACCAATATCAAAATATTAGCGAAACCCAGATCAGCGGTGTAGAAGCTGGTATTGCTATGTATGTTACCGACGATATTTTATTAGAAGCCAATGTTGCTTACGTAGATGGTGAAAACAAAGATTCTGACCAGCCACTCACTAGTATTAGCCCGTTAAATGGTTCTATATTAGTAAGCACTGAGTTTGGCAATGTTAATTGGACCGCTGCTTGGCGTTTAGCTAAGGCGCAGTCTGATGTAGTACTTGATACTAATGGTAATAAAACAACACAAGGTAACGGTTATGGTGTTGTTGATTTATATGCAAATTATCAGTGGCAAGCATGGCAAATGAATGTAGGTTTACTTAACCTACTCGATAAAGAGTACGTACCGTTTGAACTTATTGCTGGTCAATCCAAAGGTACTGATTTTAGCCAATATAGCCAACCAGGACGTAATGTTTCGGCTCGGATAAGCTATCAGTTTTAATTAATATTAAAAGTTGTATATATACCAATCGGCATAAATATCTGAATAATTTAACGGATTGAATTTTTTTATGTTTAAGCTGATTGGTATATAAAGCACTAGAAAACACTGCGTATTGCACCATAGTGTAAAGGGGGTTTACGTCTCTATAATTTTTGTACTGCTCATATATTTCAATAGCACTATGCATACATTTTCAAAAGAGTGCGTTTAAATCAATATTGGTTTACTAAAGGCACTTATGGCATGCGTATTCAACACGAGAAACCTAAGCTAATTATAAAAAGGAGGTATCAGCTCGAACAGGTTACATCACTCATACCAAAAGTATGCGTTAAACCATCAGAATTTTTATCAATTACTATCAGATTATTCTTTTCAATGTAAAACGTGTATTCGCGCATCCAATTGAGTTTAGCAATTCGCTTTAGCTCATAACGGCCAAATGCTAGCGGGCAATTTAAATACGCATAATGATAGGCTTTCCCCATTGCCCCAGGGTCTGCGGTATAAATATAAATAGTACGATCAGTAAACGTGTTTTGTTTGTGAATATAATCAGGCGTTGATAATGAAGAACCATTGACTAAAATCCCTAAACACAAAAAAGGAATTTGTATTACACCGACTAATGTAAGAATGATATAGAACAACCACTGGGCTATTTTATTTTTAATTATGCTTTTAATTTTTTTAGGTTTGGTGAAAAGCAGTATTAAACCCGTAATTACCAACACTAATTTTATATAAAGTAGATTATGGCTTAATGTATCCATAAGCCGTGGTGAGTGCCAATTTAACCCCCATAGCGCTCCCCCGTGCATGCTTTCTAGGAATGGTAACAATAAACATGCAGAAATAAGAAAAATAATTAACGAGCTATTATTGCTGCTTGTATCCATTTATTTTTGTCCTTTAAATCTAACCGGAGTCGCTGTATTTTAGTGTGATATTTATAACATGTTTTATAATACAGCGTACCTAAAATGTCATAATGCAGACAGCTATTTTATGATATGAAAGTGACTGTAAAGGGGGTTAACAGCGGCTATGTATTATACAAAAAAATAAAAAAGCGCCTTAACCACTACATTAAGACGCTTTGGATGAAAAACTATAAATAACTAGACGTTAAAATAGCTAATCGGGACTATGAAATTGTTAGAATTGATAGGCCAATGACATCTTAAATTGAGTAGGCGCACCGGGGTAAACCCATAATGCGTTGTAGCTACTTTGAGCATATTCTTCATCAAAAATATTGTTAACACTGATATTTAACTTGGTGCGCTCGGTTAAGTTTACCTGCCCAAAAATACCAACTAGTTGATAACTCGGTAAGTTAAATGTTAAATCGGCGGCATCGCCTAATCGTTCACTGGTGTACTGATAACTAGCCCCTAGCTCAAGCTCTTTACCAAGCAAGGCTGTTTGATGGCTAAGCGTTAGGTTTAAGTTATTTTTAGGCACATTGACTAATGGGCTGCCTTTTTTTATTGGCACGCCCCAATCAGCATTTATTATGTCGTTTGCCGTACTGGCATCTATATAAGCGTAAGATAAATTAAACTTTGTATCATCAGTAATGTAAGTACTTAAATCGAGTTCAACACCTTTACTGTTTGCTTTACCAATAGGCGCTGAAAAACCAACGTTTACAGGGTCGGCTACTAACATATTACTTTTAGTGGCATCAAATAATGCTAGGGTTCCCGTTATGCCTTGGTAGCTAAATTTAGCGCCTACTTCAAATGAGTCACTGTATTCAAAGCCAAATGGGTCGCCACTTGCATCTGTGCCACTTAATGGTAAAAAGCCTTCAGAGTAACTGCTGTATAAGGTTACAGCGTTGTTTAGCTCGTATAATAAGCCTATTCGCGGGCTTACCTGGCTCTGTGAGCTACTTGAAAGCACAGCACTTTTGGTTTCTAAAATGTCTTGATCTACGCTATCGAACCTAAGGCCAACTAATAGCTTAAATTTATCAGTCAGATCCATTTGATCTTGAACGTATATACCATAAGCATCTTGTTGTTCGTTGTTTTCGTAGAGTAAACCTACTTCAGGACGCGCAACGTTATAATTAGGTTGATAAATATCAATTGTGTAGGTGCCGTTACCGCCGCGATAACGATAAAGTCCAGTGCGTAAGTCGTATTTGTATGCATCGGCTCCCATTAATAAATGATGGGTAATTCCTGCGGTATCAAAATGCCCGCTTAGCTCAAATTTAAGGCTGGTATCATCAACTTCATAATCGCGGTAGCGCTGTTGGCGGGTAAGTGTGCGGCCATCATCGAATAATGATTGGCGCGAGGGTGCAAGTTCAGCATCAGACGAAAACCCAGTTAGTGTAGAGCTGCGGTAGTTTGCGCCTACAACGAGTGACCATTCATTGTTTATATCATGATTTAAAGTCACTTGGTGACCACGAGAATATACTTGCGTGTCACCATCGTTTGGATTGCCTAAATAGCGCGAGTTAGGGACAGTATTAAAATTATCATTAAGTACAACAACCCCACGGTCAAATAGCTGGGCTAAATCAACGTATTCAAATTCATAAGTGATGCTGGTTGAAGCGTTTATTTGATGATAAATCGATGGTGTAACCACCTTTTTATGGGTGTACACCTCATCGCGGTAGCTGTCGCTATCTTGCCATGCGCCATTTATTCTAAATGCAGTGTTATCGTTAATGCCGTTTGTATAGTCACCTTCAACGCGATTAAAATTATCACGACCTAAGCTGAGCTTTAGCTCACCCTGTTGCTCAAACTGAGGTTTTTTGGTCACGATATTAACTGTACCGCCGGGCTCTGAGCGGCCATAAAGTGCGGAGCCTGGGCCTTTTAATACTTCAATGTACTCAATGTTTGATACATCACGAGGGCCGCTGAATCCGCGCCCACCGCTAAAACCATTAATTAAGTAACCCGATGGCATGTTTTCGTTACCCGATAATCCACGAATCGAAAAGCTATCCCATAATGCGCCACTGTTATTTTTACGTGAAATACTGGCAGAAAAGTCCAGCGCATCTTGTAATTGAGTTATTCCTTTTTGATCAAGTATCGCGTTATCGAGGGTTTCGATTGATTGTGGCATTTGCTTTTGAGGAATATCGCCTCGGTAAGCTTGTTTATATGTAACCGCAATTTTCTCTATTGGTTGATTTTGGGCAATGCTTTGTGCGCTTGCACTTAAGCAGGCTAAGTAAATTAATGAGTACTTCATAAAATGTTTTTGGTAACGTTATATTATAACTAAAACTATAGCATGTGTTACTTTATAACAAAATGTTTTTTTGCGCTCTATGTGTGCGTCTAATTTTTACACTAGCGGCTATACAGCTATCACGTTAAGATGGATAAAAATAACACAATAAGAACAATATAATGTTAACAAAAACAAATGCATTAATTTACTTTTTAGCCTTTAGCAGTGGCTTTAGTATTATGGGAATAGAGCTGTTAGGTGGGCGCATTTTAGCGCCTTACTTTGGCAGTAGCGTACATATCTGGGGCAGTATTATTACGGTATTTATGCTTAGCTTATCATTCGGGTATTTACTGGGAGGGAAGCTGTCTATTCGTCATCCTTCGTTGACCAAATATGGGTTAATCTTTTTAGTTGCCAGTATTATGGTGGTGCCCATTGCTTTGTTTGCTGAGCCAATTATGGCATTTATTTTTTCGCATATTGAAGACAGCCGCTACGGCTCGTTACTCGCCTCAACCGCGTTATTTTTTATACCCACCATTATTTTAGGCATGATCTCGCCCTACTCTGTACGTTTGCTGGTTACCAATAGTGAGCGCAGCGGCCAAGTGGCTGGCGGCCTTTATTTTGTAAGTACCTTAGGCAGTGCGCTGGGCACCATTATTACCTCTTTTTATATGGTACTGGCGTTTGATGTTAACACCATTATTTTAGGTTTTGCTGGTGTGTTAGGCACGCTTGGGCTAATTGCTATTAGCTTTGATAAACTTAAAGTGCGAGAGGTCGTTTATGCACAAGCTTAAATTATTGTTTATTAGTATAATGGCGCTGCTATTTTCAGCTCATAGTATGAGTAATGTGGTGCATAAAGAGCGCTCTTTATATCGAAATTTACTCGTTGAAGAAACTGGCGATTTACGCTGTTTAAAGTTTGATGAAAAAACCCGACAAAGCAGCCAAAGTTGCATGTACATTAGCGACCCTAAAAAACTCGTGTTTAACTACACTAAGCTGGCTTTTTCTAGTTTGTTACTGATTGATAACCCTAAAAAAGTGCTCATTATTGGTTTAGGTGGCGGTACGCTTTCTAATATGATTCATGAGCTATACCCAAAGGCACACATTGAAAATGTTGAAATAGACCCTGCGGTAATTAAAGTGGCGCGCGATTATTTTAACTTTATAGAAACCGATAACGTAACTGCTAAAGTGCAAGACGGGCGTATTTTTATTAAACGTGCGGCGCTTAAAAAACAGCAATTTGATTGGATTATTTTGGATGCGTTTAATGGCGACTACATTCCTGAGCACTTACTCACAAAAGAGTTTTTTGAAGAGATAAAAAGCGTATTAGCCGAAGGCGGAATTGTGGCTGCTAACACGTTTTCATCAAGTAAACTCTATGAACATGAGTCGGCAACCTATCATGCGGTATTTGGCGATTTTATTAATGTAACAGCCAATAATAACAGTAATCGTATTATTTTGGCTGGTTATAGCAATATCCCTACAGAGCAACAAATAGCACAGCGGGTGACGCAGCTAGCTCCGTTACTTGCTCCTTATGACGTAGATATAAAGGCAATTAGCCAGCGTATGTTTTTCACCAAAGATGGTAAAGATTGGCCAAGTGATACTAAGGTGCTGACAGATCAATACTCTCCAGCTAATTTACTTAATTTTTGATTGCTATTACATGGTCACTTATATCCGGTGGCCATTACTTATTAAAAAGATAATATTTTAAGGAAGCGATAATGCACATTCACTTTATTATTCATGAACATTTTGAAGCGCCAGGCGCTTATGAAGCTTGGGCTAAAATGAATGGTCATACGCTGTCTTAAACCGTATTTATTTAGCTGAACACTTACCACAACATGCTGATGATATAGACTTTTTAATTGTAATGGGTGGGCCACAATCGCCCGCTATATAGCTTGCAGAATGCGCCTATTTTGATAGCAAAAAAGAACAAGCCTTTATTGCCAGCATGATCACGGCAAACAAAATAGAGTTGGGCGTTTGTTTGGGGTCGCAATTAATTGGTGAAGCGTTAGGCGCGGCTTATCAACCTAGTCCAGAAAAGGAAATTAGTAAGTTTGCGATTACCCTCACTGATGCAGGTTTGAATCATCCGTTATTTAGCCATTTTGGCAGTGAGCTTAATGTGGGGCATTGGCATAACGATATGCCAGGGCTGACTACTACAGCCAGTATTATTGCCTATAGCGAAGGTTGTCCAAGGCAAATAGTCGCTTATAGCGATTTAGTATTTGGTTTTCAATGTCACATGGAACTGACCACCGAGGTGGTTACCCTCCTCATTGCCAACGATGATTTAAGCAATGCCCAAAACCATCGCTTTGTAGAAAATCCCGAAAAGCTCTTAAGTCATGACTATAGTGAAATGAACAATAAGCTTTATACTTTCTTAGATAAGCTTGCCGTACACTATTTATCTAAATAATACTTATTTACGTGAAGTTAAAATGCCAAATATTTACTTAGCCTGCTAACTAATGCTAAAATTTGCCGTATATTCACAAGTAAGAGTTCCTATGAGTAGCACTATTCCTTTTCATGAAACACTCGATTTAACCTTATGCGGCAATATGGGTCGAGTGCACCGCTTATGTCGAGAAGCGGTGACAGTGGCGGTTGAACCCTTAGGTTTAACTCAGTCGCGCTGGACGGCAATGATCCACTTACATCATTTACCTTTAGGGGCAACACAGCAAGCGTTGGCGACCAGTTTAGGTATTGAAATGCCCTCATTAACGCGCACCATTAAGCAATTAGAGCAGCAAAATCTGGTTATTCGACAAGTTGATGAACACGATAAACGTAGTAAAAAATTGTACTTTACCGATGAGGGTATAAAGTTATTAGAACACTTAAAAGAGCTAACAAGCGATATTAAACAGCGTTTATATGCCGGTTTAAGTACTGAGCAACTTGATGGTATGGCGCACAGTTTAGTGCAAATGGAAGAAAACGCGCGGCGTTGTATTGCAAGCTTATCTGGAGATAAATAAGTATGACACCTGATCAAAAATTTGCCCGCTACGTTAAAGTTTCGCTTGTTGGTTTTATTGTTGTCTTTTTTTATTATATTGTTGCCGATGTATGGTTGCCGGTTACGCCACAGGCACGGGTTTATCATCCGGTTGTGCAAATATCACCGCAAATAAATGGCCGTGTTACCGATGTTTTGGTCAGTAATAACCAAGCGGTTAAAGCGGGTGATGTATTATTTGAGATAGATAAAAACACCTATCAGCTGGCACTTGAACAAGCACAGCTCGCGCTTGATGATGCCAAACTACAAAATAAACGCCTTGATACCAATGTAAAAGCGTTGGAGGCACAAATAAGTGCAGCTAACGCTAAATTGCATGAGCAGCAGCTATTAAAAAAGCGTGGCGAAACACTTTACAAACAAAACTCTATTTCGGAGCAAGAGCTTGAAAGCATTCGTGCTAACTTTGCAGCAAGTCAATCTAATTTAGCTGCCTTTGAAGCACAGCTTGCTGAAGCTGTTTTAGCGCGTGGCGACTCGGGGCAAAATAATTTAGCGCTGCGCCATGCGGCCAATCAGTTAGCGCAAGCCGAGCTTAACTTATCCTATACACAAGTGCGTGCTTTAAGCGATGGTGTAGTGGCTAATTTACAGTTACTTGAGGGTTCCTATGCGGTTGCGGGTAAGCCATTACTTGCTATTGTGGCAAAAAAAGCAGATTTAGTGGCTGATTTTCGTGAAAAGTCACTATTAAATATGCAGCCTGGGAGTTTAGCAAAAGTAGTGTTTGATAGCCGACCTGGTGAAGTATTCGACGCTAAAATTGAAACTTTTGAGGCCGGTGTCAGTGACGGGCAACTTAGTGCGAATGGATTACTTAGCACCACCGAAACCAGCAACCGCTGGGTTCGTGACGCTCAGCGCCAGCGTATTCATTTAGTGCTACCAAATAACACTCAGCTTATAAATAATATGCCCAGTGGTGCGCGTGCCACCGTGCAGTTACTCCCACAATCGGCAATAGGTCAATGGTTGGGGTCAGTACAGATCCGCTTTATTAGTTGGTTACATTACATTTATTAGTGGGGCGAGTAATGACACAACATGTTAGCCAAGCGCCACAACTCGATTCAAATGGCTTACGCCAAGCGCTGCGGATTGCCGGTGGTTGCACTATTGGTTTTACTTTATGTAAGTTAATGAATTGGCCAAATGGGATATTTTTTACAGTTTACCCTATGTTATTACTGGGTTTAGTGCCAAGTATTAACAAAGGTGTGATCCGTCAATTTGTTGCCAGTGCTGCCTACAGTGCGTTTATTGTGCTTGTTTTGCAGGGCTTATTTTCACACTTGCCGGTGTTAATGACGCTCATTATTTTTGCCAGCTTTTGTATATTGTTTTACTTAATGAGCTCTGGCAGCGCGTTTTTATTTGGTGCGTTAGGTGCGGTGAGCTTATCGATTCAGTTGCACTTTGCCAGCCATGTTGATCAAGCAAGCAGCATTTACCCGCTTATTTTAAGTAATGGTATGGCTATTTTTATTACTATTATTATTGCGCTCTTGATGCATGGTTTGTTTCCTGATGTGACAGCGCGGCCCATGCGCGCTGTGCCACACAAGGACAAAGAAAGTATTCGTCACGAGGTGTTGCTATGCGCTAGCGTTGCGACTTTATCATTCGTAGTTTTTCAGGTACTTGATTTACAAGATTCAATTTCGGCGCAAGCGGCGTCTATTTTAATTTTGTTTTCGTTGTGTTTTAAGGCAGCGGGCACCGCAAGTTGGCAACGTATTATTGGTACACTGATAGGCTGTAATGCTGCTTTGGTTTCGCAGTTGTTTTTGTATAATCATACCGACGTTTTGCTTTTTCCGGTGGCTATATTATGGATTTTGTCTTTTATATTCAGTCGTTTTCATATTTTAGGTGGTGGTCCACCGGGTGTTGGGTTTGGGGTATTAACCACGTTTGGCATTTTATTTGGTCAGTCGTTAGGCCCAGGGCAAGATTTAATATACAGTGCTTTGTATCGATTTAGCTCGGTGGCTGTTGCAGTAACAGTAAGCTTAAGTGCAGTGTATGTAGTGCATCGAATCCTCAACCGATTTAGCGTCACCCGCCATCATACTTATGATTAAATTAAAGGCTGCATTCGCAGCCTTTTTTATACTAGCCTATTGCAAGTAAATGCAACGCAGTTAGCGCTGAAAATAGCTGCTTGAGATAGATTTATTATCCAGAGTTTAGATTACTTAAGTTATAGCTTGATATTACCGCGTAGGGCTTTGGTTTGGCCGTGTTTGGTTTTTTTGTCCATGCGTTTACGCTGTGAGTTACGGCTAGGTTTGGTGGCACGGCGTGCTTTATTAACTTTAGTCGCGCTTAAAATTAAATCTTTTAGCCGTTTTAGCGCATCTTCTCTGTTGAGCTCTTGGGTGCGATGGCTTTGCGCTTTAATAACCAATACCCCTTCTTTGGTGATCCTTGAATCTTTTAAAGCAAGTAATCGTTCTTTATAAAAGTCAGGTAATTTAGAGCGATTAATATCAAAGCGTAAATGTATAGCACTGGCTACTTTATTAACATTTTGCCCGCCTGCACCTTGTGAGCGAATAGCGCTGAGCTCTACTTCCCATTCATCTATGGTTACGGTATTTGAAATAGTTAACATAGTCCCCGCTCTTTTTGCAAAAAATGTATTATATCATCAGTACATTGACTTGTGGTGAATCAAGCGGTCATTGCTATTTACAGTCTAATATTTGTTAAATAAACACATAAAAACTAATTTATTCTACACTTACTATATTGCTTTTTAATTCGCTTTAATTATATGAAACAAATATCTATTTTAATGTTTTTGGTGTGTATGCTCGCTATTTCATTTGCTGTTTATGCTAAATCATCACAAACATTTAGTGCTGGTGTAATTGCACAAGAACAAGTTTATCCAATCAAAGTATTAGCTTTGGGTGATTTTCAGCGTTGCTTTGTTGTTGCTGCGCAAAAAGAAGATGCTCTGTATTCTGCGTGTTATATCAAAAAGAGCGCGCAATCGATTTGGGTTGCTGAATCTGCGGGAGCGCGTTGTGAAATAAAATGTGAGTCGCATTTAAACAGTGATGGCAAAACACAGGCGCAGTACTTTACTACTGATTTATAGTAAAAATGCTGTGCCAAGGTTTCTTTATCGCGGTGGTGAGCCCTTTTATTTGTTTAATCACTTGCGTATCACAAGCTGTTTGCTTTGCATTATGAGGTCCTGACAGCATCAAATAGTGGGCTTTACCTTTTATTGCTCGTACTGCTATGAACAGTGATGGGTTTTCTCTTAGCAGTTTTTTGTTAACGGATTTTTTAGAGGTATATGCACCATACTGGCAAAAATAAGTCTCAGTATTTTTGGTTTCCACATTGCTCCACTCTCCTATTTTTCGCCACTGTGGTGAGCCATATCGCCTTGCATCAACCATAAAGCTACCATGAAGCGCTGGTATTGAATAAACATCATTAATGGTTTGTTGTGCTTTAGCTGCATTGTTATATGGGCCTGCAACGAGGTAATAGCTATCACGACGTTCATGCTTATATAACTGCAAAGCATAGGCTGCTTTATCAATTTTATTCGCAACAGTAAGTGCCGATTGAAACTTTTTGAATACGCCTAATTGCACAAAATAAGGTGTTTGTTGGTTTGATTCAGCTGCTATTGTAGCTTGTTCAGTTAAGGTATCAGCGTTATTTGTGTATACAATAATATCTTGCAATATTATGGTATCGCCGCTTTTTTCAGTGATGACCTGCTCAGGAAGATTTTTTATAGTTATGTTTTCTGAGAGTTGCTCATTTTTTTCTATTTCAAGCATATAATTTCCTTGAGAAACATTGGGGAAATAATAATAACCATCATATTCAGTGACCGTTGAATAATGCTTTTCGCCGTCTTTTTCTTTAATTACAACCGTGAGTCCTGCGATAGGTTTACTCTTTTCATTGCTCGATAGATAAATAGTCCCCTCAACCTCGTTGTAGACCACTAGAGGAATATTTACTTTGGTTTGTCCGCCTCTATGAGCCAATGTTTTAATTTTTCCTAAAGAGGGCTGCAAGTAAGGATTAGACAACGAGCGTAAATTAACATCTAAAACCTGGCCACCGTAACTGCTTGGTAGCAAGACCTTTCCGTCATTATTGGTGTATTTATCTCGCCATAGGTAGTTGCCAGTAAAATTAACGTCTTGAATTGGCTCATCGCCTTGGTCAAAGATTTCATTTTCATTCCAATCTATGAACGAACTAACTTCTATTTGCCCGGAAT
Source organism: Pseudoalteromonas issachenkonii (assembly GCF_002310795.1). Lineage (NCBI taxonomy): Bacteria > Pseudomonadati > Pseudomonadota > Gammaproteobacteria > Alteromonadales > Pseudoalteromonadaceae > Pseudoalteromonas > Pseudoalteromonas issachenkonii. The sequence continues at coordinate 51,879 of NZ_CP011031.1, forward strand.
TTAATGAGCGAGGAGTGTCAAAGTTAAAGTCTGCTTCTAAATGATCAAAACTAAATGTGCCATTTAAGCCTAAAGATAAGCGCCAATCTCCTTGATTATCAACTTGCCCTGATACTTGTATATTAAATATCTCATGGCGGTAAGTATATTGATGATTTAAAAGCGTACTTGCCGCAGAGTTAGACTGATACGTCAGCTGGGTTTGATTAAAGGTGCTTTGTGTTTGTGGCCAGCGTAAACTACTTCTCAAACGAGTGAGTTCTGCGCCATTATTAGCCTGCCAATCTAAGGTGTTGGTCCATTTCCAAGAGGCAATATCTATTGAAGAATAAAGCCGGTTTATTAGGTTATTTGTATCGTCATCATAAAATAGTTGGCTTGACCATGTTCCTGCGACATAACTTTTATTGATGCCTAATGAGAACCGATTTTTAGTGTTAGTATTTTTACGTACTTCATTGTTCCACCTCATATTCCAGTTAAGGGAGTTAAAAAAATCAGTGCGGCCATTGAGGCTCAGTGACAGCCTATTTTTGAGTGAGTTCTCTTTTGCTACAAATAAAGCGCTAGAAAAGTTATTAAGGGCACTGTATTCAACATTAACATTAATATCGTTATAAAGTTTATTAGAAAGTAGGCCTCTAAAACCGGCAAAATAAGCATAGCCAGCATCGAGTTGTTTTGTGGCTAAAAAACGGTAACTGCCGTGATCTGTAAGTGTGTTTAGCCCAGATGATAGATAGCTGCTGTTATTTTGTTCAGTTTGCAAATGAGTAATTTGAGCGTCATAAGTAATAAACTCACTAATGCCATAAGAGAGATTACTTTTAAAGGCATTACTCATCGCCGTTGAGGAGTTACTGGATTGATTAAAAAAGCTTTTATCTGTTTCTAAAAACTCCACCTGATAGCTTATTTTTCCGGGCGATAGTGCGTCTTGCCCTATTGTATATTTTTGAGTGCGTGTAATTTGCTCACCCTGTGAGCCAAAAAGTTTAATTTCAAAGATATTGTTGCCGTAAAAAGTTTCAACATCGGTAAATCGAACCAAATTTTCGTCGTTAGCTTGAGTCGTGGCAATAAATTGGCCATTTCGATGCAGCTCTGCTTGCCAGCCAGGTAGTGCCGGTTCTTCAATGGTGATAGTTGAAAAATTTTGTGCCGAATGCGGGTTAGCATTTGAAATATAAAATCCCCGGCCTTGGTTTGAGCTAGTAATAAGCTGATCTGACTGGGATTGAATATCTCCCAATTGGTAGTGAATGCGTGCCAGTGAGTGATCTTGTTCACTTAAGTTAAAGTCTTTAGTTATTTTTAAAAAGGTATTAGCGGTGTTTTCGTTTTTGTTGAATCGTAGTTCAGCTCGATGATGAAATAAGTCAAAATAGCTATTAAGCCTGAGTAGTCCCTTATAACGATTATTAGACGATTTATAGCTTGCTGATAGCGAATATTCAGACACGGGGTAGGTTAGCGCTTGGTATTGGTCGTCTATAAAGTGGTCGTATTGCAGTGCTTTGGACTTAATTTTTTTTGTAATACCACTCGTTACTTGGTTGTTATTATAAGTAAGCAAGTTACTAGAAAATGAAACCTGCATCAGTGAGTAATCAAAGCGCGAGTCGGTATTTAAAAGTGTATTTATAACAGATAAATCAACATAGTGGTCGTAGTCATCGACAGCCCACAATGAAACATTTTCTGAGGGGGCTAAAGTTGAGGAAAGCTCAGCATTCAGCACCTGCTCACTTGAGTCAACGTTAGCAGACAGTGTATTTTGTGACACGTTTAAGCTAATTCCCATGGTCGATTTCAGGCCGCTTATGGGAAGTAGCAACTTATTTGATTTTGAGTAGTAAGCTTCTAAGTCGGAGACAACTGAGCGCCCATTTACCCTGACATTTATAATCACAAAAGACTCCTCATCAATAGGCCATTGATAAAGAGTCGGTAACTGCTTTGCGATGATTGCTTTGGGTACAATTAACAGTAATGTACAAAGTAACAAGCGAGCCGTTATACCATAGTATAAGGCATTAATGTGTAGCATTTGTTATTTGATATTAATAGGGATCGCTAACTCGATTTTACCGCCGTAAAGCTCGTTTTCTTTGTAATTGAGTGTCACAGGCCCTGTCACAGGGGCTTGTAAAGTGATGTATACCTTGCGACGTGATAAAGGGGTATAAACCGCCACATTGGCTATTTCACCAATCATTACATTATTCTCATCGACTAATTCAAAGTTTCCATACACAGAGCGATTCCCTGTGAGTGTTTGCCAAAATGTTAGAGTCGGACGCCCATTTTGAGTAATTAATTGCGGGTTTATTAATTCTGAGTCAGCCTCTAATTGGCCATGACGAACAATAACAGGCACGCTGTAAGCAACTTTAGGTCTAATGCTTATTCCATCAATGTCGGGGTTTTGTGACTCAGAGGCTATGATTTTAAGCACCGCCCTATATTCGCCTACAGCAAGCTCAGCTTTTTTGCGAACGGTCATTCTGATAGCTTGCATCCCTTTTGGGGCAATAGTGCCGCGACGTGGAGAAAACCGTAGCATGTTTTTGGCAGAGCGTCCTTCAACTTGTTGCGGAGTAACATCTATAAGTGCTCCTTCTTCGGTCATATCTTTATGGGTAACAACAAGTTTAAAATCGAGATTTTTATTAGAGGTATTTCTGATAAGTAGTGAATTATTTTTAGTACGTCCATCAAAGTATAAACGGTATTCAGACAGCGCAAGGTTGGCACTACAAATTTCAGGTAGTAAAAGAGTTAGGCAAAGGGCGGCCCAACAAAAAAGTTTAAGAATCATGGGACAACTCAACAACATGATAATAAAAAGTGGAGCGCGATGCTCCACACATTTTATTTTTAATGCGCAATTGCGCAAAAAATAAACTGAGACTAAATTAGTAAATTACTATTGCCTCAGCTTTCATAGTCTTATTGGAAAGACACATCTACAGTGTAATCTACAGTGTAAGCAGCGCCCGCTGTCAGTGTAGAATCAACGGTCATATCACCATATACATTAACGGTAATATCTGTTGCACTTGCATCAGTAGTGAAAGGAGACGCAACATTGTCAGCAGTTGTTACACTGGTTGTTCCATCTGTAGCCGTTGTTACTGGAGCAAAAGTTAAGTTAGTGCCTGTGCTTCCAGATACAGTAATATTCATTGCTGAATTTGGCGCTAAACCAGATACAGTAATTCCACCTAATTGAATGTTTGCATCTGACGCATCACAGTCACCCGATACAACGCCAGCATTATCCATCGTACAGGTTGAGCTTGTAGATAAGCGAATTTTACCAAAGTGCAGTGCGCTATCTTCTGCAAAAGTAGGCTCAGTCCAACCGTTTACACTTGCTTGAAATGTTTGGTTAGATGCATGTAAAGAAGTTGATGAGATTGCTAGTAAAGCGGAAGCAGCAAAGATTTTTTTATTCATAGTTTTTCCATTTTTAAAAATTATTATTTTTTTACTTCCGTGCAAATTAGTTTAGAGGGTTATCTCAGTCCATTGTTTCGGATTTAAACACAATTGTTATCAAAATGAAATCTTTTGTTAACATTAAGGCTTTTTAAAAGAGATAAGCAATATGAAGTTATTAATTTTGACCAGCAAAATGCAACAAGAAAAATAACACCGATGTAAATTATATTTTAACGCTAGAGGGAGTTATTTTAAGGCATAGTCATAGTGACTTAACTTATGTTGAATCTATATAGATGTTTATAAACTATTTTTAATCTTTCAGAACCATTTTGTAGTTTTGTATGGCTGGAGGCCTGTGCTTAAGTAGTAAAATAAAGTGGCTGCAACATCTATGCGACATGTTTATTTTTTGAGCATAATTTACGCGTTGTATCTCTATTGTTACCTTCCCAGTTAAAATCATTACGGATTAAACTGCATTTATCAAAGATCAGATTTTTACTAACATGTCGGTTTAAAAGTATAAAATTTAATTTTTCAAGCCTGTTTTTTCATCGTTTTGGTTGTTTTTTAGCTTTCTTTGGTAATAAGTTAGTAAAAAATCGGTTTATGCCAGCGGTATTTTATGCCTTGTTGGTAAAATACTGATCCAGTGTTATTTGAGAGAAATTTATAGCTTAAAAGGTCTCTAATTATTAGCTTCTTATATCAAAATTACCTGTTAAGGCTATGGAAAAACTTATTAAATAGAGTGCTTTATTTAACTTTTAATTTCATACACGGACGTGTGTTTACTGTGTCTTTATGTATTTAGCCGGTAACAGCAACGCATCCAGAGTAAGCATTCACTTAGATAGGTTATTTTATAGCTGACTTTTAATCTTTATATAGATCACTATTTAACTAACTCAATTAAATGCCTATTACTGCATTCAAATACAAATAAGAATTACTATCTTTTGTATTTGTTGGCGTTATAATATCGCCATCTTTTTTTAGCTATGTTTAAAAGGAATTTGCAGTTTATGCAGGCCACCAACCGTCTTTTAGACTTTCCCAAACCCGTTTTTTCTATGTTATGGCAATTTATGCAACGCTTTAGCTATGAATTAGCGGTTTTATCGCGTTTTTTTATTGCCATTGTTGGCGGGTATTTTTTTACAGCCGTAAGTGTGTCGCTATTAAGTGCAGTAGTGCCTGTGCCTAAAGTTGACGCGGTTTTGCTTAGTGTGTCTGCGAGTATTTTAATTTATGCCCTGGTGTTTATTTATAGCTTTTATATTCATTCATTAAAAACTGTTTGGATCAGTATTTTACTAAGTATTGCAGCGCAACTTGTCGTGTTATCGCTATTGAAGGGATGGTTATGAAAGGGAGTTTTTTTCGTTCAATGACGTGGTTACATACATGGGTGGGTTTGCTCGTGTGTTGGTTACTGTATTTAATATTTTTTGCAGGCACTATTAGCTTTTTTAGAGATGAAGTGAGCTTATGGAATCAGCCAAGTGTCCATAATATTGAGCAGCAGGCAGATCGTATTGGCGCGCAAAAGCAACAAATCGTGTCGGGTGTTGAGTATTTAAATGCGCAAGCACCTAATGCGCCTAATTGGCGTATAACGCTTCCTGAGGAGCGTATACCTTATTTAACGTATGGTTATGCAAAACCAAAAGAGCCTGGACAGCGCAGAGCGCAGTTCGAAAATACCCGTTTAGATCCAAATAATATGCAGCCTTTAGCACCCTTTGTAGATACTCGAGGGGGGAATTTCTTTTATCGCCTGCATTTTGATTTGCATTATATTGATGTTAAAACGGCGCGTTGGATTGTCTGCTTTGCTAGTTTATTTATGCTCATTGCGTTGATATCTGGCGTCGTTATTCACAAACGTATTTTTAAAGATATGTTTGTTTTTAGAGCTAATAAAGGCAGCCGTAGCTGGTTAGACGTGCATAATTTAAGTTCGGTATTTGCCTTACCGTTTCATTTAATGATTACTTATACGGGCATTATTACCCTGATATTTATGATTTTCCCCTACCCCGCGCAAACCGTTTATGAGGATGGAATACGAGGCTTTTTTAATGATGTTTCGCCAAGTAGTTCTGCAACAGAGTCGTTGCAAGGCACTGCACCGTTAGTGCCTATCAATACTATTTTGGATCAGGTTTATACTAAGTGGCCAGAGGCTGATATAACTCGGGTGATTATAAATAAGCCGAATAAGGCCGCTGCGACTATTATGGTTTTGGTCAGTCCTGGAAAAACATTAAGGGATCAAGCACCGCGTTTGATATTTAGTGGAGCGAGTGGTGAGCTTGTTGCTCAAACTGATGATGAACTCACCGGCAGTAAAGCGCTGTATGAGTCACTAAATTCAATGCACACTGGGCGTTTAGCAGAGCCATTATTACGTGTTTTATACTTTTTAGGCGGCATTGCTGGCTGCATAATGATAGCCACGGGCTGTATTATGTGGGCGAAGCGTATTCGGGAGCGAATGAAAAAAAATGCCCGGCCATCATGGGGTTTAAAACTCGTCGAAGCGCTTAATTTAGGAACTTTAATGGGATTGCCCTTGGCAACGTCTGCGTTCTTTTTAGCAAACCGATTAATTAGCACACGCGCAATGGAGCGCGCGGATAAAGAGATACTTGCCTTCTTTTTAACTTGGCTGTGTGTACTTATTATCGCTTTTGTAAAGCGTGACAAGTTGCAGTGGTGTGTTATGGCTGCCATAAACAGCATTGCTTGTTTTAGCGTGCCAGTGGTTAATGCGCTAACAACACAAGGGAATATAATCAGTTATTTACGTAATGAACAGTGGGCTTTATTTATGTTTGATAGTCTCTTTTTACTGTTTGGTTTGCTGTTTTTGTTACAAACCGAAAAATTACGTACTGCACTGCAAGCTAAAAAACCTAGTCCGATAAACACTCAGGAGCAAAAAGTATGATGGCATTGCTCCCTTTTAGTTTATGTTTGGTGGCTTTTAACTGCTTTGCACTGGCTAAGTTTAATCATTTTAAGGATGTTTTTAACAAGCGCCCGACTGATCAGCAGCGTTTAATTTTATTGAGTGTTGCTTGGATCAGTATTTTACTAAGTTTGCTGCTTTGCGTTAGCGAATTACACGGCTATGGCGCTCTACAGTTTTGCGGGTTTATGTCGTTAAGTGCTTTAATTATAATGATTTTTTATAGTTTTTTAGTCAATCTAACTAAGCTTTTTAACTTGCTTGTATTATTGATATTAGCCACGAGTACGTTATTTTTTGGTTTAAATAGGCTTTAGTTAGTAAAAACCTGATCCCAAAGAATAGGCTAAATTGAGGTAAAAAATGGCAAGCCATCAGGCTTGCCAATTAAAAAGGGGGATTGTCATTATGTCTTGTACTTGCCTTTCCTTTTGCAAGTGGGGCTAATATAGCCCCTCTTTATTTAGTTTACCTTACAGTAAGGTGAATGTTTTATTACAACCTAGGGGCATGTAAACCCCCTTTACAGCGATTTTTGATTTACCCAAATAATCTCATCTGTTGCAAAACCAAGCGCTTTTACTTGGCTTAAAAAGTGCTGCTTGAGCTCTTTGCTCACTGTAGGTTTTCTCGATAAAAACCATAAGTAATCTTTGCTATAACTGGTAATAAAGGCATATTGATAATCAGGTTGGTCGAGCTCAAAAATAATATAGGCACCATAAAACGGGCCAAAAAATGACACTTTAAAATGCCCTGTATCGGCGTTTTCTACAAATTTAGCTAAGCCTTCAGCTTCGTCCCATTTTTGTTCTTTACTAATAAACCCTTTGTTTAATACCTTTACCGTTCCATCATCGTTAATTGAATAAGTGGCTGTTACTTGCTCCATTCCTTGTTCAAAAGAGTGGTCTAATCGTGCTATTTCATACCACTTGCCTTGGTATTTCTCTAAATCAAAGTTTTTAACAGGGGTTATTCCTTCGGGTGCGCTGGTACAGGCACTGAGTAAAAACACGGTGGTAATAAATAATGCGGTTTTAAAAGCGAGTTTCATGTTGTTTCCTTTTCTTTAGAAATTGCTATAGGATCGCCTTAATACTAAAGCAATTTAAAGAACTTAGCATGAAAATTTGGGTTGATGCTGACGCTTGTCCGGTGGTAATAAAAGAAATTTTATTTAGAGCCGCAGAGCGTACGCAAACAGAAACAATACTGGTTGCAAATCATGCCATGCGCATCCCACCGTCAAAATTTATTAGCCGACTACAAGTGTCATCGGGCTTTGATGTGGCTGATGATGAAATAGTAAAACGGATTGAAAAAGGCGATTTAGTGATCACAGGAGATATTCCACTGGCAAGTGAAGTGATTGATAATGGCGGCCAAGCACTTAATCCGCGCGGTGAGCTTTACACCACTGAAAACATTCGTTCATTACTAAATGTACGCGATTTTATGGATACTATGCGCTCAAGTGGTGTAGAAATGAGTGGTGGGCCGCCTCCATTAAGCCAAAGTGACAGACAAAACTTTGCTAACAATCTTGATCGTATTTTAGTGCAAAATAAGAGCAGTTAAAGTGAGCAGCCAGTTAATAGGGTTAGGTGATGACTCATTCAGTGTTGCTGTGTATGTAGCAAAAGCGCCCCCTATGCCTTACTTTGAAACACTTGCGCAGCTAGAGCCTGTAGTTAGTGGGCAAATAAATAGCATAAACCAGCACTGTGGCAATGGCTGGCGAAAAGTCTTTAATGTGTACGCCAAGGTTTTATTTGCGCTGCCAAGCGAGTATTACGCTTTTGCTAAACAAGCCGTGAGTTGGCAAGCATATCGCGATGAGCTGTTGTTACAGCAGCATAACGGTACAGCATTACTATTTAGTGCGCCGGTGCTTACTGAGCATAAAAATCAATTGCACATTATTGCAGGAAGAACTCACGCTAAAAACTTAATACAACAAGGTAAATTAAACGCCCAACTTGATTGGCTTGATGATGAGTTTGCTATAGATAAAAGTCAGAATATTATTGTTTGCCCCTATTTTGATTATAGGCAGCTGAGTAATATTAAAATTGCTCGTTTGAGTGAATTAGTGGCCCAGTTGCGAATAACCTGAGCCACTTTCGTTTTTTAGGTAAGTGTTACGCTCAGTGTGTTAGCGCTATCAACTAGCATGAGCGAGCCCAAAATAAATAGGATGCAGGCCGATGCACGGCCAAATTTTAGTGAGAGCGCCGGATTATTGCTGAGGATTTTTCTGGCACTTACCCCTATTAACCAATATACCAGCGCACAGCCAACTAAATGAATAATGCTAAGTACCAGCAATTGTTCAGTAATAGAAAATGACAGTGTTGGTAAAACAAACTGCGGCAATAAGGCTAAAAATAACAGCATCACTTTGGGATTCAAGCCACTAATTATAAAGCCCTTTCTCATCCACTTTAGAGGCGTGTCTGAGGTGTGTTCTTGGCCATCGTTATAGGCTGCAGGCATTGAAGGAAATCGGTACAGTGATACGGCAATCCAAATTATGTACAAAGCACCAAATAAGGTTAACAGTTTTATAAAAATGGCATGCGACGCTAATAACGCGCCTAACCCTATCACCACAATCAAACTAGCCATTAAATGCCCAAGTATTAACCCCGCTACTGCAGGAATGATTTTATCACCCGCTATACCTGCACTGATTGTATAAGCCCAATCGGCACCGGGGGTAAGTACAAACAAGATTGATACCAGCCAAAAAGAAAAAATAATATTAATATCCATACGTATCCATGCGCTAAAACCCAAAATAAGTGAGCTGTTATTTTATTTCTTTCTGATGAGTAAAAGTTACTGTATTTTATTGATATGAGCGTTCATTTTAGGAAATAATCAACTATGGATACTATAGATAGGAAAATTCTTGCTGAGTTGCAAGTTGATGGCAGGCTCACCCTTTCTGAATTGGCTGATCGTGTTGGGCTAAGCGTGTCACCTTGTCATCGTCGTGTAAAAGAGCTTGAGAAAAGCAAAGCAATTGTTGGCTACAGAACAGAAATATCACCTGAAAAAGTGGGTTTAAACTTTTCTGCGTTAGTATTTATTACTATTAAAGAAGGTGATAAAGCGTCGTTAAGCAAATTAGAGCAAGCGGTGGATGCTATCCCTCAGATCACCAATGCACAACGCTTATTTGGCACCCCTGATTACTTATTACACGTCGTTACTAAAGATTTAGCCGCGTTTCAGCAACTCTACGATGACAAGCTATCAGCCTTACCGGGTGTACAACGTTTAACCTCAACCATTGTGATGAAAGATATTGTAAGAGCGCGTAACTTGCACTTTTAACAGGTTATGTTTTACACGAAGTTTAAAAAGTTAAACCGATGACGCTGCAAAGCCTATGGCAGCGGGCTTTGCCTAAATAAGTAAAAATAAAGTGTAAATAAAGCTTGTTATAAAGTGTATTGCTGTTATTCTGCTTGCCATCGGGTTGATAGAAAGCCCTGTTTATTTGTAAGTACCTCGTTGTTATTAGTAATAATCCTTCGCGATATCCTCAAGTTAAATGTTTGTTTTCTTCCTGTTAAACGCCTATTTTAAGGCAAATTTTTTATTATTTTTTTAGGATATTATTATGTCTAATACAACTACTGGTACAGTAAAATTTTTCAATGAAGCAAAAGGTTTTGGTTTTATTGAGCAAGAATCTGGCGCTGACGTTTTCGCACATTTCAGTGCTATCTCTGGCGACGGTTTCAAAACATTAGCCGAAGGCCAAAAAGTACAGTTTACTGTAACGCAAGGTCAAAAAGGCCCGCAAGCTGAAAACATCGTTTGCATCTAATTATAGAGGGAGTGGGCTTTAAAGCGCACTCACTCCGCTTAAACTAGTGTTAAGCAATAAAGCTAATATCATTATGATATTAGCTTTTTTTTTGACAAAAATTTATACAACGTAACCGCTAAAGCCAAGTGCTTTAAAATAAAGCTTTGGAATACCAAATCCACATTCATTCAGTAGTTCACTAAAGCGCATACGATCTAGGGGGTAAAACTCTCTTTCGAGGTTATGCCCCATTTGAGTTTTGCCAGCTTCAGTTAAGCCTAATTGAGCACAGGTGTTTAATTGTGACTCACGCTCAAATGTTGTTTCTGGGCGCATTAAATCAGCAATGTAAAGATTCGCTCCTTTTTTAAGGTTAGTTTTAATGCTTTTAAGAATTTGTTTTTTGTCGCCGTTATCTTCTACAAAATGCATCACCAGTAAACATAATACGGCGTCTGCTTTCGCTTTTACTTTATCAACTGGGCTACATTCAATAGTGACACGGCTATCAATACCTTGCTCTGCAAAGCGCTGTTTTGCAATATCGAGCATATCACTGGAGGTGTCTTGGGCAGTAAACTGCCATTTAGGATTTATTTGTGCTAATGCTAATACTTCCTTACCTGTGCCGGCACCAATCACTAAAATGTGTGCATCGTCGCTTAACGTGGTTTGCAGTTGTGCATTGGTTAGTTGATGAAGTAGCTCATAGCCTGGGACTAAACGGGTAATGCGGTTATCATATTCTTGTGCTTCTTCGCCTTTGAAAGTGGGCATGCTGTCTCCCTAAATTACGTTTATGGTGGAGTATCCACCCGGTTTTTTAGCGACATGAATTTGCGTAGCAACGCGTTCGCTCATTTCACTTACATGTGAAATTACACCGACCTTTCTACCTTGCGCTTGCAATGAATCTAGCGCGTCCATGGCAATACTGAGTGTTTCACTATCTAGTGTTCCAAAGCCCTCGTCAACAAATAACGAGTTAATTTGCACTTTGTTCGAAGATAGTGAGGCAAGTCCCAGTGCTAATGCCAACGACACTAAAAACGATTCACCGCCAGATAGCGTATTGACCGAGCGTTGTTCATCGGCCATATCGCGGTCGATAATGGCTATATCAAGTGACTCAGCAATTGCAGTGAGCTCATAACGCTTGTTAAGGGTTTTTAAATGGCTATTAGCATAATGCAGCAATATTTTGAGTGTTTGTGTTTGCGCTAAATTACGCATTGTTTTACCTGTGGCATCACCTAGTACTTTATTAAGTAAATGCCATTGGTCAACCTGTTGCTTGAGCTGGCTCAGTTCAGCTTGTTTGCCCTCAAGCGCTTTTGCATTTTGGTTGTGCTGCTCAATCGCGGTGTTGATGGTGAGTAAGCTATTTTGCAATTGTGTTTGCTGGGTATTTAAGTGGTTTTGTTGCTCAATTAGCTGTGCTTCGCTTTGCGTTGGCTGATTATTTTGTTGATGCTGTTCATTAGCTTGTTGCTGTTGCTTTAAGGCGGCACTGGCATCAACGACTGCTTGCGATAGTTGCTCGCCTTGTTTTAACTGAGTTTTAATATCGTCGTTGCTGATAGTTAGTAAAAATGTGACTTGCTCATGACTGATATCGCCATGAAGGATGTTAAATTCTTTAAACCAGTCGTTGTAACGCGTTTCAAGCATCACTAACTCTTGGTGGTTATCTGCCAGACGATGCTCAAGGTTTTTAAGCGTGATGGCGTGTTCATCGCGCTGTTTTACGGCACTGTCGTGTGCTTGTTGGCTGGCACTTAATTGGTTTTGGCAGTGCTCTAGCTGTGCTGACAGTTTAGCTTGGTAGTCATCGGCGCTAATAGTTTGGTTATCAAATAAGGCTAAGCGCTGTTGCTGCGTATTATTGTGCTGTTGCTGTGTTTGAGTTAATTCTTCATTGAGCGTGTTAATTCGCTGCTCTGCTTTGGTTATAAGCGGTGTTAGTTGTTGTAACTGTACATTGGCGCTGTCGAATTGTTTTTGACTTTGCTCAAGCTGTGCTTGGATTTGCTGGTATTGTTCTACCTGCTGAGCTAAATCGCTAAGCGTTAACGATCCTGCTTGCAATGCGTGCCAAAAATCACTGTGTTCAAAATGTAAATTGAGCTCTTTTATAAGCGCTTCGCTTTGAGTTGCTAGTTCATCGCATTTGTTATTAAGCTGAGATTGCTGATTGCTCAGCTCAACATGCTGTGTATTTAATTGTTGCTGTGTCGCTTGTTCTTTTTTAACTGTGCTTTGCAGCTGGTTAACAGTTTCTTGCAAATTACTGAGCTGTTTTTGCGCCGAAAAATACTGTGTTTTTTGTTCACTTAATTGCTTATAAGTTTCATCAAGCTGCTCAACTGTTAACTCATTAAGCTCGGTTTTAGCCGCTTGCATGGTATTTTTAATTTCCAGCATTTTGGCTTGTGCTTCACTAATGGCTTGGCTGTACTGAGCATGCTCTGCCACCAAAACCGCGTGTTGTGTTTGGTGCTGATGAAGCTGTGTTTGAGCATCTTGGTGTTGCTGCTTTTCGTTATTATATGCATTTTCAAAGTCGGTTATTAGGTTTGTAAAAGGTTGGCTTTGATTGCTCGCGAACGGGTGCTCTGTAGCCCCACAAACGGCACACGACTCATTTGGAACCAGTTGTGCGCGTAAATGCTCAACATGCTCACTGGCACGAAGCCTCGCTTGATTAAGCGCTTGCTCTGCGTGTTTAAGTGCCTGCTCTTTGCTGGTTAAATGCGTAAGCAGCGTAGTTTTAGTGTGTTCACTGTGGCTGAGCTTTTCTGCCACATCACGTTGCTGTTGCACCGTGTGTTTTAATTCTTGGTTAAACTGCTTATAGCGTGTGCGCTGATCTTTTAAATAATCAATGTTTTTAAGCTTACTGTCGCATTGTTCAATGTTAAATTGAGCGTGCTGCTGGTTTAGCTTATTTAGGCTTTGCTGCTGCGTTGTAAGCGTTTGCTCTGCTTGTTCGAGTTGTTTATTTTGCTCGCTAAGTTTTGCTGTGAGTATTGTTTGTTGCTCTGCGTGAGCCTGAGCTTGCTGCTGGGTTGTTTTTAGTTGTGTCTGAGTATTAAAAAACTGCTTAAAACTATGATGAAAATAGTTCCAATCAGTTGCCAATGGCTTTAATTGACTCTGCTCGTTCAACCAGTGCTGATGCCCTGTGATTTGAGTTGTGGCTTGCTCTGCACTTATTTTGTTTTGTTGTAGCTGCTGTTGTAAATCACTTAATTGTTGCTGCTCTTTGGTGCTTTGTTGAGTCAGACTTTTTATAGTTTGGTTATATATTGCTAATCGGCTGTCGAGCTCTCGTGCTTTTGCAATCAGAGGCTCTGCCGTTAGCTTTTGTTGTTTTGCTGTATCTAATTCGTTTTGCTGTTTTTTAACGTTACCTGCTTGCTCGGTGATCTGCGCGTTGTGATCAAGCTCGTTTAATTGTTTTATTTGTGTATTTAACTGGCTATTTTGCGCTGTTAAGCTTTCACAGCGCTGGCGGTTATCTTTAATTTCAAGCGCACTTTGCGCTTGTTTTGCTTGCTCAGTTTGCGCTTTAACAGCATTAAGTGCGGCATGTGCTTGTTGCTCGTTTTGCTGAGCATTTTTTAATGCCAGCTCCAAGCTATGCGCTTGCTTATACCAATTAACGCTTTGCTCTGTCGTTGCTAAAGTTGTTTTAGTGTGTTCAATTTGTTGTTTTAAATCAGCCAGCGTTTGTTGTTTTTCACTCAGCTCATCGTCAGACAATAACGTATAACTGGCTAAACTTGCCGTTAGTAATTCAAATTTATCTTTAATAGCTTTGTTGCGCTCAAATATACGCTGCCCTATTCGACTAAATTTATCGGTGCCAGTCAGGCACTCTAAAAGCTGCGCGCGCTCATCGCCAGTGGCTTTTAAAAAGGCGGCAAACTCATGTTGTGCTAGTAACACCGCACGCGAGAACTGCTCAAAGGTTAAACCTATTTTATTTTCTATGGCTTTTAAGGTGCCACTTTTGTCAGCAATTAAGGTTTCATCGGGTAGGCTATGTAAAGTATGTTCGGCCACTTTAAGTTTGCCGGTTACTTTTTTATGTGTACGTTGAATACTATAACGTGCTCTGTAAAGTTGTTGGTCTTGGCCACTAAAATCTACTTCGGCGTACCCTTCCCATTTGCCACGGCGCAATAAATTGCGGGCATCGTTAAGCTTAATGTTATCGCCATTAAAATCAATTAGGTTACCTTTATCGCCTTTCAAACGCGCAGTTTTTGTATAAAGCGCTAAGCAGATGGCATCGAGTACGGTGCTTTTACCTGCGCCGGTGTCACCTGTAATGGCAAAGAGGCCTGCGTCTTTGAGTGGTGAAGCTAAAAAGTCGATTTCGGCATCGGCAATGGAGGCTAAATTATGAATACGAACAGCCGTTATTTTCATAGCAGTTGCTCCTGTTCAAGTTCTTCAATTACGTCGGTTAACAGTGCTTTTAATTCATTGGGCACGGTTGCTGTGGCCATATCTTTATCATTATTAAATGCTTGTTCGAGTAAGCTAATTGGGTTGAGCATTTCCACAAAACTTAAATCTTCAAATACCGTTTCTGAGGAATTACTCACTTGCTGGTCACGAACTCGCTCTATGCCACAAAAATTAACCTGTTTTCCTTTAAGTGCTTGCTCAATTTGTTCTCGAAAGGTGGTATCGATATCACTTGATTTAAGTTTTACTCGTAAGTAGGGAGCAATGTCGTATTGCTCTGTATCGAGTGCTTTTATTTGCTCACACAGCTGCGCTAAAGGCACACATTCTCCTTCAGGAAGTACAATTACTTCAGCTAAGCGCGGAATGTAAAGGGGGTTTACAGTAGTGTTCAACGGTTGGTTTTTTTGCTCGCTAAATTCAACCACATTTACTTGATGGGTATACTTTCTTTCTGAAAACGACATTGGAATAGGCGTGCCGCTGTAACGTATTTGCTCATTTTTAGCTACTAGTTGTGCTTTATGTAAGTGGCCTAGTGCGACGTAATTGGCTTGCTTACCAAATACCGACGCTGAAATAGCTTCTTCACCGCCAATGACCAAATTACGTTCAGAGTCACCGGAAATATTACCGCCTTTTGCATGCAAATGACCCATAACAATTAAAGGCGTATTTTCAGCGTTAAGTGTTAGCGCATGTTCAAGAGCAAGTTCATAGGCTTTTGCAACGCCCTGTGCGTAACTGGGGCCATTTTCGGTTTGGCTAAGCGTGCTTATGTCACTGGTGCGTAAAAAAGGCATAGCGAGTACCACAGCGCGTTTATCATCGTTATTAATCGTTATTACAACGTCACTGGGTTTAGCAGGATCAAACCGCCCTACCACATGAGTATCAAACTGGGCTAATAAGGGCTGTGCAGCCAAAATACGATTAGCGGAGTCATGATTACCCGCAATAATAACAACGTGTAATTGTGGGCACTGGGCTTTGGCGTTTTTTATAAATTGATAGAGTTGGTTTTCGGCGTTAGCACTCGGTGTGGCAGTATGATAAATGTCACCTGCAACAAGCAATAAATCGATTTGTTGGTTAACGAGGGTGGTTAACAGCCAAGAGAAAAAAGCATGGTGTTCATGACGGCGATCATGTTCATAAAATTGCTGACCTAGGTGCCAGTCTGAAGTGTGAAGAACTTTCATTTTGCGCTCTTAAAAAACCATAAGAGCGCCAATATACCCAAGGCAATTAAAGATGCAAGTATCGCTTTAGGTTAAAGTATACCAAGCTATAAAAATAACGGGCAAAGCAGCGAGCGCGATTGTTAAAGGCCACTTTAATGCTTTGGCTTTTTTAGCTTGTAATACTTGCAGTGCATTAGTTTCATTACAAGCAGCGACTTTATCAATATACAGATAACCCGAGTTTATATACTGCTTACAATTTTGCACGTCTGCTGGTATTGCAATTAGTTTTTGCTGCTTTTTTAGGACATAAAAATCCATAAACTCACCACACTTGTTACGACTAGTTAGAACAAAAAATATTTGAGAGAAACGCTAAAAAAATGCTCTCAAATTAAAAAAGTGGGCGATTCTAATTACAAACTATAGTAAAGATCAACCTAAAACTGCGTTATTTAGCTTTTTTAATGAAAATAGCTGTGTTTTTTGCTTTTATCTCTACTTTTAGTGATAGCCAGTGTGTTTTGTAAACCCCCTTTACAGTTTTGTTTGGCGTATTAATTGCCTTTGTTTTTTTTATTCAATTTCTGACGAAATGTCCGTTCTTTTTTGTTGTATAAAACGCTATTTATTGTATTTACAAAAAGGTGGGGAATATCACCCTATAAAAGCAGGGTTTTATCGCTATTTTATTGAAGCTAAGCTGTAAATTTGTCACAGTAGCGTTATTAAAATCGATCAGGATTAACAATGAAGAAAAATTTATTTACACTGAGCGCGTTTGTATTGCCTTTGGCAATGGCAAGCTCTGTGCTTGCCTCATCTGTTGAGCAAACTAAAGGCAGCTATGTTGATAAGTTTCGTCAACTAGATGAAGCTTTACCTACGCCTAACGTTTACCGCAGTGCAGCTGGTGCCCCTGCTGAAAATTATTGGCAACAACGCGTTGATTACGATATTGATGTAAAGCTTGATGAGCAAAAGCGTCGCTTAACGGGGAGTCAAACAATTGAATATAAAAATAACTCTCCGCATACATTAAAGTATTTATGGCTTCAGCTTGATCAAAATATTTTTAAAAATGACTCAATTGCAGAAACCACGCAAACATTTAAAAGTACCCTACAAAACGAACCAGATGCAAAACCAGCTAAGTTAAGCTTAGGTGATTTACGTCGTCAGCAATTTATGGACGATAATGAACTGGGTTACACCATCAGCAATGTTAAAGATGAAGATGGTAAAGCGCTGCGCGTGACTGTGGTTGATACCTTAATGCGCATTGATTTAAATACGCCACTTAAACCCGGTAAAGATGTTGAGTTTAGTATGGACTTTGCGTTTAACCTCGTTGAAGAAGACGCGGTAGGCGCACGTGCAGGTTACGAGCATTTTGAAGAAGACGGTAACGATATTTTCTTAGTTGCACAGTGGTTTCCTCGCTTAGCGGCTTACACCGATTACGAAGCATGGACAAACAAACCGTTTTTAGGCAGTGGTGAGTTCACTTTAGAGTTTGGTGACTACGATGTTGAAATTACGGTTCCTGCGGATCATATTGTATCGGCAACTGGTAAGCTTGATAACCCAAGCTCGGTATTGACCAGCACTCAGCGCAAGCGTTTAAAAGAAGCTGAAACAGCAAAACGCCCTGTGTTTGTTGTTACCGAAGAAGAAGCGCTCGAAAACGAAAAAGCCGGTACAGACAAAACAAAAACATGGCATTTTAAAGCAGAAAATGTTCGTGACTTTGCTTGGGCATCATCACGTAAATTTATGTGGGATGCTAAAGGTTACCAGCAAGGTGGTGATGAACAACCACTCGTTATGGCGATGTCGTTCTTCCCTAAAGAAGGTGGCGACTTATGGAAGAAATACTCAACTGAAGCGGTTGTACACACGATGGAAGTGTATTCACAGTATTCATTTGATTACCCATACCCAACTGCGCAGTCAGTTAATGGCCCTGTAGGGGGTATGGAATACCCAATGATCACTTTTAATGGCCCACGTACAGATTTACAAGACGATGGTACACGCACTTACTCTCAAGCAGAAAAGCGCTTTTTAATTGGTGTTGTTATTCATGAAGTGGGTCATATTTACTTTCCAATGATTGTAAATTCAGATGAGCGCCAATGGACTTGGATGGATGAAGGTTTAAATAGCTTTTTAGACGGTGTTGCTGGGCGTGAATGGGATCCAACCATTCCATGGGGCGTTGAACCACGTGACATTGTGGCTTACATGAAGTCAGAGACTCAAGTGCCTATCATGACGCAATCAGACAGCGTGCTACGTTTAGGCCCTAACGCCTACACTAAACCAGCTGCGGCATTAAATATTTTACGTGAAGTGATTTTAGGGCGTGAATTATTTGATTTTGCCTTTAAAGAGTACGCTCAGCGCTGGAAGTATAAACGCCCTACTCCCGCTGATTTTTTCCGTACTATGGAAGAAGCCTCAGGTGTTGATTTAGATTGGTTCTGGCGTGGTTGGTTCTACACCACAGACCATGTTGATATCTCGCTTGATAAAGTATATCAATTACGTTTAGACACTAAAAATCCAGATATCGACTTTAAACGTTTACGTGATATTGAAGCTGATAAGCCAAGTTCATTATTTGTTGAGCGTAATCGCGCTGAAGGTAAAAAAACGTGGGTTGAACAAAATCCAGATGTGACAGACTTTTATGACGAAAACGACCGCTTTACCGTTACAAACAAAGAGCGTAATACGTACAACAAGTTTTTAAAAGGCTTAAAGCCGTGGGAGCGTAAAACACTTGATCGCGCGCTAGAAGAAGACAAAAACTACTACGTGATGGAGTTTTCAAACCTCGGTGGCTTAGTGATGCCAATTCTTTTAGAGCTAACGTATGAAGATGGCACTAAAGAGGAACGTTATATTCCTGCAGAAATTTGGCGTCGTAATCACAAAAACGTACAAAAGCTGATTATTACCGACAAAAACAAACCGCTTACCTCAGTAACGGTTGATCCAGGCTGGGAAACAGCGGATGTTGATGTAGAAAATAACCACTACCCACGTCGTATTATTCCTTCGCGTATTGAAGTGTATAAACGTGAAAAGAGCAAGGCAAAAGTAAGCCGTGATATTATGCAAGATATCAAAACAGAGCTGAAAAAAGACGAGCCAAAAGACGAAAAAAATAACGACGAGGACCAATAATAATGCGCTTTTTGCTTATTATTGTTTGTTTTTTAATTGCTGCGCCAAGTATGGCGCATCAATTAAAATCATCCGTTACAACGGTGTTATTTAATCAGCGTACGCACAACATTGAATTGATGCATCGTTTTTATTTACATGACACAGAGCATGCTGTTGGTAACTTGTTTAAAGGCAAAGTGGATATTATGAGTAACAAGCGTGACCAAAAACGCTTTGCCAAGTATGTTGAATCTCATGTTGCCTTACAAACCTTGAGCGGTGAGCCCCTCACCCTTAATTATGTAGGTGCACAAGTGGATGGTAAGTTTTTTTGGGTGTACCAAGAAGCTGCTATTCCCGATGAGATTGAGGGCATTAGAATGAGTCATGGTGCACTGCGTGATTTGTGGCCTGCACAAGTGAATATGGTGAACGTTGAAGGGCGAGGACAGATAAAAACCTTAAACTTTAGCCAAGACGATACCTGGCTTGAAGCGAAATTTGAGCCGAAATAACCACTATTATTGCGCACCTTTAGAGGGTGCGCACTTTCCTTTATAGCTGATCGAGTTAATTAATTGCATCGTAAAGTCTTTACTATATCAGTTATACAAACCCAAACTATTACGTTATCAAATGAGCTATAATTAAATTTCAATGGACTGAGCTGTTTTTTATATGTTTATTGATATACTTTTTATTAAAGGTTTAGATAACCTAAGCCAAACCTAGCATACTGAGCTAATTATTTAGCGCAAGGAATGAAATGAAAACGCAAATTGAGGCAATCAAAGGTGTTATTTTTGATTTAGACGGAACTTTAGTATCTTCAGAATTAAACTTTTCATTGATAAAAGCCCAAGTAGGTTGCCCTGCAGAGCAAGACTTACTCGATTACATAGAACAACTGCCTTCCCCCTATATGCGTGAAGAAGCAATGAATATAGTGCATCAGCATGAGTTGTTAGATGCACAATCGGCTAAGCTTCTACCTGGCGTTGTAGAGGCTGTTAAAGCGCTACAAGCTAAAAACATACCTATGGCCATTGTTACACGTAATTTTGATAAGGCGGCGACATTAAAGTTACAGAATAACCCGCTACCAATAGAAACAGTACTCACCCGAACAGACGCACCAGCAAAACCCGATCCGAGCGCTTTATTAACGGTTGCAACTCAATGGGAAATGCCGGTCGATAATGTGATTTATGTTGGTGATTATTTATACGACATTCAAGCGGCGCACAATGCCAACATGCGTGCCTGTTTGTATGCACCTGATGTGACCCCCGGGTATGCCGAACAAGCCGATTTTGTTATTCATGCATTTGATGAGTTGGTGTCATTAATTGACAATTACGCTGAAAAAGTTGAGTTATGTTAAATTGAGCTTTGTTTTATTTGTTTAATAACATAATGGGTATTATTTAAATTAATACCCAGCTGCTTTTGCACAGCATAGCATGTTGAACCACTAGCCCAATACGGTTTGAATTGGTAAAATATCGCAAACCAAATGTATTCAATAGAGGCACAAGATGGGCAGAGCATTTGAAGTCCGCAAAAGTTCGATGGCTAAAACAGCCAACGCAAAAACTAAAGTAAATTCGAAGTACGGTAAAGAAATTTACGTTGCAGCCAAAAGTGGTGAACCCGATCCCGATGTAAATCAAACATTGCGCCGCTTAATTGAAAAAGCAAAAAAAGACCAAGTTCCTGCGCACGTAATCGAAAAAGCAATTGAAAAAGCAGCCGGCGGGGCAGGGGAAGATTACTCTTCAGCCCGTTACGAGGGTTACGGCCCTGGTAATTGTATGGTGATTGTTGACTGTTTAACCGACAACCCAAACCGCACAATTAAAGATGTACGTTTACCGTTTACTAAAACAGATTCAAAAATAGGTACGCCTGGGTGTGTTGCACATATGTTTGATCACCTTGCTGTTTTAGGATTTGCGGGCGATGACGACGAAGTTGTGTTAGAAGCCCTCATGATGGCTGACGTTGATGTAACCGATGTAGAAGCCGAAGATGGCAAGGTATCGGTGTTTGCACCGCATACTGAGTATTTTAAAGCTAAAACGGCACTGGAAGAGGCATTTGAAGGCATTAACTTTGAAGTTGATGAAATTACCTTTGTGCCACAAGTACATGTTGAAATCACTGATGAAGAAGTTATTGCCAACTTTGATAAATTTATCAATATGCTTGAAGATTGCGATGACGTACAAAATGTTTATCACAACGCGACCATTAAAAATTAATTCGTAGTGATTTGAATAGTGATTATTCACTAGCGTTATTAAAAATTAGCTTAGGGTCTGTTGACCTTTGCGGATTATAATTTGTTCAAACTAGGGGCGGTTTAATCGCGGCGCGAGGTTTGTAACCTAGTGGGCTAAGTAAAAATGATACATAAGCCGACACTGAGTCGGTTTTTTTGTGCCTGAAATAAAGTGAAAGCTGATTTTTTTATTTTTAGGTTAAGTTTTAAGTTAGTGCTGTGCTTTATATTTCAAGCGGTAGCTGTGTAGTAGCGGCTCTGTGTAACCGCTCGGTTGACTAACCCCTTCAAATACCAGTGCTAAAGCAGCTTGATACGCAATATTTTTAGCTAATGTCTGCTCATTAGTTGCCATTGGCGTGTAAAGGCTGTCATGCTCGTTTTGGCCATCAACAACCTTAGCCATTTTTGCCATCACTTTTTGTACTTGCTCTTTGCTACATACACCATGATGTAGCCAGTTGGCGATATGTTGGCTTGAAATACGTAAGGTGGCTCTGTCTTCCATTAAGCCAATATGATTAATGTCAGGCACTTTAGAGCAGCCTATTCCTTGGTCAATCCAACGTACTACGTAGCCTAAAATACCTTGCGCGTTGTTTTCAAGCTCGCTTTGAATATCTTCTTTTGATAGCGTTTCAGGGTTTGGCATGAGCGGCGGTGTAAGTAAGCTCTCTAGGCTTGCTATTTGACGCGTGGCAATGCTTTGCTGCAGGCTAAATACATCAACATCATGATAATGCATTGCGTGTAATGTGGCGGCAGTAGGGGAGGGCACCCAAGCGGTATTTGCGCCAGATTGAGGGTGCGCTATTTTTTGCTCCATCATCATCGCCATTTTATCTGGCATTGCCCACATACCTTTACCAATTTGCGCTTTATGGCTTAAGCCACAGGCTAGGCCAATATCAACGTTGCGATCTTCGTAAGCGCTGATCCAAGGCTGTGCTTTAATAGCCGCTTTCGGCAGCACAACACCCGCTTGCATTGAGGTATGAATTTCATCGCCAGTGCGGTCTAAAAAGCCAGTGTTAATAAACACAACACGCTCTTTTGCTGCATGAATACATGCTTTTAAGTTGGCTGATGTTCGACGTTCTTCATCCATAATACCCATTTTAAGGGTGTTTTTAGGCAAGCTCAGTGCCTCTTCAACCATACCAAATAAAGTATTAGCAAAGGCGACTTCATCAGGGCCATGCATTTTCGGTTTTACAATATTAATACTTTGCGCAGTTGAATTTTTAATCGTATTTTTAGTGTTTAAATCGTGCAAAGCAGCTGTTGCGGTGAACATGGCATCCATAATGCCTTCAAACACATCATTGCCGCTTACATCGGTAATGGCTGGATTTGTCATTAAATGTCCCACGTTACGCACAAACATCATACTGCGCCCTTTGAGGGTCAGTTTTTGGCCATCAAGACCTGTATATTGTCGGTCAGCTTGTAACGTGCGGTCGACCATTTTGTCGCCTTTTCTAAACGTTTCAACCAAGTTGCCTTGCATTAAACCAAGCCAGTTTTTGTAAACTTGTACTTTATCTTCTGCATCCACTGCGGCAACCGAGTCTTCACAGTCCATAATGGTTGTTAGTGCGGCTTCTAGCACCACATCTTTTAACCCTGCTTTATCAGCTTGACCAATAGGGTGGTGATGGTCTATTTGCAGCTCAATATGCAATCCATTGTTTTTAAGTAAAATAACACTCGGGTTTTGTGCTTCACCTTGATAGCCAATCAGTTGCTCAGGGTTTTTAAGTGTGGTGTGCGAACTGTCGCGCAGGGTAATAGCAAGGGCGCCGTCAACAATAGAATAATTTGTACTTTCAATGTGCGAGCCATTTTCAAGCGGTAATGCTTTGTCTAAAAACTGCCTTGCGTAAGCCATTACTTTAAAGCCACGAACAGGGTTGTATTGGCTGCCTTTTTCGGCGCCGTCGTCTTCGCTTAAAACATCGGTTCCATATAAAGCATCGTATAACGACCCCCAACGTGCATTAGCTGCATTAAGTGCAAAGCGTGCATTACTAACCGGCACCACTAGCTGTGGCCCTGCAGTCAACGCTATTTCTGGCTCTACATTTTGAGTTTCAATACTAAAGTTTTCAGGCTCATCAACTAGGTAGCCAATATCTTTTAAAAACGCTTGATACTGAGCTTGGTCAGCATTTTTATTTGCAAGGTGGTAGTCATCAATTTGCTTTTGTAGCTGTTCACGCTTAGCCAGTAGTGATTTGTTCAATGGTGTAAGTGTTTGCACGATGTTGGCAAAGCTTTTCCAAAACTGGTGTTCATCAAGATGGGTACCAGGTAATAATTGTTTTTTAACAAATTCAGCAAGTTGCTTATCAACGCTGAGTCCTGAATGGGTGAGAGTGTGGCTCATAATTAATATCCTTAAACGGTCCGACAGTGTGCAATTTTATATGCGTACACCTACCATATCGCAAAAAAGTGGCTTTGAATGCTTTTTAGTCATTCACTATATGTATAGCCGCAATAAAAACTATAAATTTACTAAATCTAAAAAATAAGCCTAATGTTTAATTAAGCGCTACAGAGCTAACGTGATGTAGTCACTCTCTCAACAATAAATATTAATACCCGTTCGAAGGACTTTATTATGACAACATATCAAGGCGAAACAGATACACTAGCAACATTATGCCAATCACAAGGCAGTGCATGGAAAACAATTAATCCTGAATACGCAACACGTATGCGTTTACAAAATCGTTTTCGCTCTGGTGTTGATATTGCACAATTTACAGCAGACATCATGCGTGAAGACATGGCTGCATACGATAAAGACACAAGCCAGTACACACAGTCTTTAGGTTGTTGGCATGGTTTTACTGCGCAACAAATGATGATGGCAATTAAGCGCCATCAAAAAACAACTAAGCGCAGTTACGTATACCTAAGCGGTTGGATGGTTGCAGCGCTTCGCTCTGAGTTTGGTCCTCTTCCAGATCAAAGTATGCATGAAAAAACATCAGTACCGGCACTTATCGAAGAAATCTATACCTTCTTAAAGCAAGCGGATGCACGTGAACTTGACCACTTATTTAATGAACTAGACGACGCAAAAGCAAACGGCGGCGACGTTCAAGCAGTACTTAACAAAATTGATAACTTTGAAACGCACGTTGTACCAATTATTGCTGACATTGATGCCGGTTTTGGTAACGAAGAAGCAACTTACCTGTTAGCTAAAAAGATGATTGAAGCGGGTGCATGTGCTATCCAAATCGAAAACCAAGTATCAGATGCTAAGCAATGTGGTCACCAAGCAGGTAAAGTGACGGTTCCACATGAAGACTTTTTAGCAAAAATTAACGCAGTACGTTACGCGTTCCTAGAGCTAGGTATTGATAACGGTATTATCGTTGCGCGTACCGATTCACTAGGTGCAAGCCTTACGCAAAAAGTACCGGTTTCAAAAAAACCAGGTGACTTAGCAAGCCAATACAATGCATTTTTAGAAACAACCCCAGTAAACAGTGTTGATGACTTAAATGAAGGCGAAACAGCAATGAAGCTTAATGGTCAGCTTTGTAAGCCAACACGCCTAGACAATGGTTTATACCAGTTCCGCGAAGGCACTGAAAAAGACCGTGTAGTACTAGATTGTGTAACGAGCCTACAGTCAGGTGCTGATTTACTGTGGATTGAAACAGAAAAACCACATGTAAAACAAATTGCTGAACTCGTTAATCGCGTAAAAGAGCAAGTACCAGATGCTAAATTAGTATACAACAACTCACCATCGTTCAACTGGACGCTGAAGTTCCGTGAGCAAGTATACCAAGAATGGCAGGAACAAGGTCGTGACCTGAGCGCTTACCCAAGTCTTGATGATAACAAAGCGCTTATGGCTCCAGAAATGGATGCAACAGAGCTTGCAGCAGCCGCTGACTTATTAGTACAAAACTTCCAACGCGATGGTGCACGTGAAGCGGGTATTTTCCACCACCTAATCACGTTACCAACGTACCATACAGCAGCATTAAGCACAGATATTCTATCTGAAGGTTACTTTGGTGACTTAGGTATGCTGGCTTATGTACGTGATGTACAGCGTCAAGAAATCCGTCGTGAGCAAGCGTCTGTTAAACACCAAGACCTTGCAGGTTCAAACATTGGCGATACACACAAAGAGTACTTCTCAGGTGAGAATGCACTTAAAGCCGGTGGTGAAGCTAACACCATGAACCAATTTTAATTCAACTAGATAGTGTTACTTAAGGGCCGCAAGGCCCTTTTTTTATGCTTGCATAAAGGAAAAATTTAATA
The DNA here is from genome assembly GCF_002310795.1 of Pseudoalteromonas issachenkonii. NCBI lineage: Bacteria > Pseudomonadati > Pseudomonadota > Gammaproteobacteria > Alteromonadales > Pseudoalteromonadaceae > Pseudoalteromonas > Pseudoalteromonas issachenkonii. The sequence goes on from NZ_CP011031.1 coordinate 77,555, forward strand.
GATCAGTATTTTACTAGCTACTTGGTTAGTGATAGTTTTCAATGCAATGCAGGTTAAAAGTGTAAATAAAATTTAAAGGATGTTTATGCTCGGCTGGAGGGCTTGATAGTCTGGTTACGCTTTAACATGTATAAGCACGATAAATTAACTGTTTTTGCCGTATATAGATCAGAGTTTAACTAACTGACTTAAAGCAGATCACGATTTAACTAGCTGCTCTTAATACAGATCAGATTTTAACTAACCATGCTAATAACGGCCATTTTTTATTATTAAAGGGGGGGATTTGTCTTTCTAACCCACAATTTGGCCACTTAAACGATTAATTTAAAGGTTTTAGGCAGGTATCGAGAGAGTAATAAACCGATTTTTTACTAACTGCTGCAGCTTATAAAACATTTTTTTACTAACTGAGGGCTTATAAACAGTGACTCAAACCGATTTTTTACTAACTCACAGCACTATTTCTTCTATAAACCGATTTTTTACCAACTCAGTTTGAAGCTAAGTCCGATATTTAGTTTGAGTATGTAAGGGGTTACTCACATTATTGCTGTAAAGGGGGTTTACACTTGTGAGCTTCGAGCTTCGAGCTTCGAGCTTCGAGCTTCGAGCTTCGAGCTTCGAGCTTCGAGCTTCGAGCTTATATAGCTCGTCACTCATAACTCTGCGTTTTATTTCGAATGCTTATCAAACCACCATTGAATATATGCCACTTTGGTCATTAAGTTAGATGGACGGGCAGTAATACCATGTGAGGCGTTTGGAATACGCACCATCGCAGTATCAACCCCCTGCAATTTTAAGGCTTGATAAAACTGCTCTGTTTCTGAAATAGGCGTACGGTAGTCTGCCTCACCCGTGAGTAACATGGTTGGGGTTTTAACATTGCCAACATAACTGATGGGTGAGCGTTTCATGTAATGCTCAATATGATCCCAAGGTTTGCCCGGAAACCAATAATCGGCAAAGAAAGGATAGAAGTCGGCAGTGAGTACAAAGCTGATCCAATTAATTACTGGTTTGGCAACCACAGCTGCAGCAAAGCGATCTGTATGACCTACAATCCAAGCAGTTAATACACCGCCGCCAGAGCCACCGGTTACAAATAGTTTAGATTCATCAATAAACCCTTTGGCAACGAGTGCATCAACACCCGTCATTAAATCATCGTAGTCATTGCTTGGGTAATTATGATGAATGGTTTGCGCAAACTCTTTACCGTATGAATCACTACCACGTGGGTTCATGTATAAAACCACGTTTCCTTTAGCGGCAAAAAGTTGTACTTCGGCACTAAAGTGCGGGCCATAATTAGCGACAGGGCCGCCATGAATCTCAAGCACTAGTGGGTATTTTTTTGATTTATCAAAACCCGGTGGGTAAGCAATCCAGCCTTGTATTGGCAGCTCATCGTGGCTTGATTTAAGCCATAATTCTTCAACCTCAGCGAGTTGCTTGGTTGCGAGTGCATCAGAATTTAAATCGGTTAAGCGTTGCGCTTTACCACGCTTTATTGTGGCTACATCAGCAGGGCGCTGGGTATCGGCCAATGTAAATGCAACATGACCATTTTCACTAATATCGAAATCGCCACCGGAATAAGGGCGACCAAACGCAACACTGCCTATTTGTTCGGTAATCACTTTGCGTTTGCCACTTCGAGGTTGATAAGCCAGCGCAGTTTGCCCTTCATCGGCATAGCTAAAATAAAGCCCTTTTGAGTTCGCACTCCACTTAATTTGGCCAACACTTCTATCAAAATCGGTGGTTAGGCTTTGAGTATTCCCTGTTTTTAAATCGCGAATATAGAGTTGGGTGTTTTCGTAATTAGTACGCTTGTCGTCATACCCAGTATAAGCAAGGTATTTGCCATCAGGTGACACTTTAGGTTGTTGATCAGGCCCATTACGCTCAGTTAGAGGGAGAATGGCTAGCGAGTCTAAATCGAGTTGATATACCTCAGTGTTAGTGGGCTTCAATTCATTATTTTCATTGCGATTAGCAGAAAAATACAATGTTTTACCGTCTTTACTAAAGCTGACTTCCCCACCATTATTAAAATTATCGTTGGTGAGTTGTTGAGCATTACCGCCATTGGCATCAAGTGTAAATAATTGACTAAATCCTTTTTCAGTATAACCCCCTCCATCGGCACGATAATAAACATCATCAATATATTTAGCAGGCTCTGCCCACGTGGCACCTTTTGGTTTTCCAGGTAAGCTGACAGGCGCAGACGTCGCCATTGGAACAAACATACTAAATACCAGCTGGTTTGAATCAGGAGTCCAAGTTAGTGAGCTTGGATTGCTAGTTAAATTACTAACCTTAGCGATAGCCCCTGTTTTTAACCATTTAATATATATTTGGTTGCTACCATCTCGGTTTGATATGAAAGCAAGTCGCTGTCCGTCAGGAGAGACTACTGGCGAGTAATCCATATATACACCAGAAGTTAATGGTTGTAGTTGCCCTGTGCTGTAATCAACAGACCAAATATTGCCTACTTTACGGTCGGTTTTAATATCCATGCGGTTGCGGACAAAATACACGGTTTTACCGTCTTCTGTTATGTCTATTTGGTTGGCATATTCAAGATTGAAGATATCTTGAAGTTGTAATGTATCGGTATTGGCAACAGCTAATTGACTGCTGCCCAGTATAAGACTCATAGCTAAAAGCGTTTTCATTATTTATCCCTGTTTTAAATCACTGCTCTATTTATAGGGTAGGAGAGGGATAATTAACAGTCAGATGCGACGAAGCCAGTATTTAAAACTACCAATGAATGAAGATGATAAAAGAAAGTAAAAGCTGTAAAGGGGGTTTACAGCTTAGAAGAAGTTATACGCTTGCGCTACAAAGAGCCTTAATGTCTTCAATAAGCGCAACACCTTGGGCGTTATCACCGTGCACACAAATACTATCGGCGTTAAGTTTTAACGATTTTCCTGACTGGGTAGTCACACTGTTACTAGTTAAAAGCTGTTTAACTTGTGTCAATAATGCGTCTTTGTTATGCACACTGCCTGCTATATTTCTTGCTACGAGGTGCCCTTGATCTGTATATAGCCTGTCTGCGAACGCTTCTAAAACAAGCGTTAGTCCAAGGTGACGTGCCATTGTATGGTGGTGTTTAGCATCGGCCGTGGCCAGTATCATTAATTTTAGGTCAGCAGGGTAGCTGGCAACCGCGCCCATCACAGCACTAAGTAGTGGCTGGTGTTTCATCATGTCGTTGTAAAGCGCACCATGGGGTTTAACATAGCTAAGGGTTAACCCTTGTGCCTTTGCCATGCCATCAAGAGCAGCTATTTGGTAGTGTAAACACTGAGTGAGCTCGGCCACACTCAGGTTCATTGAGCGTCTGCCAAATCCTTGTTTATCGGGGTAGCTTGGGTGAGCGCCAATCATAACATTATGCTGTTTAGCGAGCTTAAGAGTATTGGCCATAACGCTAGGATCGCCCGCATGAAAACCACAGGCAATATTTGCCATATCAATATGCGGCATTACTTGATCATCAAGCCCCATTTTCCACGCGCCAAAGCTTTCACCTAAATCACAATTGAGTTTCATATTAGTGGCTCTTTGATTGTTTAATAGTTACCGGTAAGCTGCCTTTAGCAGGGGCTTGACCGAGTAATACTTTAGCAAGTGCTGTAAATGCAGGCCCAGATACTTGCTCGTTTTTGTCTACGTCAATATTATAAGCATATGAAGCTAATACTGCATCGGCAGAGTCGCCAAACTGAGCAATATCATAAGGGGCTCGCAAACTAATAAACACGGTGGGTATTTGGTGCTTGTTAGCCATTTTAAGTAATGATTCAAGTGCTTTAGGTTGCTCTGCGTTATTGAGGGCAAAGTCTGGGTTATCGGCTAAATCATCCATCCCGCCAATTTCCACCGCGCTTTGATTAGGCGTGGCATTTCCGGCAATAATAATATCAGCTTGGTTTATATTACGCTGAGCATCAACAGGGTCAAAACCTTGTAAACTGCTACAGCTATAAACTAATGCGTGTGAGCTGAGCGCCGTTATGGCTTGTTGTATGGCCATACATTTACGCGTATCGGGCATAATAATATGAATGTGTTGGCCAGCAGTAAGCTTAAGTGGCAAGGTGTTGTTGTTATTTGTTATTTGGGTGATCGCCGCTAATGCCAGTGACGCTTCTAATTCGCGATGTGCTTTATTACCAATAATGTGCTTAGCATTGGCTAATGCTTTAATAGGATCAGGAAAAGCGTTTAATTTAAATTTACTTTTAAGTGAGGTAATACGCTGTGCTGAATGCGCAATTTCCTGTGCGTTTAGTTGTTCTGATTTAACCGCACTGACTAATGACTCAATGAGGGCATCGAGCTTTTTAATGTCATCTGGCGTTCTAATCTCTATTGGCATAAGCGCAATATCAACCCCAGCGGCAAAGGTGTTTATAATTGCTTGAGTTGGACTAAAAAAGTGACTAATACCTGCCATATCAAGTGCATCGGTTACCACCACACCTTGATAGTTAAGTTCTTTACGTAGAATATCGGTCATGATTTTACGCGACATTGTCGCGGGCTTGATCATTTGTTTGCCATCAACATTAGTCAAGGTACTGCTATCGAGCTCTGGATACTGAATATGCGCGGTCATTATCATGCCCGGACTATGCTGCTCAATAATGTGTTTAAAGGGCGCTAAATCTTGTGCGTAAATCACCTCTTTTGAATGCATCACTTTAGGCAAGCCGGTATGACTATCTACATTAGTGTCGCCATGCCCAGGAAAATGCTTTAGTGCGCTAATAATGCCATTTTTTTCAAATTCACTAACTTGTGCGGCACCTAATACTGCTACATCATTTGGGTTTTCACTAAAAGAGCGGACATTAATTACCGGATTGTCTGGGTTCATATTAACATCAACGGTTGGCGCGTAATTTACATTAATCCCCAATGCTGAAAGCTCCGTGGCAAGAACATTCGCGGTTTGAGTTGCGAAATAAGTGCCATGCTCAGGGTAGGTGGCGCCAATTGACATATTACCAGTAAATGAAGTGGCCACATCACGTGGCAGTCGAGCTACTCGTCCACCTTCTTGGTCAATTGAAATAAAAAGCGGTAAGCCTGATTTAGAGTGAGACGCAGCTTGTTGCAGTTGCTGATTAAGGCTAATTATTTGTTCAATACTTTGGGTGTTTTCAGAAAATAAAATAACCCCGCCAATATCATAACGGCTAATCGCTTTGGCTAGTGTATCTGGTAATTCAGTTAACGCTGTTCTGCAGCGCTCACTGCTGCCTTGGTGACAAAAATAGCGTAAATCGAGCATGAGCTTTTGCCCAAGTTGCTGTTCAAGCGACAGCGCAGAATCGGCAAAAGAAGATTTTATTGGCATGAAACATCCGATTAAAAAAAGAGAAGACGACAACAGGTACTTATTTAGCAACACACACCTCAAGGCTAAATAAAAATAAAGTGCATGCAGCTTAACTATTATTGAGCTTAACTGCAAAACCCGACATATATAATAAATGTCATTTTATTATTCCAAAAATAACAAAAATTAGGCTACTTAGTTTAATTTCTGTATTATATTTAGGATATATGTAGTACATAGCAGTCGTTTTTATTTGCTTAGGATGATAATAAGTTGCGTTTTCGATCACCATTTACTTTTAAACTTAGGCAATTAATTCTGTTGTTAGCTATCACTGCTACAGCCGCTATTTTGTTCAGTGGTTTATACATTAGTTACCAAGTACAAAAAGAACGGGTAATAGAAGATACTCTCAAAAGTAACCATGTATTTGCTAGTAAGCTTGCCTCGGCGACCGATCACTTTTTAGCAGCTGCGATGCAGCAACTTGAGTTTTCAGCCAAAATTATTGCTAAAGACATTACCAATACTGAGTTACTCCAAGCTGAAACCAACCGCCTTTTAAACCAAACACATAGCTTTAATTCGGTAGCAATTAACATGCAAGGTGTCGTTAAAGCGGCCTCACCTGTTTCATTAAATATTATTAATAAAACCGTTAATTCACCTCATTCTAAACAAGCCTTTAAACTACAGCGTCCATTGGTTAATCGTCCTTATGTATCGCTTGCGAATAACTTAATTGTTGTACTTTCTTATCCTTTATTTGACGAGATTGGTAACTACTATGGCTATATTGGAGGTAGCTTTTATTTAGAACAACAGAGCATTTTAAACGCCTTATTAAAACAGCATAGTTACGATGGCGGGGCATACTTTTATGTGGTGGCTGATAATAAAACCTTACTTTATCATCCTGAGACTAAGCGGATTGGCGAACAAGTCATTAATAACCCAGTAATTGAGCGTGTTTTGCAAAGCGAAGATGGATACACCCGGGTTTTAAATAGCCAAGGCGTGTCTATGCTTGCTGGATATTCGCCCGTTAAACTTGCTAATTGGGGCGTAGTTGCCCAGCGTAGTGAGGTGGCAACACTTGCCACGTTAGATACTTTTCAAGGGCTGGTGCTTAAGCGAATGCTACCAATTGTATTAATTACTTTTGTATTGATTGGTGTGTTAGCGCATTTTATTGCTAAGCCCCTTAGGTTACTGGCTGACAGTGCAAATTTATCGACTGATCAACAAAACGTGGCGAATCTTAAAAGTATTAAATCTTGGTATTTTGAAAGTCAGCAACTTAAAGCAGCCATGTTAGAAGGAGTTAATATACTGCAGTCGAAAATGGGGCAATTACGCCAAGATGCACTCACCGATCCGCTAACTGGTGCGCATAATCGGCGAGGTTTGTATTTATTGTTAGATAAATTAATTCAAGAACAGCTCCCCTTTGCGGTTCTAGAAATAGATATCGACTTTTTTAAACGGGTTAATGACACCTTTGGCCATGATGTGGGCGATGAGGTACTAAAAACTTTAACGTGTGTGATCAAGCAAGTATCTCGCAAAGATGATATTGTCGCGCGAACTGGTGGGGAGGAATTCTTACTTATATTACCGAACGAAAATAGCGATAGTGCGTTTGTTATTGCTGAGCGGTTACGTAATGAAGTGGCGAATACACCGATGGCCAAAGTTGGTTGTATAAATGTCTCCATCGGCATTGCTACATGGCCGCAGCACAGTGATGATATTGATCAAGTATACAAATGTGCTGACAAAGCGCTCTATCATGCAAAAGAAACGGGCCGTAATAAAACCGTTATTGCCAGTCTAAATTAAATTTTTTAAAAATTAATTTACCTTAAGTTTTATTTAAGTTTCGCCTATTAAATTCTACCTATAGATTTAATACAGGCGATGCTTTTATGCAATTAGCTCAACAACAACAGTCATCATCAACACTTTTTCAGTCGTTCACACAGTTTGTGAGCGCCAGAGAATGTGATGAACACCGTCAGCGCCTTGAAGATACAGTAAAACAAGGCTTTTTAGCTGCGTACAATGCCAGCCTAACTTCATTTATGCCATTACTCTGTCAGTATAAAACTCAGCAAGGGCATTGCACTTTAGGGCTTAGAAACGCCGCTTCTCCTTTATTTATTGAACAATATTTAGCAGCGCCCATTGAGCAGTTTTTACCAATGGGCACACAGCGCAGTAAAGTGTTTGAGTTAGGTAATCTCTATTCAACACACAGAAAAGCCACGTTATCGCATTTTATTATTGTTAATGAAGCTTTAAGAGCTATTGGTGCTACTAATTTGGTTTTTTGTGCCACCAAACATGTACGCGCTTTATTGCGTTTATTAGGGGTAACGTGTAATGAAATTGCATTGGCTAACAGCAGTGTTGTTGAGCAACCAAAAAGCTGGGGAAGTTACTACGCGAACCAGCCTACAGTATGCATTGTTAATTTAGAGCAAGCACATCTACAAGTACTTAATACGCCAATGCTACTTGATATTAAACAACAAAATACACATGGCATTACGGCATTAATCAATGCGCTGGAGGCGGTATGAGTATGTTAAATAGCTTAAGTGATTTAGCTACTCAGCCGGCGGTTGTCGCGCATTTTGCGAATCAAACACAACAGTTCACAGGTGCTGAGCTGCTTCAAGAAATAAATAAAGTAGCGGAAATTTTTGCTAATTCAGATGCTGATGCAATTGCATTTCAACTTGATAACACACCTGCTTGGTTGGTACTTGATGCTGCGACCAGCGTTGCTAATAAAGTGGCTATACCGATCGCCCATTTTTTTAGTCAACAACAAACGCAATATGTGTTGGCACAGTGTGGTGCACAGCTGTTTATAAGTGATATGCCAAGGCTTTCTTTGGGTGTGCATACATTGTCTATTACTTTGTTTGATCATTACACCTTATATATTTATCAGCTCAACGTTAAAGAACCGATTCGTTACTTTGAGGGCACGCAAAAAATCACTTTTACGTCAGGCTCTACAGGCGAGCCTAAAGGGGTGTGTTTATCAACTCAAAGCCAAATGCAAGTTGCACAATCGTTATGTGAGCAAATAGGTATAAGTAAACCAACTCACTTATGTTTACTGCCATTACCTGTATTACTGGAAAATATTGCAGGTATTTATGCACCATTATTAAGTGGCGGTTGTGTACATTTAATGCCGTTAAACGAATTGGGTTTTGTTGGTTCAGGGTTAAAAAATCCTGAAAAACTAATTAGTGCAATTGACAGTGTAAAACCTAACACCCTTATTTTAGTGCCTGAGTTATTAACGTGTTTAATTGCGTTTGCAAAACAAGGTTGGCAGCCGCCAAAGTCATTACAGTTTATTGCAGTTGGCGGAGCGCTCGTGAGTGATGCTTTAATTGCCACCGCCAGAGAGCTTAATTTACCTGTTTATCAGGGGTATGGATTATCAGAGGCGGCATCTGTCGTAAGTTTAAATACGCCCAAAAATGATGATTTAAATAGTGCCGGTACTGTACTACCGCACATACAAACCAAAGTCGAAAAAGGCCAGCTGTACATAAAGGGTGAGCTATTTTTAGGGTATTTAAATCAAGCGCCGCACAACCCAAATAACTGGTATGCCACGGGCGATTTAGTGACCCAGCATGCCAATAAGCTGTTTATAAAAGGGCGACTTAAAAACCTGATTATTACCAGCATGGGCCGCAATGTTAGTGCTGAATGGCCTGAGTCATTAATATTGAGCCAAAGCGCGATTGTACAAGCCGTTGTTTTTGGTGAGGGCAAACCTTTTTTAACCGCGATTATTTATGCAATCCCTGAGTTTAGTGAGCAACAACTCAGTGAGCATATGAAATTTATAAATCAACAGTTACCCGATTATGCACAAGTTAAAAAGTGGCATCGGTTAGCTCAGCCTTTAAGTGTTCAGCAAGGGTTACTAACGACCAATAATCGCCCTAAGCGCCAGGCTATTAGCCAGCAATTTAACCTTATTTTTGAACAATTTTACCGACTTGGAGAAGTGATCCATGACTGATTTTTTTAATACATTAAAAGCACAAACTCAAAACGAGCGTGAGTACTTATTAGCTGCGCCAATTATACAGCGCGTTTTTAAAGGCCAAGCATCACTTGAAGAGTATGCGTCATTTTTAGCGCAAGCCTACCATCATGTAAAACACACTGTGCCATTAATGATGTCGTTAGGTGCCCATTTAACCGACGAACAAGAATGGTTACGTGAAGCCGTAGCCGAATACATTGAAGAGGAAATTGGCCACCAAGAATGGGTGCTTAACGATATTGCCGCGTGTGGTTTTGATAAAGAAAGTGTGCGCCATAGTAAGCCACAATTTGCTACCGAAATGATGGTCTCGTATGCGTATGACAGTATCGCTCGTAAAAATCCATTAAGCTTTTTTGGCATGGTTCATGTACTCGAAGGGACTTCAATTGCCCTGGCTGATGGCGCAGCTTCAAATATTGCTGATGCAGTTGGTTTACCTAAAAAAGCATTTAGCTATTTAACCTCTCATGGTGCGCTTGATATAGAGCACGTAAAGTTTTTTGAAAACTTGATGAACAAAATTACTAATGAGGCCGATCAGCAAGCTATTTTACATGGCGCAAAATGTTTTTATCGTTTGTACGGTGATATTTTTCGCGCTTTAGATGACGAGCCGTTCTTTAAAGCATCAGCGCAAGAGCAACACGCATGAATACCGGCTTATGTGTGTTAACAGGAGCCACAGGGGGAATTGGCCAAGCGATTGCCAAAACACTGCACGCACAAGGTTGGCAATTACTATTAGTAGGGCGTAATGGCGATGCGCTAAATGTGCTAAGTAGCCAGTGCCCAGGTAGTATGACTTTTGTGGGAGATTTAACCGTTGCAGAAAACATGCTGGCATTGGCAATTAAAGCCAAAAAATTGGGCGGTGCTAAATTACTCATAAACAATGCAGGCATTAATGTTATGCAAAGCTTAAGTAGTTGTAGTAGTGAACAAATTGATAATCTACTGAGCACTAATTTAGCCGTCCCGATGAAACTATGCCAGCTGTTTTTAGAGCAGCTGCAAGCGAATAGAGGCACCATAGTTAATGTTGGGTCGTCTTTTGGCAGCATAGGTTACCCATATCAAACACTTTATTGTGCCAGTAAATTTGGTTTGCGTGGTTTTAGCGAAGCGTTATCACGAGAGCTTTCAGACACTGGCGTTAGAGTTACTTATTTGGCACCTAGAGCAACTGATACCGACATTAATGATGCTCAAACGCGGGCAATGAACAAAGCGCTTGGTAATCAAATGGACTCTCCGCAGTTGGTGGCTGATGAGTTAGTTGCGTTATTAAACTCAAATAAAACCAGACGATTTATTGGTTTTCCTGAGAAACTTTTTGCACGTATCAATGGCGTTTTTCCAAGTATTGTGGATAACGCAATTGCTAAACAACTCCCTAAAATAAAAAGCTTTTTAGGTTAATAGAGGATTTATTATGAAAAAATTTACTTTAGCAGCTTATTTAAGCATTGTTAGTGTGTTTTCATCGCCGGTATTTGCAGACGAACAAAGCGACTTACTCGCTATTCAACAGCAATGGGCGGTCGCTAATTATGAGCTTAAAGATGACGCACAAATCAAAGCCTTTACTCAACTGAGTGAGCAAAGTGCTCAATTTATCGAAAACTATCCTAATTCAGCAAATAGCTATACATGGAACGGCATTGTGCTGGCAAGTTTTGCGGGTGCAAAAGGCGGCTTAGGGGCGTTGGGTTATGCCAAAGATGCAAAGGCATCATTAGAGCAAGCCCTTAAAATAGACGACAGTGCTTTAGGTGGCTCAGCGTATGCCAGCCTGGCAACCTTATACAGTAAAGTACCAGGGTGGCCAATTGGCTTTGGTGATGATGACACCGCCGATAAGTTTTTTAAGCAAGCACTCGCTTTTAATCAAAAAGGCATTGATACTAATTACTTGTATGGTGAGTTTTTATACGACGAACGTGAATATAAGCAAGCCAAAGCCCATTTGTTAGTTGCACAAGCGGCCGGTATTCGTGATACTCGCGCTAAAGCGGACAAATATCGTCAGCAAGCAATTAGCCAATTATTAGCTAAAGTTGATAAAAAACTAAAGAGATAACAAAACAAACAATGCATTTATTATTAGTTGAAGATGATCATCTTGTGGCGCAAGGGCTTTGCCGCTCATTGCGCCAAGAAGGCTACAGTGTAGAACACAGCGCAACGGTTAAGCATGCGTTGCAATGTTTAGGCAGTGGCGAAATAGAGTTGGTTATACTTGACCTAGGCTTACCTGATGGTGATGGTTCGCAAATTTTAAAGCACATAAAAGCACAAAAAAAAGTCATTCCGGTGGTGATACTAACCGCTCGCAGTAGCATAGATGACAAAGTGCAAGGGCTTGATATGGGGGCTGATGATTATTTAGCTAAGCCATTTGAACCAGCCGAATTATTTGCTCGTTTGCGCGTAGCGAGCCGACGTGTAAATCAAGCTCAGTCGAGCTTATTACAATGTGGTGATGTTACTATGGATACGTCAGCGCACAGTGTCACACTTAACGATGAGCTACTTTCTCTGCCGCGAAAAGAGTACATGCTGCTAAAAGCGTTACTGGAAAACCAAGGTCGCGTGCAATCTAAGCAGCAGTTAGAAAATAAACTCTATCAATGGGGTGAAGAGGTTGGCTCTAACACCATTGAGGTGCATATTCATCACCTACGAAAAAAATTCCCCAGCGATTTTATTAAAACTCTCCGTGGTATTGGCTATGTTGTGGGAAAGAGATAGCTCACGTGATTAAAACGCCCCTAGATTGCACAAACTTGAATTTACAAAGGTAACCATGCACTATGTCAATTCGTAAGCGTTTAACACTTATCTTACTGTCAATGATGGTGTTAACCTGCTTTTTAGCTTTAGTAAAAGGCTATCAAAAAAGTATGAGCCATGGTGAGCAATTACTCGATAGTGAGCTAAAAGTGGTGGCTGGAGTCTTGATGCAACAGCCTCTATCTATTAACGCTATGGCGCCAAAAATGCAAGAAAGCGCCCAGTTACTGTATCAAATTTGGCAAAGTGGTGAACTACTTAGCGGTTCTGACGAATTAAATCTTGATTTGAGCCAATATCAAGCGGGTTTTCAAACGCTTAATATTGCAGGGCAGCGAATGCGGGTATTCGTTTTTGCTACTTCTTTACGCACTGTTATTGTTGCCGAGCCGATTGCTAAGCGGTTTGAGCTTGCCGAGGCGGTGATTTTATCAGCCATGTTACCCATGTTATGGGCGGTTCCTTTGCTTGCGCTATTTATTAGCTTTTTTGTTAAATATGCACTGGCACCGTTAACCCGTTTATCAAAACAGTTAGCCCTGCGCCAAGCAAATGATTTCACAGCGATCAATTGGCAGGTGACGGATGAAGAAATAAAACCAGTGATCAGCCGCTTAAACGACTTATTTAAACGCGTAGAAACGGCCTATTTACGAGAGCGTTTTTTTGCCTCAGATGCCGCCCATGAATTACGTACACCCCTGAGCAGTTTAAAAATTAATGTGCATAATTTGGCCGCCCAACAAGGCGATAACCAAGAATTACAAGCCATGACTCAAGGTATTAATCGACTCACCAATATAGTGGAGCAAATGCTAATACTAGGGCGTACTCAGCCAGAGCAGTGGCAAAAGCAGTTTAAAGAACAGTCATTATTAGCGATCACGCAAGAAGTAGTTAGCCAACTATATGAAAAAATAGAGGCTAAAAATCACACTATTAGCCTTGAGGGAGATGACTTTACTATTAACGGTGATGAGTTTACCTTAGTGACGTTGATTTCAAACCTACTGAGTAATGCTATAAAGTACGCGCCTGCAAACGGACAAATAAAAATTACCCTAAAGCAGATGCACAGGCAGCGTATTTGGCAAATAGAAGACAGCGGTCCAGGTATGACGGACGATCAAAAACAACGGATATTTAACCGTTTTTATCGCGTTGGCGGTGACCAACATCCTTCGGGTGAACAAGGTGCGGGCTTAGGCATGGCAATAGTCCAGCACATTATTGCTATTTATAGCGCTGAAATTAATTTAACAGACAGCGATTTGGGCGGCTTAAAAGTACAGGTAGTTTTTGCAGGAGCTAAATGTGATTAAACGACTTATTCACCCCTATTTATATTGTTGCGTATTTTTATCATTTAACGCCGCCAGTAAAGACTATCTTATTGTACTTAAAGATCATTTGTTTTATCCCGCAGAAATCGTGGTGCCAGCCAATAAAAAGGTACGCTTGTTAATCGAAAATCAAGATAGTACGCCTGAAGAATTCGACAGTTTCGATCTCAACCGAGAGAAAGTACTTTACCCTAATCGCAAAAGCGTTATCTATATTGGGCCGCTAACTCCTGGGCGTTATGAATTTTTTGGCGAGTTCTCGCCCAATACGGCGCGTGGTGCTGTAATAGCGACCGAAAAGGAGGGTTCTGATGCTAATAACTAGCCTTGTGATGAGCCTCAATCAGTTATTGCCGGTGGCCATTTTACTTATTTTACTCCAAGTGATTGCCAAGCAAAGTTTAGTGAAGGTACTGGGGATGCTTGTTTTAGGTGTGGGGTTATCATTTTTATTTGTAAAAAGTGCTCCGCTAATTAGTCCCTTGTTCGACTACCAGGGTTTAGAATATACCCAAATTGCTTTATGTGTTTTAGTGTTTATCAGTGCGCTGTACTACGCCATTAAACAAGCAACGCCTGCATTTATGATTGCGATTATCAGTGTAATGACTCTTTATTTAAGTCATTACATTATTTACCTGATTGGCTTTTGGCAAAACAACGAAGCAGCACAAAGCTTATTTATTGGCACTTTTTTAGGCTTAGGGATATGCAGTAGCTTTAGTGTGTTGTTGTATTTTTTATTGAGTGCAATCAAACAGCGCTTTGGGCTTATCCCTTTATTGGTATTGTTAGCATTAAACAGTGCGGCAAAACTGGTTGTGGCACTTGATTTGGCGAGCCAAATTGATTTGATAGCAACAACGGCAACCGTATGGGATTTACGTGCTATTTTAACTGAAAACTCAGAGTTTGGACGGGTTTTGCGCGCACTTATCGGTTATGAGGCTACGCCTAGTTTAACCAGTGTTTTAAGTTATGTGCTGAGCAGCGTGTTATTTTTATCAGTTTGTTATTTTATTCCTAAATCAATAACTAAGGAACAATCATGAAAGCAATAAACCTATTTGCAGCCACTGTATTAATTGGTTTTTGTTTATTAATACCTAAGCTGGCTTATGCTGATGGCATAGTGGTTGATAAAGTTTATCATCCTTATGTGTTGCCGTTTGAGCGCGAGCTAGAGTGGCGGCTTGTGTCACATCAAACCGACAGTGGTAATATTTTAGCGCAGCGCGTTGGCTTAGGCGGCGCAATTAACGACACCATGGCATTGGAAGGCTATTTAGTGGGCGAGCGCGATGATAATGGTGACTTTGGCTTGCAAGCGTATGAGTTAGAACTTCGTTGGCAGTTAATAGAGCAGGGCAGGCTATGGGCTGATTGGGGCGCGTTATTTGAATTTGAAAAACAGCATGACGCCGACGCATACGAAGCAACCACCGGTTTTGTGATTGAAAAAGAGTTTGGTCGTGCAAGTCTCACTATGAATGCATTTTTAGTGTACGAGTGGGGCCAAGATATACAAAATGAGTGGGAAAGCGAATTTAGAGCGCAATATCGCTACCGCTATTTGTCTGCTTTTCAGCCCGCGGTTGAGGTTTATCTTGGCGAAGACTTTGTCGGTATTGGCCCCGGATTTATAGGGTTACATCGCTTTGATGGACAAAAACAATTAAAGTGGGAAGCCGGTTTTATTACTGAAATCAGCCAGTCAGAGAAAAATCATAGCTTTAGAATGGCACTAGAATTTGAATTTTAAGCTCTTTAAACAAGTACTTAATTTATAAAACGGGCTGCTTAAGCTATTTTATAAATTAAATCGCATTAAGGGTTGACTTGAGTCTGTAACTCTATATAGTAGTCCGCAGCTAGAAAGAAAGCATGATAATTTATAAATCTCCATTTCGTTGTTGTATAAGTAATACTTGTAGTACCGTCCTGAAGTTTTTAAGTACCATCTCATTTTTTGCTACACCGCCCATTAGGGCACAATTTAATTTTTATATCAGGAATAATACTATGTCTAACATCGTATCAGGTACAGTTAAGTGGTTCAACGAGTCTAAAGGTTTTGGTTTCATCGAGCAAGAAAATGGTCCAGACGTTTTCGCACATTTCTCAGCAATCAAAAGCGAAGGCTTCAAAACTTTAGCTGAAGGCCAACGTGTAGAGTTCACTCTTTCACAAGGTCAAAAAGGTCCTCAAGCTGATAACATCACAGCTCTATAATTTTACTTTTAAGTAAAATGAAAAAAAAGCGCTTAAGGCGCTTTTTTTGTGTCTAAAATTTAAGATCTGCCACCACTGTGTTGCGCAAATATATCACCACGGTCATTTTCATTTCTATTTACATCACCTGCTATTTTTAACATTATAAAAGTGCTATAAATTAATAGTTTCTACATGCTTTCTAGGTTAAGGTTATTACTTAAATTATAGGGGGTGTTTATTTTTAAATTTACATTATTAGCGTTAGGGTTGCTATTTAGCCATAATATCCAGGCTAATGCGCCTAAATTGGTTATTTATACCGAAAGCTTTGCCCCTTACAATTTTCAAAATGAAGCTGGGCAGCTAGCGGGTATTAATCATGATATAGTGAAAGATGCTTGTGTTCGTGCCGCACTAGAGTGCGAATTTATTATGTTACCTTGGAAGCGTGCTTACCAGTTAGTGCAAAATAACCCACACTCAGCCATCATTTCTCTAGCAAAAACGCAAGAACGTATTCCTCTTTTTGAATGGGTGGGACCTTTGGTATCGAGCCAAACCTACTTTTTTAAATTAAAAACTAGCGACCATATTGTGATGAATGATATTTCACAAGCTAAAAACTACTCGTTGGGCATAGTGCGAGGCGACATTTATGAAATGCTGGTGCGTCGACTTGGGTTTGTTACCGATAAAAACTTACTACTGTTTAGTGAAGCAGACTCATTTATGCGACTGTTTTTTAAAAAACGCATCGATTTAATTATTGGCTCTGACTTTACTATTGATCATCAAACTGAGCCATTTGGGTACACTAGGGATGACTTGGTGAAACTCAAGCAAATTCATGTGGATGAGCTTAAAGGCAACTATATTGGCTTTAATAAAGCCGCTTCACCTGTGGTAGTAAAACGCTTTAATCAAGCACTTGAGCAGCTTAAGGCTGAGTCTGGCTATGAGGCTTACATTAAACGTTATGTAAAAAATTAAGCGTTTAGACCATAAGCACAGAAAAACTCAAAAAGTTCCCACTCAATAATGCCTATATTACCTCTTCACAGCCATTCATTCTTGTTAACTTCGCTACCTTTTATACTCTCAAGTGCCTTGTAAAGGGCTAATAAGTAAATGCTCCTACAGCTACACAGTTGTTCATATTTTTTAGTAATACCAATTCGCTTAATTAAGTGGTCTATTTTGAGGCTGGAAAAACGAGTTGATAGCTAGGCAAAAAATTCGCTATTTAGTTGTTCTAAATGAGAATTTTTTAACACAGGTAGCGACACGTTTAGCCCCGCAAAATGATTAAGTATTATTGCGGATTGGTATAAGTGCAATGATGGCTTTTGATGGCGTAAAGAGTGCGTGAATGAAAGCTTTGCTAGGAATTTTTAGGTATGAATTGCTGAGGATTTAGAAAATAGAGGCTATAAAAACGATAAAAGGGCCTTGCGGCCCTTGGTGAAGTATCGTTCAAGTCAGATAGTGCTTTAACCCCTTAAAGCGCTATCCTATTGTTTTGCAACAGTTGGATCGTCTCATTAAGTTTCTAAGCTAGCGAGAGGAAAAACCCAGCAATTGCTGCGCTCATAAGGTTAGCCATAGATCCTGCTAACACTGCTCTGAGCCCTAAGCGTGCGATATCCTTTCGCCGACTAGGCGCCATACCGCCTAATCCACCTAGTAAAATGGCTATCGATGATAAGTTAGCAAAGCCACACAAAGCAAAGGTAACAATTGCTTGTGTATGCGCACTCAACGTATCGCGATAATTTATAAAGTCTAAGTAAGCAACAAACTCATTTACTACTAACTTTTGACCAATAAAGCTGCCGGCTAAAATTGCCTCATTCCACGGTACACCTAATAACCATGCAACAGGGGCAAATAAGTAGCCTAAAATTTCTTGTAGCGTTAATGTAGGGTAATCAAACAACCCACCAATACCGCCTAATAAACCGTTTAATAACGCAATCAGTGCAACAAATGCTAAAAGCATGGCACCTACGTTTAATGCTAAGTGCATACCGTTTGCTGCGCCTGATGCTGCTGCGTCAATAACATTAACCGGTTTGTCGTCGCCTAAATCTATATCGGCTAAATCATCTTTAGGTGTTTCTGTCTCTGGCACTATCATTTTTGCCATTAAGAAACCACCTGGTGCTGCCATAAAACTGGCTGCAATTAAATATTTAAGGTCTACACCAATAATTACGTAACCGGCCATTACAGAGCCTGCTACGGTGGCCAAACCACCTACCATTACGGCAAATAACTCAGATTTGGTCATTGTCGCAATAAACGGTTTAACAATGAGTGGCGCTTCAGTTTGGCCAACAAAAATATTTGCGGTGGCTGAAAGCGACTCGGTGCGAGAGGTTTTCAATAATTTTTGTAAACCACCGCCTAAAATTTTAATTATCCAATCCATAATGCCTAAGTGGTATAACACAGCAACAAGTGCTGAGAAAAACACAATCACTGGCAATACTTGAATGGCAAAAATAAACCCTAGCGTATCTTGCGATGCTAATGGGCCAAATAAAAAGCCAATTCCATCGTTGGCATACCCAATAACCGATGAAACGGCGCGAGACATACTCGCTAATACATTTTTGCCTGCTTCAAAAAACAGTACAAAACCGCCGATAATGACTTGCATTAAAAATGCGATACCCACGGTTCTTAGTTTTATTGCTTTGCGATCAGTTGAGGCCGCAAAAGCGATGCCTAGTAGCACTAGCATGCCTACTAAGCTCATAAATGTTGTCATACAAACGTTTCCCGTTGTTATTCTTGTAAAATGTACTTTATTTTACTTTTTATAATATCAATCGCAACGCGATTCATACCGCCTCGAGTCACAACTAAGTCAGCGTTATGCTTTGAAGGCTCAATAAATTGATAAAACATCGGTCTAACAGTTGCTTGATATTGCTCAACAACAGATTGTAATGTTCTGCCTCTTTGTTCCATGTCGCGTTGCATTCGGCGCATTAAACAAATATCCAATGGCGTATCTATAAACACCTTGATATCAAATTCTTTATTAAGCGCTTTATCACTCAGTAATAAAATACCTTCTACAATGAGTATTTTAGCCGAAGCCACACGGCGCGTTTTATCGCTACGTGTATGCTGAGCATAATCATAAGTTGGTACTTCAACAGAGTGGCCATTACGAAGTTGCGTTAAATGCTCAAGCAATAGCTCGTGTTCAAATGCATCAGGATGGTCGTAATTCGTTTGCGTACGATGTGCCATCGGCAAATGCGATTGATCCTTGTAATAAGCATCTTCTTCAATAATGGCGATAGCGCCTGGTTCAAGCTCATTTACCAATTCATTGTAAATAGTTTGGCTAAATAGAGATTTGCCGGACGCCGATGCGCCTGCAATAGCTATAATAGTTCGTGTCACTAAAGTTCTCACCCACACAGAAGGATATATTGTTGGTAGATCACAATAGCAAAAAAGACACGATTAATCTCTTTTGCTTCGCTTAAGAGTGCAAATTTATAATGTTTAGGTTTTATGAAACAGGACTTATGTCCTGTACGGAAAATTCGAAGAGCAGATAAAGTAACCACCTAGAACAGATGTGAGGTCACAATGGCAAGAGCAATTATCTTAATGGCGGATAGTTTAGGAATTGGCGCAGCACCCGATGCAGATAAATTTGGTGATGTTGGTGCTAATACATTCGCACATTTACTCAAGGCATATTATGACGAGACTGGCAGTAAGCTTTCGCTTCCTAACCTTTCAAAATTAGGGTTAGTGGATGCATGTGAAGCCGCTGGTAAAGAACCCTGTTTAGTTGCTGAGCGACATGAACCACAAGGTGCATGGGGTTACGCAAAAGAGCTTTCAAGCGGTAAAGACACGCCATCGGGTCATTGGGAAATGGCAGGCGTGCCAGTGTTATTTGATTGGGGTTACTTCCCTAAAACACAGCCGAGTTTCCCACAAGAATTTGTAGACGAGTTTATTGCTCGCACAGGTATTCCGGGCATTTTAGGCAATTGCCATGCCTCAGGAACCACGATTTTAGAGCAGCTAGGTGAAGAGCACGTAAAAACAGGTAAACCAATCTGTTACACCTCAGCTGACAGTGTGTTTCAAATAGCCGCGCATGAAGAATCATTCGGCCTAGAGAAGCTTTATCAAGTTTGCGAAATCGCACGGGCGCTGCTTGATGAAATGAATATAGGGCGAGTGATTGCGCGGCCATTTTTGGGTTCTAATAATCAAGACTTTGCCAGAACAGGTAATCGTCGTGATTATTCAGTATTACCGCCATCGCCAACATTGCTTGATGTACTTGCAAAAGACGGTGGCGAAGTTATCAGTATTGGTAAAATTTCAGATATTTATGCGCATCAAGGCATTACCCAAAAGCATAAAGCGCCAGGGTTAATGAACTTGCTAGAAAAAACCAGCGAAGTGGTGGCGACGGCGCCGGATCACAGTTTGATTTTTACCAATTTAGTTGATTTTGATGAAAAGTTTGGTCACCGCCGAAATCCTGTTGGCTATGCGAAAGCGCTCAAAGAGTTTGATGATTACTTACCCACTATTTTAGCGCAATTAAAGCCGGATGATTTATTAATGATCACCGCCGATCATGGCTGTGACCCGACCTTTCCAGGGTCTGAGCACACCCGTGAATATGTGCCGGTTATTGCCTATCAGA
This sequence comes from Pseudoalteromonas issachenkonii, assembly GCF_002310795.1. Taxonomy (NCBI): domain Bacteria; kingdom Pseudomonadati; phylum Pseudomonadota; class Gammaproteobacteria; order Alteromonadales; family Pseudoalteromonadaceae; genus Pseudoalteromonas; species Pseudoalteromonas issachenkonii. The sequence goes on from NZ_CP011031.1 coordinate 98,068, forward strand.
CAGGGATGAAAAATACCCCGCTGGGCGAACGCAATAGCTTTGCCGATATTGGCCAAACGCTTGCACAATGGTTTAACCTTAAAGCGTTAGAATATGGTGATGGCTTTATTGATAAGCTGAACACAGTTAAGTAACTTAAAAATACGCTCGCTATTTTTAAAGTAATAGGGCTTTTAGCCAAACAAAAGGAAAACAATCGATGAGTACTCCGCATATCAGTGCAAACGTAGGTGATTTTGCCGAAACAGTATTAATGCCAGGCGATCCGCTACGCGCACAATATATTGCTGAAAACTTTTTAGATGATGCAGTGCAAGTAACCGGCGTACGTAACATGTACGGCTTTACTGGAACTTACAAAGGTAAGCCAGTGAGCATTATGGGTTCTGGCATGGGCATTCCTTCAATGTCAATCTATGCTCGTGAGCTTATTGTCAGTTTTGGCGTTAAAAATATTATTCGTATAGGTACCTGTGGTGGTATTGGTAGCGATATTAAAATTCGCGACGTAATTTTTGCACAAGGTGCAAGCACAGATTCAAACGTAAATCGTGCCCGCGTTCGTGGTACTGACTTTGCTGCCATTGCTAACTTTGACCTACTTTTAAACGGCGTAAATGCAGCTAAAGATTTAGGTATTGATGCAAAAGTAGGCAACGTATTTACTACCGATACTTTTTATCAAGCAGACGACACGTTTTATAAAGATCTAGACAAACTAGGTGTACTCGCTGTTGATATGGAAACAGCTGGCTTATACGGCGTAGCAGCAGAATACGGCGCAAAAGCAATGGCATTATTTACCGTCAGTGATCATGTAATCACAGGCGAAGCAACACCTGCAGATGAGCGTCAAACCACGTTCAACGAAATGGTTAAAATTGCCCTAGAGTCAATTTAATAAATACAACAGTTCCTTGGTAACGTATTCACTAAGTTTTGGAGACACGCCCAAAGTGAAGTGAGACTAAACCCCCAAAGCCGCATTTTATGCGGCTTTTTTTATGCCTGAAATTTAGGTGTGAGATTCGGGCCTCGGGGTGCGGGCCACGGGGTTCGAGCTACGGGCTTTAGGTTCCTAGGTTTCAGGTTAAAGGTCAAAGGTTTTAGCAGTAGCTCGCAGCTCGTCACTCGAAGCCCGTTGTCTTCTCATTTACTCTCATTCACTTCTCTGTGTTTAAACAAGAAATTAGACTTTAGATGTCAGATTAAAATGCGCGAGGTAAACTTCCGCCTACTGATATGGTTACCTTCTAAATTTATTTTAGGCGGGGCTTTATGCCGCGCAAGGTCATTAATTTAAAAAATATTTACCACCGAGAACACAGAGTTCACAGAGAAATGCTTAAAAAAATACCAATTCACCTCTGTGCAGCGCAAAGCGCCTCGGAGTCCTCTGTGGTGAAAAATTGTTTTTAGCAGTAAGTGCCTTTCGTAGCAGCGATTTTATATCACGTCAGGTCTAGGATATTAAACACAAATGCGCGAGGTAAACTCCCGCCTACTGATATGGTTAACTTCTGAATTTACTGTAGGCGGAGCTTTATGCCGCGCAAGGTCATTATTCACAAAGAGGACAAAGAGACGCTGCGCTAAAAGAGTAGATTAAAAGTCTCAGGTTTTAGCACTAGCTCGTTGCTCGATACTCGATACTCGTCACTCGAAGCTCGCTGCCTTCTCATTTATTTCCCTGTCAGTATTTATAACTTAATGCTAATGTTTAAGTTATAAAACTTGCTTTTAAAATGAACCACTTTAAAGTTTTAGCTGATAGCTAAAACACGTTTTACACTCTGGAGTAATTATGTCTAATTGGATTGATGCCACAGTAAAGTCAGTTAAATGGTGGAATGAATCGTTATTTAGCTTAACGGTTAACGCCGATGTAGAACCGTTTAAAGCAGGGCAATTTACAAAGCTTTCTGTTATGGACGGTGATAAACGCATTGCTCGTGCTTACTCGTATGTTAACGCACCAGATGATCCAAATTTAGAATTTTATTTAATTAATGTAGTCGATGGCCAATTGTCATCGCATTTAGCACAACTTACCCCAGGTGACACTGTACTAATAGAGCGCCGCGCTAGCGGTTTTTTTACCCTTGACGAAGTGCCAGCGAGTGAACAACTTTGGATGCTTAGCACCGGCACCGCTATTGGCCCGTTTTTATCTATATTGCAGCAAAGTGAGGTATGGCAAAAATACAAACATATCAACTTAGTACATGGGGTGCGCCTAAATAGCGATTTAAGCTATCAGGAGCTAATTAATAAGTTATTAAAGGCTCATCCTGGGCAGCTTAATTATGTGCCAGTAGTTAGCCGTGAGGAGCCTTTACAAGGTTTAGCAGGGCGAATAACCACAGTGATAAAAAATAACGCGCTATCTGAACATGTGGGGCTGTGTGCTACTCCCAATAATGCGCAGTTTATGTTGTGTGGTAATCCGCAAATGGTTAAAGATACCAGTGAGTTATTAGTGGCTCAAAACTATAAGCGTAATCGTCGAAAAGAGCCGGGGCATATTACGGTTGAGCAGTATTGGTAATGAGCTATAACGCTATAATAACTATCTCATGAGGGTAAAATTTGCTATGTTGCGCGTTAATTGCATTTTGTCTTTGTACTTAGGAAAACCATGAAACCTTCATTCATTATATATGCGTGTTTATTCGCCGCTTTCACATTAAACTGTCATGCCATAGAGCAATCGGCATCATCAAACAATGCTGAACTGACACAGCCAGAAAAAGTACAGCCGCAACAAGATGCACTTGATACGTTAACTCAAGAGGCTAACATACCTAAACAACCCGATGTAAAGAAAGTGACTGCAGATGATTCTAAAGTACTTGGCAGCGAATCAACGAAGCCGGTTGAACAGCCTAAAAGTAAAGTAGATAAAGCACAAGCGGTCGTCGAGGCTGAGCAAGCAGTAACGCAAGCAAAAGAGGCACTTACAGCAAGGCAACAAGCCAAAGCAAAACAGTCTCGTGAGTCACTTGCTGTTATAGAGCAATTAGTTAAAGCTTACAACGCGCGTAACATTGAAGAATTTATTCGTATGTATGATGAAGATGTTGAGTTTTATATTTTCCCGAATGAGCTATTATTTAAAGGTAAAGAAAAATTAATTGCGCGTTATGGCATTATGTTTAAAAAGCTAAAGTGTCTTCACTCATCACCTATTAAGCGTATTGTGCATGGTGACATTGTGATTGACCATGAGCTATCAGAAACCTGCTCTAACGATCCGAACGTGATAGATAAACGTTCAGAGCTTATTTCAAGCTATCAAATTAAAGATGGCAAAGTGGTTAGGGTATTATTTTTTAGGTAATTATTAATTATGCAGCTAAGTGACGAGAAAAAAATTCGTGTAATGTATCGTGTAGAGCCTGGCTGTTTAGGCCCTGAGGGCGCAGACCACATTGAAGACTTTTGTCGCTTTGCGAACAAGCATATTAAGTCGCCTTATTATGCGCAGTTATTATTTTTACCTCGATACGATAAGCAAAAAGATGAGCGGCAATACAGCGTTAAAAACCGCAACTTATCTCAAGTGCAGGCTAAAGCGTATTTAAATCATTTTGAAATCAACATAGAAGACTTTGAAGAGCAGCTCGACGAGCTGCTTACTAAGTCAATAGACTTATACTTTAAACGCTAAGCTCTATTGACCTTTGTAGATTGATATTTATTTAATCTAGAGGCAGTTTAATTGCGGCGCGAGCTTCTAACCTAGTGGGGTCGATAACTGCGCCTAAGTTATTCTACTGGCTTACATCCTTGTAATAATAAGTAAAAACTGAGCAAAACTTTCGCGTTTTGCTCACGCTTTTTACCACCCTCCCTGTAGGCAACGAAGTTTAGGCTTCGTTTGAAACTATCGCATTAAAGCTGTCGTTATCATGCAGACTGGCAAAGGCACTTTCATGAAGTAGCTCGTTTCGTAAGTTGGGTGAGTATTCAAGCGACATTTTTATATCGGCTAGAGCATCTGCATGCTCATGCGTTAAAGCATACGCACAGGCGCGCTGCCAGTATGCGTAACCATAGTCGCTATCTATATCAATTGCTTGATTACAAAGCTCAATAGCTTGCTCAGTCTCATTTAATTCTAATAAAGCATCCGCTTTGTAGGCAATGGCTTCTACATCTTCTGGTTTACGTTTTAAAATTTCATCGAATATTTCAATTTTATTCGCAATATCACTTTCAAGGTTGGCTCGCATCCATAACGAATGAACTTCATTAGTGATTGATATGCGTTCTTGGTTACTGAGTATTTCTTCAGAGCGTACTCGCAGTTTTTCTTCTAATATTTTCAAGCGATCTTCATACTCATCAGTAATAACACTCACTCGGGTGTTTACTATATCTTCTACTTTGTTCTTTACATCACGTAACGAGTTCCAGCCCACTAATACCAAAATAGACGCGGTGGCGGTAATAATAAAAAATACATTATTAATGGTATCTGTGGTGTAGGTAAGCGCCCGATCGGCGGTGTCTAACTGTGCATGCGTAACTTGTTTGGTCACGTCTTCACGCAGTTTTTGTTGATCTTGGCGAACCGACTTTAATTCATCGAGAATATAACGTTCAAGTAATGGTTTGTACAAAGGGGCTTCTAGCTGTGCTAATTCACGCTGTTGTTGCTCGTTGAGTGCTTCGGTGTTTTTATCAGCAGCTTGCACCGCAGATGAAAAAACACCAATAAATACAATAAATAGTAAAAAATAAAAACGCATTGATATGCCTAGTTAAAAAATTAGTTAATCGCTTTGTTAACTTTAACATGCGCACATCATTGGTACTAGGGTGAGGATAGGGAAGCTGGAATTAACTCAAAAATCTTTTATTACAGGCAAAAAAAATCCAGCCCAAGTTGGGCTGGAAAAAACTACATCAACATATCAAGGGAACAATAGGAGATAGGTGCTATTGTAAGTTTGCCTACCTGAATTTTTACTTAACTAAATTCAAATAGATAAAAATAAAAAAGAAATAAAGGTGCATAAGTAACTTATACACCTTTTATAACTATAATTTCATGGCGAAGGGGGGTATTCCACTGTGCACTTAAGAAAACCTAAGTCACTTTCAAACCCTTCATCGTACATTACGTGGCTATTTTTAATAACGATCATCTATTTTATAAAAAGTTTTAATATTTATTTACGCTAAGCACAAACATTGGCTGCATCATCATATTTATAAATGAGAGTAATCGTTTTAAAGCATTACTTTGCCCTAGCGTATCAAAGCAGCTACACGTATATTGAATAAGTAGAGACCATACACGTCATTAGGGTCTGTTGACCTTTTAAGGTTAAATTTGCAGTAGTCTGTTTGGTATTTAGGCAAGGCAGCGCCTATGTGGTGTGGTTATTCCCCATAAATAGGCGATAACGCAGCATCAATTCCAAACAGGCGCTGCCCGAAGGGTTCTGCCCAGGGGCGATTTACTCTTTGTTGCTCGGTTTTGACTTAGCCCACTAGGTTACAAACCTCGCGCCGCGATTAAACCGCCCCTAGTTTGAACGAATTTTAATCCACAAAGGTCAACAGACCCTAATATAATGGCAAAAAAATAACAGCGCTCCCAATTGGTGAATACCAAAAGCAGTAAGCATGGGCGTTTTTATTTATACTTAAAAAGGAGCTCAATATGGATAATCATAAAGCGGGTAAATGCCCAGTTATGCACGGCAGTAATACTACAACCGAAAACACCAATACAGATTGGTGGCCAAACTCACTTAATTTAGACATTCTTCATCAGCACGATAGCAAAAGCAGCCCCTACGACAGCGACTTTAATTACGCCGACGCTTTTAATTCACTCGACCTAGAAGCACTTAAAACCGATTTAAAAGATTTAATGACTCAAAGCCAACCTTGGTGGCCAGCTGATTGGGGGCACTATGGAGGCCTGATGATCCGTATGGCATGGCACTCTGCGGGCTCGTACCGTTTAGCTGATGGTCGAGGCGGTGGTGGTACCGGTAATCAACGTTTTGCACCACTTAATTCGTGGCCAGATAATGCCAACCTAGATAAAGCGCGCCGTTTATTATGGCCAATTAAAAAGAAATATGGCAACAAGCTTTCATGGGCCGATTTAATTATTTTAGCCGGTAATATGGCGTACGAATCAATGGGATTAAAAACCTTTGGTTTTGCCGGTGGTCGTGAAGATATTTGGCATCCAGAAAAAGACGTTTATTGGGGCGCAGAAAAAGAATGGCTTGCGCCAAGTGATGAGCGATATACCCAGGTTGATAAACCCGATACCATGGAAAACCCATTAGCGGCAGTGCAAATGGGTTTAATTTACGTAAACCCAGAAGGGGTAAATGGTAAACCCGATCCGCTTAAAACCGCAGAACAAGTGCGCGAAACCTTTGCGCGTATGGCAATGAACGACGAAGAAACCGCAGCGCTAACGGTCGGTGGCCATACAGTAGGTAAAACGCATGGTAACGGCAAAGAAGAAAACTTAGGCCCAGAGCCAGAAGCCGCCGATGTGCACGAGCAAGGCCTTGGCTGGAATAACCATAAAACCCGTGGCATTGGCCGCGATACCATGACCTCAGGTATTGAAGGCGCATGGACAACCTACCCAACTAAATGGGACAACGGTTATTGTAAACTGCTGCTTAATTACGAGTGGGAGCTAACCAAAAGCCCTGCAGGTGCTCATCAGTGGGAGCCGGTTAATATTAAAGAAGAAGATAAACCCGTTGATGTGGAAGACCCATCGATTCGTTTAAACCCAATAATGACCGATGCCGACATGGCAATGAAGCTCGACCCAGCGTACCGTAAAATTATTGAGCGTTTTAATGACGATTTTGAGTACTTTACTGACGTATTTGCCCGCGCATGGTTTAAGTTAACCCACCGTGATTTAGGGCCAAAATCACGTTATTTGGGCGCCGATGTACCCAGCGAAGATTTAATTTGGCAAGATCCTATTCCTGCAGTTGATTACACCCTAAGCGACGCTGAAATAACCGATTTAAAAGCGAAGCTACTTAATTGTGGATTAAGTGAAACCGACTTAATTAATACCGCATGGAATAGCGCCCGCACTTATAGAGGCTCCGATCACCGTGGTGGTGCAAATGGCGCCCGTATTCGCCTAGCTCCGCAAAATAGCTGGCAAGGTAACGAGCCTGCGCGTTTAGCTAAAGTACTTAGCGCACTTGAAACACTGCAAGCGAGTTTAACTAAGCCTGTTAGTATGGCCGATTTAATTGTACTTGGCGGCACCGCTGCGGTTGAGCAAGCGGCTAAAAAGGCAGGGGTTGATATAACCGTACCGTTTGCCCCAGGGCGTGGCGATGCTAGTGATGACATGACCGACGCAGAGTCATTCGAGCCATTAGAACCAATTCATGACGGTTTTAGAAATTGGCTGAAAAAAGACTATGCTGTATCCGCCGAGGAGCTATTACTAGAGCGCAGCCAATTGATGGGGCTAACCGCACCAGAAATGAGCGTATTACTAGGCGGTATGCGCGTACTAGGCACTAACTATGGCAATAGTGAACATGGTGTATTTACCGACAAGGTAGGCGTACTGAGTAACGACTTTTTTGTTAATTTAACCGACATGAACAACCGCTGGGAGCCTGCAGCTAAAGGCGAGTACAACATAGTTGACCGCGCTAGTGGTAAAACTAAGTACACGGCTACGCGGGTTGATTTAGTATTTGGTTCAAACTCAATACTCCGTGCACTGGCAGAGTTTTATGCTCAAGACGATAACAAAACTCGTTTTGTACACGACTTTGTCGCCGCGTGGGTAAAAGTGATGAACGCCGACCGGTTTGATATTAAATAAACCTAAGTAAAATTTAAAAAGGAGCAGTAATGCTCCTTTTTTTATAATTACTTTAAGGTTAAAGGTTAAAGGTCACGAGCTGCGGGCTGCGAGGAGCGGGTATAGTTCAATGACCTTGGCCTGACGCGATATAAAATCGCTGCTACGAAAGATATTTTCTGCTAAAAACAATTTTTGCACCACAGAGGTTCCCGAGGCGCTTTGCGCTGCACAGAGGTGGTTTGGTATTTTTTAAGCGTTTCTCTGTGAACTCTGTGTTCTCGGTGGTAAATACATATTTAGGTTTAACTCTGACACGATATAAAATCGCTGCTACACCCTGATAGTTGCTTTTTTCCTCTAAAAGCGCAGCGTCTCATAGCCCTCTTTGTGAATAATGGTCTTGCGCGGCATAAAGCCCCACCTACGTTAAATCCAGATGTTAATCATATCCGTAGGTGGGAGTTTACCTCGCGCATTTTATCTAACGTCTAAATCTAATTTCTTGTTTGAGCACAGAGAAGCGAGTAAGAAGATAACGGGCTTCGCGTGGCGAGCAGCGAGCTTGTACAAATAGTTTGACACCTAGTCGTATCAGCAATGAACCTTTAACCTACTCTTTGAGCGCAGCGCCTCTTAATCTCTGTGGTGAATAAATAACTTAAAACCTATTTGCACAAAGAGCAAAGAATGAGAGCAAATAAAAAATACAGCTTTTCTCGACCTTTTTTATAAACAAATTACCAATTGCGTTTTAATTGATACCAAGCAAAATTCTGCCGAACCCCGAACCCCGAACCCCGAACCCCGAACCCCGAACTACAGGCACAAAAAAACGGCGCTTAAACAAGCACCGCTTTTAAATGGTTTAGGCTATTTCTTTAACCTAGCTCTTAAGCTACTTTATTTTCTTCGCAGCTCGCAAGGTATTCGTCAAACGTACCTTGAAAGTCAATTACCTGCTTGTCTTTAATATCAACAATACGGGTTGCCAGTGACGATACAAACTCACGATCGTGGCTTACAAAAATAAGCGTGCCTTTAAAGTCTTTTAGCGCATTGTTAAGTGCTTCAATGGCTTCCATATCCATGTGGTTAGTTGGTTCATCCATTATCAGTACGTTAACGTCTTGCATCATTAACTTGCCAAATAACAAACGGTTTTTTTCACCACCTGAACAGTTACGGGCTTTTTTATTTGAATCGTCTGCAGTAAACAATAAACGGCCTAACATACCACGTACCATTAAATCGTTGTGTTTAGCGGTACGCCATTGCGACATCCAATCAAATAAAGTTAAGTCGTTATCAAAGTCTTTGGTGCTGTCTTGTGGGCAATAACCAAACGTGGCGTTTTCTGACCACTTAACTTCGCCCTCGTTGCTTTTAAGCTCGTTAACTAAACAGCGTAAGAAGGTGGTTTTACCCACGCCGTTTTCGCCGATAACCGCCAGTTTAGCACCGGCTTCGAGTAGTAAATCACCACCAGTAAATAACGTTTCACCGTCAAACCCATGGCCGAGCTTGGTTAGCTCAAGCGCTTGGCGATACATTTTTTTGCCCTCATCAAAGTTGAGTGATGGGCTCATACGACTCGATGATTTAACTTCATCAAGCTTAATTTTATCCATTTTTTTAGCGCGCGAGCTGGCTTGTTTCGCTTTAGAGGCGTTAGCACCAAAACGGTTAACAAAGTCTTGGAGCTCGTCTATTTCAGCGCTCTTTTTCGCGTTTTCAGCAAGTAATTGCTCGCGTTGTAAGCCTGAAGCTTCAAGGTACTTTTCGTAGTTACCTGGGTAAATACGCAGCTCACCGTAATCAATATCGGCCATGTGAGTACATACCGAGTTTAAAAAGTGACGGTCATGGGAAATAATGATCATGGTGCATTTACGTTGGTTAAGCTCATTCGCAAGCCACGTAATAGTATGAATGTCCAAGTTATTAGTAGGCTCATCAAGTAGCAAAATATCAGGGTTTGCAAATAACGCCTGTGCTAACAGCACACGTAATTTCCAACCTGGGGCTACGTTTGCCATTAAGCCATAATGAAACTCTTTATCGATACCCGCATCAAGCAGAATTTCTTCTGCGCGGCTTTCTGCGGTGTAACCGTCCATTTCAGCAAATACGCTTTCAAGCTCGGCTACTTTCATGCCGTCTTCTTCGCTCATTTCAGGCAAAGAGTAAATACGGTCGCGCTCTTGTTTTACTTTCCAAAGCTCCACATCCCCCATAATTACCGCATCAACTACGCTGTATTGCTCAAACGCAAACTGATCTTGGCTTAGGTTACCTAATTTTAGCCCCGGCGTAATAGACACATTACCTGCACTAGGCGTAAGCGCACCGCTTAAAATTTTCATAAATGTCGACTTGCCGCAGCCGTTAGCGCCAATTAAACCGTAACGGTTACCGTTACCAAATTTAGCTGAAATGTTTTCAAACAACGGCTCTGCGCCAAACTGCATCGTAATATTTGCGGTGGAGATCAAAAAAAGTAATCCTAGAAAAATACTGACAGGGTTATGGGCGCAGCAGGTGCGAAAATAGACCAGGCAATAGGTGTAAATAAGGCGGCAAATTATACAGGCCAAGTATACTAAAGGCTAGCCTATTTAAACGCTAACATACGTGATTGTTTTTAAGTGCGACTTTATTGTGGTAAAAATATCAAAAAAGAGTGAGTTATGTCGCCTACAAAAATTCGCAGCGAAGTCATAAAGCTTAGCAAGCTGGGTGTAAAGAAGCCAGACCATGACTTCATTCAGGGTGATTAGGCTTACTGCCCGACATAATAATGCCCACTAAATGCAGCTTGTTTTGGCTGAGAAAAAGTAAATGAAAAAAGTGAAAGGTTGAAATGAAAGGTTGCGAGCGACGAGTAGCGAACACAGCCTAGCGCCTTTGGCTTTCTCATTCAGCGCAGCGCCTCTTCTTCCTCTGTGGTGAATAAATAAATTAAAACACTATTTACCACCGAGGTCGCAGAGTACACAGAGAAAGTGATTAAAGGTAAAAGTTCTCGGGCGGCGGGTTTTGGGCTATGGGCATAATTTAGCACCTAGTTACTTCCCCAGAAGCTAGCGCCTTTTACCTAGGGCTTCTTTGGTGAATACATCACTTAAAATTAATTTACGTGAATAAAAGTACATTATCGGTTTTAGTGTTCAGTATAAAACAGATAAGTTATGATTATCTTAGTTTTTACTAATGGTTTTTTATTTTGAGCAATAATATTTTTCAACAAATAGTTAATTACTTGCAGAAAAATAGCGACATTGAAGTAGTTTGGCTGTATGGCTCTCACGCCAAAGGTACAGCGCAACCTCATAGTGATATAGATCTTGCTATCGCTTTTAAAAATTTTGACCTTAGCTCTTTTGATAAACGACTCAGGCCAAAGGAGCTCGAGTTAGAGATCAGTAATGCGCTTAGTTTAAACGAGCAGCTTATTTCAATCGTTGATATAAATTTAATCCCCAGCTACCTTGCATTCAATATCGTGGAGTACGGGAGTGTAATTTTAGGTAAAAATAGCCTTAGAGCGATGAAAGAGCAGCAGCGTATTTATAGCCAATTTGAATTTGAGATGATAGCGAGTAAGCATGACTGATACAGGAATAGCGCTTTATATAAGTGAAGTAACACGACATATTGATGAATATATGCAAGAACTCGACGAATTAAGCCAAATAGAGCAACTTAATAATAGAGACTACCGTGCCGCAGAGCGTTTGTTACAGTTAATGACAGAAGTGTGTATTGGTTTATCTAAGCACTGGCTTAAAAAGTATAAAGACACGACAAGCAGTAATGCCTACCAAACATTTAGTGAACTAACGCAACTCGGTGTTTTAACCGATAATGAGTTGCTTTCATGGCGTAAAATAATCGGTTTACGCAATGCGCTTGTGCATGATTATTTGAATATAGATCAAGAAATTGTGAAGACGATTATTAAAAAACGACATTATGTAACTATGCATTTGTTTAGCCAAAAAGCGATGGCCGAATTAGCAAGCTGATTGAGGTTAAAGGGGAAGGATAAAAGTTCACGGGTAGTGGGCTACGGGCACAACCTAGCACCCAGCGCCTTTTACCAAGGGCCTTCTCTTTTCAGCGCAGCGCCTCATAACCTCTTTGTGAATAATGATCTTGTGCGGCATAAAGCCCCGCCTACGATAACCGTCAACGTTAATCATATCCGTAGGCGGGAGTTTATAATCCGGCTTGTGATTGTAGTCTCAGAGTTTGCTCGCACGAAAAGCGCAGCTTTTAAATGTTGCGAAATCTACGGGTTTAGTAATGTGGGTAAATGGTTTGTATAGCGGATTTATTTTGTCTAATTAACTCATTTATAGCTTGTAACTCTATTTGGCTAATGGTTTTTTTACTTAGCATTAAATGAATAGAACTCTTATTGATGGCCGCCATATTAGTAACCGCTTCTATTGCTGGGTATTGGTTTATAAAATATTGCGCTGCTAGTTCGTCTTCAATTGCGTAATCAACTCTATTTTTATTGAGCATTGCAAAACGTTTCTCGGCGGTAGGCATCATAATAACGTTAGCGGGGTGGTTCTGTTTAAACAGCTCAAACGCAACGCCAGAATAACTGCCACGGTTAACCGCCAAGGTTAAATCTTTATAAAAAATATCGCTAATGTTATTTAAATCAGGCGATTCGGTGTATTTATACAGGCGAACTACTTCATCACGATAGGCATCGCTGAAATAGGCAAAATCAGCTCTTGCTAATGTTTTACTGGCGGCAAAAATAACATCAATACGGCCTTCTTTTAATTCTTCAAAAGCGCGCGATGAGGTAGGCAGTAACATAAATTTTAAACAAAAAGATGAGCCGTTAAAAATCGTGTTTAACACGTCAATTTCAACGCCCGTCAGGTTACCGTTAACGGCAATTACATAGGGTGGCCAATTGTTTTCATTTGTGCCTACTTTAAGTGTTTTAAAGCAAGCAAATACGTTACAGCTGCTAAGCAGTAATACAACAAAAGCGACTTTATGCATTTTATTACTCGAGGCTACAGCGTTATCATTACTAAAGTATAAACCAGACTACAAATTTAGCTCGTTTTACATCAATTAAGCAACAATGCTGGCTTCCTATGTTTTACTAATAATGGCAAGTACGTTAAATAACACTATCACTAAGGGGTTGGCACTAGCCCTAACGACGCCCTATAAGCTTTAAGCTGTTTGTCGCGGCCAATTTCATCGGTTAATTTATTCCAGCCGGCCTCAATGTTTTCAACCGTTTGGTCTACGGTTTGGGTGTGCCTTAGGTATTTAGCCACTTCAGTGTCGAGTATGTCTCTAAAGTAGCGGTTGTTTTCAAAAATTCTCAAATCAAGAATAATATTGGCGTTATTAACGGTTTTAGAAATAGAGCCCAAGTAAAAATGCAGCGTACTTTTACTCATGCCTTGTTTAAGCCAGTTTTTGTGGTTAACCAATTGAGAGGTACGATACGGGTTCATACCGGTGGCACCTATGGTTACATCTTCATTCGATTGCAAAGGCTGAGTAACATACGACAAGTAGTTATAAGCGAGGTTTTTTTTGTGTTTTGAGCTGGCATTATTAATTGAGCCTACCCAACCACCGAAAGCTGCATAAGGGGCATAGTTAATATCGCCAATGGCAAACGGGCATAAGTTAGCATTGCATCGTTCAAGCTGGCCTGTTTTACGGTTTAATACCTCAGTAGCTCCGGGCAATATACTCACCCCTGTTTTGTTTTTTACTTTAGACTCAGGTAACACGGCCATAGTACCAATGTCGCCCCATTCAATGGCTAAGGCGCAGCGACCGCTTATAAACGCATACCTTACATCATTGGTATCAAAGTTAAGCTCATCAGCAGAGCCAAATTCAGTGGTTTTTTTATAAATTTTTAAGGCTTTTTTAAAGGCATCGTTATTCACTAATGGCGCCATAGTTCTTGTATTAAAAAATATGCCTTGAGAAGTGCCTTTGCTTTGCAAAAAACTGCCCGCAATCGAAAGCAAAGACCAATACGATTGCTCATTGGCTTTTTTAGAAATACACGAGCCAAAATCGCCCTCGCCATCCCCGTTCATATCAACGCCATTTAATTGCTTGGCAATAGCAAGGTAATCATCCCAGGTTCTAGGTGGTGCCAAACCATATTTTTCTAAAATATCGAGGCGATAATAAAGTAAATGTATATCACCATCGAGCGGAATTGAGTAAATTTGGCCGTTATATTTAGAGCTAAAGTCTCTAAAAAAACGCGATACATCATTCCATTCAATTAAAGAGTCGGAGGCTATGTAATTATCTAAACGTACTAAATAATTATTTTCCGCAAAATCCACCATCCAGAGTGAGGCGTAGGCAATAATATCGTATTGGCTCGTTGGCGAGCTTAAATCTTTGTTTATTTCGTTATATAACTGGCCAAAAGGCACTTTGGTGACATTAACTTTAATACCAGTTTGTTGTTCAAACTCTAAGCCTCGTTGAATTAAAGGTTTACTAATGAGGGTGCCTAAATCAACTGTAAGCACATTGAGCTGGGTAGTGGCTTGTTGCGGTGTGCTTGGTTGGCTTTCTATTTTAGAGTGGGGCAGGGTAATTTGTGCAACGCATTGAAAAGCCAACATTAAGCTTATAACTAAAGCAAATACAACTCTCATAAAAAACTCAACTACAACAATATGTAATTACTACTCTAGTCTATATTTTGCGGAAAGGGAAAAGGCAGGTAGTTGTAAGCAATAAACAACGCCTCTAACTCACCACTGGCAAGTAATTTTGCAAATCCGGCGTCAAAAATTTGTGCTAACTCGCGGCCTTTGGCGTTATCGGTAAAGGCAATGTATTGTTTTACAGGCACAATGTTTTCGATTTGATACTGCTGTGGGTCAAAATTCATTTTTGATAACTCAGTGGCGTTAGCAATCAGGGTTTGCTGCAGCGCTTTACGGTTATCTAAAAAGAAATCAAGCCTATCGAGCTTAAGCATTTTAACGCCTTCAATTCGCTGGGTAACCTGCTGCAAATCAATCGGCACATACAGATAATTATTGTAGTTAGCGCCCCTTAACGTACCCACCGATCTGTTTTGTAACGAATACTCGCCTTGCCAATTTTTAAACCGGCTTTTTTTAAACATCGCCGACACAAAAGTAATATCGTAATGCCACACCGGAAAGTACAAGCCTTCTACCTCATTTTGCCTTGCGCTTAACATGGCATCAGCATTGCCATTGGCCGTCCATCGATAAGCACGAGACTGAGGTACAATCATAATATTAAGTTCAATCGATTGCGCAGCAAAAATTTTAGTAAGCATATCTACATAAAGGCCAGAGCCGTTTTTTTCTACCAGCCCGTCAATGGTGTCGGTAGCCAGTACAATTTTTTTAATATCGCTCGACGCCCAACCACTGCTAGGCACGCCTAAACAAAGCGCTAAAAGTACAGCTAAAAACCACCTAAACCTAACATTCATTGTAAGTAACACCTCGGTACTTAAACACAGCAACACCAACAGTATATTCATACTAGAAAAAGTTGAATAACGATCTTATGGGTAAACATAGCACACTATAATGACCAATAAGTGAACGGTGTAAAATAGCATCATTTTAACTCTAAAGTGGTTAATTAATAACCCTATTTTTAAGGGGATTAAAGCAAGTGTTTGCAGAGTTTAACAAGCGATAATGATTTAAACAGCTGCGCGTATTTTTTATACAACCTAAACCTTTTCAAAGGTGTAGAGCTATTAGGTAAAAGTGTAAATAACATGGATTTATAAGGTTAAACAGTGCTTTTTTGTAATAAAAACATACTACTTAGGGCGTATATATTGCTGTGGC
The DNA here is from genome assembly GCF_002310795.1 of Pseudoalteromonas issachenkonii. NCBI lineage: Bacteria > Pseudomonadati > Pseudomonadota > Gammaproteobacteria > Alteromonadales > Pseudoalteromonadaceae > Pseudoalteromonas > Pseudoalteromonas issachenkonii. The sequence goes on from NZ_CP011031.1 coordinate 113,776, forward strand.
TCTATATTTTTAAATGTTGATACTGTAGATTAGTTATAAATGAATACCAGATTAATAGCTCGCGCTGTTAATAAATAAACCAAGGAGCGGTTTTATTAAACCGCATTACGTTGGATAAAGGTCAATTATGCGGTTGAAAGAAGCCCTCAGCGTTTTATCAAAATCATCACCCTATGCTGTGTCTACAGAACGAGACAGCAAAAATAAAAGTCAGCTTGATGATGTAAAAGAATATTTGTACATCAAAATGCCAATAGCTGTTGATGTAGAGAAGAAGATATCAAGCTTTTCATCAGGTAAACCAGAAGTATTGTTTTTATGTGGTAGCAGTGGCGATGGTAAATCAGAAATATTGACTGATTGCAAAAAGCGTTTTAGTAATCGAGCACACTTCCACTTAGATGCAACTCACAGCTTTGATCCTCGCGAAAATGCAATTCAAACCTTAGATAAAGTGTTTGAAGAATTTGAGTCAGGTACTATGCCACTTATCGTTGGTATTAATACCGGTATGCTGGGAAATTACGCTGAGGAAGGCTCGAACGAAAAATTCAAACAAGTAATAAAAAATTATTTATTAAATAAAAGTTTAACTGAAGACATAACCTTTATAAATTTTGAAGATTACCCTAAATTTTTTATTGATAAAGAGGGATATACTTCTGAGTTCGCGCAAAAGTTACTTCAAAAACTAACAGCAAAAGATGACAATATTATTCGTCAGATTTTCGATAAAGAAAAATCAGAACAAACGAGCCAAGCTAGTAAAAGGCTGCAAGCTAATTATGAGCTCTTGAGTGTCCCTGAAATACAAAAAACTATAATTGAACTTCTGTTTAAAGCGCGATTAATGCGGGATCAATTTCTGACTGCTCGTGCGTTACTCGATTTTATTTTCATGTTATTGGCTGGTCCTGGTTACCTCTTCGATAACCTTTTTTCCGGTGGCGATAATGAGTTGGCAAATAAAATAATTGAGTTTGACCCTGCGCATTTAAGAACAAAAAAAATAGATCGTTTTATATTAGCTAATGATCTGCACTTACCAGATCAAGAGTTTACAGAGTTCAAAGAGTCTTTAAAAAGCTTAGGAATAGAGACGTTAAATAGCAGTCTTTCTTACTTACGTTTATTTTATATTCTTAAAGGTGGTCATTTCTCTAATGATTATCATGCTAAATTCGAACAAGATTTCAATGAATCCCTGATTGAACAGTACATAAATGTATATCAATTACACAGAGATTTTGACAATAGCACAGAGCATAAAAGACAGATTAAAGACTTTTACAATAATACGCTTCGCACAGCTATACGAAAATATAATAACCGCAACGCGCCTAATCTAGATAAAAGTCATTATCTAATATCTGAGCTAAACGGCTTCCAGTTAGTTTCAGAGTTAGAAATTAAGGCCGATTTAAAGAGTATTTCAAACTTCTTACCAAAGTCATCTGCAAGTTTTACGGCTTTTATTAAAGTTCAAGAGCGCTCACTAGCAATCCCAGTAAACATCAACTTATTACGGTTGATGAAAAGAATTGCCGATGGTTACCGACCAAATAAACACGATAAAAATACCGTTGTACTCTTAGATGAATTGATAGATGAAATTGCACAAGTAGCAAATCAAGTTTCAACGTTACATATAATCAAAGGAAATAAACACTTTACTATCAAAAATATTGATGACGAAGAGTTTGAAGTGAGTGGGCTATAAAATGATTAAAGAAACTTTAACACCACCTAACAATAATGCATTTAATACATTTTTACCCTTAAGAACAAAAGACAAGCACTATAAGTTTTGTTGGGATACAGTACTAGGTTATTTCGTCCATGTTTTATACGCAAAGTCATTGGTAAATGGCGACATAGAGCATTTCAAAGGTTTATGTGAAAAGCGCTTTTCAACAAAATTAGACGAACCTGAATTTTGGACAGTATTGGAAAAAATGTATTTTGAAAATGAGCAGCTATTTAAAATATCACCAGAGCTGCTTATTTTTAAAGCCCTTAAAGATGAAGTAGATACCAACAGTAAAAAGTTGGGTGACATGTTTGTTGGTCTATTAAATGGTTTAACTCTCGATAGCTCCTCAGTTAACGATTTAAATTTTTTAGAAAAAGAAATAAAGGCTGAATTTGATAGTTTTTATGTATCAGGTAAGTCAAAAACAGCGCTTAAAACAGAGCCCGCCTATTTGCCATTTTTAAGTGAGTTGTTTAAACAAGATTTACAATTTTTAAATAAAAGACCTCACTACTTACTCAACAACTTTAATTCTGTTATTCGGTTATATGGGTTTTTATATATCTCGCAAATGGCGCTCAATATAAAAAATTGGGCAAATGGGGCTCCATCAAGTAAGCCCTGCTTTTTTATTATTGATAACGAAAAGGCAAGCGACGAGCGTTCTCAAGTTAAAAACTTTGGCTATAGCCAGCTTCATGAATACTTAGAATATCTGTTTCCTTATTTATTTATGAATGAAGCTATACAAACCAAAGGTGAAGTTAAACCCCTTTGGCAGCTATTTGAATCTATCAACGAAAACGATGTAACTAAACTAAATCAATTTGGTCGTGATTTTGTAGAAGATCGTACTCAACGCAAATGGTACAACACCGAGCAAAACTGGCTAGATTCAAGCGATAAAAAAGAAGTATTACAGCAATTACTTAGCTTTTCTCATGCGCAGTTCGATAATAAAAAAGGTCGCTTAACTGAATATAACGACACCGTGGTCAAGGGCACGTTGAGTAATATTTTAGACCCATTTATTCAGCGACGAGGCCGTGCAGGCCAAGTACTTACGTTTAACCAAGATTACATAGTGCTACTAACAAACCTAGCCATTGGCGAGCGCGATAAATTACGTTTTCACGAAATTATTAAGGAATTTGAAGCAAGGGGCGTGTTTTTTGATAAACAAAGCCAGCAATCTTTAATCGATTTTTATGAACGAATGGGTAACGTAGAAAGAATGAGTGATAGCGGAGATGCAGTATATGTTAGAAAAACAGTTTGAAGAATTTTTAGTTAGCCACTTTAATGTTTGGGCAGCTGAAGAGTTAAAAGTTGGTTTTCGTTATCAGTTCACAAGTCCTGATAGTGATAAGGGTTTTGCACTTTATCAAGCCTTTATGAAAATTGCAGACAATAGCGTAACTGTAAAAGGCATTGAGTTAAAAACGGTGCAGTACGGTGATGTCGAATTAATTCCTGTATACGAAGGTGAAAACTTTACAGAAAACTACATAGCACACCTACGTGATGTTGTTTCAGCTATGGAAGGTGAAACAAAAGGCACAGCATTGTTAATCATCCATAACTCTATGCTCGATACGTTAAAAAATTCGACAGAAGATGTAGCGCAGCCAGGCGTTGTTTGGGACCCAAAAAATATCAAGCTACTGCTACATAAAGAAATAGATCAAACTGATGAAAAAGCGAAAGTTTCTGAATGTTTACTCGACTATCACTTTGATGAAATAGTTGAAGACGAAGCCACTATGTTTGGCTTTGAAAAACTATATTACGCAATTGCAGATGGCGACTTACAGTTCCATGAGCTTGGTTTATTAAACGATGACCAACTTTCGCAAGAAGGCTGGGAAGGCGAGCAAATTAGCTTGCGCTTAAAAGAAAATAAAGAGCTAAGCGATAAACTTGACTTCATCACTCATCATTTTCCAAATGAACTGCAAGACAAATTGTCCGCTTTAGATTTTAGTGAAAAATTTATTAAAGAGCATTTTCCTGAGGGGAATGTAGAAAAGTACAAGGAAAGCCTCGACATAGGTGAATGCTTTACAGAACAGCAAAAAAACCGTACTAACCTGTTAGAGCTTGAAAGCGAAAAGGCCCCATACATTGAGCTACTTGCAAAAGCAAAGTCAGAAAAAGGGGCAGGTGTAAGAGAGCGTCACTTAATATTAGTTTTAGAGCCAGAGCAACACACATTCGAATTAGAGCTTTGCTTTATCAATCAAAAGTTAAAAGATAGCTTTTGTAAAATTCAACAAAGTAAAGAGCTGCCAAATGTTGATATAACAATTAAAAACCCAGGCGGAATAAGAAGTAGGGCAGTACTTACGAGTAGTTTTGACGGACAAGCTCGCTACTTTAATTTCCGTGTTAAAACCGACAAACCAAAAGAAACTCACAATTTCAAAGTATTAGTAATTAGTAAAAACGATTTTTACATTGACGGCTTTAAGCACACTTACTTAGTTGATCCCGCAAAACAATGGTTAACGCTGCAAACTGATGAGCAATCATTACAAATAAGCGATTTAACAAATGCTAGTGTTCTTGCAGAAAACAACCAAGTATTTGATTCAAATGCAGTAGGCATTGTTGATTTTAAAAAGCTAGCAACTGAATCTGATGAAATAAACTTCACCGTACAAGGTGCGATTAGCCAATTAACATTTAATGTTGAAGGGGAAGTATCAACCGATACTTTGTCCTTACCTTTATTACTAGACCAAGGCCGTTTTAATCATTTGTTTAACGATGAATACTTCGGGCAATTCAATCGTAGTAAAAATAAAGTACTTATAGACGGAAAGGAAGTCGCACCTAAAGCCAAGCGGCTCACGTTATTACAAAACGAAGCGGAGCTACTGGATAGCTTAACCTTAGCTAAGTTTGCTAATGGCAATGATATTAAACTACAAGACTTAGAATCACATTATGCTGATTTGTACTTTGCTTATCGTGATTTATTTGATTATTTAGCGCATACAAAAGCGTTGTTGAGCTTATCGGGCTGGGGCGAAAAACTTAGAGCGCTTGCCACTCAGGTTGTTGAAGCTTATCAGGCTGCTATTGATGAAATACCCTATCACGCACCACTTTTAGAACAGCACAAGTTACTTGTAAATATAGGCTTTGCAGATTTTGATGAGCAAACTTATATTACGCCATATCACCCACTGGTACTTGCTTATAATTGCAATTTGGCTGATCTATTAAGTAAAGATAAACAGGCAACAGGCAGCTTTAAAAAATTACCACCAGTTACTATTCAGCGCTTAACTGCGCAAGGGCTTTTACCTTTTGTGTACGACCCTGTGCATGACTTTTCATATAATCACGCCGAAAAAGAAAATGTATTCTGGTCCAAACTTGTTCCACAGCAAGAAAGTAGCTATGACTTTGTGCGCACGCTCGTAAAAGACAAAGTAGGCAAATTCACCACGGCCTTTAAACATTTATTTGTAGCAGGTAGTAAAACAACGCTGATTATTAACTCTGTAAATAATCAGCAAAATAAAGAGTTGTTTTTAGGCTTAATTGACTACATCAAACTGAAAAAAAATAAAGTTACCAATATTCATGTAAATTTATACGACGAAGCGCAGTGTTATACCTGGTTCGACAAGTTTGCTGACATGGCAAGCTATGATGACTTAAAAGAGCTCTGTGAGTTAAATAAAGGCGCTGCCCGTGAGCAGGCTGACAGCATAATCGATTTACTAAGAACACGTTTAACTTACAGTAAATTTGAGCATGAAAAAGGCCAAAAAGAGCAGCACTATGCACACATGTCGTTTTTTAAAAATAACGAACGTGTGCAAGCAACTGACGTTGATTTATTAAAACAAGAAACCGGTGTTGTTTGTCATGGCCTAATGCCAGGCGAGTCGGCATCAAACAAAAATGGCAGCTATTACACATCGTTTGGCTTAAAAGGCATTGATGTCGATAGTACTCCACAATTAAAGCTTGTTGCTAAATATAGCGGATTAATAAAGCCCGCAAAGCGCCACCATGAAGAGTATAGCGAGTCTAAATCTCAAGCACTTGTAGTTACAGAAAACTTTAAAACGTTGTTAGAGCGCTCTTACGAAAACTCTATTTGGACCACAATAATCGATCCTAAAGTAACCTTAGAGTTTTTTGAAAGTCAAAAGAACATGGTGCTTATTCATTATTCTGATAACTACACAAACTCAGTTAATTACGATGCAATAACGGTCACTAAACAAACCGATCTATACCATAAAGTACTCGAAAACGACGAGGGAGGTATTATCGAAGAGTTTAATGCGTTTAATGGTGAGTGGTTGTTAAACCTTGTAACCGCAAATGACAACGAGCGAAAAGAAAAGCGCGGCATTATCTGTGCCTATAAATACGTTAACTGTTTAGTCGCAGACTCAGATATTACGTGGGTGCCCCTTTCTATTGCGGAAGTGATTCGTGTTGCAGGTAACTTAGGCCTAAATATGGCTGATAGCGACTTATCGCGCCATGCACAGGGCTTTAAAAAAGGCGTTATATCAGACGATATTTTATTTGTAGGCTTTAAAGGCCAACAAATGATTTTACTGCCAGTTGAAGTTAAAACAGGTAAGCGCCAAACCCACAGCAAAGGTGTTGAGCAAGCCAAAGAGCTAAAACAATACTTTGAAGCACTTCTTGGGCAGCAAACACTCGCAGGGCATTTATATCGTGGCTTATTTATGCGCCAAGTATTAATGCAAATTGATAAGTACAAACTTTATAAAGTGTATAAAGAGGGTTACTTTAATAGCATTGAGCAACGCAGTGCGCAGTGGCTACAAGGCGATTATGAACTTGCAGAACTTGTAGATTACCCAGCAGGCTTTTTATTTGTAAATGTGGAAGATCGCGACTTTACAAAAGCATCATTCTTAAAAGTGCACAACATACTCAAAGTAGAGCTACCAGCGGGCAATTTATCTCACTGGGTTAAAACCCCAATGCAGAATTTACTAGCCGATTTAACTCCTGCTAAATTACACCATATTGATGCGCAATATATTTTAACGAAGAGCGCAACAACGCAAAAAGTAGTACTTGAACAAAATGCCAAAGCTGATGAGCAAACTGAGCTTACAAAAACGCAAGGTACAAAAATTACCGCATTAGACGATATATCACCACCTAGTAGGAATAGTAAAAATACAGAGCAAGCAAACCCTACAGAGGTTAAAGAGGCAAATATAAACAACTTAGATATGGCAGCAACATCGGCACGTAAAAAAATGAGTGAGAGCGATTTAAGCGCTATCTATCAGCAAATTATTGATTGTTACTACAGCCATAACATTACGTTACTCAAACCAGATAATGTTGAACCTTACATTGAAGGCCCAGCCTCTATTTTATTCCGAGTTGGCTTAAACTTAGGTGACAAGCCTGAAAGCGTATTTGCCAAGTCGCAATCACTTAAGCTCGCGTTAAAACTTGAGCAAGAACAAGATGTAGGCTTTGGCATAGATAAAGGCTGCATTACGATTGATGTACCAAAAAGCCAAGAACAACGTTACTTTGTAGACCAAAACGACATTTGGCCAAATTGGCAGCGCCCTCAAAATGCACTAGAAGTACCACTAGGTGAAGACCGTTTTGGCGAGGTGATTAAACTTAATTTTTCATCCTCAAACTGCCCGCATTTACTTATTGGGGGTACAACTGGTAGCGGTAAGTCAGAAGCGCTAAACACTATTTTATACGGCATGGTCGAGCACTATAGTGATAAAGAATTAAAGCTGATGTTAATCGATCCTAAAGGCACAGAGCTTAACGATTTTGAGCGCTATCCACACTTAATAGGGCGTATTGGGTTTGATGATGAAGACGCACTAGAACTGTTAACTCAAGCTGTGGCTGAAATGCAATCACGCTATGCGCAATTTAAAGCGCAAGGTGTACGTTCATTGCCAGACTACAACGCCAAGGTAACACCAGAAGAGCGCATTCCTTGGTGGGTATTGGTGCTTGATGAATACGCCGATTTAACATCAGATAAAGATATGAAAAAGGATATTGAAGCCGAGCTTAAGCGCTTAGCGCAAAAAGCCCGTGCTGCCGGTATTCATTTAATAATCGCCACTCAAAAACCAAGTGGCGATGTAATAAGCACAAATTTACGATCTAACCTGCCAGCCCAGCTTGCTCTGCGTGTTAAAAATGGTACAGAAAGTCGGGTTATCTTAGATGAACAAGGCGCGGAAGTGCTAAATGGTAAAGGGGATGCTTACCTTAAATCAGAAGGTAAGTTGGTTAGAATACAGTGTGCAAGAGTAGAATTTAAAACTAAGTAGTCATTTTAAAAATTAAAGTATGTATAGAATTGGTCAATTTGACCATACACTCCTATGCCGGCAAGCAGGTATAGGTCATACTGGTTAGTTTAGCTCTGTTATGCAGCCCTAAACAAACCACTTAATACAACGCCAGCCTCTCAAACTTGAACCTTTGGAGGTCTCGCGGTTTTTTTAAGGGCTTTAAAATGCAAAATGCAATAAAACCAAAAGGTAAAACTACTAGCAGTTGGAAAAAATTTGTTTTAGCGCTAGCGCTAATAGCTTTTTCGGCAACAATTTTTATTGGAGTTCAGTTGGATGGATCTATTCGAAAAGAAACTCTATCTTCTTCGAGTAGCACAGCTCAACTCCTTCCTGAAGAGATAAGAACTGTTCAGGACATTAGCTTTTCACTTAATATCCAGGTTTTGGGAGATACGGAAGTTAATGGTAAGAAAGAAAAATAGTTTATGACCATAAATAAGGGGGGTATGCCCCCTCTTATTTAACCAATAGGAAGTGATATGGAATATTTGAAATTTAAAATTAAATGCGACGACTTTCGCTCTCTGCCTTTACCTGGGTTAGAAGATAAAAAAATCAAATTAGGTACTATGTTTGTGAAAGCCGAAGATATACCTGATGAGTTAAGAGAGTGGGTCGGCGTTAATCCTAGAAGCCCTAAAATGAATAAAGTTGAAAAACTTTCAGGTAAAGTATCTAGAACTATTGTTAAAACATTAACAGAAGAACCTGAAAAGTTTGCTTTAAAAAACTTAGGTATTTATCTGTCTGTCGATAGTATGGAATCCACTAGAGTAAAGGGTAACTCACATGAAGTGGAGGTGGTTTTGAATGATAAGATGTTACATGGAATTGTAAATGGTGGTCACACATTTCAAGCTATTAGACAGGTAAAGTATTTTAAAGAGTATGATGAAGGTGCATATGTTAGGCTGCACATATATCAAAATTTAGATTCTGAAAGCATTGTAGATTTAGCTGATGGCTTAAATAATAATTTACAAGTTGATGATAAAAGTTTGGAAAATTTACAAGGTAGCTTTGATAATATCAGACAAGCGATGGAAGGCAAAAAAGGGGCTGATAAGATAGCTTATAAGGATGGTGATGATGGGGAAGTTGATATTCTTGAAGTGTTACATTTATTAAGTCTTTTGGATTTGAATAAGTACCCAAATAACAAGCAGCCGAATGATATATTTGGAAGAAAGAAGAAAGTATTAGATTATTATTCTGATGATATAAAAAAAACTTCTCAAGAATCAAGCTTTGAGCGTCTCATCCCATTTACATTCGAAGTTTTGAAGTTATCAGAGGAAATTCAGAAAGCTTCAATAGGGTATTTCTCAAGAAATAAAGTAAATAATAAAAAAACAGGAAATAGAGTTTCCTCAGATGCCCATAAAAAAGATGCATTGTTTACCGATGGGGAAATTAGGGGGTTAATTCCACAAGGTTGGTTATATCCAATGGTTTCTGCTTTCAGAGCTAATTTAAAACAAAGTTCTTGGGATAGTGGTAAGTTGGAATGGCTTGAAGATCCAAAGGACTTAATTAATGAAATTATTGAAGATATGGCCTCCAATATTAAAGAATTAAACTTTACACATAAAAATAAGCCTGCAGAAGTAGGAAGAAAAGCTACGGCATATCAAGTATGTTTTTCTTTTGCGTTTAGTACATTGGCTATGAAAGGAAAGATTGGATTAACTAGTTAAAATGCTTTTTGTGAACTAACACATATAAAATGGCTAGTAATAACTGTCTATTTCGCACTAGCTCAGCACAGGTCGTCTGAACTAGTGTTAGTAGAACCACTGAAATTCAAATATTTTAAAGACTAATATTTTGAAATATAAAAACTAATCCCACGATTCAAGTGCAACTTAACAAAATCACTAAAATGCACACCTTCTAGGTGTGCATTTTGTTTTTGATAAGCTTCACGCAATACCGCTAAATACACATCAGCATATTCGCCTGCAAACACCTTCCAGCTCATTTCTACATTGCTGTCTGATGGAATATCTTCAACAGGGGGAATTGAATCTTCAGCGAGCGACATACACAATGCCCAGCGGCACAGTACATTCCAATTCTCAATGCCTGTTTTACTTTTTAGGCGAACAAGCTGCTGCTTTTGTTTTTCAGAGAGCTTAATAGAGTCTATTGTTTGTAGTGTTGTTTTCATTAAAAGTACCCCTCAGTAAAGGTTGAGGTTTGTTCTTGCTCGTTATAACTAATGTGGTATTCACGGCAAATAGCAGGCTTTAATTGCGTGTAATATTGCCCTGTTATTTCTTCGTCAGTCGATAGTAAAATCACTTGGCTTGACGCTTTAGGGAAGTAGTTATTAATAAGCTTAGTACGGTGTTTACCATCTAAACGCCCAAGTGGTGTATCGATAACAGTGGGGATTTCTTTGCCTGATGCTTCAGCCAAGCCCCATAAAATAGCGATGGCGAGTAACTGCCTTTCTCCAGCTGATAATCGGCTTGGTGACATAGGGTTTTTATTGGTGTCGAGTAACGTAAGTTTAAATGAATCAGGGCAAATTTTAACGCCGGTAATTAAGTTATTTTTACGAGAGAGATCAAAAAACTTAGCAGCAATGTGTTCTTCAAGCCCAGTTACATTTTCACGTATTAACTCATCTGCAAATGACTTCATGGTATTTTTAAGTTTACCAATATGTTCAGCTACTTGAATTGAGCGCTTTTGTTCAAACGTGTCTTTGCTTTGCTGGGTTAGCAAGTTTGCGTAGCGAGTATTTAATACTTCGTCACGCGCTTGTGCTTGCTGTAACAACTGTTGTTTTTGTTTTATTAAAACAAAGTCGTTTTTAAGCTCGGCTTCAAGCCCTGCAAGTTCACTTAATAAGTGTTGTACAGTTTCGTAATCAGGGATCGACTCTAATTTTTTATCAAACAATGCTTGCTGCTCTAAGAGTTCTTCGCGAGCTTTTAGTAAGTTTGAACGCTCTAACTTATCTTGCGTAATTTTTTCATCAAGGCTATTAAAAATGGCAGCGTTACTGCCAATGTAGCACGCTGTACTTGCTAGCTCTTGGCGTTCTTGAGCTAAGGTAGCCATTTTACTGTTAAGCGCTTTAAGTGCGCTTTGTGGCACATTTTCGTTTATTAGCGTTTGTATAATTGTGGTTTCGTATTCCGCTATAGCACTTTGAACAACATTAGCTTGTACTGCTTGCTCTTCTTTTTTTATTTGTGCTTTTGTACTTGTTATTAAATTAGGTATTAAACCAAGCGGACCGCATCCTGCGTCTAGTTTTACGCGCTCGGCTAAATTGGCTTTGAGCTTTTCTTCAATAGCGCCTAATTCAAATTTTATAGAGTCGCGATCTTCAATTAAGTGAGCGCCCGCAGAGCGAACCTTTTGGCGGGCTTTATTAATGTTTAAATTAGTATCGCTCGCGCGCTTTTCTAGCGCTGCTATTTCTGTTTTAAGGTTTGAAACAAGTGTCGATTGGTCGCCAATCTCAGCTTCTAGCGCTTCAACTTTGGCAATTACACTGCTTTCTAAGTTTTCGCTTTTACGTTTGCGTTCAACGTTGTTTAAATCAATATGCAGCTGTGAAAGCAGATCAAGACCAAGTAAGTTTTCAATACCTGTTTTTATTAAATCGGCGCTTCTGTCAGGATGTGCCAGGTTTTCGATTTTTTCGCCATCAAAAAAGAAAAGGTCAGAGAGGCTTAGCGGAATAAATTCATTTACAAACTCATCCCAGTATTGGCTTAGGTGGCTATCTTCTTCTTTATTACAATAAACTGTTACTTTGTCTTTAACGTCTTTTGTATTGGTTTTCCAATTACGTACTACAACAAACTCTTTGGTTGTTGTATCGGTTGTGTGTGTAAACGTAAGTGAAATTTCAACAATATCGTGCTCGCCAACATAGCGGTTTTTGGTGCTGCTTAAAAAGCTGCTATAAGATTGATGTCCACGGTTAGAGCATTTTGCATGTTTACCATAAAGCACTAGTTGCAATGCATCTAAAAAAGTAGTTTTGCCGCCACCGTTTAAACCACCAAATAAAATAATAGGTTTATTTTTTGCTGTGGTTAAATCGACTTCGTGACGCCCTTGGTAAATACCAAAGTTTTCAAGGGTGAGTTGTTTAATTATCATCGTGTACCTCTTCAAAATCGATAAGCAGTGAGCTGTAGCCCTGTTCTTTAATCGACTTAGTTACCATGATGATTTTTTCTTGAATTGCAGCTTTATCATCTTCAGTTAAATTTGGAGAATTGTTTAGTTGTATTTGTAAGCGATGGCGCTCACGTTCTAGTGCAAATTGCTTTGCTTCAAATAAGTTATTAAATGCCCCTTTATCTAGGCTTTGTGCAAGTTCGTCAGAGAGTTTTGCTCTGCGCAATTGGTTTTTATGCTTATTAGCAATACTCATTACTGATCGCATTTGTTGGTATAGCAAACCGTCTTCGTCGCCTTGCTCTTGGCAATGTGCTTTTAATTTATTAAGTACGTCTAAATTAAGAATAGGGTGGTGTGCGCGTTGTTTACCCGGGTATTCTTTTTTTAGTACTTTTTGGTAAATTTTTGGCACGCTGTCTTCTGCTTCGTGCTTTTCTTCTAGCCAAATTCGACGAATTTCTTCTAAGTCTTCAAGTGGCAGTAGTTCAAGATCTTTAACTTCTTCAGGCCCAAGTTGTTGTACAGCCACTTGAGCTTCTAATACTTTACCTAACAAATGCTCTCTAAAAGATTGTATATAGGGGCCAGGTACTAAGTCTGCTCCGTGTTTAGATACATGCACGGTTAGGTTTCCGTTCATGCGTCTAAAGTCGCGGTTTGCTTTATCACGCGTTAACTTCTCAATTTTTTTAGCGCGGTTGGCATCGTTTACTTCAATCTCATTGCGGAGAGCAACAAGTGGATACATCCACTCTTTTTCATCGTCATTAGCAATCATGGCATTCATTGATTTATCTTCAGAAACCATAGTACAAACGTAACAACCAAAACGGCTATCGCCACAGCTTTGTGTTGATTTATCAACAACGAGTGGGCACTCACCACCTTCTGTTGCGCCTTGGTACATTCCCATTAAATCGTGATTTGGGAACTTCCATGGATTCTCTACGCTGTTTAGATATACCCAAACATCGTCGTTACTCCAGCTAGCAATAGGGGTGTAAACCCACACGCGTTCAAGTGAACCGTTTTCGGTTAAACCAAGCGCTTTACGTGTGTTAGTAGTTGAGCTTTCAAAGCGCTCCATACTTGCAGCACGTGCCGTACTTTCGGCTTTACGTGTACCGAGTACTAAAATAGCTTCGCCGTTTTTATCAGCCATATTTTGAATAAACGTATTAGATGGCGATATTTTTAAACGATCAGTACACCAGCGAAATTTATAACGTGGCGCAGGGTAGCCTTTACCGATTAGATTAACCCAAAAGCGGTCTTTTACAGCTGGGGTAAGGCGGTGTGGCACAATTGGTAAACCTTGTGATTCTGCTTGCTCTTTCATGCGCTGTAGAGACTTACCTACCCACATGGCAACAATTGGGTTTTCTACAAGCGTATCAGTACTGATTACATGTACTTTTTTCTCGCATTTACCTTCTTGTGCTAGCTCTTGCAGGGCATACCATGTGAGCTGCAATATAGCAGTTGAATCTTTGCCGCCGCTATAACCAATTACCCATGGGATTGAGTCACTTTGGTAAAGCATTTTTATATGATCGATGCTCTGGCGAATTGAGCTTTTTAAGCCTGTTTCGCCAAAGGCCGAATGGAACTGTACATCTTTATCAGTAGCCATTTCGTTCCTCTGTGAATGATTTTTCTACCGACTTTTCTTTGTCGGTAAGTGATATTTTTAAATAATTTTTTATTTGGATGCAGGTAAGCTCAGCTGCTTTGCGATTATTTGTCATCGACTTGTTATTTACACAGCGGCGATTCCAATCAGAGTTTTGGCGACTCCAGTTTATTTTTTGTAAGCCTTTTAATTTACTATGCCATTTTGGCTCGTTATTTAGTAAATAAAATCCTAATAAACCGAGGGCATGAAAGGTTACTGCATGGGCGTGTATTGACTCGTCACGTAATTCTCCACCCGATGCTTTGTCATCACATACAAGTTGCCAAGCAGGCATATTTTTGAGCACCTCATGCCAAAACTCGTAAGCCACCGGAATTAAAGACTCATAATTGCTTTTGGTTATTGTTCCAAGTAAGTATTTACTCGCTTTATTTACGGCACTATGGCTAATTAGTTTTTTAGAACGCGGCCCTAAATTACTTTTTTCCATATGCACTAACTTTGTAAATTGTTCACTTCTGAATATTATTGTTTTCGAAAGAATTGCATCTGGTTTATCGTCGTAAGTAATACTCAATGAGCTATCGGTTTTAACTGGATAAAGATTAAGGTCTTTAAAGATTCTTTGTCGCTCTTCAAGTGATTTATTTGTGAAAAATACGACAGAAATAGTTTCATCCGCTAGTGTTGGATCTGCTTTTAAAGCTTCTAATATTGCAGCATTACGATGTTGCCCATCAGTAATATAAATCTCGGCGTCTTCATCAATAACAAGAGTACCGATTTTTTGTTCGTGTTTAGATTCACCTATTGCTACAAACTCACTTAATCCATCTATACAAGCTGTTAGAGCAGAAAAAACATAGTTATCTCTACTATCAAGTATATAGTTTGCAATATCAGGAATACGCTCTTCGTTGATAATACGTTGGGCGCGTTGATCTACAGGTAATTGCCCCTCATCTAAAGTAAATATCTTACTAAGCCTTTTTAGTGGGCACATTACAATGTAATATTCTGTTTTTGCTTGCATTCCCTTTATCGCGGGAAATGAAGTTCCTGACACTATTTGATTCATATCTTTCGTAATTAAGTTATAGTTTAATTTGTTCGTGACTTTTACTGCTTGTTCGTACGAACATTGTGGCGGGCTATTTTACATGAATTACTTAACACTGTCTCGCATAGAATATGAGTTTATTTTGGGGATTTGATGACAACTTATTTAGATATGAATGCTACTTCGCCAGTACTTGATGAGGTAGCTGATTTAGTTAGAAAAATGTTTTTAGAAGAGTATGGCAATGCTGGCAGTCGTACTCATGAATTTGGTGCAAGTGCAAAAAAGGCTGTTGAAAAAGCACGCAAGCAAGTTGCTGACGTAGTTGATGCAGACAAGTCTGAAGTGATTTTTACCAGTGGCGCAACCGAAAGCAATAATATTGCAATTTTAGGATTAAAAGAGTTTGGTGAAGCGAATAATAAAAAGCATATCATTACAACTCGAATAGAGCATAAAGCTGTAATAGAGCCAATTGAGCACTTAGAGAAAAGCGGTTTTACTGTAAGTTATTTAGAAGTTGATGAGAGTGGTATTGTAAATCCTGAACAACTTAAGAAGCTTCTTCAAGATGATACTTTGCTAGTATCAATAATGCACATAAACAATGAAACGGGCTCTATTCAACCTATTAATGAGATTTGTGATGCGCTTGAACTAAGTGAAGCCTATTTGCATATTGATGCGGCACAAAGCTTTGGCAAAATGAGCGACGATTTAAAAAATGATCGTATCGATTTAATTAGCGCAAGCGGGCATAAAGTATATGCCCCCAAGGGAATTGGTGCGTTAATAATGAGAAAGCGTGGCTTTTTAAAGCCGCCATTAAAACCAATTATGTTTGGCGGTGGGCAGGAAAAAGGGCTACGTCCAGGAACATTAGCCGTTCCACTTATTGCAGGTTTTGGCCTTGCGTGTGAGATAGCACAAAAAAATGCAGCTTTATGGCAAAAGCACGCAAAAAACTTGAAAGATGAATTGGTTCAAGCCTTAAATGCACTTGATGCGCAATACAACGGTGAAAATACATCTCCATTTGTACTTAACTTTTCAGTTCCAGGTATAAACTCTGAGGCTGCAATGGTGATGTTAAAAGGGATTGCGGCTGTCTCTAATGGCTCTGCGTGTACATCATCAAGTTATACGCCTTCTCATGTTCTAACTGCAATGAAGCTAGATGAAAAGCGAATTGCAGGTGCTATAAGGGTTTCATGGGGACATATGACGGAGTCATTACCTATTTCTGAAATCATTGAGAAGTTGGAACAGCTAAAGTTGTGATATTGATTCAGTCGATTAATGCTCCGTAGCTAAGATAATTCCCCTTCAACTTCACCTGCAAAACAGATAATTCATGAGTAATTGCCTCGCATGGATGTGAGAAAAGCGATGCTTGCACATGGATGTGCTTTCACGTGTTTACGCTCATATTAATTATTTGTTTAAAGGAAAGTGAAGTTGTGGGGCGCCGTGGGGTTCCAAGGGGCGGAAGGCGGTATTCGCCCTTTGGTTGCCGCCAGCAAGCTGGCATTTTAAAACGGCTTTTATTTCTTAAAAAATTTGTCACCTTTTAACTCAACAGCCCAATAATCAAACACTTTGAGTAAAATAGGCCAATTGGGCCACTCTGCTTTTGCTACACCTTTGAGCATATCAGCTAACTTTTTATCAAACCGTTGTTGGCTTTTGTATTCGCTACTGCCTTTTTGTAAATAATCTATTTTGTTATAAAAGGGCTGGTAGGGGGAAATTTCTCCGTAGTAAAAGTAGTCTATATCTTGCTCTAGCATTTTTACTTTTATTCGCTCAGTGAGCAGTGGTAGTTTTTTATTAAAGTCATCGTATTTTAAAAATGTCACTTTGCCTGAGCGCATATGTATTTTTACTAAATCTACATCGTCAATATCGCCATACAACTGCACGGCACAGCCTATGTAAACACGCAGTATTGCGGGGAGTTGGTTTAAGTAACGAGTGGGTAAAATATACGAGTGGTTGTCTTGCAATTCACCGAGCTGAATTTGCTCGTAAGCTTGGTAACAGGCGTTACCAATATTAGCAGCCTCTGCTATTGAAAAAAGCAGTTGTTTTGCTTGCTCTAATACTTGGTTGTAATCGCTAAAATGTACTTTTACATCTCGCGTTAGCCTTGCAGGCATATGGCTTTTAGCTTGGCGTTTACCAAATAGGCTAAGTGCAAAATAAACCAGTAAATCATGTTTTCGTTTTTGCTGCGCTTGCTCAAACTCATTTTGTTCATAGTAATTTTGCAGCAAGCTAAATGCTTTGTTGTGGCTGGCAAAGTATTTGCGCAAAGTTGTACTTTGCTCAAACTCATCGTTTGCAGGTAAACGGCCAAAGTGCAGGCAATGTTGCCAAAAGTCATCAAGTAGTGTTTGGTGTTTTTCAAACAAGGTTTTTTGCTGGGCTTTGGGTAAAGCTTTTGGCTGTGGCCTTTGGGTTATATGTTGCCAATTATAATTTTGAAATTGTAGCTCTAAGTGATGGGCTTCTTCCAATTGTGGGCATTTAAAAATAGCAATTATGCCTTGCCCAAACGCCATTGTATTAACGTTTAGGGTTTGCTCTATGTAAGCTCTTATTTGGGCTTGGCTATAGTATTTTTGAAACGTATTCCATTTAGTTATTACGCCATCTTTGTATTGTTTAAAGTGTTCTTGTTTGGCTTCATTGGCGAGCATTACTGATACTAAAAGTAATTTTTTAGTATGCCGGTAAGCCGCTCTTAGTGTGTTTATTCGTTCTTGTTGATCTTCAATAACATTGAGTACAAAGCCCAAATTAACAATATCACTCGTTTGTTTGTTCCCGTTTGGCCTATGCACTGGATCCCACGCATTTATATTAAGCCCGTGGGCTTCAAGTTCAGTTGCGTCATCAGCTAACCCACAACCGTAATCAAGTATTGAATATTCACCATTCAAGTAGCCATACTTTGCCAATTTTTGAAAAGGAGCTGAAAGTCTATCGCGATTTATTGCGGTTAAATGGCGCTGTATTTTTTGTGGCTCATGTTCAATTACTGGTTTTGGTAATTCTGCCACTTTATGCAGCCTTCCTTTCTCATCAAGCTTGTAGCCTTTGCGTTTAATTAAGTTATGCCATTGCTGCTTAAAGCCAATACTTTTGGTGTTTTGATACAGGCCTATTTGCTCTCCTTCTTCAGTAATATCTTTAAATAATGGATAATGAGGATAATTGGGGAGAACAAAGGTTTCTTTACGGTGCAATATGGGTGGATTATTTGAGCCACTGTAGTTAGTTGTTTTTAATGTTAGCTCTTGGGCATCTATAGTATGGCTGGTATGGAGTGCTGGGTAAGCGTATTCATCAAAATTAGGGTAGTTAAGTAGTGTAAATTTTAAGTCGCGTTTATAAAGCTTAACTAGGTTCCAAGATTGTTGAACATCAAGTTTGTTTATTGTGTTTGTTATAAAGCTTAATAATTCTGCTGGTAGGGCTTCATTCAACGCAGTTTTATGTAAATAAATAGCTGTTGGTAGTGATTTTCCATGTTCGAGCTTTTTTACTAAATCACGGTATTCTAGAAAATTAAGTGGTGATGGTGAGTTAGCATTCATTAAAATTACTCAAACAGTTAAGATAACTTAATATACATAACGCTTTTAATAACAACAAATTTGCAGGCGAGTGCCTGAGTTAAATCCCCCGTGATCACACCCGAAATTGAATTATTGATGAGTAATATCAGCGCATGGATGCGCTTTAAGCGATGCCTACACACGGACGTGTTTCATCGCGTTTACGTTCATATCATTAATTTAAATTGAGGAAGCAGTGTGATCCTCGGGGCGCCGAGAGGTTCCAAAGAGAAGTCGGCGGTTACTTCTCTTTGGTTGCCGTCACCAACGCGACATGTATTAATAAAGGCGTCGAGCGTCGAGTTGCGGGAAGCGTGTTTCGAGCTATTTAAAGCTGCGCTTTTCGCTTCAGCAAGCTTAACGCCTAAGGTGGGAATAGGTAAAAGGTTTTAGGTTAAAGGCGCTAGGCTGTGTTCGCTGCCCGTCGCTCGCTGCTCGAAACCCGCTGTCTTCTCTTTGTGCAAATATAGTTTTAAGTGATTTATTCGCAAAGAGGTTATGAGGCGCTGCGCTAAAGAGGTAACGCAAAAGGGACTAGGCGCTTTAAGCTCGAACCTCGAAGCTCGAAGCTCGAACCTCGAAGCTCGAAGCTCATTTCGTATCTATTTAAATAATATTGCAATCATATTAAATACCGCTAAACTAATCATTAGTATATTAATGACCGATTAGGTAGTCATTTATGAGATCTGAACAAGCATTAAAACTGGCGCGTCGATTGGGTGATTTAATTCGCCAGCATCGTACTTTACTTTATACCCAGAGCACGTTCGCTAAGATGATTGGTGTATCTCGCTCCACGGTACAAAAGCTTGAGCAAGGGGAGGTAGTAAAAAGCGATATATTGTTTGAAGCCCTTGTTGTACTTCAATTGCAAGGCTCATTACTGGATGAAATTAACGAGCTTGCCGCAGATGTGGGCGGTTATAATGCAAGACAGCGTAAAAGCAATAAAACTCAGGTGATTAACGATGACTTCTGAAGCCTATGTATTTATTGACGGTTTAGAAGACAACCCGGTAATTTGTGGTTTTTTTAAGTTAAATACACAAACAGGCCGAGGTGAGTTTAATTATGGTAAAAGTTACCTTGCGCGCTCTGATGCGTTTGCGCTCGATCCGCTGCATTTACCATTACAGCCTGGCATAGTTAGTTATTCTGCCAATAAAGGTGTGTTTGGGGTGTTAAGTGATGCGGGAGCTGATTCGTGGGGGCGTAAGCTTATACTGTCTTTACATAATACCAAACCAAAAAATGAGCTAGAATTTTTACTCGCAGGGTCTGGGTATGGTGTTGGCGCCTTGGTATTTAGTTTGTCGCGCAGCGCATCAAAACATAAAGCGAATAAAAATACATTAGCCGATTTAGCTTTGTTAGATCAAGCAAAGGACGATTTGCTCGCCAATAAAGCGATTTCACAAGAAGCAAAAAAAGCCTTTGAATTTGGCCAAAGTATGGGGGGGGCAAGACCTAAAACCTCTGTGAAAATTGACCAAAAACTTTATTTGGCAAAGTTTAATCGTCAAGACGATTTGTTTAACTTAGCTAGGGCTGAGCATGGCGCTATGTGTATGGCTAATGAATTGGGGATTCGCACTGCAAATACCCGTATTCATGAAACAGAAAATGGCGATGTTCTGTTAGTTGAACGTTTTGATGTAAGCGATGACTTACCAACTCATCACTTTTTAAGCGCCAATAGCTTATTACAAAAACCAAAAGTCGCGATAAACGACTTAGCAACATACTATAGCTACGGTGAATTGGCTGAATTTATTCGCCACCACACAGGTGAGTTCGCTGCTGATGCTACAGAGCTCTACAAGCGAATGGTATTTAATGTATTTATTGGTAATACTGATGATCACAGCCGAAATCATGCATTTTTGTATCACTTTTCAGGGCAAACGTGGCGTATGAGCCCCGCTTATGATATTACCCCTATTAATAACTCAAAGCAGCATGGCATAGGGCTTGGTGATGATGGCCGATATGCTAGTATCGATAATTTACTGTCGCAAGCCAAACGCTTCGGCCTCAACAAGGCTCAAGCAACAAAAATAATTGCCGAGGTTGAGGGCTATACTCGCCAGTGGCCAGCGCACTTTAAACGTTTTGCTAATATCAGTGATATTGACATAAAACGCTTAGAAAGCGTAATACCCTCTATAAGTTAAAGACTAATAAAGTAGTCATTAGTTGATTAATGACTGATTAAGTAGTCATTTATTAATTGGCGCTTATATGAACCTTAAAGCGGGAATGAGAAGGCAGCGGGCTTCGAGCGACGAGGCGCGGGTAAAATGCAAAAGCCTATAAATACGCGATATAAAATCGCTGCTACAGAATAATATTTGGCTTTTTTATTTCCTCTAAAAGCGCAGCGCCTCATAATCTCTTTGTGAATAAATTACTTAAAAATTATTTGAACACAGAGAAGACAACGGGCTTCGAGCGACGAGTAGCGAGCTTTACAAACAGCCTGATACCAGCCCTGAACCTAGAGCCTACTCTTTTAGCGCAGCGTCTCTTTGCCCTCTTTGTGAATAAATCACTTAAAACATGTTTGCACAAAGAGAAGACTATGAGGGTAAATGAGAAAATATAAAAACAGGGGTTAGGTTTTACCACCCCCCGTAGCTCGTAGCCCGAAACCCGCGTTCCAAACATAAAGCGCGCTGCATAAAGCCCTGCCTACAGGTTAGTCGGCCAGAGCGCTATTTGTGGGTTGATAAGCGCCATTATCTAACGCATCAAAGTAGGCTTGATAACGGCCGTTTTGTTTAAATTTAAGTAATTGCTGGTTAAATATTTCAAGCCGCTGTTCACTGCGTGGGTTATTTTTAGGGAACATCATAAAGCTTTGGTTTACCAACAATGCTTTGGGGTGGTGATTAATAGCGCTGAATAGGTCAGGTAATTTACTCGCTAATGTGAAATAGCCTACGCTTTGCTCTTCGGCAAAGGCGTCGATTCTGCCCATAGCTAAGCGTTTAAAGTTTTGCTCTGTGGTACTTACTCGCGACATATCGAATAAGCCTTCATCGGCTGCTTTATCAAAGTCTTTGCCGTAACTGTAGGCAAGCCCACCACCGAGTAATAAGCCTTTTAAATCGTTTAGATTTTGCCAATCAAAAGGGCGTTGTTTATGATAAAAAAATACAAAACGCTCGTTTAGCACTGGCTCACTGTAAAAATAATCCTCAGTACGTTGTTGTTCAAACATCCATACTGCAGTGGCTGCGTATTTATCATTAATGGTGTCGTGGTAGGCACGCGGCCACGGTAAAAAGGTAAAGTTAACTTTAATGTTAGCTTGTGCAAATATATCGGTAATTAAATGCGCAACCACGCCTTTGTGAGGCAGCGATTCGCTTAAAAAAGGCGGCCATTCGCCTGTACTTATATTTAAAGTAGCATGGTGATTAGGCGCTTTGCTTGAGGGTTGTATTGCTTCAATTGCGTGCGTGTAATGACTGGTAAAAGCCATCAGCAAAAAAGATGCGATATAAATACGGTATCTTAATTTAGCTGATAACATAACATGCATGTGTATAAGTCTCTCCTTCTATTAAATATACCCTTTTTGGATATAAAGCGGCTTTGAGCGTTGCTTAAAAAACAGGCTATTTTAAAGGCGTTAACTGAATGTAGGCTTAAGGGCTATACCGTCGCTTTACAGACTTATTTTAAGTATTTTTATGTTACCGCGTTATTCTTTTGTTTGCATGTTTTTTGCGCGTTCTTCTGCATCGATGAGTGCTTGTGATTTAGGCGCGCGTTTTTTTTCTTCTATTTTTGGTTTTTGTGGAGAATTTGGATCCCAGCTTTCATCAAGCGATAAATTAGCAAATGGATTGCTGCTTTGTGGTGAGTTATCGGGCTTACTTGGCTCTTCAGGGGCAACCTTTACTTGCTCAGGCATTACTTTAGTTTTTTTAGTTGGTAGTGGCGCGTCGGGATCGAAAGTGCGTACTTCCGGCTCTTTAAAGTCGTGTTCAGTGGTTGAGCTTAATGATGAACGCTGCGTTTTTGCAGGATGGAAATCAGCTTGTGGCTGATGGGGTACAATGGGTTCAGGTGCGCTGTGTGAAGGCTTTATAGGCGCTTCTTGTCGTACCTTTTTGATTGGCTGATTTATAGGATTACGCTGAATTTTGGTTTGTTTGGCTTCGGGGTCAAAATCTCTTACTTGTGGCTCGGCAAACTCTGTTGCATTTTTTATCCGCTCTAAGGTTGCTTTAGCAGCTGCTTCAAACTCTGCCGTGTTAGGCTCCGGCTTTATTTTCACTGTATTAACTCGACTAGAATCAGGCTCTTTACCCTTGCTTTCGACGGCTGGGTTTTGCAGATCAGAGCCAGTCACCATCGGCTCAGTAACAACACTGTGAGTTTGATCATTGTCGTGACTTGGGGGCATTTGCAATGGTATGCCAGTATCAGCCGCTTGTTTATTTTGCTTAATATTGCGCAGGCGCATTAATACCACAACCGTAATTACCACAATTAACAATAGTGCCACACTTGGTAATACTAGCGAGATTATATTAGCCCCTTTGGGCATTGAAGAGGCAATAACGGCTGTTTGCTCGCTGGCTTTTATAGTAATAGGTACGGCGGTTTGTGCAGGCTCAACGGTGGCTTTTTTTACCTCTGGTTGCGTATTTTCCTCAGTGTTTGATAATTCACTGACCGGTATTTTGCTGGGCTGTGCATTTTTTTCAGAAGCGCCGCTTTGTTCAGCCGCTGCTGTTACATTGACTTGTGACTCATCAGGTGCTGTTGTGGTTGATGCTACTGGGGCATTTTTTTTAGCTTGCTCTATAGTTTGAGTGGCGCTTTTTTCGATTACATTATTTTGGGGTCCAGTTGCACTTTGCTCAGTTGCAGCGTCTGGCAACGTTGGCTGTAAAGTGGGTTCTGTTTGTTGTGGTTTTACAACCTCCGGGGTCGATTGTTCAATAACCGGCTGCGGTTTAGGCTTTGGTACTGGCAAAGTGCGTGCCGCTTGCGGATCACTGCAGTTTTTTTCAAAGTCTCGCGCAGCATTACGGTATTTACGGCTGGCTTTATTATTGCTGTGTTGCTGCATTTCTTGTTTTATAAGAATACACATAGCTTCGTTATAAGCGGCACTGCTGGCACTATAAAACAAAGCAAAACAAAAAAGTAAGCAACTCAGTAACGGTTTCATAAAACTCAAAAGTGGTTAAGCATCAATGCCCTAATCTTAAGCGTAAAGTGAAAAATTATCTAGAAGCGCCTAGCGTTAATTAGGGTCTGTTGACCTTTGCGGATTACAATTTGTTCAAACTAGGGGCGGTTTAATCGCGACGCGAGGTTTGTAACCTAGTGGACTAAGTAAAAACCGAGCAACAAAGAGTAAATCGCCCCTAGGCAGAACCCGAAGGGCAGCGCCTGTTTGGCATTGATGCTGCGTTATCGCCTATTTATGGGGAATAACCACACCACATAGGCTCTGCCTTGCCTAAATACCAAACAGACTGCTGCAAATTTAACCTTGAAAGGTCAACAGACCCTAGTCAATTACCATTAAGCTTCGGTACTCGTCGTAAGCAAATTGATCGGTCATACCGCTAATGTAGTCTTGAATTAACCGACAGCGATAATAAAATTCATAGGCGGCAAAATGATCGGGCTCTTCTTGCATCGCATTTATGGCATGCTGATAGCTACTTAAATGCTTTTTAGAGAGTTTTTTAACGAGTCTCGATTCTATTAATAAGCGGTTGTCGCCATGCAATGCACGTTTAAAGTCATCGCTACTCAAAAGCAGCAAAGGTTTATAACAATCGAGTAGGCCATTAATAATACGGTAGCCTTGCAGTTCGAGCTTTTCGACTTCTTTGTGCGAAAATACATGCTCAAGCGCGACTTGTTTGAGCGCTTGGGTTGCTGCATGCAGGTAGCTGCGATCTTCTAATAATGCATGGTTAAAGTCGCCATGATAAATTGGCTCTATGTTTTCAATAAAGCGTTTTGCGGCATGGTTTACTAGCGGGTGCAGTAATGACACGCGTAAATAAATAAAAAACTCACTATTAAAATTAAAGGGCTGTGCTTGTGCTCGTTCTATGGCGTAGTTTATAGCGTCGTCCACAAAGCTTTGGTGTTGAGTGTCGTTAAGAGCGAGGTTAATTAATGCTTTTTGATACTGCTTTTTTAGTTGCTCGCATAATAACTGTGTGGTGATAATGTCTTTTTCTACGGCGTCTTCTATGTCGGCAAGGCAATAAGAAATATCGTCAGCGGCTTCCATAATATAACTGGCAGGGTGACGGCAATAGGGCTCCATTTTCAGCTCAGTTTGCAGTGCTTCAACAAAGCTTTTTTCACTGTAGTAATACCCCACTTTTTTCATAATGTAGTTTTTATTTTGAGGAATATCTTGCTTCGCTAAACTAGCCGGACGGGTGTACTTTAAAATAGCGGCAGTTTGGCTATAGGTTAAATTTAGGCTCAGCAAAGAGTGAATAATGCGTATGCCTTGAGCGTTGCCTTCAAAGCTGCAAATATCTTGGGCTAAATGTTTAAAAATAACGCCAATGCTGCTGTTTGTGGTTTGGCAACGCTCAGGCGTAATGCTGGCTAAATTAGCATTAAACCAATTATTAATAGCCGCTTCGCCAAAGTGACCAAACGGCGGGTTACCTATATCGTGCATTAGGCAGGCCATTTCTACTAGGGTTTCTAGTGGGCGCTCTAAACCCGATAAACCATATTCTTTTTGTTGCTGGTAATTTAAATTGGCAAAGATGCGCTGCACAATAAAGCGGCCAACTTGCTGAACTTCTAATGAGTGAGTTAGGCGCGAACGCACAGCCGCGTTGCGCTCCAGCGGAAATACTTGGGTTTTTTGTTGCAGCCGACGAATGGCTGCACTATTAATAATTCGGCCACGATCGCTCTCAAGCGCCATTTGTAAATTGGCAGTGGTGCGCTGCATACGTGCAGGGGTTACTTTGCTACTGAAGTTGATCATGGTAATCCTTTTTTATGTGAATTAAGCACTTATTAAACGCACGATTATTTATTTTTAATAGTTTGCTTTAATTTATCAGCATGTATCATAAAGTAACAACTTGCTTTAGTATTATTTTTTATAAAATTAACATACATCTAGGTATTTAAAATGAAGTTGTGGATCACTAAGGTAATGTGTTTTTGCCTTTTATTGGGTGTGAATAGTGCGTTTGCCGCTAAAGAGCAAACGGTTGTTATGATCTCTATTGATGGCTTGCGTTGGGATTACATTGAAAAGCACGGTGCGCCTAATTTAAAAGCAATGGGTGAGCAAGGCGTAAGAGCGCAAAAAATGCAGCCTGTTTATCCTACTAAAACGTTTCCAAATCATATTTCGGTGATCACCGGTTTACTGCCAGTTAACCATGGCATTGTAGATAATAAGTTTTGTGACAAAGCGCGCAATAATGAATGCTACAGCATGGGGAAAGGACAAAAAGACAGTACCTGGGTACGCGGCACACCACTGTGGAATTTAGTTAAAATGCATGGGCTTAAATCGGCGGTATACTTTTGGCCTGAGTCGGATGCGCGCTTTAATGGTATGACGCCTGACTATTATTTTCACTACTCTAAACAAGGTGACTACCAAGACCGAATTGATCAAATCATTCAATGGTTAAGCTTACCTAAAGCACAGCGCCCGCGTTTTGTGGCAAGTTATTTTTCGTTAGTGGATAGCATGGGGCATGAATATGGCCCTGATGCGGTGCAAACGCGTGATGCCGTTAAACAGCTAGATGCGCTGATGGGGCAATTAAAAACCCGCTTGAGTAAGTTAGAGCAAGAGGTAAATCTGGTGATTGTGTCTGATCATGGTATGGCACAAGTTGAGCCTGAGCAGAGCATTGTTGTGAGCAGCTTACCTAAAGATGATAACTTTATGGTTGTAAATACCGGTCCTCGATTACTTATTTATACTAAAAGCGATGCTAAAAATGCAGATGTTGAGGCTTATAAAGCCCGTTTACAACATGCAGCAAAAGGACGCTACACGGTACTAACAGAGGAGCAGCTTGCAGGATATCACTATAATAAAGGCACTCGTGTGGGCGATATTGTGGTACAAACGACAGCGCCTGCGGTATTTAGCAGTAGTGCTAAAGTGCCTTACTTAGGAACGCATGGCTATGCCTATACCGATGATATGGCAGCGACATTTATTGCTACCGGGCCGGCGTTTAAAAAAGGGGTGAGCATTGAGCGAGTGAATAATTTAGATATTTACCCTGTGCTTGCTAAGGTGATGGGTTTAAAGCTAATGAGTAAAGTGGATAGCGATGGTGAAACCTTACTCCCTGCCATAAAACAGAAAATGATTAATCATTAAAAAAAGAGCGCCGAGGCGCTCCGCAAGGGAAACTTAATTGGTCAGCATGGATTATTAACCCATGTTTACATTGTTATTTAAGCTGAATTTTGAGAATACATTTATTATTCAGCATTGAGCTTATTTAAAGTTAGCGATACTGGTTTTTGTGTCGGTAACGGTACGAATGGCGTACGACTGATTGGTCACCCCAAATGGGATACCGTTTACGCTCCAGTTAGGGTTTGAGAAATAGTCGTACTGCGTTGCACTGCCAAATACAAATGGGTAGGCCATAATACTGGCAAATTCATTTTGTACACCGTGCCCCATACCATCAACGTATACACCACCGGCTGTATCGCCTTGCTTACGTGAATGCGCTAAACCTTGGTTATGACCAAGCTCATGAACAAAGGTTGTGGCTCCACAATCGATTGCGGTGATTGAGTACATGCGGCTGCTCATTGAGCTGTATAAATTACCATTTGTGCCTTGGCCAACCCATGCTAAGCCACATGAAATTAAACCGTTACCTGCACTTTGGCCTGTACCGAGTACGGCAACCATGTCGGCTTTCCAATCATTGCGTAAACCATCTACGTAACTACTATTTGTGACGGCATTTAACCAATCTTCAGAAGGGGTTACTGCATAGTCACCTAAATTTTGAGTCCCAACTAAACGTAGCGTAATGTCAACGCCATTTTGGCTGTATACCTGGTTACTAAAAGCAATAAGCTGATTAATTTTGGTATTGATATTACTGGTAGCTGCTGCAGATTGATCGGTATATAAAATACCAATATCAATGGTTTCTGCTGACACTGTGCTGGCCGCACATAGCGCCGTTGCAATAGCGGCTGTTGAAATTACTTTTTTCATTGTTGTATTTCCTTACTTTTTACGATTGCAGTGTTTACTGCTAGGTCTTGTTGCCTGCGTTGACAGGTTTGTTTAAAAAGAGGGCGTGTTTTCAGCACGAGGTGCAAATGGGTCTGTGTCATCCGCATTTTTTGGTGCAGGTTCACCAACCTGATGCTCTATATGTGTTTTATATAGGTCACGCTTAGCTGCAATCCAGCCATATTGACCTTTACTTTCAAAAACATAATTACCACTTGGGGCTGTAAATTGACCGTAAACCGCATCATTGCCAACGGTTAATATGGTGGTGTGCATTGCGCCATTGGCCCCAATAACCTGACCAACAATGCTTTTATCGCCGTTACTGGCATGGGTTACATTGGTTATTTCAGCGCTGTAGGTTTCTGCGGTTTGTGGTATTGCAAGGTCAAAATTATCACCCGTTTTGAGGGTTTTTAGCGCCGCTAGATCAAATTCTATGTAGGCTTCATTTTGTAAATCGGTTGGCAGTACTTTTGCCGCTTTAAGTATTTCTTTAGCCTTTGCTGAAGGTTTATTAATTGCGTCAAATGAGTTTGAAGGTACGTTTGATTCAATGTTAGCGGGTTTTGCTGCAATAGGGTCTTTACTCATATCAATGGGCGATGGGTTATGTGTTTTTTTTGCAAACTCAGAATCAACAGGAACGATATCAATAGCAATGGGCGCTTCTACCTCATCGGTTTTTTTCTGATCATTAAGCAGCGTATACAAGGCAAATACAGACAAAGGAATAGCGATAGTTAAAACAATGTAACGTTTCATCTGTTTCTCTTTTAGGTTAAATGGTGAACTAATTGTTAAGTTTTATCTTAAAAAAAGAATTAGATCAAATTTAAATTGTAATCATAAAGTGGTAATTGCTTTTTTTATAACTTATTGTAAGTATTTGCTTTACCTTTTTTAGGTATGCTTTTTTGGTTTAATAGGATGGCTTTTTTGTAGTAATGGTGCACCCTGTGGCATATTTTTGGGTACGTGCGTGTTTTTTAAATCACACAGATTTTGACAAGTAAAACTGACCAATAAAATTTTTTAGTAACGTGATCATTTTTCATTATTCAAAGGGCTAATTGCAAAGTATAAATAGGCAAAGTATGTTGTATCGTTAAACACCTATTAAAAGAGGGAATTATGGCAGGGACTGATCAGTTACTTAGTCGAATTATGGCAGGACTTGTTGCGGTCATTATTGGTTTTTCAAGTTCTATTGCATTGATTTATCAAGTGGTGATCACCTTAGGTGGTACACCTGAACTTGTGGCAAGCTGGATATTAATGCTGGGGCTAGTAATGGGCGGTACGTCTATTGTGCTGTCGTTTTATTATAAGGTGCCCATTTTAATTGCATGGTCGACCACCGGTGCAGCATTACTGATCTCAAGTGCCCAGGGCTACAGCTTACATGAAGCGATAGGCGCATTTATGCTATCAGCCTTATTGGTATTGGTATCTGGCATTACCGGTTGGTTTGAAAAAATCATGAACCGTATTCCCAGTGAACTGGCCTGTGCTATGTTAGCGGGGGTATTAGTCACATTTGGTATTGATGTGTTTAACTTTATGAACGACTTGCCATTAGTGATTGGTTTAATGGTGGTGGTGTACTTTATTGGCAAGCGCTTTTTTGCTCGGTTTGCAATGCTAAGTGTATTGTTAGCGGGTATATTTTTAGCCTGGTATATGGGAAATATCGATACCAGCACCGTGCAG
Organism: Pseudoalteromonas issachenkonii; assembly: GCF_002310795.1. Lineage (NCBI taxonomy): Bacteria > Pseudomonadati > Pseudomonadota > Gammaproteobacteria > Alteromonadales > Pseudoalteromonadaceae > Pseudoalteromonas > Pseudoalteromonas issachenkonii. The sequence continues at coordinate 143,331 of NZ_CP011031.1, forward strand.
TGGCAGGCAAGCAGCTTTGCTTATATTGCACCAAGCTTTAGTTTGCAGGCATTTATAAGTATTAGTATTCCTTTGTATATAGTAACTATGACTTCACAAAACTTACCCGGTTTCGCTATTTTAAAAGCGCATAACTATAAAGCGCCAATATCATCGTCATTAACTGTGACCGGGTTAATAAATTTAGTAACCGCGCCATTTGGCACTTATTCAATTAATTTAGCGGCCATTACGGCTGCTATTTGTATGAGCGAAGAGGCCGATAAAGACCCTGATAAGCGCTATTGGGCGAGCATTGCTGGTGGGATGTTTTACATTATTATGGCGCTGTGTGCTGCAATGCTAGTGGCAATTGTAGCAAGCCTGCCGCAAGCACTGGTATTGGCGTTAGCGGGTATTGCACTGTTTGGCACCATCGCTAATAGTTTGCAGCAGTCTTTGCACAGTCCTGAATATACAGAGGCGGCCATTATTACCTTTTTAGTTACGGCTTCTGATTTAACGTTATGGTCAGTCGGCTCTGCATGCTGGGGGATAATAGCAGGAGCACTCACGTTAATGGTGACACGTAAGAGCTAAGAGCAGATTTTAGGTGTTAGGTGCGGGGATCGGGTGTCGAGCAACGGGTTTGGTACTGTGCGCGCGAGGTAAACTCACGCCTACAGTCGATCACCGCACTTAGCTGATCTCTTGCTGATCGCTGACAGCTAAAACCTAACCGCTGCTGTCCCCGTTTTATAGCATTGGTTTTAACACATCAAACATGGCGTCTATGTGATCGTCACGGTCGTTAAGCGCTGCTATATAACGGTATTTTTCGCCGCCGGCTTCTTCAAAAATCTCTCGGTTTTCACCTTCCAATTCTTCAAGTGTTTCTAGGCAGTCGGCGCTAAAGGCTGGGCTGATAATAGCCACATCTTTAATTCCTTCGCCAGGTAAGCTCTCAAGAGTTGCATCTGTGTAAGGTTTTAACCATTCAGCTTTACCAAAACGGCTTTGGAAGGTGGTGATCACTTTGTTTTTATCTAGGCCTAGCTTTTCTACCACTAAACGGGTGGTTTGTTGGCATAGGCAGTGATAGGGGTCGCCATTATCTAAAAACTGTTTAGGCATACCATGATATGAAAACACCATTTTTTGTGGCATGCCGTGTTTTTCTAAATCTTCGCTAATGCTGTTAGCAAGCGACTCTAGGTAGGTTGGGTTTTTGTGATACCCATTTACAAAGTGTAGCTCTGGCACCCAGCGCCATTTTTTTAATACATTTGCCACGGCATCAAATGTTGAGCCTGTGGTTGGACTTGAATATTGTGGGTAAAGTGGTAACACAATAATGCGGGTTAAGCCTTTATCTCTGAGCTCTTCAAGGCCCGCTTCGATTGATGGATTACCATAGCGCATCGCCATAACCACTTCGGTGTTGGTATAGCCGTGCTGTTTTAATAAGGCATTTAATTTAATGCTTTGTTGGCGTGTAATGTGGGTCAGTGGTGAGCCATTTTCAGTCCATATGCTTTTATACAATTTAGCTGAGCGCTTTGGGCGTATACGCAAAATGATGCCATGCAGAATAAGCATCCACACAATACGCGGTATTTCTACGATACGAGGGTCTGACAAAAACTCACGTAAGTAAATACGCAATGCACTTGCTGTTGGGGCATCGGGGCTACCTAAGTTGGTCAGAAGTATTCCCGTTTTTTGGTTAAAACGCCCGTCGTGGGGATTGTCGGTAACGGCAGAAAATCGCGACACGTTGTGCTCCTTCAAGCAATGGATTTAGAGGTATCTATTTAGGCTTAGTATAACGAATAAAAGAGTATTTTAGATCAATCATTTAGCCATTTTAACCATAATTCTAAATGGGGTCGGCTTTTTAGCTTCGAGTTGTTGTAGCTTAACAATCGATTTCGTATTGAAAATATGTCCTTTAGGCAAAAGCATAATACCTGTATGGCTGTGCAGTGAGTTTGCCAATATCATATTTTCTTCGAGTTCTTGTGCGCTCATCACCTTTATTGAACCAATAGAGCTGTCAGAGGTAATGAGTTTAGCGTGGCTGGCTTCAAGTGCATCGACAATACGCGGATGATATAAGCTGCCACTGTTTGATTTAATACTATTGAGCGCAAATTGATGGCGTTGTTTTGTTGTCAGTAGCGGCTCACTTTGCTCGTAACCCTCCCAATAGTCACGAGCAACACTGAGCACCATAGCACCAATGGGAATATCGTTTTTAGCAAGTCCTTTGGGAATACCTTGGCCATTGTAGCGTTCGAATTGGTGGTAAATTGCATCAGACACATCGCTTAAATGAGTCGCAGGCATGAGCATTAATTGTGAAATACTTGGGTGGGTGTAAAACGTTTTTCTTTGAACTTCATTAAGCTCGTTAATGGGTTTGTTGTAAAGCTCAGGATCCATAGCAAGTAAACCAATTTGAGCCAAATACCCCGCAATAGGCGCAAGTTCAATGCTTTTTTGCGATACGTTAAGGTAACGCGCTATTTGAGTACATGTACCGGCTATATTTTCTGCTCTTTTACCATCGAGATAAGGATTTGCATTGATAAAATTATAAAGCAGTTCAACAGTAGATTGGTGCTCTCGTTTTTCACTTTCATTAGCGACTTCAAGTTTTTTTAATACGCTTCTAATTTGTTTTGTCCGCTTGTCGACGAGTTGCTCTAGGTTAGTATTCAGCTCTTTTAATTGTTCATTTTGCTGATTTACATGGCGCTGTAAAATCTCATTTTGCTTTTTGAGTCTAAACTTTTCGACGCCTGATTGGATAACGCTAATTAAGTGATCGTTTTGCCAAGGCTTTTGCACGTAGGCGTGAATGCCTCCTTCATTAACAGCACTAATTGTTGACTCTAAATCAGAAAAACCAGTTAACAAAATACGCTGGCTATCGGGGGCAACTTTTCTTGCTTTAGCTAAAAACTCAGCACCGCTCATTAGTGGCATACGCATGTCACTGATGACGACATCAAACTGTTTTTTTTGCATTTTTTCAAGTGCATCATGGCCACTGGTTGAAACACTCACATCAAATTTATATTGGCGTAAAAGTCGGACTAAAGATTTGAGTACATTAGCCTCATCATCTAGGCATAAAATGCTCGGCGGCTGTTCATTTAATTGCTCTAATACATCAATGTCCGTCATTTTTTTACCAATAAGATAGTGAGTTGTATGGCTAAATTTAGTCTAAGCTTTGGTTGTAAACAACTGATTTATTTAAGCCGTTCCAAGTATAGTATTTGAACAATACGCAAATCATTGTTGTTAGGATTAAATAAGGTAACGCTGTGTTGTAGTTTGCATCTATTTTTACTGTAATTCTCTGTAATTTAGATGAGTACTTATTTAAATAAAATCGAATCTAAGCAAAATCGAGAGTGTGACATAGCTTACTCAATTTGTTTGTTGGCATGTAATATGGTCAGTACGTCGTCAGTTAATGTGGGCTTTTTAGGTAACGTAATATAAAAAGCAGTGCCTTGGTTTAACTGGCTTTCAACTCGAATTTGGCCACTATGTTGCTCTATAATTGCTTTACTTATAGCTAGCCCTAACCCTGTGCCTTGGCCTATTGGTTTTGTAGTATAGAAAGGGTCAAAAATTTTATTTAATTTGTCCTCATCAATTCCACTGCCATTATCGGCAATGGTTATATAGGCATTTTTTTTATCGGCTTTAGTGGTAATACTGATGACACCGACTTTGTCGCAAATGGCTTGAGCGGCGTTAAAAAATAAATTTAAAAATACCTGAGAGAGCTGGGTCGAACGTCCTGTGATGATAACGGGTTCTGTGTCGTAGTGTTTTTCAACGTTGGCGTTGTATTTAATTTCGTTCCAGGCAACACGTAATGTGTTATCAATGAGCTCTGTTATATCAATATCGCCAATTTGGGTTTGATCCGGATGAGCAAATTGCCTTAATCCTTGAACAATCTCCTTAACACGATCAGCCCCTTCAGTCATTTCAGCAATGATATCGCTTGAGTCTGTTTCTAATTCATCAAATTGATAATGTTGTAGCGTATCTGCTAATGTTTGCTGCGCTATGGCTTTTTCTGCTTTGAGTGCGTTAATTAAATGACTAAATTGCTCAAGGTTGTAAGCCAAATTTTGGATATTACTGACAATGTAGCTTAAAGGGTTGTTTATTTCGTGTGCAACGCCTGCCGCCATTTGCCCTAACGAAGCCATTTTTTCAGAGTTGATTAACACTTGTTCAATGTTACTTTGTTTTTCTTCCATTTCTTTTTGTTTAACAAGTAAATTTCGTTTTTCAAATTGTGAAATTGTATTCCCTGCAAAGCTGACAAAGCGTTGCATTAAAGTAATATCGTGCTGATTAAATGCGCCAATTGTTTCTGAAAAAATATAGAGCTGGTAGCTTTCTGTACTGGTACTTACTGGGGTGGTGAGCATTGCCTGCTGCGAATGCCAAAAAGGATCAGTTACTTGCCAATCATGAAGTTGGTGTAAGTTAAATACATTTTTAATGTTTCTATTGGGTTTATTTAGTGCTTTGAGTTGGGTAATTATTTCATCACTTTGTGGGTGCGATGCTGTAATTAACGTCGTGGTTTCATTGCTGGGGTTTATTTTAATTAAAATAGCCGCAGAAAAAGCAATGGCTTGCTGCAAAATATCAAAAAACTCAGTGAGTAAGGTTTCAGTTTTGTCGTTCTTTAAAATGGCATCTAAGCCATTTAAGATCAGGCTATTAAAGGCACGGTTTTCTTCAAGTGCTAAATTATGAACTTGTAATAAGTGTAGCTTTTCTAACAGTATTTCATTGCTACTCATTCAGGGCCACCAAAGATTTCGCATGAAATCATTAAATTACCATGTTTACTTGTTGAATCGCTGAATGTGCCGAGCTCCCCAAAAGTAAAGCCCATAATAAATGGGGTGTTGGGTAGTTGTGCTGCAATAGACTCTTTTACTTCTTGCATGGCGTCTTTAATTGACAGCATACAGCCTCCGCAAAAAATAATAATGGCGCCGGTAATATTTTTTATGGCATGGAGTTCTGCCAATTTAGTTAATGAGGTGACAACCATATCACCTCGTTTAATTAGTTGCTCTGGGCTTCCTGAGGCAAGGTAAACCGTATCGCCAACATGTAGGTTCGAAAATAGCTCTAGCGCCCCATTTTTTGCTACCGCTGGATGACTTAACAGTAATCGGGGGATTTCATCATTTAAAGAAAGGGCGCTTGCCAATGGGGTCATTGTTGATTGAGCAAGGATATTTCCTGAAGTTAAGGCGTTTAAACCTATGTTTTTTCGCCACTGATTATAAATATCAAACGCGGGCCGGTTATCGATTGTTTTTAATAAACGACCATCCACGTCTGTCACTGTACCTTGCTGGTCGGTTTTATCGTAGCCTGAACTATAAAAGCCGAATGTTTCTACACTGGGGTATAACACCGCAATAATAAAACCTTGTTGGTATACATTTTCAGTATCGCTAAAACACCACTTGGCAGAAATATCGTTGTCGGCGCAACTTCCTCCAAAAACAGGTATACGCTGCCCGATAGCATCTTGAATTCCCTGCAAAACCAGCTCCTCATTACCTGGGACTTGAAAGCACCAGACCATTTTTGGGGCGAGGCCTGCTTGGCCTGCATTAGCAATGGCTTTAAGTACAGTTTGAGCGGCATTTTCTCTTAGGTTATCGGTTGCATTACAACTAGCAACACCATAATGCCCATTTGAGTCTATAATCGAAAATAAACTAATACTTTGCTCATTTAATGATAGGGTTTGGTCGGTTGATGACCCAAGACACGAAGAGATGATTAAACAATTGTGAGTGTTTTTTAAAAAGCCTGGCTGGTTATTAAAAAGGTATTTAATGGTATCGGTTGTAGCAAACCCAAGCAGTAAATCTGGGCTGTTGTTCGTAAACTGACTAACAGGTTGGATAAATTTATCTATATCGCTGCCGTGAGTATGAAAAGTATCAATGGCGAACATAGATGCCCCTTGGTAATAACAATAGCCACAACCGTGGATGTTTTAATTATTAATAATCGCTTAGAATTTATTCTAGACTATATATTAAATAGAATGAATTTAGCTGCTAATTATTAGTCGATATCACCTTTGCCCACGAGTTTTATTTGTCGTGCTGCGTTTAAATTTATGTTAGCGTTGCGTTAAAATCAAGCTAATGATATTGACATTTTCAGCCCCGGTAAAGCTGAATAAGGTTGCTAATTACTTATATCCTCATCAGTGTATAGAAACACTGGATTAATGTAGGAGGCCTAAAAGGGCACTCATTAGCTGAGCGAGGTAATTATAGCTACGAGTAAATAACTTTATTGCTTATGTGTTTAGGCACAACATGCTGATGTGAATTTATTTAAATCATTAAGTAACGATACATGGATGAGCTGTGTGAACAATTTACTAGGCACAAGTAAAACTCATTTGAGGTATAAATAGTGGCTTTGCGAATTTTATTGGTAGACGATGAACTTAATGTATTGAAATCTTTAAAGCGAGTACTTGTTCGTTCTGGTTATGATGTAATAACAGCATCCAGTGGTTTTGAGGCACTTGAAATATTAGCGGCTAATCAAGTTGAGATAATTATTACTGACTTTAGAATGCCAGAAATGAACGGCGCTGATTTATTACGCCAAGTTAAAATTAATTGGCCCGATTGCGTAAATTTAGTGCTCAGCGGGTATGCTGATTTTAAGTCTGTGGTTGAGTTATTAAATCAGGGATTGGTATTTCGTTTTTTAGAAAAGCCATGGGTCGATAGTGAGTTACTTGAGAACATTAGCGAAGCAAAAGTTAAATATGAACAGCGCCGAGCTAAAAGAGTAAGAGATCAGTTATTAATGGGCAGTATGTCTGGCCTAATAGAGATAGACAATAACGGAATTATTAATCGTTTTAATGCGCCTGCTGCTGAAATCATTCCTGATATTCATCTATATGAAAACAAACATCTCGCCTATTTAGATACAGCTCAAAATAAAGCGGTAAGCCAGTCTTTTATTGACAAGCAAAGCAGTACACTTTTTATTAATTATGCACGCGCCTCTGATCTAGCGAAAAGCGAAGAAGTTATGATAGAGCGTTGTTTAAATGATGATGCTTTCCAACTTTTGAAGCTATCAATTAACTCAAATAGTATGAGTAATATTTTTCAACTTACCAGAACACCATCAGTGGTGACTAACGAGTCTGATTTTTATCATCATTTAGCCCTGTGTGAAGCGAATAAAGAATGTTATGCCCTCGTTTATATAGGTATTTCGCAATTTCAATTAATTAATGATTTGCTAGGGGGCGAAGATGGCAGCCACCTTATAAAATTGGTTCTGGAGGTGCTAAAAGGCGTATCAGAAAGAGCGATCAAAGTTCTTCATAAGAGCGCCGATAGGTTTGTATTATTTGTTCCTGAAATTAAATCTGATAGTGAAATTTTAACCGTTCTAAATAAGGCGATGAATGATCTGAAAAAAGCACTTCCTAGTAAATATACCGATGCCCACGTGCAGCTTTATGGTGTGTATGGTTTGTTTCCTGAGGATAGTTTAGAGGGAAAAGAGCTCGTTAATCAAATGCAGTTGACGATGAATTACCAAGTAGGTGATCAGCAGCGTATTTGTTCTCGCTTTGACCCTCAGTTGGTCGCAGATTATAAAAAGAACTTTGAGTTAAGCCGTTTATTATTAACAGCGGTAAATAAAGATGAACTGTCATTACGTTTTCAACCAAAAGTTGATACTAAAACAGGGCTAGTACTTAGTGCTGAGGTGCTTATTCGCTGGTATGAGCCAACTAAATATGGCTGGGTTCCCCCTGCACATTTTATCCCGATTGCTGAATGCGATGGTCAAATTATATCAATAGGGCGCTGGGTTATCTCTCAAAGTTGTAAAATACTAAAATATTGGGGGGATAACAATATAGGTGTGAATGTGTTGGCTGTTAACATATCTGCGAGACAGTTAAAAGATGATCCGGACTGGATTGACTACATGAACGAGTGCTTAAATCGCGATAATTTAGAGCCATCACAGTTGATTTTTGAGCTAACAGAAACCTATTTAATCGAAGATTTTGCTACCTGCGAACAGCAATTAATAAGACTAAGGGCTTTGGGGTTTAGGCTATTGATTGATGACTTTGGCGTGGGTTATTCATCACTTGGCTACCTTTCTAAGCTGCCAGTAGATGGCGTTAAATTGGATAAAGCGCTGATTACTGATATTGAATCGTCTTTAGCAATGCAAAGTATGATTCGTAATATTACGCGTATGTCACATGATCTAAATCTTAAAGTTGTTGCTGAGGGAGTAGAGACTGCCTTTGAATGCGAAATGATTAAAAAATTAGGCTGTGACTACATACAAGGCTATTACTATAGTGAGCCTTTAGAGCAGGATGATTTTTGTAATTACTTAAGCCATTTCAATTCTCAAGGTGCGCAATGAGTTCGATAGCGGTCGTCATATTAGACGATGATGCTTTTTTATTAAAAGTATTACAAAGGACTATTCATCGAGCCTATCCAGAGGTTGATATAATGACAACCGCTGATATTGATGAATTTTGGCAGCTGCTAAACACTAAGCAAGACTTAGATTTAGTATTAAGTGATTATTTAATGCCGCAAATGAATGGATTGGATGTTTTAGAGCAATGCTCTTCACAAAACCCCTACCCAGTCAGAGCATTACTTACTGGTGATATGACATTGAGCACCATGATGCGACAACCTAATGTTGTGCATGCTTACCTTGCTAAACCGTTTAATGAGGCAGACATAACCGCACTTTTTAACAATGTGGCGGCGTTAAAGTCGTTACCCTTTGCTTTTAATGTGCGCAGGCAGTTAGGGGCTATGATCAGCTTTCCTGTTTATCCTCTTATTTTGAAAGAACTCAGGGAGTTAGTACAAAGCGATGAATTTGATTTACACGACATTGCCCATGTTGTTTCTCAAGAGCCAATAATAACTGCTAAATTGTTGCAACTTGCAAACTCATCTTATCTTGGGTTTGTAAGGCCAACATCGTCAATTGATGAAGCTGTGTCGAGGCTCGGAACAACGATATTAATGGCTATCACCACTTCTTTATTAGTTGCCAAAAATTTTGAATCGTCTATTCCTTCGGCTATCCATGAGAAACAATTGGATATAGCGGCGAATTACGCTAGTTGTGTTAAGCGTTTTGCTAAGCAGGCAGGTTTTAACTTACATGATCAAGAACTATTATTTTCAGTGGCATTATTGAGTTTTGTTGGCAAAATTATTTTGCTGTCTCAAGGGGAAAGTGAAGCGTCTTTTGAGCATGAAAAAGCCGTGAGTGATGAATATGCTAGTTCTAACTTTATTTCGGCCTATGTTTTAAAGTTATGGGGATACGACACGAAAATGTGTAGCTTATTAATGAGTTGCCATGATTTAGCCGCCACTGATGATAATGAGTTAATTCCGCTTAATCATACGTTATTTATTGTTAGGCAAATTCTTTTTGATAAACACTCCCCCATGCAGTTACGCGCATACTGTGACTCAAAAGGTGTAGACCCTATACTTTGCCATCTAATTAGTGAATTTGATTGGCATAGTTATACCTCTTAAATAGGCCTGTATAAAATATTGTTTAAAAATGGACAGTACTACATAACTACCTATGTATAGTTTTTTCTGAGTACCCTTTCTTACCTTTAGTATCTACTTTAGTCTTATAAAAAACGCATAAAACCTCATTTGGAGTGTGTTTTTTGCTCATTTCAGAGTGAAAAATATACAAAACCGTTATTTTCACTAATTATGAATAAAACCTAAATATTAACATTGTATTAACTTTGGGTGGTGTGATATTAAATTGCTACTTTGGTTGTATTTTGAGCTTTTATAGGTGTTATTTTCCTGTTTTTAAAGTTATTTGCATTCTTATGCTAATTTTATCAAATTTTTTGTTTCTTTTTGTTTGTGTATGTTGCTAGGATGTTGGCAATGGGATACAGGAATATACCCCACACACATTATAAGAATACACAAAACAGGGTCATCATTATGTCAACATATCGTTTAAACACCTTGGCTGTAGCGGTTGCTTTTGCTTTCAGTGCGCCAAGTATGGTTAATGCACAAGAAGCGCCTGCTAAAGCTGAAAAAAATATCGAACAAATATCTGTGTTAGGGTCGCGAGTTTCTAACCGAACAGCAACAGAGTCGTCATCACCTATTGATTTAATTGACGCGGATGATTTAAACAAAGGCGGCTTTACCGAGCTTGGGCAAAGCTTACAAGCGACAGCGCCATCGTTTAACTTTTCTCGTACACAAGTTTCTGACGGTTCCGATTTATTTCGCCCAGCAACATTACGCGGTTTACAGCCAGATCAAACGCTGGTTTTAGTCAACGGTAAGCGCCGCCATAATCAATCTATTTTTGGTTTAACTAGTACCGTGGGCGGTGGCTCTGCGGGGACTGATATGAATGCGATCCCGCTTATTGCTTTAAAAGGGGTTGAGGTTTTACGTGATGGTGCGGCGGCGCAGTACGGCTCAGATGCGATTGCGGGGGTTATCAATTTATCACTTAATAACTCAACAGATTTAACCACAGGTTATGTGCAATACGGTGAAACGGCAGAAGGCGATGGGGAAACAATTTCTGCAGGTTTAAATCGTGGTTTTGAACTAGGCAACGAAGGTGGTTTTATTAATTTATCGCTTGAGTATCGCGATGCAGATAAAACCAATCGTGCCGAGCGAGATACTGGAGGTTCACTTAATGTCGCACCTGGCACCTTATCGGACGAAGTTCGTTGGGGACAAGGTAATGCAGAAAGTGAATTTACTTCGGTATTTTACAATATGGCATTGCCAATGAGTGAGGGCGAGCTTTACTCATTTGGTGGCTATTCTGAGCGTACTGCACTAGGTAACGGCTTTTATCGTAACTTTAACGAAGCATCTAAAAACGTGATTCAAGTCTATAGCGATGGATTTTTACCGCAAATAGACAATGAAGCACAGGATATCTCTGTTTCAATTGGTTTTAGAGGCGATATTAACCCTGATTGGAATTACGATGTATCGGCGGTATATGGTGAAAACCAATACGACTTTACCTCACGCAATACATTAAATGCCTCTTATGCTGCTGAGTACTTATTTAATAACCCAGGTGCAAGTGATGCCGATATTGCTGCAAATGCAGGACCAACTGAGGGGTATTCGGGTGGCTTTAGGTTTGACCAAACAACATTCAACGCGGATGTGAACGGGATTGTTGATATTGGCCGCAGTGAGCCTGTGTACGTGTCAATTGGTGCTGAATACCGTAAAGAAAACTATGAAATTGTACCCGGTGAAGAAGCCTCATACGCGTGTGGCACTGCTAACACAGATACTTCATACCCATCAGTGAACGATCCGAATCAATTTGCACAATGTGGTTTTCAAGCCTACAACGGCCTTCGCCCTGAAGCATCAAATAAAAGTGATCGCGATAGCTACGCCGTTTATATTGACGCAGAAACCATGGTTACCGATGCGTGGAATGTTAGCGGTGCACTTCGTTACGAAGATTTCTCTAATGCGGGTGACGACATAATTGGTAAAGTAGCCACGCGTTATGAATTTAACGATGATTTTGCGGTACGTGGTGCGTTATCAACGGGTTTTAGAGCGCCATCATTACAGCAAAGCGGTTACACTGCGTTTACCACTAACTTAGGTTCTGACGGCACGTTAAGCCAGTCGTTTACCGCAACAACGGGCTCAGCATTTCCAGCTGCATTAGGCGTTGATAACTTAAAGCTTGAAACATCAACTAACTACAGTGCAGGCTTTGTTTATGATGTGACCAGTGATTTATCGTTAACGGTGGATTTTTACCGTGTAGAAATTGAAGACCGTATTACACTGGGCAGCTTGTTATCGGCTGATGATGTGGCATTTAGTCCTGATGCAGTTGCCGCGCTACAGGCAACGGGGGCAGTACAAGCGAATTACTTTTCAAACTCAGTGAATTCGACAACGCAGGGTGTTGACATTATTGCGTCCTATCGCACTGATTTATATGACGGTAATTTCTCTGCTACGTTTGCCGGTAATTTAAACGAAACTAAAATTGACAGTGTTAATGCAGCACCGGGTATTCCTGAAAATGTAGCACTTGATGATATCCAAAGTAGTTTTTTAACTGATGGGCAGCCGGGCGAACGTGCAACGCTAACGTTTGATTATGAGCGTGATTCATACAGCTCAATGATCCGCTTTAATTACTTTGGCGAAACCGATGTGAAGTACTTTGGTAATGACCATATTGAACTTGCAACAGATGGCTCATTTAAAGCAACCAGTACGGTAGAATCAGCCGTATTAGTGGATTTAAATGTAAGTTATCAAATTAACGATATGTTTGCTCTATCGGTAGGTGCAGACAATGTATTTGATGAAACACCGGATGAATTAGGCGATGATGAAGTATTAAACGCTATTTCAAATGGGGCATTTAAATACCCGTTACGTGCCGTACCCTATGGCTTTGATGGTCGTACTTACTACGCAAAAGTAAGCTTTAGTTTTTAATTTTATAAGCTAAATAGGCGCCGTTATAAACGGCGCTTTTTTTATGGCTAAAATATATTTAAAACAGCATTAAAAATGATTGCATGCTTGAAAATTAAGCATACAATCGCCATCAATAACACAGTGGGATATATATCCCTCGTTATACTCGTTTTATTAATAGGAAAAAATAAATGGCGAAAAAAAGCAAAGCAAAAGCGGTTAACAAATCCGCAGTAGACACTGGGCGCGGTGTGATAAAACACAACGCATTGGCAGCACTGGTAACCTCTAAAGTATTTAAACCGCAAGTGGTTAAAGCCAAAAAAGGCAAAGGCTCGTTTAAACGCAGTAACAAACATGCAGGACAAGAGTCCTATTTAATCGCGGCTTAAATAGCACCGATCAAATAGGGCTTTTGTTGCGAGTTAGCTAAGTGTTTGCTGAAATAAGGCGGGCTTCGGGCTTCGGGCTTCGGGCTTCGAGTCACGAGCAGCGAACACAACCTAGCGCCTAGTTACTTCCCTAGAACCTAGCGCCTTTAGCCTTCTCTTTCAGCGCAGCGTCTCATAACCTCTTTGTGAATAAATCACTTAAAACATGTTTGCACAATGAGAAGTGAGTGAGGGTTAATGAGAAAATATAAAAACAGGAATGCTCTTCCCGTAGCTCTTAGCCCGACACCCGAACCACGACACCCATCTCTTATTTACCCGTGTATTATCGATTTAGAATTCGCCAAATAAGAAGCATGGTTGCTTAGTGTTTGCGAAGGGTTTTCACCAAATAATTGGGTGTAATCTTTAGTAAATTGCCCTGCATGCCAAAATCCCCAATTGGCTGCGATGACAGAAATTGGCTTATCTTGTTTTGCTAATTTTAGTTCTCTTCTGACGTTATTTAATCGGGTTAAACGTAAAAATCGCAGCGGATTAATCCCTAAAATACTTTCAAAACTGTATTGTAGCGTGCGCCTGCTAACAAAAGTGAGCTCACATAGCTGAGTAATGGTCACGCTACTTTGTGGGTTTGCATTTACATACTCTTTAACTTTATCAACCACCGCTTTTCGGTGTTTATAACTGGGAGCGATACGTTGACACGGAGTCTGTTCGTTTAGTAAATGTAATGCCAACATATTAAGCATGTCTTGCTGTAAATCGGCATTTAGGCCAAAAGCGTTGCTGCTAACCATACTGTTTATTATACCCCGGGCACTTTTTAACATGGCGTTGCTTGTTGTATGTCGCTCAGTACCTGAAGAGGTTATATTTTTTAAGTATATCCCTTGTATATGAGCCATATGTTCTAACGATTGCGTGTCTATTACTAAACCATAAATATTAAACTGCTCAGGTGTAATAAGCTCAAAGTTACTCTCACTGGTTCGACACATAAATTGATTACTTGCCACATTTAAGCCATTAATTTTGCTCTGCTGAGACTGCTTTGGGATCCCAAGCCAAATAGATTGCGGCGCTATTGCACATTGTTGGTGAAGAGCACGCTCTGTGTATTCTTCAAATGCATGAATATTAGAATAATCCACGCTCTCTATACGCCCAAAAAATCGCCCTTCACTGAGCTGATCATATTTTTGCTGCCACTGCGTTAGGTTATTCGCTTGCTCATCTATATCTTAGGTATGCACCATGCTCTTTTGTGGTGCGCTAGCTAAATCTTGCTGCGTCATAATGGAGTTACTCTTTGCTTTTTTTATTTTTATTAAGATTAAGTTACCACCAGTAACTATAGTTAACTATATGAAATAAAGCCAAAAATGATGATTTGCCAAAATTCGATAGTGTCTTGGTACGAATTAAGCTCTCTTGAAACTAAACAAAATTGATTTATAGCTTATAGGTCAGCAAAACCTGTACCAAGGTTTGAACTAGTTGTTATGTGGAGTAGATCATGGGGCAAAGGTACCGATATACGTTAGGCACGCAGGTGTACAATTTTAAAAACTTGGCTGAAGTAATGGCAAAGGCTACCCCTGGGCGATCGGGCGATCGTCTTGCAGGAGTGATAGCAGGCTCAGCACAAGAGCGAGCTGTGGCGCAAATGACACTGGCAGATATTCCGCTTAAAACGTTTTTAAATGAGGCGCTGATTGCCTATGAAGACGATGAGATAACCCGCTTAATTATGGACGATCACGACACCAATGCATTTATGGCGATTGCTCATTTAACCGTAGGCGATTTTCGTAACTGGTTATTAAGTGACTTTGCAACTCCCGCTGTGTTGGCAAGTGTTAGGCAAGGGATCACCCCTGAAATGGCTGCGGCTGTAAGCAAAATAATGCGAAATCAGGATCTTATTTTAATTGCTAAAAAATGCCATGTAACCAGTGCGTTTAGAAATACCATTGGCTTACCAGGGCACTTATCCACGCGATTGCAACCTAACCACCCTACGGATGATATTAACGGTATTGCCGCCTGTATTTTAGATGGGCTTTTGTACGGTAATGGTGATGCGGTAATAGGTATAAACCCTGCAACCGATAACGTAGCGCAGGCCATTAAGTTGATGACATTGATGGATGAGGTGATTCAAAAATATGAAATTCCTACCCAAAGCTGCGTCCTTACTCATGTTACTAACACGATTGAATGCATTGAAGCGGGAGCGCCGGTTGATTTAGTGTTTCAGTCTATTGGTGGAACAGAAGCAACCAACTCGAGCTTTGGTTTTAATTTAAATACCTTAGCTGAGGCACAAGATGCCGCACTGAGTTTAAAGCGCGGAACTGTAGGCGATAATGTGATGTATTTTGAAACGGGGCAGGGCAGTTCGCTTTCGGCTAACGCACATCATGGGCTTGATCAACAAACCTGCGAAACCCGTGCTTATGCCGTTGCACGAAAATTTAATCCGCTACTAGTTAATACCGTGGTGGGCTTTATTGGTCCTGAATATTTGTTTGATGGTAAAGAAATTACTCGCGCAGGGCTTGAAGATCATTTTTGTGCCAAGTTATTGGGTATTCCGATGGGCTGCGACGTGTGTTACACCAATCATGCCGAGGCCGACCAAAATGATATGGATAACTTACTTACGCTACTTGGGGTCGCAGGGTGCTCGTTTGTGATGGGCATTCCGGGCTCTGATGACATTATGCTTAATTACCAAACCACCTCATTTCATGATGCGTTATATGTGCGCCGAGTACTGGGCGCACGCCCCGCGCCAGAGTTTGAAAAGTGGCTTACTGATATGAATATTATGCGCAACAGTCACGATATTATTTTATCTGATACGTTACCTGCCGCTTTTGCTAAACCACTGAATGCGATTAAAGGGGGCTGAGTATGAAATCAAATTTTAACGCAACGTCTGTTACAAACAACAGCGATAATACACATAAAAATAATGGCAACGTGGTGCATAACCCATGGCGCGATTTACGCCGTTTTACTGATGCACGGATTGGCCTTGGCCGCGCAGGAATAAGCTTACCGACCAGTGAAATGCTGGCGTTTCAATTATCCCATGCACAAGCGCGTGATGCGGTGAACTTTCCGCTCGATATTAATGCAATAACCGAACAGCTTAGCAAACTCAGTGCTGAGAAACAGCTGGCTGCTCCTTTGCGCTTACATAGCCAGGCTGTTGACCGAATGACGTATTTACAACGCCCCGATTTAGGACGCAGGTTAGATGAAAACGGCCGACAAACCCTACTTAATTTCACCGCTGGGCAGCAAAACACGGCTGCAAAATATGATTTAGCCATCGTTGTGGTTGATGGCTTATCGTCGCTAGCGGTGCAAAAAAATGCTTATCCTTTTATTAATGAATTATTAGCGCAGCTAGGTGATAACAGTGAGTTAAACATTGCGCCTTTTAGTGTGGTTGAGCAAGGTCGGGTGGCGATTGGTGACGACATTGGAGAGCTTTTAAATGCACAAGTAGTCATGGTGTTAATTGGTGAGCGACCAGGGCTTAGCTCGCCCGATAGCCTTGGTTTATATCTAACTTGGGCACCTAAAACAGGTCTTAACGATGCCTGTCGCAATTGTATTTCAAATATTCGCCCTGCGGGCTTGCCTTACTGTGAGGCTGCAAGGCGTGCAGTTTATTTATTACGTGAGGCAAAAAAATTAAAACTAACAGGAGTGAACTTAAAAGATCGTACACAGGATGATGTGATTGAGCATCAACAATCGAGCCGTCATTTTTTAAATGCGGAATAACGGTAACTAAAAATAAAAAATCGATAAAGAGGATGTTATGTCTACTAATAATTCAGAGTACTTAGCAAAAAGGCAACTTAAAAGTGGCACTGCGGGTTGGTTATTACTGGCGGGGTTAGGGGTATCGTATGTGATTTCAGGAGACTTTGCTGGGTGGAACTTTGGTATTGCAGAAGCAGGCTGGGGCGGCTTTGCCATAGCGGCAGTATTAATGGCTATTATGTATCTCACCTTAGTGTTATCGCTGGCTGAAATGTCGGCTGCTATTCCCGCTGCGGGAGGAGGGTATAGCTTTGCTCGCCAAGCAATGGGGCCAACGGGGGGTTATTTAACCGGCCTTGCGGTATTAATTGAATATGCGTTAGCACCGGCTGCTATTGTTATTTTTATTGGCTCTGCGGTGGAGGCGTTAACGGGGTTTAATGGCCCTTGGGTTTATGCGCTCTTTTACTTGGTGTTTGTGGGTATTCACTTAGCTGGGGTTGGTGAAGCGCTAAAAGTAATGATGGTAATAAGCGGTTTAGCGGTACTGGCTATTGTTGCCACCGCTGTGGTGTTAATCACCAATTTTGATGCGACAAATTTATTTGATATTGCCGTAACCGATGCTGCTGGCGCGAGTGAATTTTTACCTCTGGATTGGTATGGTGTATGGGCAGCATTACCTTTTGCTATGTGGTTATTTTTAGCGGTTGAAGGGGTGCCATTGGCGGCAGAAGAGGCAAAAGATCCGGCGAAAGATGTGCCTAAAGGCATTATTGGCGCTATGGTGTTTTTATTGTTTACCGCGTTATTAGTGGTTGTATTAGTACCCGGGGCAGCAGGTGCAACAGCAATGGGCGCAAGTGCAGTTCCGCTGGTGGATGCGTTAAATGCGACGGGCAATAACGATTTAGCAACCGTGGTTAATATATTAGGGTTAGCAGGGCTGGTGGCTTCATTTTTCTCTATTATTTATGGTTATAGTCGATTGGTGTTTGCGCTGTCGCGTGCGGGATATTTACCCCGTTCGTTATCAATTACTACCGCGCGTAAAGTGCCCGCACGAGCGCTTATTGTACCTGCTGTATTTGGTTTTTTAGCTTCACTAAGTGGTGAGGGCGATTTAATGTTAGCTATGGCGGTGGTTGGTGCAACCGTATCGTATGCGTTAATGGCGCTAAGTCACATTTTACTGCGCTATAAGCAGCCAGATTTACCTCGTCCTTATAAAACGCCTGGCGGGACTGTGACTTCAGGTATTGCATTGTGCTTATCCTTGATTGCACTGACCGGTGTGTACGCCTTTGATCCCCGCGCTTTTTTATACACTATGGTGTTATTTATAGTGGGGGCTGCGTATTACTTTGGCTTTAGTTCTAAACATTTAGTGGCCAAAAGTGCAGATGAAGAGTTTGCTATGCTAGCCGATGCAGAGGCCGGTTTAAATATCCCCATAAGTGAGAGTTAATTTTACTTTATAAATACAGACTTAATAGTGGCGCGGTAGGTTTTAAACCTATCGCGCCTTTTTATTATTTAACTAGCATCCAGATACCGGCTGCTATCATAAATAGGTTTTCGGTTAGTGAAATAAAGCCAAGTGGTACATTGCTATCGCCGCCAACACAGGCACATTTAAGTTCGCGTTTGTCTATATACACGGCTTTAATCACGGATATTGCGCCGACACTACCAATAAACAACGAGATAGGTGCAACCAAGTAAACCGGAAGTGCTGCAATCATGGCCACGCCAACAAAGGCTTCTAAAAATGGATATACATAAGCGTAAGGAATCACTTTCATGGCAAGTAAGTCGTAAGTGATAAAGGAATTTGAAAAACTGTTTAAATCTTGCAGCTTTTGAATGGCTAGTACCGCCATGGTTAATGCCACGAAAAGCTCAAGTGTATACATGCTTAATCCTGCACCGCTCAACGAAAAGGCTAAACTGAGCAACAAGGTAACCGCAAAAATCGCTATCACAGGGGTATAGGTTGTACCTTGCTGACCGGCAGGGGATTTATTAAAGTACTCTCTGAGTTCATCATAACCACCGATACGCTCATCATCTATAAATGTTTGTGGTGTTGTTTTTACATCGTATTTTTGTTTGAAGGTATCGGTATCGGCTCTTGAGGTGAGTAAATGATCGTCTACTTCAAAGCCTTGACGTTCAAGTAAATCTTTAGATTTTAAACCAAATGGGCAAATATGTTCATCGGTTGCCATTCTATACAATTGGGCTGACTTGGCCATATTTTACTCCTGTATATTTATACCAATTTGCAATAATACTTAATCATTTTGAGGGGGCAGATTAGACGCTAACAGCGTTAAAAACGTCTCATTTAGAACAACTCAATAACGAAATTCTTTGCCTTGCTATCGACACGATTTTCCTCCCTCAAAATAGCTCAGTTAATTAAGCGAATTGGTATTAGAGGGGTTAACTGAGTTATATAACCTTGAAAGATCAACAGACCCTAAGTGTAAAATTTACAACATGTGCCGTTTTATTGTTAATAAACTCAGTGGTACAGGCTATGCGTTCAAAAATCAGGCCGCTTTTAATGCTTTAAGCGCTGAAGGGGGGCTTGCAGCGCATGCCAGCTAATTTATTATAAAGCTATAGGAGGGGCTGTTGAATCTCTGACAACCAGTTCTGGTGTGTATAGTTTAATAATATCGCGGTCATTGCCATTACGAATTTGCGCTATCAGTAAGCTGGCTGCATCTTCAGCAATTTTATTATTTGGCTGATGCGCTGTAGTGAGCTTTGGCCATGTTTGGCGTGAGAATGGACTATCCTCAAACCCTGTAATAGAAAGCTCGCTGGGTATATCAATGTTCATTAATCTGGCTGCAAATAACGCACCGGCGGCTATTTCATCGTTACATGAGACGATAGCGGTTGGCCTGTTTTGTTGATTAATGAGTGTTTTAGCACCCTCAACCCCGGATTCAAATGAGTATTCGCCATCAATAATTAAGCTAGGGTCTATAGTAATGTCGTATTGTTTTAAAGCCGCTTTGTAGCCCTCTAAGCGCTCTTTGGTGGAGTTATGTTCGCTGCCCCCAGCTAAAAAGCCGATGCGTGTGTGGCCATTATTTATAAGGTGTTCGGTAATTGATTTAGAGGCGAGGTTATCGTCAATCATAATACAGGGCGTTAATGTATCGGGGGCGTCGTGTCCTGATAAAATACGCACAACTTTTAGGTCAAGCTGTGTCAGCTTTTCAACAAAATGTGGCATCTCTGAAAATGGCGGCGTGAGTAAAATACCGGCAATTCGGGTGCGTTTTATCATGCTGGTTATTTCGTCAATAATATGTGCTTCTTTGGCATCGCATGGGTGGATAAGTAGTTCAAACCCTTGCTTTTTACACGCATCTAAAATGCCGTTTTGCATATCTATAATATAGTAGGCATTTGGATTGTCGTAAATGTAAGCAATGCTGTAAGCTTTTGTTCCTGCAAGGCTTCTTGCAGCAAGGTTAGGCTGAAAGTTCAACTTTTTAACCGACGCCATGACTTTCTCACGGGTGTTGTCACGCACCGAGGTTTCGTTATTTATTACTCGTGATACCGTTTTTATTGATACCCCGGCATCTTTTGCCACGTCGTTTATTGTTGTTCTCATAGGCTTAATAGACCTTTACATATCATTTTGGGTACTAATTTATCTTTATCGGTTAACAACTACAGCAGAAGCAGTTAACAGTGCTCGGTTTTTATTATTTGACGGCTAAATTATAAAGACATCATTGAATATTAACAGTTAATTTATACGCCTTTCTTGTGAGAATGGTAGATAAAGTTTTAGGTAATAATTTAGTAATATTTAAATTTAATTTAAATACAATAGTTTAAAAGAATATTAAGCACATACATGTAAATTTTTTGTATCTTTTTTGCCCTTCTGTGTAGCTATAAAAGAAAAAAAAGGATACATTAACAATTTGATGACAGCGTTGTCACAAGTTGGTGCGCGCTGTTAATTATTATTTAAACCCTAAGGTAGCGGATTGTGTGCGCTAAGGTAGCAATTGCTAGATGTGAATAGTGATTGATTTAAAAGCGGGATTAATTTAAGTATCTGAAAGAGATACTTAAGTGACTAATTAATAACAATAGAGGGAAAGTAGCGAATGAAGATTAAATCATTACTGACAGCATGCTGCTTAGCACTGGGTTTGAGTGCGTGTCAGGGCAATGTTGATGAACAAAATACGGTATCGGTTCAGCTAAGCCCCGCAAACGATAGCGCCGTAGAGTTACTTGCTAAAACGTTACAAATAAAATATCAGCAGGTTGATAACCGCCCATCAGCTCAGTGCGATCCAAATATTGAAAACGGTCACTGTTTTAAAGCGTATTTACATTTAACCGCCAACTCGGCGATTAACGTTGACCAATGGAAAATTTACTTTAGTCAAATTACGCCAATACAAAAGTCGGTTAGCGATGAATTTACTATTAAACACGTTAATGGCGATATTCATGTTATTGAGCTTAAAGACGGGTTTACTGGCTTTAAAGCCGGTGAGACTAAAACGATTACTTTTTATGCGCATTTTTGGTCATTATCGCAAAGCGACGCTATTCCTAACTATATCGTGGTGAATAACAATGACACCGCTAAAGTGATTGAAAGCACAAAACCTAAAATTGACCCAGAGACAGGGTTAGAGCTATTACCACATGTAGAACCTTATACCGATTACACTCGTCAGTTTAAACGTACTGAGAGCGATAAAACTCAGTGGCTTACTGCTGAGCGCTTGTTTGAGCGTAATGAAAAGTATGACTTTTCAGCTTATTTAACGTCGCAAAATCAAGTAAGCAATGTGATTGCTCAACAAATTATACCCACTCCACGCGTGAGCGAATTTAGTCAAACTCAAACGCTTGATATTAGCAAAGGGCTTAATATTAACTACTCAGGAATAGATAAAACACACTTATCTGCCGCAACACAAAGGTTAGCACTACTAGGTATTAATATAAGCGATGATGCAGCGGCCATTAAGGTCATACTTAATACAGTAACTAAAAATGATGAATTTGAAGGCAGCTATAAGTTAGCGATTAAAGCTGATGAAATTGTGATTAATGCCGCTGATGAAGCGGGCATTTTTTATGCTTTGCAAAGCTTAGCGAGTTTATACCAAGTTAACAGTGATATGTTACCAGTGGGAGAGGTTGTTGATGCACCGCATTATCAGTTTAGAGGGGTGTTGGTTGATGTAGCACGGAACTTTCGTGACAAAGGCTTTATTTTAAAGTTACTTGATCAAATGGCGGCTTATAAACTTAACAAGCTACATTTACACTTAGGTGATGATGAAGGCTGGCGTATAGAAATCCCATCACTCCCTGAACTTACGGATATAGGGGCGAAGCGTTGTTTTGATCAAAGCGAGCAACAATGTTTAATGCCACAGTTGGGCGCAGGGCTTGATACTTCAAGTGCAGCAAACGGCTATTATTCGGTGGCTGATTATCAAGAAATACTTAAAGCGGCGAGTGCGCGTCATATTCAAGTGATCCCATCACTTGATATGCCAGGGCATTCTCGCGCTGCAATTAAAGCCATGCAAGCGCGTTATAATAAATACATAAAACAAGGCGATAAACAAAAAGCCGAGCAGTTTTTACTTTATGATCCGCTTGATACAACCGTGTATTCGTCGGTACAGCACTATAACGACAATACGATTAATGTGTGTTTAGACTCATCGTATGCGTTTATTCGTGAAGTAATGGAACAGGTAAAAGGCATACACAGTGATGCACAGCATCCGTTAACCCGTTATCACATAGGCGCCGATGAAACCGCCGGAGCGTGGGTTGACTCACCAGCTTGTGCTGATTTTATTAAACAAAATAAGTTAGAAATTACTGAAGCGAGTCAGCTGGGCAGCTATTTTATTGAACGTATTGCGAATATGTTGGCTGATATGAATATTGAAACTGCTGCATGGAGCGATGGTTTATCGCATACTAACCCAGAGAATATGCCAGAGGTTGTACAAGGTAATAGCTGGGATTTATTAATGTGGAACGGCCATCAACGTGCCCATGAATTTGCTAATAGAAATTGGCAAGTGGTGCTCTCGTCGCCAGATGTGCTGTATTTTGACTTTCCGTATGAAGCAGACCCACAAGAACACGGTTATTACTGGGCTTCAAGGCATATAAATACCGAAAAAATATTTCAGTTTATGCCAGATAATTTACCTATTCATGCTGAATTTTGGCTCGATAGAGAAGATAACCCCTATGTCGCTGATGACACGTTACAGCGTGATGAGCAAGGCAAGGTAGTATCAGCGCCTTTGGCAAAAGATAAACGCTTTATTGGTATTCAAGGGCAGTTATGGAGTGAAAATACGCGCACCAATAATATGGCCGAATATAAGCTCTTCCCACGGTTATTATCGTTGGCACAAAGAGCATGGCATAAGGCAGATTGGGCGGTACCGTATGATCACAATGGCTTTGTTTATAGCCAACAAACAAATCGCTTTAGCTCAGCATTAAAACAGCAGCGCGATCAGCAATGGCAGACTTTTGCAGCCACAATGGGACTAAAAGAATTTCCTAAGCTAGAAATGGCTGATGTGCATTATCGTCTTGCAAATGCGGGCGCAAAAATTGAGAACGGCATGTTGTACGCCAATATTGCCTACCCTGGTTTGGTAATTGAATACAAACAAGGAAGCGGCCAATGGCAAACCTATAAACAACCCGTCAAAGTAACACAAGATGTATGGATTCGCTCTAAGACTCCATCAGCAAGTCGTGTAAGCAGAAAGCTCAAAGTAACGCACCGATAAGGTGCGTTTTCCTTTAAATTATTGAAGATGAAAGAAGTTATTTATTTGTAAATAAAAATAATGACAACGCTGTCATTTGTGCTAGTATAAGATTCATACAGTATGACAGTCCGGTTTTATTTTCAGTGTTTTGCAAAACGGTCGAACAAATTAAGAGGCAAAAATGATCACCAACAATATTAATAACAATGAACTCTTTGTGGGGATCGATGGCGGTGGCACTAAATGTAAAGCAATTATCGTCAATAGCTGTAATGAAATAGTAGGCACCGGTGTGGCAGGCCCTGGTAACCCGTTACATGGATTTAGCCAAGCAACGCATTCCATTGAGCAATCAGCGCGTTTAGCCTTGCAAGATGCAGGACTCAAAGAGACGCCTTTATCTGCATTAATCGCAGGGGTTGGCCTGGCGGGAGTTAACTTACCAAGTTTGCATAATCAAATGACCCAGTGGCAACACCCATTTAAAACTATGCATTTAACGACTGATTTACTCATTGCTTGTATGGGCGCTCATCAAGGTAGTGATGGCGCAGTGATGATTGCAGGTACTGGCTCGTGTGGATTTTCATACGTTAATGGTCAATCGTTTATGATTGGTGGTCATGGTTTCCCGCATGGCGATAAAGGCAGCGGTGCATGGATAGGCTTTACTGCTTGTCAGCAGGTGTTGTTAAGCCTAGACAAGTTAATCCCAAGTGGTGCGCTTACTAATTTGATTATGAAGTATTTAGAAGTGCGTGATGCAATGCAACTAGTTGAAGTGATTGCGAATAAACCAGCCGCCTTTTTTGCGCAACTTGCAGGTTGTGTTTTTCAATCAGCACAAGCAAACGATGCCATTGCGATTGCCATTTTAAAAGAAGGTGGCGCTTATTTAAGCGACATTGCACGACAATTATTAGATAAAAAGCCACCAAGGCTTTCGTTTATTGGTGGCTTATCAGCCGTGATGACAACATGGTTAGATCCAGACATTCAAGCTATTTTATCAGCCCCATTATCGTCACCAGAAATGGGGTCTGTACTTTACGCTAAACAACAGCACGTTAATTACAGCAGCCAGGAGTTATGATGTTTAACACCCTAATGGAAAAAGAAGCGGCGCAAACGCCAAATGTTATTGAAAAGCAAATTATTGCCAACCAACCTTTAGTGGAAAAAATTGGTCATAAGCTTCGCGATATGGCCCCTAAGGTGGTGATGATGATTGGTCGCGGTTCATCAGATCATGCTGGCGTTTTTGGTAAATACTTAATTGAAATTGAAGCCGGTGTACCGGTCAGTTCAGCAGCGCCATCAGTGGCGAGTGTATATGGTAAAACATTAAAGCTTGAAGGCGCTGTGGTGATTGTAATTTCTCAATCAGGACGCAGCCCAGATATTCTCGCTCAAGCAAAAATGGCGAAAGAGGCGGGCGCTTATTGTATTGCACTGGTTAACGATGAAGCGTCACCATTGCAAGACATAGTAGATGATTTTGTCCCCCTTAAAGCCGGTGATGAAATTTCGGTGGCGGCAACAAAAAGTTACTTAGCCACGTTATCGGCATTGGTACATATTGTTGCTAATTGGACGCAAAATGAGTCATTATTACAAGGGCTTAAAGAGCTGCCTAGCGCGCTTGATGCAATGATAGACTCGCCAACTCAGTTACAGCCTAGTGAGTTTGCAAACATTAAGAACATGGTGGTATTAGCCCGTGGTTTAGGGTTTTCTATCTCAAAAGAAATGGCACTTAAGCTTAAAGAAGTGTGTGCTATTCATGCTGAGTCATTCAGTAGTGCAGAATTTTTACATGGTCCGGTAACCTTAGTTGAGCAAGGGTTAGTGATTTTAGATTGCTCGGTTGATGATGAAACTAAAGAGTCACATCAGCAGCAAATTGCTGAGGTTAAAAAACGCGGTGCACACGTGATTAGCCTTAATCAAAACGGTATTAACGTACACCCTCGATTAGCGCCATTTTTAGTATTGCAGCGTTTTTATCTTGATGTGGCAAAAGTAGCGTTAAGCCGTGGTTTTAACCCTGATGAGCCTAAGGGGCTTAAAAAAGTAACAAGGACATTATAAATGTCAGTAAAACGTATTCATGTAGCAGAGTTTTTTGATGGCGAGCAATTTGTTAACGACAAAGTGTTGAGCATTGATGCGGGTATTATTACGGCAATAGATGATAACGTGCAACAGGCAGATGAGCACCTAACGGGGTTAGTTGCGCCAGGCTTTATTGACTTGCAAGTGAATGGTGGCGGTGGTGTATTGTTTAATCGTACTAGCAGTGTTGCTGGGGTTAAACAAATGCTGCTGGCACATGCCAAGTATGGCACAACTGCCATGTTGCCGACTTTAATTACTGACACGGTTGAAGTGATGCACCAAGCAGCCGATGTCATTGCTGATGCTATTGCTTTGCAGACTCCCGGTATTATTGGCATTCACTTTGAAGGCCCGCACTTATCTGTTGCAAAAAAAGGCGCTCATAGTGCTGATTATATTCGCCCTATTTCTGAACAAGAATGGCAGGTATTATCTCGCCAAGATTTAGGTAAAGTGGTGGTAACAGTTGCACCTGAAAATGTTCTGCCAAGTGATATCGCTAAAATGCGTGAGGTAGGCATACACGTTTGTTTAGGTCATACCAATGCAAGCTTTGCTCAAGCTCAGCGCGCGGTTGATGCTGGCGCAACCGGATTTACGCATTTATATAATGCTATGTCGCCATTACAGGGGCGTGAGCCAGGTGTTGTAGGCTGTGCATTATTAAACGATGACACCTATTGCGGCCTAATTGTTGATGGGCATCATGTTGATTACGCTGCATGTCAGCTTGCGTTAAAAGCAAAGCCAATGGGTCGTGTTTTTTTAGTCACTGATGCGATGCCACCAGTGGGTACGAATGACACCGAATTTGCTTTTTTTGACCGTACCGTCACCTTAGATAATGGTAAGCTCACCTCTACCACGGGTGAACTGGCAGGATCTGCGCTTGATATGGCAACCGCAGTAAGAAATACAGTAACCCATTTAAAGCAGCCATTAGCGCAAGCGCTTAATATGGCAAGTTTATATCCTGCTCAGTATTTACAGTTGCCCACCACACACGGGCGATTAATACCGGGCAGTCCAGCAGATTTTGTACAATTAAACACACAACAACAAGTCATTAGCACGTGGATTGGCGGCGCTCAGGTTTGTTAACAACATAATAAATATAAATAAAGGAAAATAACATGACAACCAATGTTATGGATACGTCCAAAAATAGTAGCGTGGTTCCAATGGCCATTGTTGCGGTATTATTTTTTATACTGGGCTTTGCTACTTGGCTAAATGGCTCATTAATGCCGTATTTAAGTCAGATTTTACAGTTAACTCCGTTTCAAGGATCGTTAATTTTATTTTCCTTTTATATTGCCGTCACCTTTACTGCGCTTCCCTCGGCCGTGTTAATTAAAAAAGTTGGCTATAAGAATGGGATGGCGCTTGGCATGGGGTGTATGATGTTAGCGGGTTTACTGTTCATTCCTGCTGCTATGTCACAGTTTTTTCCTCTGTTTTTATTAGCCCAGTTGGTGATGGGGGCAGGTCAAACTCTATTACAAACTGCGGTTAACCCGTACGTAGTGCGTTTAGGGCCAGAAGAGTCGGCTGCTGTGCGTATTAGTATTATGGGTATTTTAAATAAAGGCGCAGGGGTTATTTCTCCGATGGTATTTACCGCCTTAATTTTAAGCAACTTTACCGGTACGGTAGGCACAGAGCTTAGCCAAGAGCAAGTTGATGATATGGCCAACGGCCTTATTTTACCTTACTTAGGCATGGCCATATTTATTGGTTTATTAGCTTTTGCGGTTAAAAAGTCGCCGCTACCTGAACTTATTAATGATGAAGTTGAAGCAATAAACGATAAGGGTGAAATTCGTGAAACACTATCTCATCCAAACTTAGTGTTAGGCGCTATTGCGATATTCTTGTACGTGGCGGTTGAGGTTATTGCAGGCGATACCATAGGTACTTTTGCACTATCGCTGGGAGTCGAAAAATATGGGGTAATGACCTCATACACTATGATGTTTATGGTGTTTGGTTATATTTTAGGTATTTTACTTATCCCTAAATTTATTTCTCAGCAGAGCGCTTTAACCGCATCGGCTGTATTAGGGATTGTTATTACATTATGTATTTTACTGCTCGATGCACAGTCGTTTGTTATTGCCAATGCGCTATTGGTGCCTTTAGGCGGCGCTAATTTGCCTGATGTTTTACTGCTGATTGCCTTTTTAGGCTTAGCAAACGCGATTGTTTGGCCTGCGGTGTTCCCACTAGCATTATCAGGATTGGGTAAACTTACTAGTACTGGTTCTGCGCTTTTAATCATGGGGATTGCCGGAGGTGCATTTGGTCCCGTTTTATGGGGGCTACTGAGTGGCTTTACCTCGTTACAAACAGGCTACTCGGTGTTGTTACCTTGTTATCTATTCATATTATTTTATGCCGTGAAAGGCCATAAAATGAAAAAGCAATAACCTCCACCAGCTATCCCTAGCTCAGTGCACTTTGCAGTATAAAGTGCACTGATTATCAGCTTAATCGCGTTACTTTAAGTTTTATCCTACCGGCATTCGCACCATAAAAACGACTTAAATCATTAGCAAAAGGGCAAAACTCTCCCGATTTTTTAATGGTTATTTCAACGCCTTCAGCAATTTCAAAGGCATGTTCATCGCTTTGACCAATCGTGCCGATCAAGCTAAACCACTGCGCTGTAGCTAAACGTCTAAATGGCTCAAGTAATGCCATGGGGATTTCTTTAACGCCGAGTTGCACGTTATCGCGATGCCACCCAGAAGGAGAGCACTTTATACCATCGTCATACCAATATTGATTAGGATAAGGAGTAAAGCGATAGGTCGCACCTTGGGCAAGCATTAAGCCGGTGGCGTTGTAGGCTTCACTGGCATATACCATCACATCTTGGCTTTGGTTTATGCTAAGTAAACTCATATTTTGGTTGGCTAGCATTATATGGGCACTGAGTCCCATAAAGTTTAACGTGCTGTCGTCGCTGTAAATCATTTTATAATGTAAGTTTTTTAACGATTCGGGACGATAGCTGGTTAGTTTATTAATTCGCTGTGCAACACTGTGATGTATTAATGGGGCGACGTGGCTGATTTCATCGTCAATTAATACACAGCACTGCCTATCAACAAGTTTAAAAAATGGGTTTAGCCAAAAGTAATTTTGCTGATGACTTAACGCCAGTGGATCGGGAATAACAGTCACATCGTCTTGGGCAACCAAGTTACTCTCAGGTAAAAGGTTTTCGTAATCGATGTCATGACTGGTTAGCAATGAAACTGACAGCGGCTGAGCAATAAGCCACTCAAGTGCATAACGCAAGCAAATATCGGCAAGTCCATCGCGATAGTAGCCGCCTCCCACATCGGAATGGGCTCCTGCGAACCACAGCTCGGTAATGTTAGCTTGCTGGTTCATTAACGTCGGTTCAAAGGCGCGACGTTTTTCATCAAGCGCTACACAGTGCAGCGCCTCAGAGACATTACTGGCAATGGTGTGATTTTCAAAAATAACATGCTCTGCACCCCAAGTGGCTTTACTCACCTTTGACATGCCAATCGAGGCCACTGTATCAAACACACATAAATACACCTTTTCATGTATGAGTGGCTCTAAGCACTTTGCAAATCGCCGCGCTAATGCAGCGCCTCTGCTAAAGCCGGTAAGTAGGAGGGTATCGCCGCTTTGGTAATGCTGTTTAAAATCATTAATAGCTTGATTTAAAATGCTGGCTACATCGTCTGAACGTGGGGCGAGTGCTTGATTTAAAATTCGTTTTAAACGACTGCCTTTAGTGCCTATGCCTTGGTAATAAAAACTTAACTGTTTGGAAAATGGGGTGGTGGGAGAATCATCAAGTTTACCACCGAGCAATAAGTGTAGTTTTAAAATATTAGAAATACTGGCGTCTTCTTTAAAATGCTCTGTACTAAACTGATCTGCGTCTCGGGGTTCACTGCCGGTACCATCAAAATTAAAAATAAGCGTTTTATCCGACATAGCCTGTTTCCTTAAAATTTTTGTGTACTTTATATAGCTAATATTAAAAATTAAAGACAGTGGTAACTTAAATTACCACTGTCTTTAATTTTGGCTAGTGCAGCTTCATTTTAGGACGCACAACACGCAGCACTTTTTCGCTGATCCACAAAGCAAAGGTTTTGGCACTGCCATGAATAGCGCGCTGATGCATTCTATATAATGAAATATACATAAAGCGGGCAATTTTACCTTCAATAAAAAAGCTATTACTGGTTAGGTTACCCATTAAGCTGCCTACTGTGCTGTAGCGCGATAAATTAACCAGTGAGCCATGGTCGTTATACTCGAATTTTTTAAGGGGCTGCTCACGTAATGTGGCGATTAAGTTTTTTTCAACGCATTGTGCCATTTGATGTGCCGATTGTGCGCGTGGCGGCACTTGTGTACCATCATCTTGCGTAAACGCGCAGCAATCACCGAGCACATATATTTGTGGGTCAAGGTTGCTTTGTAAGTACTCGTTTACTTTTATTTGGTTATTACGAGTCAGCTCAAAAATACCCAGCTCTTTAATAAAGTCAGGTGCTTTTACGCCCGCCGCCCACACCATAATATCCGCATTTATTTGCTCATCATCATTGGTGATAAAGCCATGTTCGGTTGCTTGTTTAACTTGGGTATTTTCCCGAACGGTGACGCCTAATCTTAATAACTCACGCTTGGCCGAACTGGCAATTCGCTCAGACAGCGCCGGAAGAATCCTGGGGCCCGCTTCAATCAGATGAATATGTAAACGCTTAGCCGACATATTAGTTAAACCGTATATTTTTAGTAAATCAGAAACATGATACAGCTCAGCCGAGAGCTCAACCCCAGTTGCTCCACCGCCAACAATGGCGATATTTAATGAGTGTAATGGGTCATCGTCTTGATGAAGGCGAGTAAAGTTATCCAGCAGCGCGTGTTGAAAGCGCTCTGCTTGTTGATTTGAATCTAGGTAAAAACAATGCTCTTTAATGCCTGGCGTATTAAAGTCGTTACTCACACTGCCAATAGCAATAACTAAATGATCATAGTGAACGGTGCGTTTAGGTAAAATTTGATGCCCTAACTCGTCATATAGAGGGCTTAAGGTAATGGTTTTATTGTTGTTATCGAGGTTGCAAAAGGTACCAAGTTGAAAGTTATAGTGGTGTTTGGCAGCATGCGCGGAGTAAACAACCCCATCTAAATCGGCATCAATAGAGCCAGTTGCAACCTCGTGCAATAACGGTTTCCATATATGAGTGCGATTTTTATCGATGAGTAATATATTTGCGTGTTTTTTCTTTCCTAATTTGTGCCCTAATTGAGTTGCTAGCTCCAGCCCACCAGCGCCACCGCCGATGATGACGATTTTTGGTATGGTTATATCCATGACTATGCCCTTAAAAATAATATACCGAAGCAATTTCTGTACGTTGATTTTTAAAATGACTTGGGTATCAAAAAATTATTTTGGCAAAGCACGTTTTTATGGGGCTATAGTGTGCGCCTAATTAAAGGATATGTCAGCAATAAATCACGTCATTTGATGTATACTGATATGCAAATATTTCATCTACTGCGCATTTACAGCATTTATGGGCACCGACATAAAAAGGACGCTTTTATGAGTACCTCGCTAGTTCAGTCTCTTGAGCAACATTTTGGTTTTAATCAGTTTAGAGCAGGGCAACAACAAACCATAGAGCAGCTGCTAAATGGCCAATCATCACTGGCAATATTTCCTACAGGATCGGGTAAGTCGTTGTGCTATCAACTCACTGCGTTACATTTACCGCATTTAACGCTGGTGGTATCGCCGTTATTGGCCTTGATGAAAGATCAAATTAGCTTTTTAAATAGCAAAGGAATCTATGCCGCCAGCCTCGACTCAAACCAAGACCAAATGCAAAGTAGCACTGTAATGAACGACGTACGAAGTGGTAAAGTTAAAGTGTTAATGGTGTCGGTTGAGCGCTTTAAAAACGAACGCTTTAGGGAGTTTATAAGCCAAGTGGCGCTTTCTATGTTGGTTGTTGACGAAGCGCATTGTATATCTGAATGGGGGCATAACTTTAGACCCGATTACTTAAAATTACCTCGTTACCGTGAAGAGCTAAATATTCCGTTAGTGCTACTATTAACCGCTACCGCCACTAAAAAAGTAAAACGCGATATGGCCGAGCGCTTTGCTATTGAGCCACAATGTATTGTGCAAACGGGGTTTTATCGCGCTAATTTAGATTTAAATGTGCTGAGTGTTAAAACGGCGGATAAAAACAATGAGCTTACTAAAATTGTCCGTGCGCAAACCGGCCCCGGTATTGTGTATGTCACGCTGCAGCAAAGTGCTGAGCAAGTGGCCAATATGTTAAGCGCGCAGGGCCTGCAAGCAGTGGCGTATCATGCAGGGCTTGAAGATACCCTACGCGGGAAAATTCAAGACGATTTTATGGCAGGCAAAATAAATGTAGTGGTTGCTACCATTGCCTTTGGTATGGGGGTTGATAAATCAGACATACGCTTTGTAATTCACTACGATTTACCTAAATCAATAGAAAACTACAGCCAAGAAATTGGACGCGCAGGGCGTGACGGCAACCCATCAAATTGTTATACCCTGGCTAATTTAGATGGCTTAAATACAGTAGAAAACTTTATTTACGGCGATACTCCAGAGCTCAGCGGTATTGAATATGTTATTAACGATATTCGCCAAGCTCAACAGCAATGGGAAATGCAAGAATATAGCCTTTCAAGCGAGAGTAATATTCGCCAGCTTGCCCTTAAAACCTTGCTGGTACAGCTTGAAATGCAAGGCGCAATAACCCCGCAGTATGCTTATTATGCCGATTTTAAGTATAAATTTTTGGTTGATAAAAATGAGTTACTTAGCCAGTTTGATGAGCAGCGCCAAGCTTTTTTAACACAAATATTTAGTCATACCGACTTTAAAAAAATATGGGGCACACTTAATTTTGACTCCCTAACGCAAGCCGCGCAGGTTGACCGTAAACGTGTGGTAGCCGCGCTTGACTATTTGGCTGAAAAAAACCTTATCACGCTTGAAACCAAACGTATTACTCACGTGTACAAAGTGCATAGCGAGGTGATTAATAATCCTGCACTTGCCCAGCAGTTACACGATTATTTTACCGATAAAGAGCAAGCGGAAATAAAACGGATTGCTGCTTTAGTACGCTTTTTTGAGCTGCAATTTTGCTTAAGCTATAACTTAGCCCGTTACTTTGATGATGCGAATGCGCCACAGCAGTGTGGACATTGCTCGGTGTGTCGTGGGCATTCAGTTAAGCTTGAATATTCAATTCCCCCTGCAACGATTGATACAGCGCTTATTTATCAAAAGGTCGATGAGTTTTTAGCGCACATGGCAACTAAAGGTGTACACAATGTGGGTATTGAAACCCAATGCCGGTTTTTAGCGGGAATGAGCGTGCCACTGTTTGCGCGTAATAAAGTACGTCAACTAAGTGGTTTTGCACTGTGCGAGCAACAGCGCTACAGCGAAATTAAAGGGACATTGCTATCAAGGTCGATGGCTAAATAATATTAGAAATCAGTATAAAAATAAAAGAGTGTTAATTTTTTGTTTCTTTTTCTTGCTTTACTATACTCAAGTTGGCTATGACAGCCATTATAATAATGAGGTGATCAATGAAACTGCAAAAAATTATACTATTGGGAGCATTTATATCAGCAAGTAGTTATGCTGAAATTAATATTTCGGGTTTTGCAAGTATTAATGCAGGTAAGGTACTGAGCGGTACAGGTGTCCCGCAATATGGCGTTGAACCAACATTTCTTGCGGACTATCCAAATGTTAGTGCATACACTGAAGATTTATCCTTTTCGCCAGAGTCTTTGATTGGATTACAGGTATCAGGCGATTTGGGTGAAGGTCTTTCTGTAACAGGTCAGCTAGTTGCCAGAGGAGTCAACGACTTTGAGGCAAACTTTGAATGGGCTTATATTTCTTACGATATTAATGATAATTGGACTATTCAAGCAGGTAAAAAGCGTTTACCACTATTTTACTACTCAGACTTTTTCGATGTAGGTTATGCATATGTATGGATGCGAGCCCCTGCAGATAACTATACATGGCAAGTATTTAACTACGAGGGCGTTAATTTACTCTACTCAGGTTCTATAGGTGACTGGGGAGTGTCTGCGAATATTTATACCGGTAAAGAGGACGATGACGATAACAAGCTATTATCAGACTTCTTCTTTCAAGAGCCAACAAGAGAAATTTGGGAAGATATGTTAGGCGGCGTACTGTTACTAAATCGTGACTGGCTCGAACTAAGAGTGACCCACATGCAATACACCAACAAGCGTTTTCGTGCGGGTGAACCGGTTTTGTGGGACGGCAAAGATAGCAGAGATGGTAAATTTTATGGTTTAGCTGCAAATCTTGATTTTGGTGATTTTTTCGTTTTAAGTGAGCTTAACCGCTTAGACTTAGATGGTAATCTCGACACTTATATGATCAGTGCGGGCTATCGTTTTGACTCTATTACACCTTATGTCATGTTTTCAGACTTCGAACAAGAAGGTGAAGGTGATACAGAGCAGCATAATACATTTGCTGTTGGTGTGAGGTGGGACTTTCATCCGTCAGCTGCATTTAAAGTGCAATACGATAGAGTCAAAGATGACTCGTTTGATTTAGCTGTGGCCGGTGATAGTAAAGCTATCACGCTTGGTGTCGATGTTGTATTTTAAGGAGAAGTAAAATGAAAAAATTAATATTAAGTGTAATATTCCTGTTTACGAACTTCGCCTATGCAGATTTTGCTATTATCGTGCATCCTTCAAATGAAAGTAGCTTTGATGAGTCTGTTATCAGCCGAATTTATACAGGAAAAGAAAAGTCATTTAGCAATGGCAATAAGATCATTCCAATATCTCAAGAACAAAGTAGTGCTGCAACCGAGCAATTTAATAGTAAATTACTTAATAAAACGTCTTCTCAGTTAAAAGCAT
The DNA here is from genome assembly GCF_002310795.1 of Pseudoalteromonas issachenkonii. Lineage (NCBI taxonomy): Bacteria > Pseudomonadati > Pseudomonadota > Gammaproteobacteria > Alteromonadales > Pseudoalteromonadaceae > Pseudoalteromonas > Pseudoalteromonas issachenkonii. The sequence continues at coordinate 178,047 of NZ_CP011031.1, forward strand.
ATTGGTCAAAACTAATTTTCACAGGAAAGGGCACACCACCTAAAGAATTAGAAAATGACAGTGAAGTAATCAAAATGGTCGCAGCTAACCCTGACACCATTGGCTTTGTCTCTTCATCAGCTGTATCGGATAACGTTAAAGTGGTTTTCAATTTTTAATCTTAAATAAGCGTGCTGGTTAATCAGCACGCTTTTTTAGTGATTAGTTAATTACAATATAACGATGTTTAATATCTGACGTTATTTTACTGTCACCCTTGCCTTGCTCGTGTATCCTATAGGTTGTATATCATTTATCAAAAGTCTGTATGTCAAACTCAATCATTGCTGTTGAAAATATCAATACCCAACCAGTCACTTGCGCTAACTGCCAAGCGTGTTGCTGCCAATTAGAAGTGCGTATTATCACCGATACCGGTGTACCTTTTCGATATATTGATTACGACAAATGGGGCAGTGAGGTCATGAAGCGCGGCGACGATGGCTGGTGCGAAGCACTTGATAGAAATACCCTCATGTGTACTATTTACGAAAATCGCCCATTAACGTGTCGAGAATTTGAAATGGCATCGGGTGAGTGTATTACTGAGCGGGAGCTAGCGGGTATTTAAAACGCGGGCTGATTAACCCGCGTGAATGTTTGTTAGCCAATAGAGAGTTGCGCGCTTGGGTATCTTAGCTTTTTAGTGCGTGGACTTGCTAAAAAATAGGCGATAGTGAGCGGACCTATTCTGCCCATGAACATTAAAAACATAATAATAAACTCTCCCAGTGGTGATAGCGAGGATGTTAAACCACGTGAAAGCCCTACCGTCCCCAGTGCAGATACCGCTTCAAAAGCAACATCTAAAAAAGGCGCATCTTCGACGACCAGTAAGGTAAAAATAGCTAACCAAGTGACTCCTGCTGAAATAATGGTTAAAGCTAATGCTTTATACACAGATTCTTTGTCTATTTCTCGGCGTAACACAGTGACGCCTTTGTCACGTCTTAGGTAGCTATAGGTTGCTAAAATTAAAACGATAAACGTAACGACTTTAATGCCACTTGCGGTACTTAAAGAGCCGCCACCAATAAACATAAGCATCATAGTTAAAGCGATGCTGGCATTTTTTAATTCTTCAATAGCAATGGTATTGAATCCCGCAGTACGGGGAGTGACAGCTTGAAACCAAGCAGCTAACCATTTACCTACTTCAGACAGTGGTTGCAGTGTTTTTGGATTATCGTATTCAATCGCGTAAATAAGCAATAATGCAATAACGTTAATAATAACTGTGCTGATCAACATTAATTTACTGTAGGGACTGAGCTTTGCCCAACGCTTTGATTTATATAAATCCATTAATACGGTAAAGCCAAGGCCACCAATAATAAACAAACCGGTAATAGTTAAATTCACAACGGGGTCTTCAACATACTGCATTAAGCTGTTAGGACTCAATGCAAACCCTGCATTGTTGAAAGCGCTAATGGTATAAAAAAGAGCATGAAAAAAGCTTTTCTGTAAACCCATTTCAGGTAGCCAATACAGCGTTAAAATAACAACGCCTATAGATTCTACGATTAGTGCAAACAGCAAAACAGACTTAGCGGTATTGACCAACGTAGATGTATCTGTTTGATTAAAAGCAGCTTTGGTGACTGTTTTTTGAATAAAGCCAACTTTATTTCCCAGTGCCATTAAAGTTACAACCGCAAAGGTCATTAACCCCAGACCACCCAGTTGAATTAATAACGCAATAACGCCTTGTCCAAAAGGGGTAAACACTGAACCGGTATCCACTACAACCAGTCCAGTTACAGTCACCGCAGAGGTTGCCGTAAACGCACTTTGTATCCATGAAATAGGCTCATAGGTTGCAAAAGGCAGTTTTAATGCCAATGCCCCTAGCGTTATTAATATTAAAAAACTGCAACATAAAATAAGAGGCGGAGCCGCATTGATTTTTTTATGCCCACTGACTTTGCGCTCAATAGGCGTTTTGAGAGGGTGCCATAAAACCATGATTATAAGAGCCTTGGAGCTAGATAGTTTAATTCGACTCGGCTACCTGATAGCAGTAAGGTGTCGTGGGTATGTAACTCAAAGTCGTCATCAAGTTTGACAAACGTTTGCTTGGCGCGCTTTACCAATAGAGGGTCTACAGTGCCTTTTATTTCTCTGAGTAGATGCCCTAGTTTTGTTTTATGTAGGTGAGCTTTTATACTTACTTCAACAACGTATAAGCCATTGCCTAATGAAATATAGTCGTTCACTATCGGGTAATTAAGCGCTTGTGCAACGCGCACCCCCATTTCTTCCTCAGGGTGAATAATGCGTGTTACACCTAATTTAGAGATAATAGTGTGATGGGCTTTAGTACTCGCTTTTACCCATATTTGCTCAACAGCTAAGTTTTTTAATGCAAGCGTGCACAGAATGCTCGATTGCATATCTTCCCCTATCGCCACTAAAACAGCCTGACTACTCGCTAAATCAAGCTCTTTAAGTGCGGCTTCATCGGTGGAGTCGCAAACGACGGTTTCAGATAAATGCTCAACATACTTTTCGGCGAGTTTTGGGTTACTATCAACGCCAGTCACTGTGTGCCCTAAATGAATTAACTCAAGACTTGCTGCAATGCCGAAGCGACCTAAACCAATCACTGTAAAATGTGCCATATTATTCCTCGTTATTTTTTCCAAAAGCTATGAGTAAAAAGTGCAAAAACAGTAAAATATTCTAACCGGCCCACGATCATAGCGACCGAGAGTATCCAAATACCGGTATCTGAAACGGGTTGAAAGTTAGCGCCAACTTCACCAAACCCAGGGCCAAGTACATTGACGCAAGCAGCTACCGCAGTAAATGCACTCCAAAAATCAAGACCCGTTGCCATAAGCAACATTGTAAACAGTAAGCTTGTACCAACAGCAAAGGTCATAAATGCCATAATTGCATGGCGTACATCTTCTTTAACGGGCGAACCTTGATATTTAAGTGTAAATATCGCTCTTGGATGAAGTAGCTGTTTAATATTGTTATTAATCATTCTGCCAACAATAATGTTACGAATTATTTTATTTCCGCCAGCGGTTGAACCTGCGCAACCACCAAGATAGCCAGCAATAACCAGCAAAAACCCAGCCTCAGCTGGCCAGTCAGTAAAGCCTGCTGCGCCATAACCGGTGCTGGTAATAAAAGAAATAATATGAAATGTGGAGAAACTAAATGCTTCAAGTACATTTGAGTAGCTGTCTTTAAGCAGCAACATGGTGGTTAAAAGAACTGATAAAAATACGACGATATAAATAAAATAACGTGTTTCTTCATCGTGATAATAACTAGTAATGGCTCTTTTGTGCGCCACTTTGAAGTGCAAGGCAAAGTTAATCGCACCTGCAAGCATAAAGACATTAGCTATCCACAGCAGTAAATGGCTGCGGTAATACCACATACTGGCATCATGCGTTGAAAACCCCCCAGTTGAAACTGTGGTAAAGGCATGTGCAATCGCATCGTATAAACTCATTCCGCCAGCGTAATAGGCTAAAATACAAAGTAGCGTGATTGCAAAGTAAACACCCCATAAATAATGCGCGGTACTGGCAACGCGCGGAGTTAATTTTTCGTCTTTAATGGGGCCTGGGGTTTCTGCTTTTAGTAATTTCATGCCACCAATATTCAACATAGGTAAAATAGCCACTACAAAAATTACTATGCCTAAACCGCCCATCCATTGTAAAAATTGTCGATACAATAAAAAGCTAGCAGGCATGTTATCGAGCCCTGATAGCACGGTTGCACCAGTGGTAGTTAAGGCGCTAATTGACTCAAATACTGCATCGCTAAAGTTAACGCCAGTGACAACCAAAATGGGAATAGCGCCTAACACACCGGCTATAATCCACGTTACTGTGGCGTAAATGAGTGCATCTCTGAATGTTGCGCCGGTATAATCTGTTTTACGTAAATTGATAAGTAGCACTAAAGCGACTGAGATCATCGTTGCGCCAGAAATAAGAAACGCACTAATAACGCGATCTTTAAAAATAAATAATGAAAGCGCTGCGAATACTAGTTGCACCACTCCCATCCAAATAATAGGAAAGGCGAGTAGTCTTAAGGTGATTCTCCAATTTATCATCAATACGCCTTATCAAACACCTATTGCAGGTAACACGCAATCACTAAAGTTGAGTTGAATATACGGGATCAAATACTAAAGTCAGCGCTGCACTGCAAAGCTTTATAAAGATTTAACGAACGAGATAAAAAACTTTATAAAAACTTTATAGAGGCAATATCGAAAAGGCAGTAACCTAAGTGCTCAAATGTTAGAGGAATAATTAATGAATCAGGTCGAGGCCAAACCAAGGTGGTATAAAGCATTTTTTTTGGCGTTAATAATGCCATTAATTGTGGTTATGGCCATTTTCCCTGTACGTAACTGGTTTACTACTACCGATATTGTAATGCTTCAGTTATTGTGGGTGACTTGGGTTGCTGTACGGAGTAACCGTCGCCTTGCGATACTGACCACCTTAGTAAGTGTCGCATGTACAGATTGGTTTTTTGTTGCCCCTAATTTTACTTTTCATATTGAAAACATAGAATATTTAGTAACCTTTATTGTTATGCTAATTGTTGGTTTTGTGATCAGTCAATTGGCGGGGGAGCTCAGTACTAAAGTCAGAGATGTGCAATTACACGCAAGTAATAGCCGCACTTTGTATGAACTGGCCAAAGACTTAAATAGCCTAGATACGCTGGACGAACAAAAAAAGTACTTTGTACAGCGGATCGGTAAGCATTTAAATGCATCTTGCACATTTATGCCTGCAGCACCGCGAGGCAACAGTGAATTTATATTACTTAGTGAGGCTAACCCGAGCTGGGGCGGGTTTAATTTTACTAAACGGTTAACGCAAGGGCAAAAAGCTTTTGCTGATACCGCTATCTCGCTGCTTTATCAAGTACATGAAAAAACGATATTACGCCAGCAGTCGGCTGCTATTTCGGTGCAAGCGGAATTAGAACGCGCTAAAAATGCACTTTTACGTAGTTTGTCACATGATTTACGCACACCATTGGCAACTATTATGGGCGCATCCAGCATGCTTGCAGATGATGAAATTACCCTCAGCGACAGCGTGATAAAAGAGCAAGCGAGTAATATTTATGAGCAAAGTAAAATACTTAATCAGCACTTTGATAAAGTCATGGAGTTAAGCCGAGTTAATAAAATGGGTGAAAACCTATGTTGGCAAACAATAAACTTACAAGCATTACTCAGTGAAGCCAAAGCTCGCAGACAGCAGCAACTCACTCATTTTGTTATAGATACCAATATAGACGCTCAGTCAAAATGCATAGGGGATGTGACTTTATTAGAAATTGCGCTGGCTAATATGCTCGAAAATGCATGGCGTTATGGTGATGGGAAGGTGAGCGTTGAATTTACTCAGAGTAGCAATCAGCAAAAGGTATGTTATCAGTTACTTCTTACTAATAACGTGATCACTAAAGCGCAAACAAGTAGCGATGAAGGCGTTGGGCTGGGCAGTATTATTTGTGATGTGGTGGCTAAATTTCACCAAGGTACATTTACATTAACAATTAACAACGAGACACAGATGGCGTACGCAAAATTGATCTGGGAAAAAGACAATGACTAAAATATTAATATTGGAAGACTCTCCCCCTTTACAAAGCTTTTTAAAAACCTTGTTGCAAGCCAGTGGTTACGAGCTAAGTATTTGTGATAAAGGCTTAGATGGTTTTGCACGTTTAAGTGAGCAAAGTTATGATCTTGTGTTATTAGACTTAGGCTTGTTAGATATGGACGGTCAAGACTGGCTGATTGAGTTTCGACAATGGAGTGCCTTACCTGTTTTGGTGCTGTCAGCGCGAGATGGCGAAGTTGAAAAGGTAACCGCGCTTGATAATGGAGCAAATGACTATATTACCAAACCGTTTAGCGCGAATGAGTTACTCGCCAGAATTCGGGTGTTATTGCGCACCCAAAGTCAGCCGAGTGTGGCGTTTACCTGTGGGAATATAAAAATAGATCCACAAAAGCACATAGTAACCACCTCGGGGAATGAGATAAAACTGACTAAAAAAGAGTACGCAATATTATTATTGCTGTTTCAAAATAAAGATAAAGTACTCACTCATAATGCAATTTTAAGCCATATTTGGGGAGCGCAGTACATAGACCGTCCTGAATATGTGCGGGTACATGTAGCGCAGCTCAGACAAAAACTAGAAGCTAACCCTGCTAGTCCAAAATACATATTAACTGAACCCGCTGTGGGTTATCGGTTGGTCGATTAAACAATAAGAACTTTACAGTCTGCTCTACAACTCAGCGAGTCTGATAAATTATATAAATAACGCTTTTGTTTCCGCGATACTCTATTTAACAACCTTGTCCGTTATATAGCGGGTATTTTAATACCCCGCTTCTGCATTAATTTTACACAATTGATTTGCCTAGAAAGTTTTTATAGTCTAATTTTTAAGCTTAATACTTCAGATCCTCAGGATGTTGGCTTGCTTGTTTAAGCCTAAAATTATGCGACTACCACTCATACACTCTTTGCAAGGAAAGATGCTGCTGTATTTGGCATTGCCCGTCATGCTCATTATTGCCAGTATTTTGAGTTATTGGTATTCAACTAGCCTTAATCAGGCTGTTATACAAGCAAAACTAAATTTAAGCCAGACGGCAGATACGATTGCCGCGAAGGTAAATGAAGAAACGCAATTAGCGGTACGCACTACAGAGATTATGGCCTTAGCACAGCAAAATGGGTTGTTTGGTGATAGAGAGGCAAGTATTAATTTTGTTCGTGCAGTGCTTAAAATGAACCCTTCATTTGTGGGGGCTTCGTTTGGTTATGAGCCTAATGCCGATAATCAAGATCAAGCCTATATTAATGCTCCACCATTAAAAGAGGGCGTTTATGTAGACCAAACTGGCCGTTTTTTACCTTATTGGCATCGTGATTTTAATGACTCTGAACGTTTGTTACTTGAGCCCTTGGTCGATATGGAATCAAGTCTTTATTATGAGGGAGTACGTCAACAGTTTTTACGTGATGGTAATACCGAGACGATGATCACTGAGCCCTATGTTTACGAGGGAAGAATGCTGGTTGAACAAAGTTCGCCAATTATTATTAATGGCGAATTTGTCGGTATGGCAAGTGTAGATAGAGCACTTGCTGATATTACGGAATTCTTACAAACCATAAAGCAGCAACTAAAAATTGATGTTTTGTTACTCAGCCAACGTGACAACGTGATTGCCACGACATTAAATCATTCAGGACTAAAAACGAAAGCCATTTTAGACACAGATTATGCAAGTATAGCCAAACAGCTAAAATCACAGGGGCAAGCAAGAGAAATATTATCTGCTAACGATCCTTTTGATTCTGGAATATTCTATTTTGATAAAGCCAAGGTTGCCACTGGGCATTGGACAGTGATAGTGCGTCGCTCTGAAACCGATATTATTGGGCCTATTCAAGCGCAATTTAGCCCATTATTGGCAGCGGCTTTTGCAAGTGTATTACTGGTGTTTTTACTCTTTTGGTATTTTATTAACCGAACAACCAAGCGTATTAATATTGCGATTAAATCTGTTGAACAGCTAGCTAATGGAGATTTATCTATTCATGTTCAAAAGTATATGACTCAAAAGGATGAGCTTGGCACCATGTTTAGAAGCTTTGAGCGTTTAATTAAAGCCAGTAAAGATATTGATCAGGTTTGCTCTGCGATTGCAGCTGGGGATTTTTCTCAAACAGTTTCTAAGCGCAGCCCTTATGATAGTTTAAGTGATTCTATTAATTTAATGTCGAGTAAACGCCATGAGGCAGAGCAGGCTCTACTTGAGCAAACCATAGAGCTTCGTCGCACTCAGCAGGAGCTTGTTGAAGCAGAGAAAATGTCTTCACTTGGAAGTTTAGTCAGTGGTGTGGCACATGAGGTGAATACACCGTTAGGTGTTTGTGTGACAGCGACATCTCATTTGCGAGAAATGTTAATCGAAACTAAAAACAAAGTGGCTTCTGGCACCTTAAGTAAAACGCAGTTTAGTGAGTTTATTAGTGAAGTTGATTTAAGCTGTGACATTTTGCTAAAAAACATGCAACGTGCCGCTGATTTAATAAGCAGTTTTAAACGTGTAGCGGTTGATCAAACAACCGAAGAATTACGTAATTTGTATGTAAGTAGTTATTTTAATGAGGTGCTAAAAAGCCTCTATCATACCCTTAAAGCAACACCGGTTGATATTACCATTAGTGCAACGGAGCCTGAGCCAGAAGTGTATTCTGATCCCGGTGCCTTAGCGCAAATTTTCACTAATTTAGTAATGAATTCAATTATTCACGGTTTTCAAAATGGTAGCAAAAAAGGGCAGATAAGTGTTCATATTGAGTACTCAGACTCTGTCTGTATTCATTATCAAGACAGTGGTCAAGGCATGACAGATGAAGTTCAGAAAAAAGTGTTTGACCCGTTTTACACTACAAATAGAGCGGGTGGCGGCAGTGGCTTGGGGATGAATATTGTTTATAACCTCGTAGTTCACCGCCTGAAAGGGCAAATTGCAGTAAAGCAAAAAGAATCCACAGGCGTTTATTTTTTCATTCAATTTCCGGTAACGCCACCGAATTAATTAATAGCAGGGTGTGTTTATGGAGTGGTTACAAGATGATGTAGTGTCAGATAAAGCGGTTGCCAACAGCAATGCTAAGCCATGGAAAATCTTAATTGTTGATGACGATGACTCTGTGCATCAGGTAACTCAACTTGCAATGAAGCGCTTTGAATTTGAGCAACGCCCTGTTGAACTACACAGTGTGTACAGTGCATCTGAGGCGAAAGAGAAACTACAAAGCTCAGAACGTTACGCATTAATTTTACTAGATGTCGTAATGGAAACAGAACATGCAGGATTAGATCTTGCGCGATTTATTCGCCAAGACTTACAAAATGGTTATAGTCGAATTATTTTGCGAACAGGTCAGCCTGGGGTTGCGCCTGAGCGCAGTGTTATTCGCGATTATGATATTGATGGCTATAAAGCGAAGAGCCAACTGCAAAGCCAAGATCTTGAATTGATTTTTTATACCTCTTTACGAGCCTACCGCGATATTTGTATGCTACAAACTCACCGCTATAATTTAAAAAGACTAATAAAAGCTATCTCTACCATTACCCAAATTGGTGACTTGGTAGAGTTTACCTCTGTTGTCATGGAAGAGTTAAAACTTGTACTGAATATGAGCTCGGCCAATTTATATATTGATGCGCCTAAAGTATTTGGTATTTGTCAGTTAGATGAAAAGTTGCAAATGATTGAAGGGGAAGTCTCAGGTATACATCTGTTCACGGGAAGTGGTATTGATAGTATTCCGAAAAAGCATCAAGAGTACTTTTTAAGGGCGAAACAAACCAAGCAGAATTTTATTGCAGAAGATCATTATGTTTATTTTCATCATTCACAAAAAGGTCTAGATTCAATACTCGCATTTCAATCATTGCAACCGGTTAAAAAAGAAGCGCAACAGCTTGTTGACTTGTTTTTGGGCAATGTTGTTCTCACATTTGAAAGTTTATTATTAGCTAATTCAATTGAAGAAACCCAGCAGCTGGCTATTTCACTGATGGGAGGTGCCATGGAGTCGCGCTCCAAGGAAACGGGATCTCACGTAATTAGGGTTGGCTTATATGCAAAATTACTCGCGCAGCTGCATAATCAAAATCAAGCGTACTGCGATAAAATTAGCCTAGCTGCGCAATTACATGATGTAGGAAAGGTAGGTGTACCAGATCTCATTTTAAACAAGCCGGCAAAATTAGATGCTGACGAATGGGAAATTATGAAACAGCATACCACTAAGGGCTGGGAAATTCTCAAAGGGACAGCTAATCCTGTTATTGATATGGCTGCAAACATTGCGATTGATCATCACGAGCGTTGGGATGGAGCCGGTTATCCGCACGCAAAAAAACAGCAAGAAATCAGTTTAGAGGGACGAATTACTGCGATTGCTGATGTGTTTGATGCGTTATGTTGTCGCCGTTGTTATAAAGAGCCTTGGAGTATGGATGACGCAAAAGCGGAAATAATTAAAGGTGCAGGTAATCATTTTGATCCAAACTTAGTTGCACTTTTTGAAGCACATTTTAATGATTTTAAACAAATTTATCTTGATAGACCTGAGTAGAAAAGCGGGTATCGCTTTGACTGTGAAACCACAATCAAAGCGAAAGGTAAGTTAGTCGTACTTGGCTTCTAACTCGTTAGCGGTATGAAATTTTGCATGAGATTGTAATTGCTCATCGTATTTAACCAGGTTTTTAAAGTGCTCTAACTGGCCTGCATTTTTAACGATTTCAACAATAAACGACATCATAAAATCGGCACCGGTTAGGGTCTCGCCCACTAAATAACGCTTGCCTTCAAGACGGCTGTTAAAATAGCTAATCACTTTAGCGGTTTCTGCATCAGCATAGCCCTCTAAAAACTGGGTTTTAGCACCATCTTTTTGCACAAACATTTTGAGTAAAAGCGGTAAAATTGCTGAGCTTTCTGCAAAATGTAGCCATTGCTGGTAGTCAACGTAATCAGGGGTGCCTGCTTTTGGGGCTAATTTACCTTTGCCATATTTAGTGATCAGGTAATCTGTGATAGCGCCAGACTCGGCAATCACTAAGCCATCATCTTCTATAACTGGCGATTTACCCAGCGGATGCACATTTTTAAGCTCATCAGGGGCTAAAAAAGTCTCAGTGTTACGTTGGTAAGCAACAATTTCGTAATCGACCTCAAGCTCTTCTAGTAACCAAATAATACGTTTAGAGCGAGATTTATTTAAATGGTGTAGTTTAATCATTTTCTTCCTTATTGAGCTGTGTTGAATTACAACACAGCCTGAATGTTATTATAGTGGGCTGTTAATCTTTACTACGGTTTTACCAAAGTTCTTCCCACTGATCATATCGTTAAATGCACTGATGGTGTTTTCAATGCCTTCTACCAGATGTTCGCGGTATTGAATTTTTCCGTCTTGTAGCCATTTTTGCATGTCTTGTGCAAATTCGTCATAGCGGTGGCCATAATCATCAAAAATAATAAAGCCTTGCATTTTGATGCGCTTAGTTAGTAATTGCCCCATTAGCATGCCCATTCGATCTGGGCCCTCAGGCAAGCTGATTGCATTGTACTGCGATACCAAACCACAGATAGGCACGCGTGCTGAGGTATTAAGTAAAGGCAGTACGGCGTCAAACACTTTTCCGCCCACATTTTCATAATAAACATCAATGCCTTGGTCACATGCTTTTTCTAATTGCTCGGCAAAGTCATCGGCTTTGTGATCAATACAGGCATCAAAGCCTAGCTTTTCAACGGCATGAGCACATTTTTCGCTACCACCGGCAACTCCAACCACTTTACAGCCTTTAATTTTAGCAATTTGGCCAACCGTTGCACCGACAGGCCCCGTTGCAGCAGCAACGACTACGGTTTCACCTGCTTTAGGGGCGCCAATATCGAGTAAACCCATGTAGGCGGTAAAGCCAGGCATACCCATAATACCCAATGCGTATGAAGGGTTTGTTGGTTCTTTACCTAATGACATTAAGCCTTCGCCATTTGAGATGGCGTAAGTTTGCCAACCTGTGTACGCTAATACCCATTCGCCTTCGCTAAATTTATCGTTTTTAGATGTTTCTACTTGGCACACCGTTGCACCAACCATTACATCACCAATTTCGACAGGGTCGGCATACGATTTAGCATCGCTCATACGGCCACGCATGTAGGGGTCTAATGATAAGTAAATTGTACGCAACAGTACTTCGCCCTCTTTTAACGATGGAAGCTCTTTGCTTTTAAATTCAAAGTTGTCATTGGTAGGGGCGCCATGTGGGCGCGAGGCTAAAGTAAATTGACGGCTAGTTGTAGACATAAAAATCTCCAAAATAAAGTGAAAAAACCACCTATTACCGAATGTTTAAGCTTTAAAACAATACACGGCTCAACAATAATGCGCGGATAGGCAGATAAAATTTGTACCTTGATACACGAGCTTTGGGCGAGAGGGGGTTAATTCAACCTTTGCAAACATTTAATTAGAATAATTACTCTGTTTTTAGCATGCTAAATATATGGCTATCAAAATAGTGACCATTTTTATAAATTGCTTGTTTTAAAATAGCCTCGGTATTAAAGCCACTTTTAAGCAACGCCTTTATTGAGCCCGCATTACCAGCAAATACAGCCGCATGAATACGGTTTAAATTAGTACTTTTAAACACTTCTTTAGGGTCTGTTGACCTTTGCGGATTACAATTTGTTCAAACTAGGGGCGGTTTAATCGCGGCGCGAGGTTTGTAACCTAGTGGGCTAAGTCAAAACCGAGCAACAAAGAGTAAATAGCCCCTAGGCAGAACCCGAAGGGCAGCGCCTGTTTAGCATTAATGCTGCGTTATCGCCTATTTATGTGGAATAACCACACCTCATAGGCGCTGCCTTGCCTAAATACCAAACAGACTGTTGCAAATTTAACCTTGAAAGGTCAACAGACCCTAATAATCAACCCAATGGCTTGGGTGATAATACCTTGCCCCCAATATTGCTGACTAAGCCAATAGCCTATTTCGCCACTGCGGCTATACTCAAATTCACCAGGAGTAATACCAATACACCCAACACACAGGCCATCAACTTCAATGGCTTTAATGATGCCACATTTTGCTCCCTCGTTTATCCACCAATAACCTAGCAAGCTTTAGGCGTTTAAACAATGAAACTATCTTTTTAAAATTAAAGTGTATACAGCTATAACTTTGCTTTAAACTCTTTTAAAATATAATAAAAAGTACCTACACAGAGTCACTATGCACCCACACATTGCCGCCCTTTATAATAGCGCTAAAAAGCCTAGTCGTTTAATTATTGGCCTAATGAGTGGCACCTCTTTAGATGGTTTAGATGTGGCGCTATGTAAAATAACCGGAGCGGGTTTGCATACCCAAATAGAGGTATTAAAATTCACCACGGTTGAGTACAACGACGAGTATAAAACTAAAATAAAACAGGTGTTTGCTAAGCGCGAATGCGATTTAGAAGTGCTGACTTTGTTACATCCGTGGGTAGGTAAACTCCATGGTGCTATGGTTAATCAGTGTTTAGCACTGTGGCAAGTAAATCCAGCCGATATTGATGTAATAGCCAGTCACGGGCAAACTATTTATCACTGCCCGCAATCCCAACATAACCACCACGATTTTAAAAATGGCACGCTACAAATTGGCGACAGCGATCAAATAGCGTTTACTACAGGCATTACCACGATAGGTGACTTTAGGCAAAAGCATATTGCTGCTGGTGGTGAAGGTGCACCATTAGCTGTGTATGGAGATTATTTGTTTTTTGCCAGCCCAAATGAAAATCGTATTTTACTCAACATGGGGGGCATTGCTAATTTAACATTTTTACCTAAAAACGGCGATACTGGAGCGGTCTTTAGCTCTGACATTGGCCCTGGCAATACTATTATGGATGCTTATGTACAGCATTATTTTAAAGGGCTCCATTATGATGAGGGAGCTAAACTTGCCAAAGCTGGTAAAGTGAATACAAAGCTTCTTACTGCGCTTACCGATAACGCGTTTTTTAAATTACCTCTGCCTAAAACAACCGGACCTGAGGTGTTTAATTTAGCTTATTTACGGGAGGCACAAATGCATTCAACGACACAAAGACTAAACCACGAAGATGTTTTAGCGACTTTAAATGCCCTTTCTGCCACTACGATTGCTAAGGCATTAAATGACTGTGCTCAACATACTCAAGACTGTGTAGTGTATGCCAGTGGTGGAGGTATTCATAATCCATTATTAATGGAGCAATTATTGATGCACAGCCCAAACATTAAGGCGTTTAAAAACACCGAGAGTTTAGGCGTAAATCCTGATGCCAAAGAGGCCGTGCTGTTTGCTATTTTGGCAAATGAATGTTTGGCAGGGCAACGTCAAAGCTTAAATAATAACAACCAAGGGATTTTAGACATAACTATGGGTAAAGTGAGCTTTGCTGATTGAGTAATAAAAAACCAGTGGAAAATTGTGCGCCAATAACTAAAAAAGCGAAAGTAAAGCTGTTCCCATATTAGCGAAATACTGACGTACCCGATGCGGCCTAGGCGGCGCTACATAAGTTGCAGGTGCAGTATAACCACTACCAAATTGGTTAATATGCATATCAAACTGCAAACTATTTTTTAACGTGCCGTGCTTACCATGCAAAATCATTTGCATCACAAAATCATGACTATGTGCTATTTGACTCAAAGTTAGGTTGACTCGCCCTTGTTCTAGATCAGATAGGTTGAGTGTTTTTTCTGTGTAGTATTGAGCCGCTCGTGCATTTGGCTCAGTTGCGCTGAGTGAAATAATATCACTTTCATGAGCAGCCTCAGGTAAAACGCATTGCAGTGTGATTTGATGCTGACTGTTAGCATCCTGCGATAGCGTTTCAAATTCCATGCTGTGACTCATTGCCGCAGACATAGGATCTTCAAATGACGGAAGTGCAAAGGTAAGTTGCACTATAGATTCGCTCATGAGGGGCTTCAAATGCTATTTTTGATTAATAATGCAGCTATTATTACCGATCATTATTGCAAAATTATGACTAAACAAAACGACTTCATACATGAGCTGGTTTAAATTACATTTTACAACTAAAGCTATTGTTTTAAATCAATATTATATTTAATAAATAAACTACAATAGTCGCTTAATAATATCGTTTATTAAATGCAAGGACACAACGAGGCCTTAGCTTAGCAATAACAATAATGCTTTTATCGAGCTTGCTGGTTGTTAATTAATGTTGCCTTTATTGTTAATTAAAGGTGTTTTATTTGTGTGTATTTTCTTAATTTTGCAATAAAATTGCTTGAAAAAAAACCAAGCTAGCCATAAAGTGCTTTTAAGAGCCCAAATACATAACACACTACCAAACAGGTTGTGGCGGGGTTGTGAGAATTAGATGGCACTAATAAAAAATAATTTATGGAAACTCTTCTGTTTTTTGCTGTTGGGTGGCTTAATTTTATTAAGCGTGCTTTTGGTTTACGAGTGGAAAAACATCAAAAAAGATTACCGCACGAGCTCCCAAAATCGTGTGGAATTTTCTGCGCAAGCACTTAAAAGCACCCTTAGAAATAAAGAGCTGATGCTAGATTTAATTGGTAGAGATATTCTCTCTAATAATAATTTACATGAAAAAACGTCGACAATTAAACTTCTTGATAATATTTTGCTCGAAAATCCCGTGTTATTAGGCTTTGGACTGTTTAATCCGCAAGGCGAGATTATTTATTACAGCTCAAACTTAAACGCTTCAACCATGATCAACCTGAAAGAAAATAAAAATACACGCCAAAGCTTTGCGCAAACCCTCGTATCAGACAAAATGGTATTAGGACAGACTTACTTTAATGAATCTTTACAAGAGTGGGTCATCCCAATAAGAAAAGCATTACGCGATAAGAGCGGCACAGTAATTGCGGTTATGACGGCAGGTATGGCGGTGTCGAGAGGGGCTAAGTACTTAAATATTTTGCAAAGTAATCGTGATGATTACATCATGCTAGCAAGAGAAATAGATGGCTTTATTCAATACAGCTCGGTTAGAGATGCAGATATAGCAAGTTATATAAAAACCCAGACTAAAGAGGCATTGGGGTTATCGGGTAATGCTTTGATAGAGCAAACAGGTAAAACAAAGCAAACACTTAAATCTTCCGAGGAAGTGTTTAGCATAGAAACGACGGTAAAAGGCAAACCGTATATCACCTCAGCAAAATTTGATAACCGTTATCAGTTGTGGACTCTGTCACAAATGGCGATGCAACCAATAAAAAATCTGTATTATTGGAAAGTTGGCTTGTATGTCCTAGTTTATGTGTTTATTTGTATGGTGCTATTTTTTGGTTTTAGGCTTATTGCACGTGCTGAAAAAAAGCGTATTGATGAGCTATTCCATCTTTCAAGACATGATGATTTGACCAAACTCCCAAATCGAAAAGCGTTACGAGATAGCTTTGAAGAAAAAAAAGAAACATCGTTTAGCTTAGCAATCATTAACATTACCAACTTGCGTTCTATGAATAATCGCTTTGGCATGGAGTTTGGCGATAAAGCGATAAAAACCTTTGCTGGCTTTTTAAAAACAACATTTTTATCACCCTATTTAGTATTTAGAAATAGTGGGAATGAATTTTGTATTATTGCACCTCACACTTTTGATGAGCAAAACAGACGTGCATTCGAGCATATTTTAGAGTCAGCAATCCAGCAATATGAAACCAACAATAGTGAACGATTACTTAATATAAGTGTGGGCATAGCCTGTTATCCAGAGCATGGTATAACAAAGAGTAAGCTCGTACGAAGTGCGCATTTAGCTAACCAGTGGGCAAAAGATACCGGCCAATGGCTGTGTCATTATCATGCTGATATTAAACAAGCTTACTTACGTCGTTTAAAAGTAGAAGAGCGGCTTAATATGGCGTTAAACGAGCAGTCATTGTCTATGGCGTATCAGTGCCAAGTAAATGAACAGGGTAAAATCCATGCTATGGAGGCGCTCATTCGTTGGAAAGATGGTGAGCTTGGTATGGTATCACCCGCTGAGTTTATTGCTATTGCAGAGCAAAGTGATTTAATTTTTAAAATTGGTGACTTTGTTTTAGCGCGATCTATTGGTGAGTTTGCAAAAATGCAGCAACACAGCGATACCCCTCTTGAATTGGCAATAAACATTTCAGTAATGCAATTTCAAAGTAGTGTATTTATTCCTACATTATTACACAGTTTAGAGACGCACAATGTTACTGCGCAAAGTATCATTTTAGAAATAACAGAATCCCTCTTTATGGATAATCTTGAACATGTGATTGATACGATTAAGAGCTTAAAGTCACGTGGAATACGCTTTTCAATGGATGATTTTGGCACAGGCTATTCATCACTGAGTCTTTTGAGACGCTTACCGATAGATGAACTGAAAATAGATAAGAGCTTTGTTGATGATATTTTGGTGGACTCTAAATCAAATAGTATGGTGCAAAGTATTATTGCCATTGCCAACAGCCATAACTTAAGTGTTATAGCTGAGGGCGTGGAAGAACAGGCACAGTTTGATATGTTAGTTGATATTGGCTGTAAACGTTTTCAGGGGTATTACTTTTATAAACCAGTGGCAGCAGCAACGGTTATTGAATACCTAACGGTTAATTAACTTATCCTGCAAATACTGTGGTGGCACGGCTAAGGCGGTCATTCACAGCCCCCCACTTACTGCTTACTGGCGGCTTTTCGATATAAATATTCATCGGTGTTGTCTCATCGATATGATGTAGCGTTTTATAAATGTTTTTAGCATACTCAACAGGGCAAGCACTTAGCTTAGTAATGTACTGAGGCGAAATGTGATTAGCTAATAACTGTTGCTCTGCCTTGGTTGAATAGATTAAATAATGTGTTTGCAAATGCGGTGTTTTACTCAAAACACTTGGAAAGTCTGCGCTATTAATAAGTGTTGCAGGAGCATGTGGCTGGTAATGCGCTTTTACATTGCCAGGCACTGCCTCATTGTGTGAAAGCGGTGTAGTGACATTCAGTCCGGTTTTTTGCAAAATATCTGCAGCGGATATAGGTCCTGGGCGTAAAATGCGAAGCTGCTCAGTGGTGGCATCAACAATCGTTGATTCAATACCCACATCACATTGACCGCCCTCTAATACCGCGCTAATTCGGCCATTTAAATCGCGCATAACATGGGCTGTATTTATTGGGCTTAGTTGTTTGTAGCGATTAGCTGAGGGAGCTGCAAGCCCAGTATTTAATTGTTTTAAAACGGCTAAAAATTGCGGATGTGCTGGTACGCGTAAACCAATGCTATTCAAGCCACCTGTTACAGGGCTATTTAAATTATCTTTTGCATTTAAAATAAGTGTGAGCGGGCCTGGCCAAAAGGCTTCAGCAAGTGTAATCGCTGCCTTATTTACATTTTTTGCCCAGTGGTGCACATGTGATAGTTCAGGAATATGCACAATTAATGGGTGGTTTGTTGGGCGTCCTTTCGCGGCAAATATTTTTGCTACAGCATCACTATTGCTCGCATCGGCAGCAAGGCCATATACAGTTTCTGTGGGTAAGGCAACGCATTCGCCCGCTTTTAATAGTGCCACGGCTTGGTTAATACGCTCTTCAGTATTCAATAATTGAGTGGGTTGTAATGATGTCATAATAACTCTTAAGGATTACAAAACTGGCAATATGTTGCATCAGCAACGTGTTTTTTATTCGTTTCAATGTGGCTAAAGCCGCAACTATCACACACTGAAGTAGTTGATTTCATTTGTTCTGTTGGCATATTACATAGCTCACAGGGCAAGCCTTTTGTAACTTGTTTAGCAACAAAGTTAGGGTTTTGGCACTGTGGGCATGTTGATGATAGTCGCCTTGCAAGATCTTCTGCAGCTCGGCTAATAATTACTTGGCGTTGCGGGCTATACATGGCCCTCAGATCAGGCGTGATTGTACCTGTGCTTGGCGTTTTTTCTGTATACAAAGCAATAAGCGCTTCTATGCTAAGCCCTTTATGAAGCGTTTGGGTGTCGTCAAGTATCCAATGCTGGTTTTCATAGCGCTGACATGCAGTAGTGATTGATTCAGTACTAGTTTCACTGTTTATAGTTAAACTGCTGGGCGAAAATGGTCCACCAGCGTATCCATAAATAGCATTGTTATTGTGTTTATCGTAAAAACAAATAACTTCTTCGTTCCAGTTCATTAAACCCGGATACGGCCCACCCCCAAAACTGCCTTCACTGCCAAGCCCAAATTGCTCGCCTGTGAGTTCACATGCGCGCTGAGCTTTTGTCAGTGCCGCTGTGTTGGCACTACCATGACGTTGTACTTCGTGACTAAACATCCCAAGTGTATCGGTATCAAATAAATCAGTAGTGAATACCTCAAAACCAAGTGGCTCTAGAGCAGGGGCCACTAAAGGTGCCTTTTTATGTTTCGTGGCAATGACTATCTTTGGCATAGCTTATATTGGCTCATTAGAGGCTGAAATAGTTGAGAAATGTCCATTTTCGAACTGCTCGAGAGTATTATTATCGCCCCAGCGAATGAGAGTGAGCCAATGGTTATCAATCAGCTCCTTCACCATGACATGTTTGTTATAAATTGCCGCGATTGCCGATTGCGGCGCAGCAATATATACATTAAGGCGAATTGGTTCGTGCATCCATTTTTCCCCATTGTGCAGTGACTGCATGGCTAAGCCAATACGAAGGTCACCGCCATTACCTTCAAATAATCCAATATTACCGCCGACTGCATTGTGGAGTATTTTATTACCACTGCCGTATTTATGGTTGTCGGTAACCGAGGCATTATATTGACTATTGATCCAATGGGTTACTATCATGGGTGCGGTCATAATTAGTTCTAATACCGTAAATTCGTTATCGTTTTCCCATTCATAATCATGTAAAAAGCAGCGTCCTTGTAAGTTAACACTGCGAGTCCAGGCTCGTGGTGCAACAATAAAGGCGGCGTTATTAGCAAGCCCCCATTCTGGGCGTACTTGCGACCAATCGCGGGCACGCTGATGATAAGCATGGTTAATTTCATCTGCGGTTTTATTAACTAACTGCGGGTCGATATTTACTAAGCGTTCTTGCTGAGCGGTTTGCGTGGCAACGGTTAGCCATTTTTTTAGATTGTCATTAAGCTCGGTATCGTAAGTGGTGATGACATCCGTGGTTGTGTTATGAATAGCGGCAATAAATTGCGTGCTCTGTGCCAGTGTTAGCCCTCGCTCTTTAAGCGCTTGGCGCACTTGGGTATCGTTTAGTAAGTTAGCCAGCACGCGTACATTAACTTCGCCACTTTGCCCTCCACAGGCTCCACATTCTAGGCCAGCGCTGTGCAAGTTATTAGTTGTATGACTGGCGTGACCTACCAACATAACATGCGGCGCAAACTCTTTTATTCCTAAGGTGTTAAGCACTTTTTGAGCTAAGTCGGTTTTGTCTTTTAGGGTCAGTTTTTGCTGGTTTTGTGTTAATTGCCAGTCGGTGGTTGCGCACTTTTTAGCTTTACCTTTAGATAAAAAGGTATTTTTTATTAATTTAAATGCATACAGCCAGCCTGCTGATTCAACCATAGAAAACGATGAGGGGGCTGATTTTGACCAACTTTGCCATGTAGCACTATTTTGACGAGATGCTTCAAGCGCCGCGTCTTTGTGTGTTTGTGTGGCATGTATGGCTGGTTTGAGTAGCCCGGGTAGTTGAGGACGAGTAATTGCACTACCATTTTCTTGATATTCTAGTGGCAAGCCAAAAAAGCCGGCAAAGCCGAAGGTTTCTATATTTTTACTTTGCGATTCAAGCGCGCGGCGAATAACCTCTGAGCGTACATCAATACAAAACACTGCTTGTAATTGAGCGTTGTTCACTGGCGTTTTAGTGGCGTTTTGCAGCGCATGATTAAGCGGGTATTGATAGCTCAGCTCCAGTGCTTTTGCCCACACCCATAATGGCTTTTGTGCCAATTTGTGTGCATGCAGGCGCTCAATTACGAGTGACTTTTCTTGCTGCCACTGACTTTGTAGTTGTTTAAATGAAGCACTATCATGATCTGCTAGATACTGCCAAATAACCAAGTCCCATGCCATTCGCATGGCCAGTAGCTGTTTCATATCATCTTTGGGTTTAGCGTAAAGTTGGCCTTGGAATCGCAAATACGCTAACCACGATGCCCAACCATTAATATCTAAAAGCAGCGAATGAGCATATAACTCTAACGAGTCGTTATCTATATTAAGGGTTGAGAGTGTTAGTGCAATCAGTTCATCAGCGCAAGTGGGCAGTCGTTTAAAGTAGCCATTTAAATGCTTTTCATCCATTACAATACTAATGCCTTTATCCGCTTGAATAACGGTTAACCAATGGCGATATAAAGGTGATTGTGATGATGTGCCATCACCATGAAGCATAGGGCCAAGCTGCTGATAATGCGCGGCACAAAACTGGCTCAATTGATGGGTGATTTCATCATGCCAAGCCATTTTATGTTTATTGCGCTGCTGGTCGAGTAAATCTGCAATGTTGTGCCAATCCACTAAAGGAACATCAATGTGAAGGGTTTTTATGAGTTGCTCATGCGTAAAGTCACTGTTAAGTAACTTGGCTGCATCGGCTAAGTGGTTATCAGTAATAATGCCGTTGTCGTACTTGTGCTGATAAAAGTCTTTAGGCATTAGCATATTGGCATTACATAAGGTATCAATGCGTGCGCTTACATCTTCAATAGGCAGGTGGCGCATTTCCCAAAATGGGTTAACGGCAATCATCTGATCTAAAGGCCAGTTTGGTGCTATGTAACCGCATACTTTATTAAGTATGTTGTTTTCAGTGTCACTTAACGATAATGCCGTGTGATTTGAATGCGTTTGATTGCTCATTTTGATTCCTCAACGGTGATTCCAGCTGCATGATTTTTTAAATCGGTGTGGCCATTATTAGGTAAATTTATCGGCCATATTTTTAGGGTTAACCGCGTAAACCACTCATCTAAATACAAACCTGCAAATAATAGGGTGGAAAGTGATTTAACCTGTGGTCGCCAAGACTGGTAGCGTAAAAAGTAGCTGGCAATCATTAACGTTAAAATAAGGGCTATTACCCAGCTATCGGCGAGGCTAAATGCAGCTTCGCGCCACTGCTCAAGCTCTAGTGCTAAAGTAAATATATTTTTAGCAACCACATAACTAATAACAACTAATAGTGCGACTAGCAGTTTTTTACTGTGAGTTTGCACGCTAGAAGCGCCATGTTGGTTGGCCAGTAAAATAGTTAAAGCCGATGCTAAAAGTAGCCACACACTGACCGCGCCTTGATAGCCACTAATGGTCCATGCAGCGCTAACTAGGGTAATCGACACCAATGCCCCCGTTAACCAAGCAAAGCACGTGGGTGATTGTTTTGGAATGTGGCGGCGAATCAGATCTTCGTTTACACCGTTGCCTGAGTTTAAAAATGCAAAGGCTTTATAGGTTGAATGAGTAACAAGGTGAAGCAGAGCCAGTTCAAATAATCCCAGCGCACATTCTATGAGCATTAATCCCATTTGCGCACTGGTAGACCAAGCAAGCCTTACTTTAACGCTTATTCGGGTAGTCATTATCAAAGCGCTGATCACCGTAGTTAAACCAGCAATAATTAAAATTAACCACTGTGCAGCCGCAGCTTGAATAAACAAAGGCGCAAATAAAATTAATAAAAAGCCACCTAAATTTATCACCCCAGCATGCAATAAGGCACTGACGGGTGTAGGCACCTCAACCACTTTGATTAGCCAGCCATGCATAGGCAACTGAGCACATTTTATTAAAGCAGCAAAAGCGATTAAAAAGGCTGCGAGTTGTTCAGCCAAAGATAGCGGTAGTGTGTTGGTGTGATAAAAAGTAGTGATATCGCTAATATATAGGCTGTTGTGAGTAACCGATAAAATAATAAATGCGACGAGTAATAAGGATTCGGCTACGCGTGCCACAATAAACTTTTTATGAGCGGCGAGTACCGCACGAGGGCGCTCAGGATAAAACATTAATAGCTTGTGCAGTGCTAAACTAATTGACACCCAGCCTAGCCAAAATAGCGCTAAGTGATTGCTCATAACTACAATCAGCACTGCGGTTACGGTTAATAGCAGCCAGCGCCAAAAATAGTTTACACGTGGCTCACCTTGCATATAGTGTTTGCAAAACCGAATCAATATTAGCGTTATGAACAGGATTAGTCCTAGCATAATAGCGCGGGTCACTGAGAGCGATAAAAAACTCAGTAAATCAAAGGCATAAATACGATAAAGTGCAACGGCACTGATAAATGCAACACTATTAAATAGCATCACTTTAAACAGTACATTGCCATTTGAGGCACAAGGTTGTCGGCCAATTAGCCACGCCGCTAAAAATGTGCTTAATGGCATCATTAGTAATAACAACGAAATAATATACTCGCTCATTCAGTGCTCCTTATTTAGTTATTGGAGTATGACAAACTAGATAACTAAATAAAAATAGATATAATGCATATAAACGTTCTATAAAAGAGAACTATAATGAGCCGTTTGAACTACCATCACTTGTATTATTTTTGGTCTGTTGCCCGAATTGGTAACTTGACCCAAGCCGCTAAAGAGCTGCATTTATCGCAGTCAGCACTCTCCACTCAAATTAAACAGCTAGAGCACACCATTAATATTGAGTTATTTGAACGCAAAGGACGTACTTTGGCGTTAACCGATATGGGAAAGCGGGTGCAAATGTACGCCAACGATATATTCACTAAGGGCGAAGAACTGTCGTCTTTTATTCATAAAGGGGTGATTTCCCAAACTCAGCATTTATCAATCGGGGTGCTTAATACGCTCTCTCGTAACTTTATCGAGGAATTTATTAACCCTTTAATGAGTAACGACGAAGTACGCTTTTCGCTTACTGCAGGGCGTATGGATGGGCTGTTAAATGGCTTGGCAGAACACGAACTGGATTTAGTTTTAACTAATAAACCCATCGGGCTTGAGCATTACGATCAGCTTTGGCAGAGTCAGTTGGTATCTCGTCAGCCATTAGCCATAGTGGGTCCAGCTGATAAAAAAACACGCGGTCAATTTCCTACCGGTTACACAGATGCACAATGGGTGCTACCCAGTAAAACCTCCGCGATTAGAGACTCATTTAATGCTTTGTGTGCCCGCTGGCAATATCAGCCAAAAATAAAAGCAGAGGCTGATGATATGGCTATGCTGCGATTACTTGCCCGTGATAGTGGTGCACTATCGGTATTGCCCTCAGTCGTCGTAAAAGATGAAATAGAACAAGGCCTATTAGTTGAATACCAACGTTTACCTGATGCATTTGAGCACTTTTATGCCATTACCGCACAGCGCAAATTTGTACCTGATATATTAAAGTCGTTGCTTGCCAAAACCTGTTAATTACTTTTAAACTAACGTTTTTATTAAAATATTTTATGCTTGAATAATAAAAAAAAGAATTAAAGGTTTTAATTAGATGGCCGACAAAGTACTTAATTGTACTGAAGATTAAGGATAATCATGGTTAATAAACTACAAGGAAATTATGCTAACCTAAATGCGTTGCTTGCCCAATCAGTCAATAATTCAAACCACAGCAATGTGTCCACAGGCTTACAATCGAGAGCTCACTTAGCGCCAAGCACGGCAACAATCACTGATGAAATGCTCAGTCAGTTTAGTGACGAACAAGTCGATGAAATACTTAATCAGCAATTATCCTCGTTACTCACGATTTCCAGCGCACCCAGTGGCTCAAATTATAAACTCTCCAGTGAAGAGGTTGCGCTGCGAACGGTAATAAGCTCTCAGCAAGAGGGCTTATTAAAAAACGAACGTAGTGATCAGTTAATTGAGCGTTTAAACAGCTCGGTAAAAAATATTCAGGGCGCTTATGCTAACACTAGCGATATTTTATCAAACTTGGGGCAGCTTGGGTTCAATCAAAAAACGTTTTTAGCGTCTAGTCAGCAGCGTGTTGAACGCTCGCTAGACCCCTTTATGGAAAGTTTTAACCGCGAGCGATATGAAGATGATGATAACTATGGGTTTGAGCTTTCGGTAAAAACCAAAGAAGGTGATGTTATTAAAATCACTCTTCATTCTGCGCAAGGTTATGATGAGGAAACAGGCGAAACCACTGACGAATTTAGCGTAAGTTATGAAGTAGATGGCGACTTATCTGAGGCTGAACACCAAGCATTAACGCAAGTACTTTCTGGTGTTGGTGAAATGGCGGATGAATTTTTTAAGGCTAAACAAAGCGCTTACAGTCGTTACGTACCCGCAAACCAAGCTGATTTAGATTTAAGCTTTCTAAGCAATTTTGATAACAAAGAACTTTCGGGTTTTGATTTGTATTTTTCAACGTCAGAGGGAAATACTGCCGATGCTGATGGAGCGCTACTTGGAAAAGACAATGAGCTTAATTTAAGCTATACCCTTGATGAGGATTCTGAGCAGCAAATACTAGAGTTTGAATCGGTAAATGGACAGAACAACATTGATTTTTCGCTTGATATGTCAACCATTGGCGCTCAAGACAAAAGCCAAATGCAGCAATACATAAAAGCGCTCGATAAGAGTTTAGAAGATAGCCAGCTCAATAGCTCAGAGAAAAGTACGCGTTCGGCGTTTGGCCAAAAAAGTGATGAAGTAATGAAACAAGGGTTGGCTGTATTTAAAAGTGCGTTTAGTAGTATGTCATCAGCCGCTGAGCGCTACAGTGAAATTGAGTCAGTTGCTACAAAGCAGTTTACTAATGGACGCGAGCTTGTCGCTAATTTAGTTGACAATATGATCACCCGTGATCCACGTTATCAAGGGCTAGGAAGCAGTAATAAAAATTCCTTAGGTGATGGTATATCTAAGTTAGCTGATTTTGATGCGAAATTTTCTTTTGCAATGGATCAAGGTGATTACATAGCAACAAGCACCACAAAGCTGAGTCAAAATACAGAACACCAAAAATCAGCAGGGTTAACTGGAGTTACTCAAGATAAAGCGGCGAGCACGCGTTTTAATTATGAAGAAGGTAACCGCTCTGACATCCCTCCTGATTATTATGACAAACAAGAAAATTACACTATTGGTACCGCTGTAAAAAATAACGAATTGGTTGCCCTTGATCAGGCTCATGAGGTGGATGTAGATAAAAAAGTGTATCAGTTTAATCCCGAAATATCTCAATACGAGCTAAAAAAGGAATTAAAAGAAACAACCACCAGTGAGAGCAATATTCGTGTTATTAACGATATTTGGCTCGAGAAAAATGAAGATAGTCATCGTATGGATGAAAGAAAACGACTCAGTGGTGTGGGGGCGACGAATGAGTTTAGAACAACATCGAGTTATTCACATACGCAATTAGTAACATTAATCGGTGACTTAGATAAATTAGAACAAAACAAAGAAGCCAAACGTGAGTACTTAGCCGTTTTATCACAAGTGGATGATTTTATGGATAAAAGCAAGTAACTTTTATTTACTTAAGCTCGATTGTGGGTATAGTAACTAAAACACTATTTAAGTATAAGATTATGTTTAAACAATTAATTTTTCTTTTAATGTTGAGTTTACCACTGGCAGTGAATGCAACGCTCAAACCACACTCGGACGTTATTTCTGCTAAGCGTTTATTAAGCGAGCACGATAAATTTGCTAAACAATACCAAGCATTTTCGCCTACACCCCAAGACGTTGCATTGATGCAAAAATTAGTAGGTAAAGAGGTGTTAGTGCTTTTAGGTAGCTGGTGTCATGACAGTGCTCGCGAAGTACCTCGATTAATAAAGTTACTTGATGAGTCTAAGGTTGAACTTTCGAAAATAACCTTTGTTACAGTCGGTTATGACAAACGTGATGAGGCAGGTATTGCTCTAGCGCATGACTTACAATATACCCCCACTTTTATTATTAAGCATAACGGGGTTGAAGTTAACCGCGTAGTAGAAAAACCCAGCGGCACTCTCGCCCAAGATTTAACCTTGGGCTTATAACGAGAGTCAGCTAGCCAGTATTATGTTCGAGGTTTTATTTTTACACTGGCCAATCAGCGGCGTCTAAGTCATCTAATTGTGCATCGCAGTGCTCATTTCCTTGCCACTTGGCAATATATTCACCGTGCGGATCATATTGCTGGGTTTGTTTTTGCAAATTAAAGTGACGTCCGCCGCGCGGATCTACGCCAACTCCAGCAATATATTGCCAGTTGCCCCAATTAGCGGCTACATCGTAATCAATAAGTTGTTGTTCAAAGTAAGCAGCGCCATAGCGCCAGTCTAGTTGTAGTTCGTTGACCAAACAGCTGGCTGCAATTTGTCGTGAACGGTTAGTGATAAAGCCCGTTGCGTTAAGCTCCTTCATAATAGCGTTAACTAGCGGATAAGGGGTACTGCCTTGGCACCATTTAGCAAAACGATTCGGGCTAAAAGTGGTAAGTGGCGAGCTTTGTTTTTTACCTTTAAAAGTAAATAACTGATGCTTCACATTAATTGCATGCCACTTAAAATACTCACGCCAGAGTAATTCAAACTTAATCCAGTAAGTTGATTCATTTTCCCCATGCTGCGCTTCATAGGCATCGACTGCACAAAAAATTTGCTTGGCACTAATGCAACCAAAAGCCAGCCAGCTACTAAATTTAGTTGAGTTATCAAAGCCATCCAGCTCATTACGGGTGATTTTATAGCTGCTTGGTAAAGCTGATGAAAAGTACTGTAGACAATGCGTAAGGCCGGCTTTGTGTCCACCTTGGAGTAAAGAGTTTCCTGTTGGCGGCTCTGATATAGGCTGTTTAGCACATAAAATAATAGGCGGTGGAAGTCTTTTTGCTGAGAACGGCACTGAGGATAAACTGATACCAGTGGCTTCAATCTTTTTTCTAAAAGGGGTAAAGCCGGTTGGTAAATCAGCAAGTTCAAAGGGCAGTTGTTGCTGTTGATATAAGGTGTCTTGCATCACAGATTTAAATACCACAGTGGCGCATTTCGATTTAACTGCGGTAATTTGGCGTTGCTCATAAACGCCTATTTGCTCGCTATAAACAACTTCATCAATGCCAAGCTCATTAATACGCTGTGTGAATACCTTTACCGGATCGCCTTCTAAAATATGCAAGGTTTGGCCAAGCCCTAAAACAGACTCCTGTAGCTCGTATAGGCTTTGCATTAAAAAGCGTTGTTTATGTACACCATAGGGTTTTTGTTGATAGTTATTGCTTTTAAACCAAGCAGGATTGATCACAAATACGATATCAAGTTCACATTGTTGTTGTGATAAATCATTGAGTATGGGGTTGTCATCAATGCGCAAATCATTTTGCAGCCAATACAGAATACGTTTTTTCATACTTAAGCTCTGGTTTTTAAAATCATTAACTTTACGAAGCAAAAGCGGGTAGGGATTAGTTTTGAGGTGTTTAATAGGGTTTTAAAAAGAGGCGGTAACAATACCGCCTCTCAATTTGTTCTAGCTTTATTTTAAATAGCTGATTTTTGCTGTGCTATCCAGTCATTAATTACATCTTCAAGTACCGCCATAGGGAGTGAACCTTGACCAATAACGGTATCGTGAAAGCTGCGTATATCAAATTGTGCGCCTAGCTGTTTTTCTGCTTTGGCACGTAGTTCGCGTATTTTAATTTCGCCCATTTTGTATGAAAGCGCTTGGCCTGGCCAAGAAATATAGCGGTCTATTTGATCTTCCACTGCGCTTTGTGGCAAAGCGGTATGATCAGCCAAATAATCAATCGCCTTTTGGCGGCTCCAGCCAAAGGCATGAATACCGGTATCAACCACTAAGCGCACTGCGCGCCACATTTCGTAGCCTAAACGGCCAAAATCGCTGTACGGGCTTTGGTAAAAGCCCGCTTCTTTACCTAAACGCTCTGTATAAAGTGCCCAGCCTTCGCCAAAAGCAGAGTGGCTCAGTGTGCGTCTAAACTCAGGAACGTCTAATTCCATAGCAATGGCGTTTTGTAAATGATGCCCAGGTATGGCTTCGTGTAGGCTAAGTGCTTCTAAATTATATAAAGGCTGCAGTTTTGGAGTTGAGGCTAAAAAGTAAGTCCCCGGTGAACGATTATCTGGCGGTGGCATATAAAATGCGCCACGACTCGCTGAGCCTTTAATAGTAAAAGTATTGCGCGGTAAGTGGCCAAAGTAAGTAGGGAGTTTGCCATACATTTTTTGGGTTATAAAGGCGGTTTTTTCGAGCAAGTCTTGGGCGTCTTTTGCGTAAAACTGCTCATCGGTTGCCAAAAATTCTAAAAACTCGCTATAGCTGCCATCAAAGCCAACTTTATCAATAATACTTTGCATTTGCGCTTTGATGCGCGCCACTTCTTTTAGACCAAGTTCATGAATTTGTTTAGGTGTAGCGTTAGTTGTGGTGTAATAATTAACCGTGTACTTGTAATAATCAAGGCCCCCTTTAATACTTGTAATACCCGGCTGCGATCTACAATGTGACATATATTCGTTTTCAAAAAAGTCGTAAAAGTGCTGATAAGCAGGCACAACTTTTGAGGCAATTAACGCTTTAGCTTTATTTTGGTAAGTTTCTTTTTGCGCTGCGCTAAATGTATTAGGGATACGGGTAAATGGCTCATATAAGGCGCTATTCTCAGGTTGTTTAACTATATGGGCGCTAATACTTTGGCCATAATTTTTAAACGTTTCGCAGTAGTGGGTAAAACCAGTTTGAATGCCTTGCTTCATTAAATTAATGTTTTGCTGATTAAAGCGCGGGTAATCACCAAGGCTCACTAAAAAGGCATCGTAATCCTCGGCGGTTAAAAAGGCCATGTTAGCCGGCGCTTCTGCAAAGTAAGTATGCCAGCCACTTAAAAAATTAACCGGAAAGTATTTATCTTGGTAAAGGTAGCTTTGCTGCTCGGTTTCTCGCTCATATTTAAACAAGCGGTAGTTCATTAACTGCTCGCTATTGAGCGTTTTAGGATCAATGCTGGCTAAGTTTTTTAGTACGCTGTTGTTGTAAGCTTGGCGCTTCGCAATGGCTTGCTCGCTCCAATCGGGTAGGGGGCCGTTGGGCTTCCAACCATCAGGATCAGTTCTAAAAAATATTTTCTCAGCTTTGGCGTTTTGCCAGTGGTTATCAATAATGGTTTTTAAATCGCTGTTACTGTCGGCTAAGCTTGGCAGCGAGGTGGCTGCTAAGGCAATAGCTAAAATTGTTTTTTTTAGCATGTTGAATTTCACTTTTTAAAATTTTAATTATTATTTATGCGCGCTGATTTTATGATAATAACAAGTTCACTCAATTAATGCGTTGGTTTTTAACAGCAGTCTAGCTTATTGTTTTACTGGTGTTTAAAATAAAACATATTGGGGTGGCGATATTTAATAACGTATTTTGCTAACCGATAAGGCGAATAGCCAACACCCAAATATTTATTGAGCATTTCATGCTTAGCTTTGCAGGTTCGAAATCCGATTATGATGAAGAAAAATGGATTGGGATTACTCGCTGTACTTGGAAAAAAATGTCAGATAATGCACATGAGTTTGTATTGGCAGGTCACACACCATTAATTGGCCTGATACACAAAGCGTTAGAATAACTATTTAACTTTAGGTATTAAAATAAAAAGGATTTTTGAAAATGTTGTGCCCTCGAACAAATACACCATTGGAGCCTATATTAGTTGGCGGTATCACTGTTTATACATCGTCGTTAGGCGGCGTTTTTTTCGATAACAGCCAAATTTTTAAATTTAGCTCGCCAGAGTTAAAACATGGTCAGGTTTTACTTAAGTATTTGAGTAATTATGCCGAAGGTGAGGGTGAAGTCGCAATGCGAGTAAATTGCCCTAAATGCCCAAGCATAGTGATGATGCGTAGGTATTTTTCACCGCTAAAAGCAGTTGAAATAGATGAATGCCCAAGCTGTGCAGGAATATGGCTTGATAGTGGCGAATTAAGCAAAATACACGAAAACCATTTAACACCCAAAGAACGAAAACTGCTAGCCCATGAAATGGCCACCAATCATGGGTTTATAACTATTAAGCCGCCAAAATCAAAATATTACCCCAAAGCGCCTAAAAATGTTCAAGGCACCACAGTTGAACGGCTGGTGCAATTAGCATTAATTAATTTTGAATCATAAAAAACGGCGTACTATAAAGTACGCCGTTTTATTAAACTGACTTAATCAAAATCGTTATGACTTATTGCGGTTTTCTTTACTAAACGCACGAATTTTACGTTTTTGCGACAGGGTTACTTTATTAGTACGCCCTGCAAATGGGTTATCGCCTTCTCTAAATTCAATTTTGATTGGCGTACCCATAATCTTAAGTGCTTTACGGTAGTAGTTCATTAGGTAGCGTTTGTAGCTATCAGGTAAATCATGAACTTGGTTACCATGAATGACGATACGCGGCGGATTATAACCCCCAGCATGCGCATATTTAAGCTTAACACGACGACCGCGAACAAGTGGCGGCTGGTGATCCGCTTGTGCCATGTCCATAATACGACGCAGCATAGCGGTGCTTATACGTTTAGTTGCCGACTCATACGCTTCGTCAACTGATTCAAATAAATGACCAACACCCGTACCATGTAGCGCAGAGATAAAGTGCAAGCGGGCAAAATCAATAAAGCCCAAACGACGATCAAGCTCAGTTTTAATACGATCTTTAACGTAGTTGTCTAGGCCATCCCACTTGTTCACGGCAATTACCAATGAGCGCCCTGAGTTAAGGGCAAAGCCTAATAAGCTTAAATCTTGATCTGAAATACCATCGCGGGCATCAACCACTAATAGCACCACGTTACAATCTTCGATTGCTTGTAGTGTTTTAATGACTGAGAACTTCTCAACCACGTCACTTACTTTTTTGCGTTTACGCACACCGGCTGTATCGATAAGAATATATTCTTTATCATTACGGGTCATCGGAATATAGATAGAGTCGCGCGTTGTACCTGGCATATCGTATACAATAACGCGATCTTCACCCAGTATACGGTTAGTCAGGGTTGACTTACCAACGTTAGGACGACCAATAATAGCCAGCTTTACCGGCTTGTCGGCAAACGCTTGGTGATCTGTGTCATCTTCTTCACCTTCTTGATATAAGTCGATAAGTTCTTCATCGTCATCGGCTACATCTTCATCAAGTGCGGCAAGTTCAGCAATAACTGGCTGAAGTGTTTGCTCAAGCAGTAAAGTAATACCACGACCATGAGCGGCAGCGATATGATGAACTTCACCGAGTGAAAGTTGATAAAACTCAGCACAGTTCGAGTCAGCATCAATGCCGTCTGTTTTATTGGCTACCACAAAGCACTTTTTCTCTTGCTTACGTAAGTGGTTAGCAATAGCTTGGTCAGCCACTGTCATACCTACGCGAGCATCAACTAAAAATAAAACAATATCCGCTTCTTCAATGGCTAGTAATGACTGATCAGCCATTTCGGTTTCGATACCTTCTTCTGAGCCATCAATACCGCCCGTATCTACCACGATAAATTCAAAGCCATCGTAATTTGCTTGGCCATATTTTCTATCACGCGTTAAGCCAGGAAAGTCGGCAACGAGTGCATCACGAGTACGTGTTAAACGGTTAAATAATGTGGATTTGCCCACATTGGGTCGCCCTACAAGAGCGATCACGGGAAGCATAAACTACCTCTTTAAAAAACAACAAAAGGCTTCGCAGTGCGAAGCCTTACAAAAAACTATATGACTATTAGTAAGTTAGTTTGGTATTTTTACCGCGCTAACTTCACCATCACGGGTGTATAAAATCAACTTATCGTCAGCAACAACAGGCTCAACAAAAAAACCTGAGCTGTCAAAGTCTTCACGAGATACTAGCTCGCCAGTGTCCTTATTTAACCAATGCAAATTGCCTTCTTGGTCACCTAACGCTAAATAATTACCGGCAACCGCTGGGCCTGTTAAGTACCAGCCACGAAGAGCGGGTTGGCTCCAACGTTCAATGCCTGAATCTTTATCAAGTGCATAAACAACGCCGTTACTATCAACAACGTAAATTGTTTGCAAATCCATGGCAATTTCACGGTAGCTGCTGTATTCACGTTTCCATACAACATTACCAGAACGAATATCAACTGCTGATAAGTTACCATTGTATGCAATCGCATAAGCAAACGGGCCACTAATAAGTGGTTGTGTATCAACATCAACTAAACGCTCAAACTCTGATGCGCCTTTTGCTACTGCAATTTCTGCGCTCCACGCTGAGTAGCCGCTCTCAGAAATTAAAACACTGAGCTTACCTGTTTCAAGGCCAACCAACACACCACCATTAGCGACGGTTGGTGAACTTTGACCGCGTAAGGTAAGTGCTGGCACTTCTTGCTCAAAGCTCCAGCGCTCTTCACCCGTATCAGGATGCAGGGCCAGTAACTTACCTGATGCTAAATTAACAAACACTAAACCATCGCCTGCAGCAGGTTTAGACAGTGATTCGCCTGGCACTTTTTTACGCCATACCTCTTTACCTGTCTCACGATCAAGGGCAATGATATAGCCATGTTCTGAACCTAAATAGATTTTACCATAAGCTTGTAATATTCCGCCTGATAATTTTGCACTATCGTTATCGCTCCAAGGCCAAAACGATAAATCATGACGAACATCGGTTTCCCAAAGCGTATCACCATTGGCAAGTGATAACGCTTCTACTTGGCCTTCGCGACTCGCTACATACACAGTATCTTTATAAACAGCTGGTGATAAACGTGAGAAGTAATGCTCTACACCGCTACCTATTGATTCTTGCCAAACAACTTCTGTTTCAAACTGATTGGCTATTTCAGGAAGTACCAGTTCTTCTTCATCATCACTTGATGAACAGCCCATAAGTGTTGCCATACAAAGGGCGAGCGTTGCTGTTGTTATTTTTCTCATGCCTAAAACCTTATGCCGCTGGGCTAGTTACTGCTAGGTCATCTAACTTAATTTGTAATAGAGGATTGCTGGTTAATCCACCGGCATCAACCGCAGCTTGGTAGGCTACGCGTGCTTGTTCTTTATTGCCTTGCTGAGTGTAAATATCGCCTTTTAACTCTGCAACATTTGCATTAAATGCCTCTGGCAATGGTGAATTTAATGTAGTTAATGCATCATCGTATTGTTGTTGAGCAATTTGCACACGCGCTAAACGCGTAGTTGCAATGGCTTTTAGCTGCGCGTTATCGACATTTGATACAATCCAGCTTAGCTTTTCATTCGCTACATCTAATTTTTGTGCATCTACCGCTTCTTTTGCAGCAATAAATGCCGCTAAAGTTGCGTACTGAGTGTCTTTATTTTCACTGATGAAGGCATCAGCAGAGGCTAATACGTCATCACTTTCAACAAGCTTAGTGTAAGCATCAGATGCTTGCTCTGCTGTTGTTATTTGGTTCTGGTTGTAGGCCTTCCAACCGTACAAACCACCTAAGCCAACAATTACACCTAAAGCAAGTGATAGGCCGTTTTCACGAAAAAAGCGTTTAATCGCTTCTGCTTGTTGTTCTTCAGTTGAATAAATTTCCATGCTTACCTCTATTAAAGCGCTTTACTCGCTGCGCTTTATGTAATTTTAGCTATTAATTAGTTCTGCAAGTAGCGCTTTAGCTTGTTCTAGTTCTAATGTGACTTGTTCTTTACGCTCACGTAAATACTTTATGGTCACAACGCCTTGCTCTAATTCATCTTCACCGATAATAACCGCGACTAATGCATCGCTTTTATCAGCACGTTTTAATTGTTTTTTAAAGTTACCACCGCCAGCATGCACCATAACGCGTAATCCAGGTACGTCTCGACGTAACGTAGATGCAATAATAGGGGCTTGAATGCTGGCTTTGTCGCCCATGGCTGCTAAATATACATCAGCACTACGGCGTATGTCACCTACACATTCAAGTGCTTGAAGTAGTAAAACTAGGCGCTCTAATCCCATTGCAAAACCAACTGCTGGGGTTGATTTACCGCCTAATTGCTCAACTAAGCCATCATAACGACCACCGGCACATACTGTACCTTGTGCACCTAAGCTATCGGTTACCCATTCAAATACAGTACGGTTGTAATAATCTAAGCCACGAACTAGCTTTTCATTAACCGTGTATTTGACGCCTGCGGCATCTAATCGTTCACATAAATTTTCAAAATGTTCTTTTGATTCAGTATCTAAATGTTCAGATAATTTTGGCGCATCCACTAATATTGCCTGTATATCTGGGTTTTTAGTATCCAAAACGCGCAGCGGGTTAGAGTACATACGACGCTTAGAGTCTTCATCTAGTACATCGGTATGTTGTTCTAAGAAGGCAATTAAGGCATCACGGTACTGCGCGCGAGCTTCATTTGAGCCTAATGAGTTAAGCTCTAAGCGTACATGATTGCTTATGCCAAATGCTTCCCAAAGTTGCGCCGTGAGCAATATAACTTCAGCGTCTATATCGGCGCTGGCAATACCAAAGGTTTCTAAACCAAATTGGTGAAATTGACGGTAACGACCTTTTTGTGGGCGTTCATGACGAAACATAGGGCCCATGTACCAAAGGCGTTGTTCTTGATTGTATAACAGGCCATTTTCGTTACCTGCACGTACACACACCGCGGTACCCTCAGGGCGCAGAGTTAAATTATCACCGTTACGATCGGCAAAGGTGTACATTTCTTTTTCTACAATATCGGTTACTTCACCAATAGAGCGTTTAAATAGGTCGGTTGATTCTACAATTGGAAAACGAATTTCTTGATAACCAAACGATGATACGGTCTCGCGTAAAATGTGCTCTACTTTCTGCCAAACTTGCGTATCGCCTGGCAGGCAATCGTTCATACCGCGAACTGCCTGAATTTGTTTTGCCACTGATAAATCCTAAATCTGTTTATGTGCAGTCTTAGACTGCAACTACGTAAAACTAAAAAATCGACCGCGCATTATAACCCTAACTACAAGGTAATTGCGAGTATAGCGGTGTGTATGTAATTTGTACTGCGCTGTGAATGCCGCTACTAAAAAAGTCAATTGAATGCATATTGCTGGCGTTTAAATCACTCTACGATTTTTATATCGATTGGTGTTTGTTGCTGCTTTTGCTCGATAAAATCGCGCACATAGCCTTCGAGCTGATCAACAATATTATTGTTATCAATACGGGCTTTTTGGCGTTCGCCATTTATGTATAAGCCTGAGCGACGGTTTGCACCGGCAAGGCCAATATCACTGACTAGCGCTTCGCCTGGGCCGTTAACAACACAGCCAATTACAGACACTGAAACCGGTTCAATAATGTCTTCTAAACGTTCTTCAAGTTGGTTCATGGTGCTCACCACATCAAACTCTTGGCGTGAACAGCTTGGGCAAGCAATAAAGTTAATCCCGCGCGAGCGAATACGCAGTGATTTTAATATATCAAAGCCAACTTTTATTTCTTGTACTGGGTCTGCAGCGAGAGATACGCGCAGCGTATCACCAATGCCTTCTGCTAATAACATCCCTAAACCAACGGCCGATTTAACAGAGCCAGAGCGCATGCCGCCAGCTTCGGTTATTCCTAAATGCAGTGGTTGGTCGATTTCTTTAGCGAGCAAGCGATACGCGCCTACCGCTAAAAATACGTCTGATGCTTTTACTGAAATTTTAAATTGATCAAAGTCTAAACGGCGTAATATATCTACGTGGCGCATAGCCGATTCTAATAGGGCTTCTGGAGTAGGTTCGCCGTATTTCTCTTGTAAATCGCGCTCAAGTGAGCCGCCATTTACCCCTATTCGAATAGGAATGTTATGCTCACGCGCTGAATCAACTACCGCTCTAATACGCTCTTCACTACCAATGTTGCCTGGGTTGATACGCAAACAATCAACACCGTATTTTGCTACTTTTAATGCAATGCGATAGTCAAAGTGGATATCGGCGACAAGGGGTATCGACACTTGCTCTTTAATACTTTTAAATGCCTCAGCGGCATCCATGGTCGGTACTGACACGCGAACAATATCTGCACCGGCATCTTGAATAGCTTGAATTTGGGCTACAGTGGCATCAACGTCCATCGTATCTGTGTTGGTCATCGACTGCACGGCAATAGGTGCACCATCACCAATAGGAACATTACCCACATTTATGCGTGTGGATTTTCTGCGTTTTATAGGAGATTCTGAAAACATAGCGACTACTCTGCTAAGGGTAATTTAAATTTAGCTAAACGGTTTTTAGGAAAGGCCGAAATATCAACTGGCTCACCATTTAGGGTAATACGAACAACATCATGCTTGCCTAATACCACTGAAAAAGGCGCTACTCCGGTTAGGGTCATTTCGTAGCCTGCTTTTTTTACACCAAAAGCAATTTTTTCATCATTGGCATCGTGAATTTCTACCCAGCTCTCATCGTTAAACATCATAAAAATGGTGCTTAAATCACTGTTTTTTGGCTCACTGGTGCTCTGTGCATTATCAACTGGCGCAGCTTGAATTGTTTGTTGTTCATTTTGTAATGCAGAATCTACTTCTTCTGTAGATTCAATGTCATTTAATAGTGCCTCGTCGGCGGCTTCAGCTAACAGCTTGGTGTTTTCTTGTTGTTGAGTTATGAGCGAGTTATTAGCATTAATAGTTTTAGTTTGTTCATCAATAGGCATTGCATTTTGCCACCACCACACTGCAGAAGAACCAATAACGATAGCTAAAATTAAGTAACTTACGGTCATAAGTCGGCTGTCATGGGCTTCTTTTTCTGTGCGCCTTGAAAAGCTTTGCATATCGACCGGTTTATCTGATGTGCTAAAAGCGGGTAACATCGCTAAAATAGCTGGGCTATCAATGTTTAGTGTACGACAATAATTTTTTATATAGCCTTTAACAAACGTTTTTGCACCCAGTAAATGATACTCGTCGCTTTCAATATGCTCAACTTGTGATTCTGTTAGCTTTAATAGCGAGGCGATTTCAGCAATGCTGATATTTGCATTTTCTCTATGCGATTTTAGTATTTGTCCTACAGAGGGTTCGTCGCTCTGCGGTTGTGTATTATCTTCATTCATAATATGTATGAGTCTGGATCCACGAGTAAAAGTTAATGTTTTGGCTTAATAACCAGAGTAAGACTTTGTTTTTATTTTTTAGTGTTCGTTTATTCTTGCTACTAGAATGCACGCTTTTAAAGGGTATCATCAGCTGCGGTTTTATAAAAACGTTAGTATCGCCCTTTTAAAATTTTTGCTGTTTTTATTTTTAAAGCCCTTTAATGCACCTAACATATAGCAGTTTAGCATTGAATCACACTGAAATGCTAAATTGGTTTACAGCAAAACGAGCGATATCAATCGATACACTCGTTTTTACTCTTATTTATACTAATTTAAAAAGGTATTTGTGTCTCTGTTGTATTTTTGCAGCTTACTTTACTGAATCATCAGAGCTTACTGCAGATGTTGGACTTTTTTTACGAATAATTTTTATTTTTGGCTCCACAATAATTTGATTGTTATTACTGCTTTCTTGCAATTCATCAAGTTGTGCTTGGCGGTACTTTTCGCGCAGCACTTCAAACTCTGTTTGCCTTAATTGGTTGTCACGAATGGCGTTAGCTTGAACACTATTTGGGTACGTTTGCAAAATGGTAGCTGCAATTTTTTCAGCATCTTCTATTCTACCCATGCGTTGTTTAACCAAGTAGCTGAGTAACAATGCTCGCGAAGAAACCTGTGCAGTATCGTCATAACGTTTTATTAAAGTACTGGCTTTATATAAGTCACTTTTGGCGTAATACAAAGCCGCTAAGCTTATTAATGTAGAGGCGCGTTGCGAGCTGTGGTTTAGCGCTTGTTGAAAGTAGCTTTCTGCATTGGTAAAGTCATTAAATTCAATGGCGCATAAGGCTAAATTTTCATAGCTTTGTGCTACACGAATATAGCTAGGAATTTCAATCGCTTTTAAAAATTGATCGGTCGCGCGATCATACTCATCAATACTACATAAAAACGTACCGTAGTTATTTAGGGTGTTCGGATCGTCAGGCTTAATCGCCAACGCTTTTTGATAGGCTTTGTCGGCTAATGCATTTTCGCCAACTTGTTGGTAGTAATAGGCTAAAGAATAATGAACTTCGGGAAGATTTGGTGCATATTCGCTCGCACGCTCAAGGTTGTATTTTGCTTGGGAATTATTACCGGTGTTTAAATATTGTAATGCCAAAGCAATGCGGGTACGTGCTGCGCCTGCGTTGTTTATTTTATTTTCGACGACGGGTTTGTCACTGCCGTTGTAACTATTTTCAGTCACACAACCGCTTAAAAGTAGTGTTGATAGTGCTAAAGCAAGTAAAGATCGCATTACCTTGTCTCTTTATTTATTTCCATAGCCTCTATCTTACCTCAAAGCCTTTGTGTTGCATCATTTATTTAAAAATAAACAATTTATCACAAAGGCACAAAGGCACAGAGTTACTTAGTTAGGCTTGGTGAATATTTACTGCAATTGCATTGTCATCACGCATTTTCTTTTTAGCCATACGTTTTGTTCTATCAACCACATCGCCAGCTAACTGACCACAGGCAGCGTCAATGTCGTCCCCTCGTGTACGACGAACAATACAGGTAATCCCCGCAGCTTGTAATACCTTTGAAAAACGGTCAATTCGGCTGTTGCTTGAACGCGTATACTCATTACCTGGGAACGGGTTAAACGGAATAAGGTTTACCTTAGATGGCGTACCTTTTAGCGTTTTAACCAGTTCATGTGCTTGGTCGGTACTGTCGTTTACGCCATTAAGCATAACGTATTCAATGGTGACATCTTTATTGGCTTTTGAGCCATCAATATAACGACGACAGGCCGCTAAAAATTCTTCAATTGGGTACTTTTTATTGATCGGTACTAAAATATCACGCAGTGCGTTATCAGGAGCGTGAAGTGAAATAGCCAGTGCTACGTCTATTTTTTCTTTTAATAAATCAAGGGCAGGTACTACACCCGAGGTACTTAATGTAACGCGGCGCTTAGATAAACCAAAGCCCCAGTCGTCCATCATCAGCTCCATCGCCGGGACTACGTTTTTAACATTCAGTAGCGGCTCGCCCATTCCCATCATAACGACGTTAGTGACAGGGCGTTTTTCACTGTTTCCATCAAGGCCAATGTCTTTGGCTACACGCCATACTTGGCCAATAATTTCAGACACTTTTAAATTACGGTTAAAGCCTTGTTGTGCCGTTGAGCAAAAAGTACATTCCAGTGCACAGCCCACTTGAGACGATACACATAATGTGGCGCGATCTTTTTCTGGGATCCAAACAGCTTCAACTTCTTGGCCGCCCTCAAGTACGAGTGCATATTTAATTGTACCGTCGCTGGCTTGCTGGCGAACTGAAATTTCAGGTGCAACGATTTCACACTCATTTTTAAGCTTTTCTTTTAGCTTTTTGTTTACGTTGCTCATTTCGTCGAAATTATCTACGCCAAAATGATAAATCCATTTCATCACCTGATCGCCACGAAATGGCTTTTCACCGAATGATACAAATAACTCTCGCATTGCATCTCGGTTTAAATCTAATAAGTTAATCTTTTTTTGCTCGGTCATGTAACAACCTCAATCGGTGGCGGTGATGGTAAAAATTTACAAGGGCGAATTGTACACAATTCATCCACTATAATCATTAAGTAAAACATCATAAATAAACGGTTAATACTTTACGTAATGACTAAAAAAGGGCTCGAAAGCCCTTTTCATACTTTGCATCACAGGG
Source organism: Pseudoalteromonas issachenkonii (assembly GCF_002310795.1). Classification (NCBI taxonomy): domain Bacteria; kingdom Pseudomonadati; phylum Pseudomonadota; class Gammaproteobacteria; order Alteromonadales; family Pseudoalteromonadaceae; genus Pseudoalteromonas; species Pseudoalteromonas issachenkonii. Next base: position 218,504 of record NZ_CP011031.1, read on the forward strand.
TTAGCTGTGAACTCGAATTAACGAGTACGTGGGCAAAGTTCTTCGTCAGCGAAGAAGTACGCGATTTCGCGAGCAGCAGATTCAACAGCGTCAGAACCGTGAACCGCATTTTCGTCGATGCTATCAGCGTAGTCTGCACGTAAAGTACCCGCTAGTGCTTCAGCTGGGTTAGTAGCACCCATGATTTCACGGTTTTTAAGAACAGCGTTTTCGCCTTCAAGAACGGTAACCATTACTGGGCCAGAAGTCATGAAAGATACTAAAGCACCAAAGAAAGGACGCTCGCTGTGCTCAGCGTAGAAACCTTCAGCTTTCTCTTGTGAAAGGTGAACCATTTTAGCTGCAACGATTTTAAGACCTGCAGTTTCGAAACGGTTGTAGATTGCGCCGATGTGGTTTTTAGCAACTGCATCAGGTTTTACGATTGAAAAAGTACGCTCTAAAGCCATCTTTGTGCTCCAATAATTTAAATAAAAGGTTGAATATTAACGGGCGCGAATTATACGCGTTTTAGTCAAAAAAACCTAATTTATTCTACCTTGCTTGCTTTTTTTAATTTGCTAACCCCGATTTATGAACTAAAAACAATGTTTTTACGTTTACTATGTGTTTATAAACATGAGCTATACTTTTGTTTAAGTGGTGAGACTTTTTATTCATAGTACACTTTTTATAGACTCAATATGCATGCCGATACATTTAAACACTAAGGTAACAATATGTTTTTTAACCAATCTTTAAAAAATCAAATCGCTGATTTACAAAGTAAGCTTTCTGTAAGGGAGCAGGTTAAGCAAAGCTTAGACAGTGAAATGCTGGTGTTAGAGCTTGATAAGCAAGGTGCTATTTTAAGACAAAATAAAAATTTTGAGCGAGAGTTTAACTACTCAAATAACAAAATAATTAATAAAAATATTTTAGACTTCATTCCTGAAAATGCTAGAAATAACGCGGATTTTCATGCCTTTCAAAAAGCGCTAAGTAAAGTAGAACATTTTGCCGGCGCTATCCAAGTATCCCACCCAAACGGACAACGAGATTGGTTACGCTGCATTTTACATCCTATAAAAAACGAGCAAGGTCAGCTTGAGTATTTAACCCTGCATTGCACTGTGCTTACACAAATAATTGAGAGTTCAAGAGAAAACGAAGATTTAATCAAAGCATTGCATCGTTCAACAGCGGTTATTGAGTTTGATACTCAAGGTATGGTGTTACGTGTTAATGACAACTTTTTAAAAAGTATGAGTTATTCAAGACAAGACGTGGTGGGCAAGCATCATGGTATGTTTTGTGACGAACAAGAAGCGAGTAGTAAAGAGTATCAGGCCTTCTGGCAACGTTTGCGTAATGGTGAGTTTATTGCGAGCAGATTTAAACGTATTGATAAACACGGCCATGTAGTTTGGTTAGAGGCTTCATATAATCCGATTTTTAATGAAGCAAATGAGCTCTATAAAGTAGTTAAATTTGCCACAGTGATCACTGACCAAGTAGAAAGAGAACTGGCTACAGAGCAAGCGGCGAGTATTGCGCATGGCACTTCTATCGAAACTGATAATAACGCGGATAAAGGTGCTGAAGTGGTACAAAAAACAGTTCAGGTTATGAACGAACTGTCGGTGCAAATGGAGCAAGCTGCTCAAGAAATTTCAGCATTAGATAAACAGTCGCAACTGATAGCGAGCATAGTGCAGAGCATTAGCAGTATTGCTGATCAAACTAATTTATTGGCACTTAACGCGGCTATTGAGGCCGCGCGTGCAGGCGAGCAAGGCCGTGGATTTGCGGTGGTGGCTGATGAAGTGCGTTTACTTGCCTCCAGAACCAGTAAAGCTACCGAAGAAATCGTGGATGTTGTACAGCAAAACCAAAATTTAACTCAATCAACCGTTGCAGTAATTGAGCAAGGTAAAAATAAAGCGCAACAAGGTCTAGCGCTCTCCAAAGAATCTGGTGATGTAATGAGTGATATTAAAAAAGGCGCGCAACAAGTTGTTGATGCCGTTAGTCAATTCTCGAACCAATTAAGCAGTAAAAAATAACTTAAATTTACAGCTCTTCATTTATTAGCGCAGAAGAGAAATTTTGATGATCTTGATCAAGGTTTCTCTTTTGCCATCTCATTATACTTGCGCGCTTTATTTTCCTTAATTATTCATGCAACCGGCTTGAACCCGGTTCGATGTATGGAGCGCACATGTCAGCTGTTTCTTCTTCAACCTTATTTGTACCTGAATTACTTTGCCCCGCAGGCAGCTTAAAAAACATGCGTTATGCCTTTGCCTATGGTGCCGACGCGGTTTATGCCGGCCAACCGCGTTACAGTTTAAGAGTGCGCAATAACGAATTTGATTTAGATACATTACAAATAGGGATTAACGAAGCACATGCGCTGAATAAAAAGTTTTATGTAGTGTCGAATATTGCCCCGCATAACGCAAAAGTTAAGTCGTATTTACGTGATATAGAGCCGGTGATTGCTATGAAACCGGATGCATTGATCATGTCAGATCCTGGGTTAATTATGCTAGTACGTGAAAAATGGCCTGATATGCCAATTCATTTGTCGGTTCAAGCCAATGCAGTGAACTACGCAAGCGTACAGTTTTGGGCAAAACAAGGTATTGAGCGGGTAATTTTGTCTCGCGAGCTATCGCTTGAAGAAATCAGCGAAATTCGTGCTCTGTGCCCAGAAACAGAACTAGAAGTATTTGTGCATGGCGCACTGTGTATGGCTTATTCAGGGCGTTGTTTACTCTCAGGCTATATTAATAAACGCGATCCCAACCAAGGCACCTGCACCAATGCATGTCGTTGGGAGTATGATGTTAAACCTGGTACAGAAAACGAAACCGGTGAAATGGTACATAAAATTGACCCTAAAACGGTTATACCTACGTTAGGTGAAGGCGCACCAAGTAACGATGTATTTATGCTAGAAGAGCAAGGTCGCCCGGGTGAATATATGCCTGCATTTGAAGACGAGCACGGCACTTATATCATGAACTCAAAAGACTTACGCGCCGTGCAATACGTAGAGCAGCTAACAAAAATGGGGGTGCATAGCCTAAAAATAGAAGGGCGTACTAAGTCATTTTATTATGTTGCCCGTACCGCACAGGTATACCGTAAAGCGATTGACGATGCGGTTGCAGGTAAACCATTCGATGCTGATTTATTTAAAACTCTTGAGAACCTTGCACACCGCGGTTATACTGAAGGTTTTTTAAAACGCCACGCCCATCAAGATTATCAAAATTACGAATACGGTCACTCTGTATCTACCAAGCAGCAATTTGTGGGTGAGGTATTAGGGCGTAATGCTAATGGTTTGGTTGAAATAGATGTAAAAAATAAGTTTTGTGTTGGTCATTCATTAGAGCTAATGACGCCGAAAGGCAATATTAGTTTTCCCCTAGAAAGTATGGAAAATAAAAAAGGCGAAAGCATTACTGATGCTAAAGGCTCAGGCCATATCGTAAAAATTCCACTGCCTGACAACATTGATTTAGAGCACGCGATACTGATGCGCAACCTAGATGAAAACCAAGACACCCGCAATCCTTTCAAACAAGCTGTTTCATAATAGAGAGTTTAATCATGGCTTTACTTATAAACAGCAAATGCATTAACTGTGACAGTTATAAGGTTTTCAATTAAAGTCTTTAAAAACAGGTTGTTACTTTGTCGTGCTATGGTTTGTGCTACGATTTTACGTAACTCGTCAGCACTTACTTAGTATCTTAAAAACGGCTCAAAAAAGCAAATTGCACTAACTAAAAAATTTGAAAACACATAACCATATTAGAACAGTATAAAAAGCTAAACACACTTAGCATGAATAGCTTCTAATAGAATAGAGCTTGGGGGATCTACACGCTCTAGATTTATGTTGATTCAGGACAATACGAATCGTAATGCCTGAATCAGTTACTCACAGTGATTAAAATGATATGACTTTTGTTTCAGCATCAAGCATTTTTTTAGCTATGTGGGGAGGTAAAGCAGGGGTAATACCTTCAATCAAATCAGTTTTTTTAACACCTCTATTAGGTAGATAAAGAGCGCAAACTTGAACTGTTCCCCCCATTTTTATAATGTTTTTCATTAAGCTTTGTGGGCTCATATTTTTAGGCTTTAGCTGTGTTAAAACTGATTGAGGAGCATCGATCAGTGCAATATCGCCGGCTTGCCCACATAAAAGGATATTGACCTCAGCACCTTGTTTTAAAGCTTGTGATGATAAAACCATACCCATTAACTGAGTTTGTGTGTTGTCAGATGTTATAAATGATAAAAGCTTAGGTTTAGTGCCTGCCTTATTATCGTCTGCAAAAGCACTGAAACTAATAGTAGAAGCCAATAATAAGATGACTGTTAATATTCGCATAAAATTTACCTTTTTTAATTCAGTAATTGAGGGCACTTGTTTTTAATTATACTCTCTGGTTCCACGGCATCAACGCTATAATTCTTGCTAGACCACAAAAACCGGTTGCGCCAGCAACAAACAAGCCTGCTGCAATAAATATTATTGGCCAAATGAAAGCGGTCGAAATTGTTAAAGAAAGAGCACAGAACACTAAAATTAGAGTACTTATAGATAATTGAACTTGACGATCTAGTGGCAAAATTGATTTTTCACCTTTACGAACATTATATCCTTCATTGACCCACTCATTTATGCCTCCGCTGATATTGTATATATTCAAATCTGGGTTATGGGCAAGTAACTTTTCACACGCACTTTTACCACGACCGCCTTTTTGGCAATATATTATATAAGCGCTTTTCTCATGTTTAATATCTTCTCCTTTTAGTTTACTCAAAGGGAGTAATTCAGAGCCCTCAATGTGTGAAGTCATGTGTTCTGCTGGTTCACGAACATCAATTATTCCTACATCTTCCCTTTCAATTAACATGAAAGCTTCATTTGCAGATATTTCTTTTGGTTGCATTTTTTAATTTCCTCATGAAATAAAATTATTTAGAACAAGCTGTACTTTATATTAGATTATTCTAATATAAAAGGTGAATACTTTACTAAATTTATAAAATTGAGTTTTACTTTTCGAGGTTGGTAATCTTTTTTAACTCTTAAAGCTTACTTTTTCATCGATAATATTGATTAAGTTAATCTGTTTTTTGATATTGCTTTTAGTTATATGCTTATGCGATATTGATCTTGTCAAAACGATAAACATCAATTAGGAGAATGTTATGACTGAACAAAATGAAAGACAATTACAGTTCCCACAATTAAACAAGCCAGCACCTGCATTTAATGCGAAGACAACTCATGGTAATCGTACACTTGAAGATTACAAAGGTAAGTGGTTAGTGCTTTTCTCGCATCCAGCAGACTTTACTCCGGTATGTACTACCGAGTTCATGGGTTTCGCAAATGCAGCAGAAGAGTTTTCAGCGATGAATACTGAATTATTAGGTTTATCGATTGACAGTATTCATGCGCATATTGCTTGGGTACGTAACATTGAAGAAAACTTTGGTGTGAATATACCTTTCCCAATTATTGCAGATCTTTCAATGGAAGTGGCTCATGCTTATGGCATGGTTCAACCTGGTGCAAGCGATACTGCAGCTGTACGAGCTACGTTTATCATTGACCCTGAGGGGGTAATGCGAGCGATGGTTTATTACCCAATGAGTAATGGTCGCTCAGTAAATGAATTTTTACGTTTAGTTAAAGCACTTCAAACAAGTGATGAAAATTCAGTAGCTACACCAGAGAATTGGGTAGAAGGCGAACCAGTTATTGTACCTCCACCGCATACCGTTGAAGACGCTGCTGGTCGTAAAGATAAAGGATACGATTATGTTGATTGGTACTTTAGTAAAAAATCTCTTTAATACTGTTTAATGAAACGTTAGCCCAAGGATTTCTCCTAGGGCTAACTTCGAGGGAATATTTATGAAAACAAACTATGAGATACAAGAATTTCTTGATCAAGACAGTGAAACATTTAGCTATGTCATTTTTGATAAACAGACAAAGAAAGCTATAGTCATAGACCCTGTATTGGACTTCGATTATAAATCTGGCCGCACTTCTGAGGAGGGGGTTGAGAAAATAGCGAATTATATTAAGAAAAATGAGCTAAATCTTGAGTGGGTGCTAGAAACCCACGCACATGCTGATCATATTTCAGGTGCTCCATTCTTCAAAAGAGTATTTGGTGCAAAAATTGGGATTGGTGAACATATTAAAACGGTTCAAAAAACATTTAAAACGTTATTTAACCTAGAAAAAGAATTTCTACCAAATGGAACTCAGTTCGATAAATTATTTAAAGATGGTGAAATATTTCATATAGGTGAACTTACTATCCGAGTAATGCATACACCTGGACATACGCCTGCCGACTTGGCGTATTTAATTGATGAAAGTGTTGTATTTGTTGGAGACACAATTTTTATGCCGGACGTTGGAACTGCGCGTTGTGACTTTCCGGGTGGGAGCAGTTCACAGCTTTTTGACTCGATAAAAAAAGTATTGGCTTTGCCGGATGAAACAACGATTCAAGTATGCCATGACTACCCAAACGAAAGTCGAGATTATCGCCATAGCGTAACGGTTAAAGAGCAAAAAGAGTCTAATATCCATGTCAACAACAGCGTAATAAAAGAGCAATTTATAGAAATGCGTGAAACACGTGATAAAACGCTATCTATGCCGCGCCTTATTTTGCCTGCAATTCAACTTAATGTGAGGGCTGGTAATTTTCCACCTGCAGATAATAACGGTGTAAGTTATTTAAAAGTACCACTAAATCAGCTTTAAAATTATAGCTACTTTTATAGTTAATCTATTTTACAAGAGCTCAGAGGGAAGAGTAATGTTAAAAAACTACTTAGTTTTAATTTTAATCATGGGTTTTACTCCTTTAGCTGTAAATTCAACATCACTTGGTGAAAATGATAAAAGTGTATTGGAGCAAGAAGCACAAAAGCGAATAAAAGAATTCTCGAGCAGTTTAAAGTCGCAGTTAAAGTTAGCTATCAATAAAGGAGGGCTCAGCGCTGGTGTTAAAGTGTGTAGTGAGCAGGCACCAAAAATAGCTGAGCAGTTGTCAACTGACGGTTGGTCTGTTGGTCGTACTAGCTTACGCACCAGAAACACCAGCAATACGGCTGATCAATGGGAACTAAAAACACTGGTTGATTTTGAAAAACTCAAACAACAAGGCATTGAGGTTAATACATTGGCAAAGTCGAATTACGATGAACAAAGTTTTCGTTACATGAAAGCGATACCAACCGGCGGTTTGTGCTTAGCTTGTCATGGCTCCTCAGTCACACCTGAAGTCAAAAAAGTTATTCAGCATTATTACCCTGAAGATAAAGCAATTGGATTTAATGTGGGTGATATTCGTGGCGCGTTTACACTAATAAAACAACTAAAAGCAACTAATTAGTGTAAACAGTACTGAGTTTAGTATTAGCACAATGAATTTTTTATTATATATTTTATTTGAGAGTTGATTTTTTGATCAGATGAAATATAATCCTTATGTTAAAATTTAAGGTGTATATATTAAAATGGAATAAGCGCTGTTAAAAGCCTTTTACTGTTATGAATTACTGGTGAGTTAAATAAATTTTATTCTGCTAAGGTCAATAGATCAGAGCGTAATTTTTAAAATATTAGGAATGGATATGGAACTAGATCCACTTTTACTATCCCGAATACAGTTTGCGTTTGTTGTGTGTTTCCATGCAATATTCCCTGTCTTCACTATAGGCTTGGCAAGCACAATTGCTGGCTTTGAATTCTTATCATTTAAAACGGGTAATCCAATATGGCAAAGGCTCTCTAAATTTTGGATTCAAGTTTTTGCAGTCGTATTTGGTATTGGTGTTGTATCCGGTATCGTCATGTCCTTTCAGTTTGGAACTAACTGGAGTAACTTCTCCTATGCAACCGCAAACTTTTTGGGTCCAGTACTGAGTTACGAGGTTGTGACTGCGTTCTTTTTAGAGGCAGCCTTCTTAGGTGTACTATTATTCGGTAGAGATAAAGTGCCACAAGGTGTTCATCTATTCGCCGCCTGTATGGTTGCGTTAGGTACATTTATATCTTCTTTTTGGATACTTGCAGCTAACTCCCTTATGCAGACGCCTCAGGGATTAGAATTAGTAAATGGCATTTATCATGTTTCTTCATGGTCTGAGGCATTGTTTACTCCCTCGTTTGGATATCGCTTTCTACATATGGCTTTGGCTTCTTTTTTAACTGCGGCATTGGTTGTAGCAGGCGTAAGCGCATGGTTCCTGCTTAAAAACAGAGAGTTTGAAGCTAACCGAAAAGCGCTTTCAATCGCATTATGGTTTTTACTTTTCTTAGCTCCGGCACAAGCGCTTGTAGGTGATTTTCATGGAATTAACACACTTAAATATCAGCCTATGAAAGTAGCTGCAATGGAAGGTAACTGGGAAACACAAAAAGGTGTTCCACTGTTACTATTTGCAATACCTGATAAAGAAGAGCAAACAAATCATTTTGAAGTAAAAATTCCAAAACTAGCCAGCTTCATTTTAACTCATGACTGGGATGGTGAAGTACCAGGCCTTAAAGAAGTGTCCAAAGAAGAGCAGCCACCAGTATTTATTGTATTTTGGTCGTTTAGAATCATGGTTGCGCTTGGCTTTTTAATGATAGGGTTTGCATTGTGGGGCTTAATCTTAAGAAGAAAAGGACAGTACTATAAATCGCCTTTATTTTTAAATGGCTTAAGATTAATGAGTTTAAGCCCGTTTTTTGCTGTTTTAGCTGGTTGGATAGTAACAGAAACTGGCAGAGCGCCTTGGTTGATTTATGGTCAAATGACCCATGCTCAAGGACTAACCCCTTCACTAACCGGCGGTATGGCACTATTTACTTTAGTTGGGTATATCATCGTTTATTCACTCGTATTCAGCTCTGGTGTTTACTACTTATTAAAAGTGTTTAAAGGCGGAATAGAAAAGGCGAGTGCACCACATGAGATGGATGAAATTGAGCGCCCTATGCGTCCGTTTTCTGCAGCACATGTTGCTATCGATGAAAAGGAATAAATTATGGAACAACCATTTGATTTAACCATTATTTGGGCAGGCATTATTGGTTTTGGGATCATGATGTATGTATTAATGGATGGTTTTGACTTAGGGCAGGGGATTTTATTTCCCTTTGCCCCAAACGAAAAAGCACGCGACAAAATGATGAATTCAGTCGCCCCTGTCTGGGATGGAAATGAGACTTGGCTAGTACTTGGTGGTGCGGGTTTACTTGCGGCATTTCCACTGGTTTATTCTGTTTTTTTACCTGCACTATATATAGGTGTTTTTTTATTACTGGCTGGACTGATTTTTAGAGGCGTTGCATTTGAGTTTCGTTTTAAAGCAAAAACGTCAAAACATTTATGGAGCTGGTCATTCTCAGTAGGTTCTATTGTTGCCTCATTTGCTCAAGGAGCGGTCGTTGGTGCTTATATACAGGGCTTTGAAACAGAGGGTTTTGTATATTCTGGTGGCCCGCTTGATTGGTTAAGTGTATTTACCATATTGACCGGATTAGGATTGGTTGTAGGTTATGCATTATTGGGAAGTACTTGGCTCATAATGAAAACTGATGGTGAAGTACAAGAGTGGGCTTATAAAATTACGCCAAAATTACTAGTCGCATTTTTAGTTATGTTTGCAATTGTATGTGTTTATACCCCTTACATCGATGACAGCGTTATGAGCAGATGGTTTGATGAGATAAGCTTGTTATGGATAATTCCTGTTTTAGTGATTTATTGTGCTTACGTTGTTTATCGTTCAGTTAAAAAGCAAAGTGACGGTATGCCGTTTGTAGCAACAATGGGTATTTTCTTGTTTAGTTACATAGGCTTATTAGCCAGTAAATGGCCATATATTGTCCCACCTAAGTTTACTATTTGGGACGCTGCTTCGTCGTATAATTCTCAGTTATTTTTACTTATAGGGTTTCTTTTTGTTATCCCTATTGTATTAGGTTACACAAGCTGGAGTTACTGGGTATTTAGAGGGAAAGTTAAGGATACTGGTTACCACTAGATGCTTAAGAAAAATAAACCCGCCAGTGAGAGTGCAGCTCTCACTGGCAAGCTGTTTTTAAAACGCTACAGTAAAAAACAGTCATTTTTACTATATGCGGCTGTATTGTCAGGAACAGCCTCCACGTTACTTCTTTTAATTCAGTGGGTTACTTTTAGCTATTTGGCGCACTCCTTATTCATTGAAAAAGCACAATTAAATGATTTATATGGCTCCCTTATCGTGCTTTTTACCTCACTAATTGGCCAACCTTTATTTATAAGGTTGCAAGTTAATTTGAGTCAAAAAGCCAGTGTGCGAATCAGAAATGATATTCGGCTATCAATTTTAGCTAAATGGCGGATGTCGAGCCCTTTGGTGTTAAAAAAACACTCCGCAGGGGCCTCTGCAGCTCAATGGATAGAAGAAGTTGAATCTATGGATAGCTACTTCTCTAGATATTGGCCGCAGCAAAATTTAGCTATTATATCTCCTATTTTAATATTAAGCGTTATTGCTTGGCTTGATTGGCTATCGGCATTGCTTTTACTTATTTCTGCGCCTCTTATTCCGTTATTTATGATTTTGGTGGGAATGGGCGCTGAAAAAGTTAATCAGAAGTATTCATTGATCCGTCAGCGTTTGGCTGGTCACTTTTTAGATAGAGTGGCAAATCTTGATTATATTAAATTATTGCGCTCAGAAAGCGCAATTTATGACGAGGTTAAAGTTAATAGTGAAGGTTACAGAACCGTTGTAATGAAAACGCTTAAGCTCGCATTCTTATCCTCAACGGTATTAGAGTTTTTTACAAGTGTCGCGATTGCTAGCTTGGCAATCTATATTGGTTTTTCTTTATATGGGTCAATCGATTGGGGACCCGCAAGCGAACTTACTTTATTTTCAGGGTTAGCAATTCTTATTTTAGCACCTGAATTTTTTCAACCACTTAGAAATTTAGCTGCATTTTACCATGACAGAGCGACTGCTTTAGGCTCTGCTAATAACCTCGTCTTATTGCTTGATAGCGATGAATGTGATGAAAAAAGCACTACAAGTAAAAAGTATTATAATTTAAGTGTACCTGATAGTGGTTCAGAGCAACACATTGCGGTTAGATTGCAAAACTTAGTCATTGGATACAACCAGAAGTTACCACTTCCTCATACAATTAATATTGATATACAACAAGCACAAATGTTAAGTATTACGGGGCCTTCGGGTGCAGGTAAGTCAACACTTTTAAACACACTTGCAGGATATACAGCACCGATAGCGGGCACTATGAGTATTTATCCGCAAGCAGCACCCATTGCGTACTTGCCTCAAAGAGGGTGGATAAAAAATGACACCGTTTTTAATAATTTAAAAGTGTTAGCACCTAATGCCACAAAAGAGCAGATGTTTGATGCGCTTCGAATTGTTGGTCTTGATAAAGAGTTATTACAAAAACACACGGGTTTAAATACTCTTATTGGCGAACATGGGCAAGGTTTATCTGGCGGGCAAATTCAGCGTATTAGTATTGCAAGAGTATTATTAAATCCAGCACCATTGATTTTATTAGATGAACCCACTTCTAAGTTAGATAGATTGAGTAAAAAATATATTATCAGTGCGCTTAAAATACTTAAAAAAGAGCGTATATTAATTGTTGCCTCGCACGACCCATTACTTTTGAATATTGCTGATGCCCATTTAGATTTATCAATAACAAGCACAGAGGATGACAATGAAGTATTGGTTTAAACTTTTATACCAAAGTCAAAAAAAACGTCTTTTTTTAGGTGTTTTCTGGGCTTTATTAACTGTTATTTCAGGTGTGAGTTTATTGATGGTATCGGGCTGGTTTATCACAGCTACAGCATTAACGGGTATTGCAATAAGCTTGGGCATTACTTCTATATTAAATTTATATATACCCGGCTCCGGTATTCGTTTTTTTGCATTAAGTAGAACGATCTCTCGGTATATAGAAAGAATTTACAACCACGATACTATTTTAAGATTAATATCTGTTTTTAGATTATCTCTTTTTAATAATCTTTCAAAATCAACCATAGAGCAGTTGAGAGCTCGTTCTGATAGCGAATGGCTTAGTAAGCTAACGGTTAACTTAGATGCACTTGATAGTTTACTTCTTCGTTATATTGTCCCGCCAATTATTTCAGTATTACTGATCACTATATTAACTGTATTTACCGGCTTTATTTGGTTGGACTTTGCATTGTATTTTGCTTTGTTTTTATTATTTGGTATTACCTCAGTAATTGCAATAACAACCAAGTTTACAGCTAAGCTTTCATATAAATATGCCAGTATGATGGACGAGTTTAGGCAAAAAATAATTGAGCACTTAAGTGGCGCCTTTGAGCTAAAGTCAATAGGGTTAATGCAACATCATGAGCAGATTATTATTGACGAATTGGCGTTATTTAACTCTCTGCAAGAACAGCTGAATGCAAGAATTGCTAATGTTCAGCTAATTTTTGATTCATTATTAAATATTGCATTGTTTGTTGTGGTTGTGAGTGCTTTTTTTGCAGTTAATGAACAGCTCATAAGTGAAGCACAAGCAATTATGCTCGTAATGATGCTGATAGGTACCTATGAGGTTGTTCAAAGTTTACCTAATCATTTTAGCTCTTGGGGGCAGACTTCTTTTGCAGCGACAAAACTAGCAGCTTTATCCCGTTCTAATCCATCAAGTAAATACAAAGAGATTAAGCCCCTAAGCGATATTAAAATTGATATAAAAAATCATAATAAAATACCTAAAAGCTTAGATACGCCTCTTAGTTTATCTATAAAACAGACCCAGTGTGTTTCAATTATTGGCCGCTCTGGTACTGGTAAATCAACGTTTGCTAATTTGTTAATGGGTATTGAAAGCATTGATTCAGCTCATGGAGGTGTTTACATTAACCAAATAAACCTGCAAGAGATAGCATCTAATAGTTGGTATAAAAAAGTGAGCTACCTACCTCAAAGTGATGCCATTTTTTCAGGAACACTTGGTTATAATTTAATATTAGGTTTAGATGGCATTTCAGAGGGTGATATTTGGTCAGTTCTAAAAACAGTAGAGCTATACGATTGGGCGATTAATTTACCTGATGGTTTAAATTATTGGTTGGGTGAAACCGGAGGTATTGTCTCTGGCGGACAGGCAAGACGTATTTGTTTGGCAAGATTATTACTTCGAAGCCCTGAACTAGTTGTTTTAGATGAACCCTTTAGTAATCTTGATGAATCAATGGCGTGTCGAGTATGGGCTAATATGGCTCCTTGGTTAGCTAAAAAAACAATTGTGTTGTTAACTCATGAAACCCCTCAATTTTTAAGGAATAAAACTGCTAATTTAGTAATATCGCTTGATTAATTTATGTAAATTTTAACTTGTTGATTTTTGATGACTGACAAGTATAAGTTTTGAATGAAGTCTATACTTAAAGTTAATATTTAATTGAATAAGTCGAAATGCTCTATAACTCAAGGTTAGATATTAGGGTCTGTTGACCTTTGCGGATTAAAATTTGTTCAAACTAGGGGCGGTTTAATCGCGGCGCGAGGTTTGTAACCTAGTGGGCTAAGTAAAAACCAAGCAAAGCTTCCGCGTCCTGCTCACGCCCCTTACCTACATCCATGTAGGCAACAAAGAGTAAATCGTTTCTAGGCAGAACCCTTCGGGCAGCGCCTGTTTGGCATTGATGCTGCGTTATCGCCTATTTATGGGGAATAACCACACCACATAGGCTCTGCCTTGCCTAAATACCAAACAGACTGCTGCAAATTTAACCTTGAAAGATCAACAGACCCTAACGTAATTAGCTTTTCTTCGTTCATAATATGAAAAAACTAAATATCAAAAATTGTTTTTTTAGAGTTAAGTGAGGGCTTTAATAATATATAGTTAAAAGTAAGTTTAAATTAGTACTTACTTTTAACCTAAGCTCTAATCCCGGTCCTTTTCGTTGGACAGGACAAGCATTTGTAACAAGAATCTAACTAATTTTTATGCTACTTTTTTATATTCATTTAGACCGCCTGCAATGTATTTTGCATTTACATAACCCATAGACCTGAGGGTGGCCGCCGATAATGCCCCTCGGTTATTAGCATTGCAGTAGCATAATATTTCAGTATTTAAATCTGGAAGATTAGATTCTATGAGCATTTCCAATTTTCCCCGACTTATATTTAATGAGCCTGTAATATGGCCATTTGCATGTTCATCAGGGTCTCTTATATCAAGTGCTATTGCCCCCGATGCAATCAACTGGTTGACCGTATTGGCTTCTACTTTTTCGACTTGAGTTTGGGCTATATTTGCCAAGTTTTGGAATTTTTCAGTGTATTTCATAGGTCAACTTTTGGTTATAAAGTAGTAAATTAAAAATATTAGATAGTATATTTTTCATAAAGCCACTCGCTTTTAATTTTCAGCTCACGGTAATACGGCTGGTGTGAAGCTTATTGCATTGGTTTTACCTGTTAGTTTTAACGCTTTTGATTAATATTCCACCGATGTAAAGTGCAACCCCAAAAGCAACATGAGACACAATTACCTTTGTAATAACAAACATGGGGTTGGGAGTTAAGTAACCGGCAATACCCATTCCCATACCCGGTTGCATGATTAAATAAGGAATAACAACGGTAACCATACCTATGATTATTGCAGGTTTAAACATTGGCTTTTCAAGCCATTTTAATCCAAATACAAGGAGTAGAAGGGCAGCAAATACAATACCTATAAAATAATGGCCTAACCAGCCAGCTAATAGCTCATAGGGCAGTGCTGGAGATGCTTTTATAGAAGCATGGTAAAACTGACCATCAAACATATAAAGCATCCACCGGCCTATAAATTCATATTTGGTCAACGGGGTATCAAATAGGTAATGTCGACTCCAATTCCAAGTATCTAACATTGCAGTTGCGAGAGTACCTAATATAATTGAATAAAAGCTGAGCTTGACGAGGTATTTCATTTTAATCTCCACAGGGTTATACCAAAGGAATGGATACAGATAAACGAACATTTCGCCCCATTCCTAATGTGTAACCTTTATAAGTATCTAAAAAATTTCGATATGATTTATCAAAAAGGTTATCTATTTTAAGTTGAATAAAAAAAGGCTTATCAAGCAACAGCGAATCTGCCGATGCACTAATCCCAAAAAGTCCATAGCTTTTAGTTGACGCGGTTCCAAAAGGTAAATCATCATATTGGGAGAATGGCTCATAAGCCCCAGCTGATTGTTTATCTGCATAAAAAGAATAGTTAGCGTTGAGCTGTAGATTTTTTGTTAGCTTTGTATTGTCAAACAAATAATTCACTGCAATGTAGCCACTATCCGCAGGCATCATAGGAAGTTCTTCAGTTGTTTGCGCTAACTCACTATTAATCCATGTATAGTTTGCTTCGACGGACGTTTTTTCATTAATCTTCCAATTTAGTTCAGCTTCTACACCATCTATAGTGGCGTTGTTTTGTTTTTGAACGTATATGGGGAGCGAAGAGTTATGATCAAACGATAAGGAGTTTGCTTGGTATATATAGTCGTCTATTTTGTTATGGAAATAGGTTATTGTACTACCTAGTTTATTTCCTAAATAAGTTAAGCCAATTTCTTTATTTAAGGAATATTCTTCTTTTAGTTCAGGGTTACCTATTTGATATGCAGCCACACCACCATGAACACCATTTGCGTAAAGGTCGAATATTGAAGGAGCTCTAAAACCTCGTGCAACCCTGTTCATCAATAGCCATTGGTTGTCAAGCTTCCATGTTATACCAATTGATCCACTCAGTGCCTGCCATTGGTGTTCTGTAAAATCATTAACCCATGCTTGTTCTTTATTAATAGCTTGTTGTTTTATTGAGTCATAGCGAGCACCGAACTCAGCTATATATAGATCTGAGTCTAATACTTCATATAAAAATATCGCTTTGGAATTATAGTCAGCATCCGGTACAAGTGTGCCGATTGAGGTATTCTGATTTTTACTAACAAGCTCAGTGCCAAATTGGCCCTTCCAACCATGTACTTGTGGGTGATTGAGTGAAATAGTGGCTTGCTTTCGCTCTAAAGAGATAGCTAAATCTTTATTATATTCCGTTAATTGTTGATAGGAAGCGCCTGTTACTGCATCCCTCTCATTCTTTTGTAGACTTAGTTTAATATTAGCTGACCACTCAGATAAAAATTCATAATTTAAGTTTGCTGCAAAGTTTTCGTTGCGTAACTTTTGACCTGTAGGAAGGCCATTCGGTTGTAAGAAGTTTTGATCGTTATTCCAAATATTTATGCGAAAATCCGCATCCAAGTGGTGGGCAGAATACCCTATGGCGACATCAGCATTTTTAATATTGAAGTCTGTAAAAGGAATTTCACCTGTAAACTTCGGGGCATTTAGTGTTTGTGAATCGTAATAAGATTGAGTGTTTGGTGTTTTGAAATTATCAGCCGCAGACTCCGTTAAAGCTGCGTTCCAGCCCCATCGGTTTGAGCCACCTGACAAACTAAGATTATAATCTTTTTGTGAATTATTCGTTTGATAGGATAGCCCTAAATTAGCATCAGAAATAATGTTATCTGCGCCAATGGGAATATCACTGCTTATTAAATTAACAACGCCACCTATTGCATCTGCACCATATAAGACACTCATCGGCCCTTTTACTAACTCTATTCTTTGGGCCAGTACAGGTGTTAAACCTGGAGGATGACGAACACCAAACTGTAAAAAGTCTTGCGCCACTGAATTCCATAAAATTTTTATTCTATTTCCACTCAAACCTCTGATCACTGGCTTCCCAGACTGGCTGCCTGTTGATATTGAGCTAACACCGCTGTAACTGGCTAATGAATCACCTAAAGATAAAGTCTGTTTTAATCTCTTTTCTTGCCCATCTAGTATTTTTATTGCTGCTGCAGAATCAAGAACCTTAGTAGCGAAAGGAGAAGCGGTTACAGTTATTCGGTCTATTTCTGAATAACTATGCTTGTCTTGATTTGCAAATAAAGAATTAGAAAACAGCAGTAAAAAAAATATCAATTTAATTTGATTCATACTTAGCCCTTACAAAAAGTAAGATGTTATATTATATCTTAAAAATTAAATTGACAAGGTTGGGTTTGTTTGTTTTAAACATTAGGGTTGTCTAATATTGATTTTTATTCATATAAATCAATGGCTTTAATGTTTATAAAAATTATTTCGCTGGCTGATTTTCCATTATCTTAAAAATAGATTGCGTGATTCACCTTTTTTAATTAGACATATTCCCTCTCAGTTGTTATAACATTTAATTATATTATATTCTTTTTGGTTTGAGGTTTGCGGTATGGTTATTCTTGGATATTTAATGGCCGTTTTTATGGGGCTAATTCTTGGTGTTATAGGGGGAGGGGGTTCAATACTTACAGTTCCTATACTTGTTTACCTAATGGGAATTTCACCAGATATCGCAACTGGATATTCATTACTTTTAGTTGGAGCTACAGCTGCATTTGGAGCAATTCGATATTTTCGTGAAGGGCTAGTTGACATAAAAGCTTCAATACTTTTTGCGATACCGTCAATTGTAGCTGTATATCTTACTCGTGCTTTTTTAATGCCAAATATCCCTGACGACATACTTTTGTCGCCCATACATATCACTAAAAATACAGCGATTATGGTTTTATTTGCCATCTTAATGTTGGCATCGGCTGTAATGATGTTACGTAAAGCGTATAAATCTCAAACTGTAACTAACTCCGCACCTGCTATCTCAAACTCTAGTTCTAGAGTTGCTTTAATAATGACTGAAGGCGCTGTAGTTGGTTTAGTGACAGGTGTTTTAGGGGCTGGAGGTGGCTTTTTAATTATACCTGCACTTGTTTTGTTTTTAGGTATGCCGATGAAAAACGCGGTTGGTGCTTCACTTTTTATTATTGCGCTTAAATCATTACTCGGATTTGTTGGCGATTTACAAGCAGGTATTTCTCTCGAAGTGCCGTTGCTTCCAATTATGCTCGTTGCCACCTTTATCGGTATGGCTATTTCAACAAAAGTAGCGAGTAAATTAGACGGTGCTTCATTGCAAAAGTTCTTTGCCTTTTTCACTTTGATAATCGCCATTTTTATTATTTCTAAAGAGTTAATCTAGAAGGAAAAAACTATGAACGTTGAAACATTTTACGACACAACAACCGCTACTTTTACTTATGTTATTGTTGATAAAGCAACAAGTAAGTGCGCTGTTATTGATTCTGTACTTGATTATGACGCTTTTTCAGGAAAGTCATCAACTGTTAATGCAGACAAAGTGATTGAGTTTATTAATAGCAACAATTTACAGAATGAATGGATTTTAGAGACTCATGTTCATGCAGATCACATAACAGCTGCCCACTATCTAAAAACAAAGGTTGGAGGAAAAATAGGCATTGGCAGCGGTATCAAAGAAGTATTAGATACTTGGTTACCTGTATTCGAAATGTGTGATGACACGCCAAGCGATGGAAGTCAGTACGATGTATTATTTGAAGAAGGTGATACATTTAATATTGGTGATCTTAATGTAACCGTTTGGCATACACCGGGTCATACACCTGCTTGCGCAAGCTATTTAGTTAATAACTCAATTTTTGTCGGTGACACCATGTTTGCACCCCACCTTGGGACTGCTAGATGTGACTTCCCAGGCGGTAGTGCAAAAGATTTATATAATACAATCCAGCGATTCTTTACTTTGAGTGATGATACAAAGGTTTACTTAGGTCATGATTACCCTAAAGAAGGTTCATCACCACTCTCTTGTATTTCAATTGCTCAAGCCAAATCTGAAAATGTTCAAGTCTCGCCAAGTGTAACAATGCAAGAATACATTACCAAGCGTGAAAAAAGAGATGCGACATTAGCAGTGCCTAAATTACTACTACCAGCAATTCAATGTAACTTGAGAAATGGCCAATTTTTAATATCTGAACAGACAGGCAAACCTTTTATTAGAGTTCCTGTTAATTCAATATAGTTGGAGAGATGTTATGAATATTAAAAAGTTATCTGATGATGTATCAGTTTCACCCCAAATAAATATTGAAGACTGTACGGAAATATTAAAAATGGGGTTTAAGAGCATTATTTGCAACAGACCCGATGGTGAGTGCGAAACACAGCCCTCATTTTCTTCTATTAATGAACAAGCTCATGAGCTTGGTATATTAACTTATTATCTACCAGTCATTAGCGGTGCTATTACAGAAGAAAACAAGCAAGAATTCGAGTTTGCCCTTAGTAAGCTACCAAAACCTATTCTTGCATATTGCAGAACGGGCACTCGTTCAGGGATTCTTTATTCAATGGTTAGTGCAAATAGTGAGGGTGAACGATTATGACCTTTAAGCGAGTAACACCTGAATTATCTGTATCAGCACAGATAACGCTGAACGATTTGCAGCATATAAAAGAGCAAGGCTTTAAATCTATTGTCTGTAATAGACCTGATGGTGAGGGGGCTGATCAAATTAGTTTTGCTGCAATAGAAAAACAAGCAAATAATTTAGGCTTAAATTGCCATTACTTACCTGTTGTAAGTAGTAAGGTGACCGATGATGATATTAAAAACTTTGAAAATATTGTTAGAGACTTACCGAAACCTATTTTAGCTTATTGTAGAACAGGTACTCGCTCAATCACGTTATGGGCCATGAGTGCACCAAAAACATATTCTCATGAAGAGATTTTAAATTTATCACAAAAAGCGGGCTATGATTTAAGTGGCGTTATTAGACGTTTAAAAAATAATGGTGAAACGCAAATCAGTAAAGCTGATTTTGCTTACCCTATTGTGATAATAGGTGCTGGGGCAGGTGGTGTCGCTGTTGCTGCGAGTATTAAGTCACGTTCACCAGAGAGTGAAATAGTTATCATTGAGCCCAATGAAATACATTATTACCAACCTGGTTGGACATTAGTTGGCAGAGGGGTTTTTACTCCTGAACAAACGGTTAAAACTACAGCGTCGGTAATACCTGATGGTGTAAAGTGGCTTAAAGGTGCAGCAGCTGCATTTATACCCGATGAAAACTTGATAATAATTGACGGTTGTAGAACGGTTAAGTACGAACATTTGGTAGTATGTCCTGGAATTAAGCTTGATTGGCATAAAATTGATGGGCTCAGCGAAACATTAGGTGAAAATGGCGTAACCTCAAATTATAGGTACGATTTAGCACCCTATACTTGGGAGTTGGTGCAAAACCTCAAGAAGGGAAAGGCGGTGTTCTCTCAGCCACCAATGCCGATAAAGTGTGCCGGAGCTCCCCAAAAAGCCATGTATTTATCATCCGACTACTGGTTTAAAAACAAAGTAATTAATAATATAGATGTGGAGTTTTACAATAAAGGCGAAGTTCTTTTTGGTGTTAAAGAGTATGTACCTGCTCTACTAGAGTATATTAAAAAGTACGATGTCAATATGAATTTCAATCATGAGTTAATTGCTGTTGATGGAAAGCAAAAAATAGCGACTTTTAAAGTGGTTAATGGCGAAAATGAATCTGTGGAAAAAGTTAAATTTGATATGTTGCATGTCGTGCCCCCTCAATCTGCTCCAGATTTTATTAAAGTGAGCCCACTTGTCGATGAAAATGGCTGGATAGATGTTGACCAATCAACACTACAGCATAAAAAGTTTAGTAATATTTTTGCATTAGGTGATGCTACTAATGCGCCAAACGCAAAAACGGCTGCTGCTGCAAGAATGCAGGCACCAGTTGTTGCTACTAATCTTTTATATGCGAGAGGATTATCTAAATATCAAGCTATATATAACGGTTATGGTAGCTGTCCACTGACTGTTGAACTTGGCAAAGTCGTATTAGCTGAATTTGGTTATGGTGGTAAAGTAATGAATAGCTTTCCGTCATGGATTATTAATGGTAAACGCCCATCTAGACTTGCTTGGCTACTAAAAGAAAAGTTGTTGCCGCCTATTTATTGGTTAGGCATGTTAAAAGGCAGAGAGTGGATGGCAAAACCAGAGAAGTTATCAGATAAATCAGACTAGCAACCCTACTAACTTTGATAACAATAAGGCTTAATAATGAATAATCCTGTTGACTTTTGGGACGACCGATTTGCATCAAGTGACTATGCTTATGGCAAAGAGCCTAATGATTTTTTAAAAGCAAATACACATTACATTACGGGCGAAAAAATATTGTGTTTAGCTGAAGGGGAAGGGCGTAATGCTGTTTATCTAGCCAAGCTAGGTTACGAAGTTACTTTAGTTGACTTTTCAAGTGCCGCCCTTTCTAAGGCTAAAGCCTTAGCACAAGAGCAACAAGTTGAGATAACAATTGTTCAAAGTGATCTGTCACAGTATCAAATAGCTGAAAATAGCTGGGATGCAATTATTATGATATTTGCACACCTTCCACCAGCAATTAGAAGGCAGGTGCATTCTCAGTGTGTGTCTGGATTATCAGACAATGGTGTACTTATAATTGAAGGTTATACGCCTTTGCAACTTAATAACAACACCGGTGGCCCAAAAGACGAATCGCTTCTATATACTCAACCAATGTTTATTAATGATTTTTCAGCACTTTCATTTATTATTTTTCATGAAGTAGAGCGAGAAATAAGTGAAGGGGTTTATCACTGTGGTAAAAGTAACACATTGCAACTCGTCGCGTTAAATCGAGATCATAATTAAAGCTTAAAATTAAAAACACAAACTACCATAAACTTTGAATCGATATTATTTAATAACGCTTTAATACCTGTTCGATAGACGTTGGCGCATTCTTGCCTTGAGTTGGCACTTTTGTTAAGTCATATAAACGAGTTAAGTCGTCGAGTGTTTGCCAAAAAAGTAATAGCTGCATGAATGAAATTAGTCGAGTAATTTCAAAATTTTTTATTGTTTGAGATCAATAAAGTAACAAAGAATAAAGTGCATAATTTACGACTGTAATTTTATGCTAGTAATAAGCAATGAGGTTAGAAAGTGGCTTTATTAATAAATAATAAATGCATTAACTGTGATATGTGCGACCCCGAGTGCCCAAATGAAGCCATTTATATGGGCGCTAAAATTTATCAAATAGATTCAGATAAATGCACCGAATGTGTGGGTCATTACGACAAGCCAACGTGCGTGAGCGTATGCCCCATTGATTGTATAAAGCCCGACCCTAATCACCGAGAAACTATAGATGAGCTGGCAGAAAAATATGTGAGGTTAATGGGTTAGTTACTTAATATGTAGATTAATTATATGTTTTTCTGAGAAAGCTAAGTGCATTGTAACTAATTAGTTATTGTTTATTTTTGGCATAGTTCCCACATACAATTAAAAAAGGATTTAAAGTGCTCTTGAGCGAAATTAAAAATATAAAGAGCTTTCTTGGTGCCCAACTTTATTTTCAGCTAAATGGCCGAAGCTTAAATAATTTAATAGCTAAAGAGTAAAGGTCACAAATATACAATCTTATAAAGTATTATAGGGTTATTGAATATAAGAGATGACTTTATGAATACATTATACATTACTGGAGCAGGTGTAAGTGCTGCTAGCGGTATTCCCACCTTTCGCGGTGAAGATGGCTTTTGGACTATTGGTAGTAAAAACTATACGCCAATGGAAATGGCGACACGTGCAATGTATGAAAATAATCCAAGTGAGTTTTTAGCTTGGTATTATCATCGCTTTGCAACTTATCGTCATCATGGTCCTAACGAAGTGCATCATTGGCTTAGTGATAAAAACTTAATAACTCAAAATATTGATGGGCTAGATGGTAAGGCGGAAAATAAAAATTACATTGCGATTCATGGTCGGCTTGATCAAATGACTGTATTTCATCATCAAGGTGATAACGTTACACCACAAGCTACGCTATGGAGTAATGTTGATGAGAGCAACTTACATCGCTCTCTACTTGCGTTATTCAATATTGAAAACCATCAGCCAAAGCTTAATCATTCTTTAAAGCCCTTTGTGTTGTTATTTGATGAATATTACACCGAGCTATACCGCATTACTGAAGCGCAGCAGCGAATGATTGATGCCGATAAAATGGTGTTTATGGGTACTTCGTTCAGCGTTAATATTACCCAAATGGCATTAGAGATTGCACGTAATTACGCTATTCCTATTGAAATTGTTGATCCTGAACCTACTCATGTATTGCACTCAAATGTAAGTTATAAAAAAATGACTGCGTTGGAGTACATACAGCAACAAGGTTAACTAGGTAAATAGGTTTTGTATTGCTGCTGGTATACATAACCTATTATGCGTTATTAATAATCAGTACAGTTTAGGCTATGTTATTGTTAGCCTTTAATTCACACTATGTACCGGTTATTTTAAGTACTAAAATACATTATAAGTAGACGACAGCAATGTTAAGTATTTCTCTTGGGCCTTTGGTTATTTCCATTTCACAGTTGATCATTTTTTTAGGGTTAGGCATTTTTTGGGGGCTTACCTATTTATTGACACGCCAACATCCATTACAAAAAGCGATTTTAGACACTGTTTTTAAAGCAATTGTGGTGGGGTTTTTAGTCTCTCGGTTAGCGTTTGTTTTTACTATGTGGGATGCCTATCAAGGTAACTGGTGGCAGCTTTTTAATATTAGCGATGGCGGCTTTATTGGTTATTATGGCTGGCTCAGCGGTATAGTGGTTTTAGCGTTTTATGCACGTGGTAAAAAAGCGGTAATGAAAAACTACGCTATTGCTGGGTTTGTTGGTTTTTGTTCAATGATTATTCCTAATTTTGCGCTGTCTATTTATCAAACGGGTGTGCAGTTACCGCAGTCTGTTGTGCATAATATTCAAGGGCAGCAAGTTAACTTACAAAACTTCAAAGGTAAGCCGGTGGTGATTAACTTTTGGGCGTCGTGGTGTCCGCCGTGTCGAAAAGAAATGCCGGTACTGCAAGCGGCTCAAAAAAATAACCCGAATATCACGGTGGCATTTGTCAATCAAGGCGAAGACTTACACACGGTAAAAGCGTTCCTTGATGAACAGCAACTCGACCTAAATCATGTGTTTTTTGATCAAAGTAGTAATGTGAGTCGCGAATCAGGTGCTGCGGGCTTACCAACCACTTTGTTTTATAATAGCCAAGGTGAGTTAGTTACCAGTCATATGGGAGAACTTTCTCATGCGAGTTTAGGCTATTATATTCAGGCTATTAGTGATAAAAAATAATGGTGTATTGCTGTTTAATCGCGTCATTCCTTTTTTATGCTCTTTTAATAAGCAGCTAAATAGCAATTTTGCTGCTTAACTTCCTACCTTTATTCGAATTGACTATTTTTTGATAGTTTATTCAGTTACTTATCAGTTTACATTAACAAACTATTAAGTTTGGTTGTGTAAAATACAGCTACTTTTTTCGTATCAGCTTTAGCCGGTACGCTCATCTTTAAGTATTAACTGTATTTTAAATGGAACTGTTAAAACTATGACCGCTCATCGGATAACCCACGCTGCACATCACTCTCTTCCACTTTTTATTAAATCAACGCTATGCGTGTCTATTCTATCTGTTGTCAATCATGCATATGCTGATGAAGCAGAAGATAAAACATTAAAAAGCAAAGATATGGAAGTCATTGAGGTGCGTGGTATTCGTTCCAGTATGGCGGCTAATTTAGATATAAAGCGTTTATCGAGCTCTGTGGTTGATGCCATAACAGCAGAAGATATTGGTAAGTTTCCTGATAAAAATGTCGCTGATTCATTACAACGCGTACCTGGCGTGGTGATTGACCGTGACGGAGGCGAAGGCTCATCGGTAAGTATTAGGGGGTTATCATCTGAGCTAACCTTTTCTCAGCTAAATGGTAATTTTATTGCGTCATCACCAGGTGAGCCGTCTCGCTCATTTGATTATGCATTACTGCCCTCAGCCATGATTGAAAGCGTGGAAGTGTATAAATCGCCAGAAGCGCGTTTAGATGAGGGGGGCGTAGGCGGCACGGTATTAATGCATAGTCGTAAACCGCTGAGTATGGAGGCAAACTCTGGAGTAATTAACATTGAAAGCACCTATGCCGATGTGACTGAAGAATCTGAGCCGCAGTTAACCGCGCTTTATTCTTGGAAGAACGAGGCTGATACCTTTGGCATGTTGTTTGGTTATACCTCACAAAAACGCACTAACCGAACTCTCTCAGGAGGCACAGATGCAAACGTATGGCGCTTTGCCGGTGATAACCCGGTAGATACCAATGGCGAGCTGGTTGAAAACAATAATCAGTGGGGCTCAATAAGTGATGCTCAGGGTAATAATTATAACGATGTTTGGTTTCCTCAAGTGGTTCGTGGCTCAATTGTAAACGAATTACGTGAGCGAGAAGGGGTGCAATTTAGCACGCAGTGGCGTCCAACCAGCCGTGTTGAAATTGGCTTTAACTATTTTGGATTTTCACTTGATAAAAATAGAACAGAGTCGGTGATTGATATACCTGAGTGGTCTTTAAATCCTGACTTTTTAACCGATGTAAGTTTGGATGAGTCGGGCACTATTATCAATGGGATGCAATTTGATGCAGCTGCGAGTGGCGCAGAGAATGATATGCAATTGCCGTGGATGCGAGGCCGTTATGTGCGTGAAGAGTCGACCTCAAACACCTTTGATTTTAATTTAACCTATGAAGGCGATTATTTTAAAGCCCGTTTTGTGGCGGGCAATACGCGCTCTGAAGGCGGGCCAAAGGAGAGTTGGGAAGCGGCGTATAAAAGTTCAAACGCCGGTGAAAATGAAAGCCGTATAGAAAATGCATCGCAAACAGCGGGTTGGCAAATTAATGAAAACGACATTAGTTTAAATATAGACCCAAATACGCTAGCAAACCTACTTAATGGCGTGGGAGGCGGTCGCGATCCGGGCTCGTCAAATTCAAGTTTTGTACGCAGTGAACTCGAAGAAGATTACTACCAAGCTGACTTTGATATTTATACCGATTGGGGCATTTTAAGAACAATTAAAACCGGCGTAAAGTACCGAGAAGCTACGCTGCATCGCGAAACCGGTAATACCTTCTTTTTAGATCCTAATTTTGATATTGCTGCAGGAGAAGCCAGCGAGGGGGGGATCACACGTTTTGACAGTTATCAGTGGAACAACGGTATGCCACTAGCACAAGACGTGTTTATTAACGAGGGTAACATTGCTGGTGGTTTTAATATAAACCAAATGCCCGGTATTGATTGGCAAAAATATCGTGACATTGTGACCAGTCATTATGTGCCGTATACACGCAAAGAAGATAACTTTATTTATGATATTGAAGAGCAAATAGCGGCGTTTTATCTGCAAGGTGACTTTGAGTTTAATAGCGTGCGAGGTAATTTAGGGGTGCGTGTGGTGCGCACTAAAACCATGACATCATCAACCGACCTATATACTTATTTATTAGATCATACCAATGATGACACCGGCGAGCCGGTAACGGGAGATGATCGATTTGTTGAAGACTATCAACTTATTACTCAAGAGAGTACCGATACTCAAATTCTTCCTAGCTTTAATATTGCTTGGGATATAAGTGATGATGTAGTGGTACGAGGCGCGGTTGCTAAAGTGATGTCACGACCTGATTATGCCGATTTAGGCGCACAACAACGCATTACGTTTGTCTCAGATGAGTGGGCAGACGATAGAGCTGAGTTTAATGAAATTCCGGGTTTTAGTGGCAGTGGCGGTAATAAAAACTTAAAGCCATTTGAGTCGGTGCAAGCTGATTTATCTATTGAATATTACTACAGCGAAGGCTCTGCCATTGGTTTAGCGCTGTTTCATAAAACTGTTGATAATTTTGTTGTACCCTTAGTCATTGATGTACAACAAGATTTTGCTGGTAAAGAGGGCATTGTTGAGGCAGGAAATATTACTATATCGCCATATAGCACAGTAGGTAATGGCACTGATGCCGTATCTAAAGGGGCGGAAGTATTTATACAGCATGCCTTTGATAGTGGTTTTGGTTTTTATGCAAACTACACTTATAACAAAACCAATAAAGCCGATGTAGAAGTGGATGGTAAAGAGTTTGGTAAATCGCCACTAATAGGCAGTGCTAAGTATCAATACAATACCTCGATATATTATGAGGGAGATGCCTTTAATATTCGAGCTTCTTATAATAAACGCGGTGAAACTGTGTTGGGTTTAAATAGCGGCTTAAATGTATACCAAGACCCATACGAGCAAGTTGATGTAAATGCTTCGATTAATTTATTAGAGGATTTGAGTTTGACCGCTGCAGTTATTAATTTAACTAAATCTGAGTCGGTAAAGCGCCTAGGTAACGATACAGAGTCTCGGTTATTAAACTCAAGCTATTCGGGAAGACGTTATTATGCGGGCATAAACTACCGTTTTTAAGCTGAGTGTGTTGAGTTTAGGTAAACAAGCTGTTTTGTTGCTGTTTTAGCTTTTTCTTGTAAGTTATTACTTTATAATGAGCGTTATAAAAATTATAGAATTAATATTAACAGGATTGAAATGAGTGATTTAACGGCAATAGCCAACTTATCTATTTTATTAGTTGAGCCTTCTGAAGTTCAACAAAAGCTAATAAAAAAATCACTGGCTCAGTGCGGTGTTACACAAATTGAAACGGCCAGCACTCAAGAAAACGCGCTGGCTGCTTTATCAAATTATCACCCTGATTTAGTCATTAGTAGTATGTATTTTAGTGACGGTACTGCAGATTCTTTATTACAGGCAATACGCAGTAATAGTAATACTGAGCAACAGGCATTTATGTTGGTATCGAGCGAGCGTAATAAGCGCCATTTAGAGCAACTTAGGCAATCGGGGGTATTAGCGATTTTACCTAAACCGTTTAGTGCCGACGAAATAACCCGAGCGCTTAAAGCGACTTTGGATATTATTAGCGAGCAAGAAGTGGAACTAGAGCACTTTGATGTGACGCTTCTTAGAGTGCTTGTAGTTGATGACAGCCGTTTTGCACGAAAACACATTATAAGAGTGCTAGCGGGGATGGGAATTCCAGCACCGGTAGAGGCCGAAGACGGTAAACAAGCAATTGAAATGTTAAACAGCCAATCATTTGATTTAATTGTTACTGACTACAATATGCCAGAAATGGACGGTAAAGAATTAACTGAAACGGTAAGGCAATCGAATGCGTACTCGCATATTCCAATCTTGATGGTGAGCTCAGAAGCTAACGATACCCATTTAGCTAATATTGCTCAAGCGGGTGTGGACGCAATATGTGACAAACCGTTTGAGCCCGCTACTGTGCGCGATTTACTCTTTAAAATCATGAGCTAAAACATAACTATAAAAGCACTTTTTAACTAAAGTGCTTTTAAGTAACGCAATGAAAAATTGAGCAGCTTGGCGGCCGGCAAGGGCTTACTTAAATAAAATCCTTGAGCAATATCGCAGTTTAGCTCGTTGAGTAAATCTAGCTGCTCTTTGGTTTCTACCCCCTCAGCCACTACTTTTATTTCTAGGCTGTGTGACATAGCTATGGCCGCTTTCACTAAATTACAGTCTGCCTTGTTATCTGTTATGCCAGTAATAAAGCTGCGGTCAATTTTTAGCACATCAAAAGGGTATTCTCGTAAGTAACTTAATGATGAATACCCTGTGCCAAAGTCGTCCATTGACAGTTTTATGCCCAGCTCATCAATTTGCAATAAGGCATCATGAATTGACGCTTGGCTATTCATCAGCACCCCTTCGGTAATTTCCAGCTCTAAACATTCATTATTAATACTATTTTTATGCAGAGTGTGTTTAATTATATTAACCAGTTCCGGGTCTCTGAATTGGCGCGGTGATAAATTAATCGCCATGGTATAGTTTTGCTTGTTAATTGATTGCCATTCATTTAAAAAGCGTAAGGCTTGTTGAAGAACAAATACACCAATAGGCGTAATTAAGCCGGTTTGCTCTGCAATTGGGATAAACTCATCTGGGGTTATTTCCCCTAACACTATATTATGCCAACGAAGCAAGGCTTCAGCGCCAACGATGGTGTTTGTTTTTACATCTATTTGTGGTTGGTAATAAAGCTCAAATTCATTACGCTCCAGTGCACCATGCATTTGCTCTTCTATTTCAAAGCGGCGGCGCATGGCGACGTTCATTTGTGGGGTGAAAAAAGAGGACGTGTTTCGCCCCATAGTTTTTGCTTGGTACATAGCGGTGTCGGCATTTCGTAACAACACAGAGGCGCAGGTGCCATCCTTAGGGGAAATAGCAATCCCAATACTTAATGTCAGTATTAAGTCTCTACCTACAAGTTTAAAGGGTTTCCTAAATGCTTGAAGTAACCGCTCAGCAATCGCTAAAGCATCGTTTTCATCATTTAAATTGGATATTAAAACAATAAACTCATCGCCGCCTAATCGGCCTATTGTGTCACTTTTTTTAAGTGTTTGCTGTAATCTTGCTGCTGCCGCAATTAATAGTTCATCGCCCACTTCATGGCCTAAAGAGTCATTCACTTTTTTAAAGTCATCAAGATCTAAAAAGAACACTGCGGCTTTTTCGTGGCTCTTTTGTACTTCCAGTAATATTTGTGATAAGCGGTCTAGAGATAAAAAGCGATTAGGTAAATCGGTTAAGCTATCAAAGTGGGCCTGATGGCGAATTAGTTCAGCGGAGCGGTGTGGTTCGCTAATATCACGAATAATCACCATAATTTGGTTTTTTTTGGGCAGTAAACGCAATCTCGCTTCGTAATAAATTACGCCTTCAGGCATGCTTAATTCGTATTCAAAACTGACCATACTGTCTTGTGTTATCGTTTTTTCTATATGAACCTGAAACTTTTTCGCTACTTTTTCAGGTAATATATCCACCATTTTTTTACCAATAAACTGGTTAGGTGAAATATATAAATCGTTTTCATTATTTGCATGGTAGTCAGTAATAGTGCCATTTTGCTCTAATACAAAAAATAAATCAGGAATTGCCTCAAATAAAGTTTTGAGCATGGTGGCATTAAATACGGCTTCTGCTTGTGCTTTGTGCACCTCAGACAGATCAATATCAATACAGTACATTTGTTTGGTATTGTACTGATTGGTAAACATAACATGGCTTGAAAATACGGCTACATCATTGCCATTTTTATGGCTGAGTATTAGTTCTGATGCGGGAATTTCAATATCATACTTAATCCAATTACTATGCGCTTTAATAACGGGCTCTCGCATTGGCGCGGGTATAATTAAATCTTCGAGTTTTTTGCCAATGGCTTCTTGGTGTGTATACCCATAAAGTAATTCGCTGCCTTTATTCCAATAAATAACACGTCGTTGCTCATCGTAACCTTGTACTGAAATAGAATCGACAGCATCAAAAAGTTGATGCAACGGGTCATTAGTAACATATTGATGAGCTGGCATATTATTAGTTTTATTGGGAGCCATTAAATGGGTTCCAGTTATTGAATTACTTTCTTTATATAATAGACATAAAGTTGTGATTTAGCATGGTAAGCGGCGTTTCAATGAGTGACTTTTTATTGATTGAATAGATAGTGATTTGAATAAAGCACAGGTAAGCACTTTTATAGTAAAGGCCAATAAACATTGGCCTTTATATTTTATTATTAGTTGGTGGGCATTAAATAGATTTCGCGTACGCTATTACGCTGATTAGCTTCAATGGCAAACAAAACGGCATCGGCCACGTCTTGAGGGTCGAGCTTATCTGGTTTTGCTTCATCAAAAAATGGTGTATTCACCATGCCTGGGGCTATGGTTGTACATCGGCCATGCCAAGGTTTCATTTCTTCTGCAAGGTTTTGACCAAAGCCATGAGCAAACCATTTAGTGGCACCATAAATAGAGCCATCAATGGGTCTTCGTCCTGCTGCAGAGCTGGTTAAAATAAAATGTCCTTGGTTTTCACGTAAATGAGGCAAAGTGAGTTTAGCAGTCCAAAGCAATGCTTTAATATTAAGGTCAACCATGGCTGACCACTCTTGAGGATCGCCATTCTCTGTACCAGGTGATGACACACCCATGCCGGCGTTAGCGAATGCTACGTCTAATCGGCCAAATTTTTCAACGCCTTTACTCACTACATTCTCAAGTTCATTAAATGCAGTGGCATCGGCTGAAACGCTAAATGCATTTTCATGGCCTAACTCGTCAACTAGTTTATTGAGTTTATCTTCGCTGCGCGCGGTTAAGATCACTTTGTGGCCATTATTAACTAATGTTTTAGCGGTTGCCTCGCCAATGCCGCTCGATGCGCCGGTAATTAAAATTACTTTCTGTGTTGCCATGGTTTGTCTCCTTTTTTGGAATTCTGCCAAGCTTGAGTGTATAGACTCAATTAAATGAGTTAGTTAGGGTTAATTAAGTGACAGTAATGTCGTTTAAGCATGCTATCAGGAGTAATTCATTACCCTAATAGATAGAATCATATTTTTTTGAATAGTTAAGCTATAAGTATAATTATATAAACTTAACCTTAATTGAATTTAGAGAGATTAGCGATAAGGGTTTGAACGTATGTTTCAAACCCTAGTAGCCGAAAGCAATTAAGCTTCTAGTTGAAATGGGTATACCGATCCTAGGCTAAGTAACTGGGTTAACTCATCAAGCGCTTGATAACTTTCGGTTAATAACGCTGGATCGGCAAAATCGTTAGCACCGAGTTTATCGCGGTAATGGCGCGTAGCCCAATCACATAATTGGGTGTACTTTTGCTCATCTAAAATAACCTCAGGATTTACCGCTGCTAATTCTTGGCTATTAAGCGCCACGCGTAAACGCAAACAAGCAGGTCCGCCGCCATTTTGCATGCTTTGGCGTAAATCAAAAAACTGCACTTGATTTATGGGGTTATCGTCAATAATCATTTCTTCAATATACGCTTTTACAGCAGGATTACGCTGGCATTCTTGTGGGGCAACGAGCAACATTTTATCGTCACTAAGGCTAACCAGTTGGCTATTAAATAAATAGCTACTAACGGCATCTTGAATACTCACTTTGCTGGTTGGCACTTCAATAATATAAAGCTGTTTGTTACCTACATAGGCTTCGCGGATATCGTCTAATGCTTGCGTTTGATTTAAAAACGCCTGCTGATGGCATAATAAAACATTAGCGTTACCCACCGCGATTACATCATTATGGAACACCCCTTGGTCAATCACATCAGGGTTTTGTTGTAATAGTATTTGGCTGGTATCTTTTATATTGTGCAATCGACAAATGGCTTCAGACGCTTCCAAGGTTTGCCTTGCAGGGAACTTAACGGGTTTAACAAGCTGACTGTTAAAGGCACTTGCACCAAATACAAATAATTCTAGCCCGGTTTCACCATGGCTGTCGCACAGGCGAGTATGGTTTGCTGCGCCTTCATCACCAAAAAAACCTTGCTCAGGCAAATGTGAATGGTGTGCAAAGTATTGTTCGTTATTAAACATCGCTTTGAGCAAACGTGTAGTGGTGTTTGGCTCTAAAGAGCGATGAAATTTATTATTTAGATTAGCCGCAGTGAAGTGTACTTTGCCGTCGTTAGTATCAGGTGAAGGCGATACGGTGGCTGCATTAGCGGTCCACATGGCTGAGGCAGAGTAACAAGCGCGCAATAAAATAGGATCGGCTTTAAAGGCTTTATTAATGACTTGTGCATCGTTGCCAGTAAACCCTAAACGCCGCAATACATTTAAATCTGGGCGAGCATGAGGCGCAAATACCCCTTGGGTTAAGCCTTTATCGCGCATGGCTTTCATTTTAGCCAAGCCCTGCAATACTGCTTCTTGCGGATTTGAAAAGCTCGCCGCGTTATTTAACGAGGCAACATTGCCATACGACAAACCTGCGTAGTTATGAGTAGGGCCGACTAAGCCGTCAAAATTAACTTCTAAAGCATGCATACACGTTCCACTAACCAATTAAATAGTCTTTTACAATACAACGCTATGACTTAGCTTGCAAAGTCTGTTCAAAAATAGTTTTTAACGCGAGTAGATACGCTCTTTCTCACTGGTGGTATGCGTATTTGTTGGCTCATTAACTTGCCACACTGTGATATCTAAGCGCCATAAAAAATAAAGAGTGTTGTATAAATTAGACATAATTTTTTTCCTTGGTGTAACTAATGACAATTAAATATAAGGAAGAAGTATGCCAATTGTTTATTGAATATTTTATGAATATAAATCAGATATTTACTATTATTTCTTTAATACCTAGTTTGGTTGAGGCACCAAATTGGGGGAGTGATTATAAAATATGCACTTTTTTGGTGTGATGTTATAAAGCCCTGCATTACATGACAGGGCTAGGGTAATTGCGTTAGGTTATTAACGACCTACTTTACCTTTTACAAGGGGCGTAAACGACATCACTTTAAACTTATTAGGGTTTTGAGTTTTATCATTGCTTAACACCGGCGAGTTGTGCAAATCGTTTACTGTAAAATATATTTTATGATCTGCACCATAACTAAAGCCATCTGGCCAGCTTAGGCGATCATCTTTAAATAACACTTCATAGTCGCCATTTGGTTTTACGACGCCAATTGCACCATTGGTTATATCGGTCACATAGACGTTACCGCCCCCATCCACCGTAATGCCGTCGGAAATGGGTTTAGTGCCGTAGCGCATTACTTTAGCTTCTAGCGCTTTTGCTGAAAGCTGCTCGTTGTTAATTGCGCTGGTGGCAATACGATAAACCGAAGTCCCCGACATTGACCCAAAGTAAAGCCAGTCTTCGTTAGGATCAAGCGTAATTGGGTTAACACCTAAACGCGCAGGTTGTCCGCCTAGGCGCATTGTTCGGCCATTAATAACCATATCAATATTTTCGGCGGTGGTGTATTGGCTATCTTGTAATACTCTTCGCGCTTCACCGGTTTTTAGGTTTACTATAATAATCGCAGCCTGACTGCCTTGTGCTGTATCGGCAATGTAAATAACGCCGTGTTTATTATCGATAACTAAATCGTTTAAAAACGAGGTATCGGTAATTGTTGGTTTGGCTAGGTAAATAATTTTATGCAGTTGCTCTTGGTTGGTATCCCAACCAACTAATCGCCCCGCATGATCAGGCCCTGAGGTATCAAGCATCCACAGTATGCCGTCGCTTGATACATTAACACCGAGTACCCCGTAAAAGCCTTTACCCTTGTTGTATGCGTAAGCCCATTGCTCATTAGGGTAGGGTTTAGTGGTGCCATCACTTAATAGCTCCATGATTTTTTGATTTTGCCCATAAAAACCATGTATAGATAAAAACTTACGGCCAGATGGCGTAATGGCTATGTTGCCAGGCGGGTGTTGTGCATCAAATGTCGCAACAGTGGTTAATTCACTATTATTGGCAAGTGCTCCATTACTTACCAGTAATGTAATGCTGTAAGTAATAGCAATAAGTCGTTTTTTTAAATGAGTCATTAATTAACGCCTTGTTTGTTAAGTTATAGCTGGGTAAAGCTGGGTTTTTAGTCGGTCAGATCATTGACCACTAAGTCGAGTAACTGCATTAATTGTTGTGCTTGGGTTGTGTCGATACTGTCAAATTTGCAAAAAATCCTTTTTGGGATGTCGGCAGCTTCAAGTTTTAAAGAGTGACCCGTGTGAGTCAGTTGCACCAAACGCTTACGCTTATCGTGTTCGTCTTTTATAACGTTAAGTAATGACTTGTCGGTCATTTTTTTTAATATTTGAGTAAGCGCGCCACCATCAATTGCGGTTTTATCTATTAGCTCAGCGATAGTTACTTCATCTTGTTCCCACAGCGCCATCATAACAACATACTGAGGATAGGTAAGGTTAAGCTCAGCTAGAGGTTCTCGATAGGCACGGGCTATGCTGTTGGACGCCATATATAAACGATGGCATAACTGATTTTTTAATTTTAACTGTTCAAACGACATCGCTTTATCCTTCATTTCAATACAGAGTATTTTAGTTTGCATGCAAAGTATTTGCAATCGGAATTTAGTTGATCTATTATTTTGCATGCAAAGTAATTAACTTAGAAATTTTAATCTTAGGAGTTCACTATGAATGTATTACAAAATGTAGCTTATACAGCAAAAGCAACGGCAACAGGCGGACGTGAAGGCGTTGCTAAATCGGATGATGGTCGTTTAAATGTTAACTTATCAACACCTAAAGGGTTAGGTGGTGACGATGGACAAGGCACTAATCCAGAGCAATTATTTGCAGCAGGTTATGCTGCCTGTTTTATTGGTGCACTTAAGTTTGTAGCGGGTAGCGAAAAAATTGCGTTACCAAGTGATACTTACATTAACTCTGAAGTGTCTATTGGTGCGATTGATGCCGGTTTTGGTATTGCTGTAAAATTGGCTGTATCACTAGGTGATATGGACAAAGCAGCGGCACAAGCCTTGGTAGAGAAAGCACATCAAGTATGTCCATATTCAAATGCAACTCGTGGCAATATTGAAGTAGAGCTGTCGGTTATTTAATTAACCTCTTTATATTGTTTATAAAAACACGCCATGAGTGATCATTGCGTGTTTTTTATTGGGCACACCTCTAAAAGCCAAACTTGAGTTGACGCGGAAAATAGATAACTTTACCTGAATATATGAAATTTCATATATTCACTATTCCATATGTCTTTCTTTTCATATATTGTTGTTGTATGCAAAACAAGACTACACTGTATGAATCAACTAAATCCTCTGCATTTTTTTAAATGTATCGCTGACGACACCCGCT
This sequence comes from Pseudoalteromonas issachenkonii, assembly GCF_002310795.1. NCBI lineage: Bacteria > Pseudomonadati > Pseudomonadota > Gammaproteobacteria > Alteromonadales > Pseudoalteromonadaceae > Pseudoalteromonas > Pseudoalteromonas issachenkonii. Next base: position 254,296 of record NZ_CP011031.1, read on the forward strand.
TAAAGACAATACTGCTTATTGCGCATGAAGATGAGTTATGTGTATGTGAATTAGTGGCGGCACTTGATGTAAGCCAGCCTAAAATTTCACGGCATTTAGCTGTATTACGTCAATGCGGTTTGCTTGCTGATCGTAAGCAAAATCAATGGGTGTTCTATAGCTTAAATAAATCACTACCTGATTGGGCGAAAGATGTAATTACAAAAACATTACATGCCACCCCTACATTTTATGAGCATCAATTACAGCGTTTAAATGTGATGGGCAAGCGTCCTGAGCGAATTTTAAAATGCTGTGACTAACTAAAGGAATTTTATAATGACGATTAAAGTAGGCATAAATGGTTTTGGACGAATCGGACGTTTAACCTTACGAGCGGCAATTGATTGGCCTGAGGTTGAATTTGTACATGTTAATGATGTGGCTGCTGATGCGAAAACACATGCCCATTTATTAGAATTTGACTCGGTTCACGGGCGCCTAAAATATGAGGTGCAAGCCGATGATAATAGTTTTTCTGTAGCAAAGCATACGGTTAAAGTAACGAATAATAAATCGATTGCAGAGACTGACTGGTCACAATGTGATGTGGTGATTGAAGCCAGCGGTAAAATGAAAACAACAGAATTACTCAACGCTTATTTAGCGCAAGGTGTAAAGCGTGTGGTTGTTACTGCCCCAGTTAAAGAAGAGAGTGTTTTGAATGTGGTAATAGGGGTGAACGATCATCTTTATAATCCGCAGTTACATAAAATTGTTACCGCGGCTTCATGCACAACAAATTGTTTAGCGCCTTTGGTAAAAGTATTGCAAGAAAAAGTAGGGATTAAGCATGGATCCATAACAACGATTCATGACATTACCAACACCCAAACCATTATAGATGCACCTCATAAAGATTTACGTCGCGCGCGCTCATGCGGAACAAGTTTAATTCCTACCACTACCGGCAGTGCAACGGCTATTACGCAGATATTCCCTGAGCTTAAAGGAAAATTAAACGGCCATGCGGTTCGAGTCCCCCTAACCAATGCATCAATTACTGATTGCGTGTTTGAACTAGAGCGTGGTGTAACCGAACAAGAAGTGAATGGATGGTTTAAGCAAGCGGCTAATAACGAGCTAAAAGGCATTTTAGGCTATGAAGAAAAGCCATTGGTATCTATTGATTACAAAACAGACCCTCGTAGCACAATTATAGATGCGCTTTCGACAATGGTTATAAACCATACTCAACTTAAACTCTATGCTTGGTATGACAATGAATGGGGTTATGCCAACCGGACTGCTGAGCTGATGCTCAAAGTAGGACAAAGTGATTTAGTAAACTAGTTCAGGGTATTGAAGATGTTTTCACAAATCGCCAATTTACCATCGGCTTTAAAACAGTATGGCATTATTACGGGTAATTACTGGGCTTTTACGCTAACAGATGGCGCACTTCGCATGCTGGTGGTGCTGTATTTTCATCAGTTAGGGTATGGCGCGCTCGCGATTGCCATGCTGTTTGTGTTTTATGAGTTATTTGGGGTTATTACTAACTTAATTGGCGGTTGGTTAGGTGCGCATTTAGGTTTAAATAAAACCATGAACATAGGATTAGGGTTGCAAGTTGTGGCCTTAGCTATGTTGTGTGCACCAAGCGATTGGTTATCGGTAAGTTATGTAATGTTAGCGCAAGCATTAAGTGGGGTTGCCAAAGATCTCAATAAAATGAGCGCTAAAAGTGCGATTAAATATTTAGTTCCCGAAGGTGATAATCAGCAAAGCCAATTATACAAATGGATTGCTATATTAACGGGCTCTAAAAATGCATTAAAAGGAGTTGGCTTCTTTTTAGGGGGGCTATTACTTACTTTACTAGGATTTGTTGGAGCGTTAGTTGCTTTAATTATGCTTTTAACTATCGCTTGGATCATTAGCTTAGTGTATTTAGAGGGTGATATAGGCAAAGCTAAAAATAAACCAAAATTTAAAGCGTTATTTTCTAAGTCTAGGGCAATTAATTTACTTAGTGCCGCTCGGTTTTGTTTATTTGCTGCTCGTGATGTATGGTTTGTTGTTGCACTGCCTGTTTATTTAGCCTCGCAATTTAATTGGCCACACTGGTGGGTTAGTGGTTTTATGGCACTATGGGTGATTGCTTATGGGGTAGTGCAATCTCAAGCACCAAAAATTACGGGTAAGTCACTTGTCAGTAATGATGCGATAAAGAAAGCGTTTTACTGGGGGGGAGTATTGGCGTGTGTCACCTTGTTATTGGCCTGTTTGATGCAGTTGAATATAGCTGTAAACACTACGCTAATTGTTGGGTTATTTATTTTTGGTGCTGCATTTGCTATTAACTCATCATTACACAGTTATTTGATTGTCAGCCTTGCTAAAAGTGATGGTGTTTCTCTGGATGTAGGTTTTTATTACATGGCTAACGCTGCAGGAAGACTGGTCGGGACAGTACTTTCTGGTTTTATGTATAAAGTATATGGACTGCAGGCCTGTTTGTGGGTAAGCGCTAGCTTACTTTTGCTCGTTTGTTTAATCACTCAGCGGTTAACTAAACAAAGTTAGCCGAACACTAAATACTAAAATAAGTCACTAAACGGTATTTCTGAAATATTTTATAGTATGTTCTTTTAATTGGTCTAAACTAAAAAATACATATGTAAGGTAAGGTAATTTTAATGCGGGAAATAGCGTTAGCAAAAAAGTTATTGTGGATAAGTGTTGGAAGTATACTTTTAACGGTTGTACTATTTTCAGGAATATTGTGGTCTAAATTATCATCAAGTAATGCACAAACCTCTTCAGAGGCAGAAACATTAATTGTCAGTGAAGTAGATGGTCGCTTAACCGCAAATGCAGCCGCATACGGTGAGAAAATTGCTGCATTTATCAATGAAGCTTATCGGATCCCATACGCTCTTGGCAGTATTTTAGAAGACGCCGATAAAACATCCATAGACAGAGAATCTGTTGTTCTACTAAATCGCTCAATACTAGAAAGCAATGATGTTATTTCTAGTATTTACTCACAGTTTGAAAAAAATGGCTTTGATGGCAAAGATAGTGATTTTACCCAAGGGTACGATCACTCAGTTGCTGGAGCTGGCACACTAGAGGTTTATCTAACGAGAAATTCGAACGGCGTTGTTGAACAACAAGTAGTAGAAGATGCCTCAGAAAAATATGTTGATAAAATTAATGAATTCGGTTTACGTGAAGCCGAATGGTACTTGTGTGCAAAAGACAAATTAAAACCCTGTATCATGGAACCCTACCTCTATGAAATAACACCGGGTTATTCTGAAATGATGACCTCTTTAGTGGTGCCTATTATTAAATCAGGCCAGTTTGTAGGGGTAACAGGCGCGGATATTACACTACCTGTATTTCAAAAATTGACAGAAGAGCTTTCAAAAGCGCTTTACGATGGTAAAGCAAAAGTAACGTTACTTAGTCATTTAGGTTTAATTGTCGGTACGAGCCACTACAAAGAAAAACTAGGTCGCCCTTTAAAAGAAGCGGTTAGCGCTAAAAGTTATGAGAGTTATAAAGCTCTAAAAGGCACCAAAGGAACAAACAAACAAGGCGCTGAAATAATGGTGTCTTACCCGATTGAAATTAAGCTTGCTGATGTGAAATGGATGCTGCTAATTGAAGTACCCGCTGAACTTGCCTTTGAAGGACCTATTCAATTAACTGCTGGGATGTCTGAGGCTGCAAAAGAGCTGGGTGTGATTATTTTGATCACGGGAACTGTGATTGCGGTATTGGCATTTATAGTAATGAAGCTTGTTGTAGGCAGTGTTGTAGCGCCACTTAAACAAATACAAGAACGTGTAGATAACCTAGCCAGCTCTGAAGGTGATTTAACACAAACACTACATGTGGATACGCATGCTGAGCTTATAGCTTTGGCCGGAGGATTTAATAAGTTTTTATCAAAACTGCGTGAACTTATTAGTGAGCTAAAAGCGGTCTCGGATCAAACCAAGCATCAAGGCGAAGTTACCTCAAATATTGCCGTAGAAACCAAGCATAATGTTCAGGCACAGTTTAAAGAAATTGAAAGTGTGGTGACGGCAATGAACGAAATGAGCGCGACAGCACTTGAAGTGGCAAAAGCTTCTGAGCAATCTGCGCAACAAGCTGATGAAATCAATACCTTAGTGGTTAGCAGCGAGTCGAGTTTATCTTCTGCGATGACCCAAGTTAAAACAATGTCTGAGGAAATCAAAGAAGCCAACCAAGCAGTCGAAAAAGTGGCCTCACGTAGTAATGATATTACGCAAATTTTGGATGTGATCCGAACTATTTCTGAGCAAACAAATTTACTGGCATTGAATGCCGCCATTGAGGCTGCACGTGCCGGTGAACATGGTCGAGGTTTTGCTGTTGTTGCGGATGAAGTTAGGGCTTTAGCGTCTAAAACTCGCTCATCCACCGACGATATTAGCAGCCTAATTGATAGCTTGTTATCAGAAGTAGGAAATGCCTCAACTGTCATCGAAAAAGGCGTTGTACGTGCTGAAAATGCAGTTGATGAAACTTCTACTGCCTTTGATGCACTGCACAGTGTTGTTGTAAAAGTGGATGAAATAACTAACCAAATCACCCATATTGCAACCGCAGCTGAAGAGCAAAGTTTGGTCACTGAAGAAATAAATCGTAATTTAACTATTATTTCTGATGCGGCATCTCAGCTCTCTGATTTATCTGCTCAGGCAGGCGATAGCAGCCAAGAACTCAATAAGTTGGTTGCACAGCAAGACGCTGAGCTGAATAAGTTGAAAACGTAAATTTTTTATTTAGAGTTAAACAAGCGGCTAATTTAATACAGATTAGCCGCTTTTTTATACGCTGAATAATCAAACTGAATATAAAAAGAGTTTATTTAAGCGCAAAGACAAGCACCCAATAGGATTACAGTTTTTTGATTAGTACAAACATTTGGTTGATCATCGGCATCGCCAAATGCTCGACTGCAGGGCGATTAAAGTAACCTCGTAATCCTGTAAATTGCACTTGGAAAAATTGTGCGTATGCAGTTGCAGTTAAATCAACGCTTAGCTCACCATTTTCAATAGCGCGGGTAAACAATGTGGTTAAATAAGATTCAAATTTAGTCAGTAATCCTGCGCTTAACTCACTTAAAGCCGTGTCTTTTTCAGCAAATTCGGTATTTGCTTTTACTAACATACAAATAGCACTTGGACTGCAGTCCTTGGTTTTAATAATTACATTTTCAACAAATGCCCGCAAACCACCTAAAATCGAATCAGAGTTTGCTATAAAGCCCTCAATTTGGCTTTTCATCTGTACGGTGTAGTCTTTTAAAGATTCGCTGTATAACCCCTCTTTAGAGCCAAATGCAGAGTAAATACTTCCTGGGCGCATATTTATAGCTTCCTGCAAATCGCGGGTAGAAGTAGCATGAAAGCCTTTCTCCCAGAACAGCTGACTTGCCACGCGAACAACATGTTCACGTTCAAATTTAATTTTATTGGCCATAATAGTTTCTATTAATTTGAGCGACTGTTCAATTTTAACTTGAGCGACCGCTCAAAATCAAATAATATGTTTCTCAACACGACTTAATACTATTTATTATATAGGAGCAAACTATGGCTGAATTTACCTTATACACGCAAGAAAATGCATCAGCAGAGGCAAAACCTTTACTAGCAGACTCTGTCGCCGCTTTTGGAATGTTGCCTAATCTTCATGCTGTGATGGCTGAGGCACCAACATTGCTAAAGGGTTATCAAGTACTGCATGAGTTATTTCAAAAAACATCGTTTAATGCACAAGAGTTAACGGTTGTTTGGCAATCAATTAATGTTGAGCACGAGTGCCATTATTGTGTGCCAGCACACAGTGGTATAGCGGCTGCCATGAAGGTTGATGAGAATATTGTGGATGCATTAGTCAATAAAACCCCGCTTGCTGATCCTAAACTTGAGACACTTCGTGAGACAACGCTTGAAATGACACGAGAACGTGGTGTGTTAAGTCAGTCACAGCAGGAAAAGTTTTTTGCAGCAGGGTATACAAAACAACAGCTTCTTGAAATTGTGTTGGGTCTTGCGCAAAAGGTGATGAGTAATTACACCAACCATCTTGCAGATACGCCTGTTGATAATGCGTTTAAAAAATTTATAAAGTAACTTAAGATCAGTGTTCTAGTTCAAAATCGTAATTATTAATGGCTAGAACACTGTTTTTAAAAGAACTAATACGTTTTTAGGTATTACAAGGCAATAAGTAAAACTTATTTAAACTTTACTTCTTTATTGCTGCGATGGTAGGTGCGAATTTGCGGCTTAGTCCATTCACCTTTTTTTAAATAACTGGTGGAAACAACAAATTGCTCATCCTTGAATTCACTAGTTGATTTAACTTTAGTGATGCCCTCTTGGCTGCCAGTGACGTCTTCATAAGCAACAAATTGTGTTGGGCTCAACACTTTCATGACTCCTTTGGTATAAAAGCCAGCCGTAGTAAAATAATAAAATACTAATGACTGTTTTTTGCGATCATAGAAAATCATTGATTCGCCCCCATACTCACCTTCATTTATAGAATGCGTAGTGCGAATGGCTTTACCATTTAAGGTGCGCTCCCATTTGGTCACATCTTGAGTTGGAAGCGGGTTTTTATCTATATGAAAATCAGCTTGCCAAGTACCTAAGTAAGGAGTGAATACCGCAAGCTCAGGCTCTAGTAAATCCGTTTTATTATTTGCTTGAATACTGAATATACATAGTGAAAACAGCAGCATCGAAGCCTTTAAATATGTCATAATTTAACCTTGGTGTTTCTTTTAATTATCTTCATTATAGGCGATTATTTTTTGATAAAAAGTAGCTTAATTATATTTTCCAGCTTGTTTATAGCCTTATTTTGGTTAGCTTACTTAAATAATGAAGTTGAAATGTACTTACCCATATATGTTTCATCGATCAGCTGTATTACATTTGTATATTACGCATGGGATAAGCGAAAAGCGGTACAATCAAGCCATAAAAAAGTCAGTCGTATACCTGAACGACACTTACATCTATTGGCTTTATTTGGAGGATGGCCCGGTGCACTTATAGCGCAGCAAAGTTTACGGCATAAGTCACAAAAACGAGTTTTTATTGCAGTGCTATGGGTATGTATTGTACTTAATATTAGTGTAATTAGTTATGCGTGGTTTGCCTATTACCGTATTTAAAATGCCTTTATTGAGCGTAATAAAGGCATTTTAAATTGATAATTCGCTTATTGCGCAGACTGGCTTAGCTGTTTTTCATCTAGCTCAATAGTTAAGATGGTTTTTTTGTCAACCGTTACCCATTTTCTATAAGTCACATAGCCTGCCTTACTTACTTCGATATCATATTTACCTGCATCTAGTTCTATAGCGTCTTGATATACAGGCACTATATTCATAATGCGTACTCTAGAGTCAGCAGGGTTAGTAATAACAGTCAGTGATATCGGCGCATTCTCTTCGCTAACTTGAGGCGTTGGCTCAATAACTACTTCCTCTGTTTTATTTACACTAGAAGTTGTCGAACAACCCGTAAGTATAACGGCTGCAGCTAATAAGCTTAAATTTTTCATAGGTACTCCATTAATTATAAAAAGTCTAAATATTTTAAAATCTTGGCGGAGTGTATGATGATGAAAATGCACTCGTCGTCCTTGACTTTATTATGTATATTTTGGGTTAGTCTAATAGCTAACTAATCTATATTCAATTATATCTGTGTTATTTTTGAGCAATAAATAAGAGTTGTTTAAAGCATATTGTCTAACGATTGCGTGATGGCCTCACTTTTTTCAACCAAACGTTCAGCTGCTTTATACATTCTTTTTTTCATTAAATCGTTCGCTGTACTAATGTAACGTCTCGATAATTCTTTTCTAAGCGATACTAAAAGAGAAAAATCGTTGGGTAGTGCTGTCGATTCGGATTTAATAAACTCTTCAAATTCCATTAAAGCTTTATGATCTTCAATAGTTTCTAATTGTGCAGAAAAGCGTTGAAACTTTGGACCATAAAAAACGACCGCATCGGCACGAGGAAACTCAGCTTGTTCGCCTAAATTAATCTTTTGTTGGTATGCGGTCAGTGCATTAATTGCAGACTCACGCTTCATTAAATTAGCAAGAAGCTCTTCTGCTTTTTTGTTATTTGAAAATACAATTTTACCCACATTTAAAAGTACTTTTTGTGAGATGACATCATCGCTTTCTATGGCTGTGTTTAACGCAACAGTAAAGTTATCAAGATGCAGATCTGTTGGTTGATAACGGTAAGTTTTATCTACTTCTTTTAGATCTTTAACGAGATGAGCAATACTATTGGGCTGGTCTTCGTTGTAGCGTGATTGTTCGAGTAATAAATCTATTCTCGCGGTAATATCAAAAATAATTGATTGGCGCTCCCTCAATACACTTTCTAATTGCATCGAAAGCTTTTCTGAATCGGGATAGTAGTTCAGTGCATTAGAATAGACCGCTATTATTTTATCAAAATCTTTAAATTTACGGCCCGCAATATTATTAAACTGGCTTGCTTCATCATTAAAGCTATCTAATATACTTTGCTGATTTGATCTGAGTAATCCTTGTTTAAGCACCTCATACTGTGGCGGAATTTGTTCTAGTTTGTTTAAAATAGTAGGGCCTTGCCAAGACATCCATGCTTCCACTTGTTGGTTGATTGCCTTGGCGTTATCAAGTTGTGCCTGTAATTGCTTGGTATTATCTGAGCTTGAAAAATAATTTTGAGTGATTAAGGCAATAATTGCCACACTAGCCACACTGGCAAAAATAGCGGGTTTTAAGTTCACTTTTAGCGTTTTTGAAATTTGTTCTAGTGAATCGAGTCTTTGGCTGGCGCTTAAAGATAATGCTTTATGTAAATTTTTCCATAAAAGGAGAGGGCAATTACTTGGTTTTTTTACAGTAGTATTTTTAGGGACTTTATCTGCAGCAATGCGGTTAAATGGGTGCTTACTGCTCAGAAGCTCATAAGCAATACAGGCAAATGAAAATACATCATCTTTAATGGATGCTTCGCCGCCTTTTAGCTGCTCAGGGCTAGCATACGTTGGAGTATAACCACCAATGGTTGCAAACTCACTTTCGTTTTTAACAGCATATTGGTCGTCCAAACTTTTGTGTTTAGCAATACCAAAATCAAGCACTTTGAGGTTACCATTAGAGTCAAAAATAATATTCGAAGGCTTAAGATCATTATGTATTACGCCACGTGAGTGAGCATATATAAGGGCGTCAGTTAATTGCTCTAAAATAATTTTCGCTTTTTTAAACGCTAAACCTGATGGTTTATTTCGCTTAATAATTTGTTCTAGAGTTTCTCCCTCAATGAGCTCCATAGTGACATAATATAAATCGCCATCAGAGTCTGCTGAGTACACTTTTACAATACTAGGGTGAGCAAGTTGTTGTGTTTTTGCTGTTTCATCTTTCAATAATGAAATAGCTTCTTCAGAGTTGGAAAACTCTTCTTGGAGCACTTTTATAGCGACCGATGCTTCAGAGCGACCGCTGTTTTCTAAAAAGGTATCTCGCGCACGATATATGTAACACATTCCACCTTGCCCGATGAGCTCTTCAATTAGGTAGCGATCGGATATCTTTTTGCCGAGGAGGTTTTGTTTATGGATGCTTGATGTTTTTTTTGTGCTGGAGTCTAGAGAAGCAATCTGAGTTTTATCGTTGTTATCATTAATATTGCTCATTAAAAAATCCTTTTATTGTGTTTAGTTAAATAATTACAAAGGTAAATAATCTCTACTTACCTATCAATTTTCCCTCTGATATAAGCATGTATTTTACAAAAATATACAATTATAGCAATGCCTGAATAGCATATTGTTGCCGGTGAACTCGCTTTATAGTGAATTGAAAAAGTCGGTTTAAAGCCAGAAGATGTCTCTAAAGTGTTTATTTTTGGCCTAGTTAAAAAGCATTAAAAAGAAAAGTAACAAACGCCGTCGATGAGTATATAGGGCGTATTGTTTTAGAGACAAAATCTACAATGCGACATTTCTCTGTGTTAATTTCAATGTTGACAATAGTTTCGCTTCTACTTTATCCTGTTCACAATAATGCTATAGGGACAGACTTATCAAATGGAACTGATACTAAACATCACTAGTTATCACAGACTTTCGCCTGAAATCGAAGCTACCAAAACTGTAAAAGATTCACTCACTTTTGGTCGTTCTGAGGGATGCGATTGGCATCTCCCCGATCCTGAAAAAATTATCTCAAGTAAGCACGGTAAAATTGAAAAAGAAGGCGATTCTTTTTACATATACGATAATTCAACCAATGGCTTGTTTATTAATTTTGCAGTGGCGCCTTTAGGCCAAGGTAATAAACAACGTTTGTCAGATAGTGATGTCTTAACTATTGGTGATTTTCAGGTTGATGTTAGTTTAGCTGACGAGTCACACGCAGATATTAGTAATCCTATTACTTCAAACAGTTCTCAACAAGCAAATACATTTGCTTCACATAGCAGTCAAACTGCAGAGTCTGCGCCGTTATTCAATGATTCAATTATGAATGAGTCTATGCCTGCGGTATCTGTAATTTCACAACAAGCAACAGCGGATAATCATATTCCAGAAGATTGGGATGAACTAACTCGCCTTATGAATACCGATGAGTTTGATCTTGGTAATGACGAAGTGAATTCTTCAGCGCCAGTTGACACTCCAGCTCCAATAAAAGAAAGTGCGCCGACTAAACGTTATAATGCTGAGCAGCAAGCTGTAAAACAAACAGCGCCTGTAAAAAGCTTTGCTCAAAATGATAAAGTGTTTTGTGATGCCTTTTTAAACGGATTGGGGATTAAGGATGAGCTTAAAAGTGCTCTAGATAATGAAAAGCTGTGGTTTGAGATGGGGCAGGGCTTAAGTTTATTACTGACAGAGCTCATGGAATCTTTACGCCAACGCGCGATTGTAAAGAACAAATTAAGACTGAACCATACAATGTTTCAGACCGAACAGAACAACCCATTGAAGTTTTCTGCCAATATTGATGATGTTATTCAGAACTTGTTCATAAAAAATAGTGCAAGCTTTCTGTCTTCGAATGAATCTATTAAAGAAAGCTTTGTAGATACACGCAAGCACGAGCAAGCACTGCTCGCTGGTGCAGATGGCGTGCTCAAAGGGATGTTATCGCAAGTTTCTCCCGTGCAAATTAATCAACAGGCAAACGATAATTCTAACGTGTTAAAAATTATTCCAGGCCAAATAGAGTCTAAATGCTGGAAGTTATATCAAAGTTTATATGATGATATTTCTCAGGAAGTTAACGCGAAAGGCGCTATGGCTATGTCTGATGATTTTTTAAAAGCATATAACGATCGAATCAAAGAAACGCTCTAGAAAGGAAAGTAAATAATGCATAAAGTTAAGCTCTATTTAATGAGTTTTAGTTTACTATTTTTGGTACTGGGATGTACTACGATGAATAAAATCGTACCTCCTTCTACAGATCTGATCATCAATGTATCTAAAAATGTTAATCCGGATACATCAGAACGCCCTTCTCCGGTGGTGATGAAAATTTTTGAGTTGAGCTCAAGAACAATTTTTGACACGCAGGATTTTTTTAGTTTATACGATACGCCAGAAAAGATATTAGGCCCTGATTTATTAAAAAAGGATGAGTTAGAGCTTCAGCCTGATTCAGTACAGCAATATAAAATGAGCCTTAATCGTAATACTCGTTATGTTGGGGTTGTTGTTGCTTACAGAAATATAGACCAAGCAAGGTGGAGAGCGGTTATTGAAGTTGACCCCACCGGTTATGACGACATCAATGTAAATGTAGAAGCGATTGCTACATACATGAGAGAGCAATAAAAAAGGATTTTTAAAATGAGTGATAACACTCGTGTTGCTTGGACTGAGGGGATGTTTTTAAGACCTCAGCACTTTCAGCAATCAGATAAATATATTTCAAATGTGATTAAGCAAGTATGCAGTGGAAACCTTGCTGATCCATGGGGAATAATAGATATTAGTATTGATAATGAATTACTTAACAGTGGTCAATTCGCTGTGGATTCATTAACTGCAATTACTCCGGATCTACTGCCAATTGATATGCCTCAGTCAACCTCTTTACCTGAGCCTTTAGTGGTTAATAAAGATGTGTTTGACGAAGTTGTTTATTTGGCTATTCCTGCGCTAAAAAATAGTGGCGTTAATATATCGTCAACTGACGATAATATGGTTACTCGCTATAAGCTTAACGATTTGGCAGTGAGTGATGACTTATTGGGAGCGCAGTCTCAAGAAATAATTCAAGTTGCAAAAGTATACAGTAAGTTGATGCTGTCTTCTGATGATCATTCAGGGTATATCGTGTTGCCTTTAGCACGAATAGTGGATGTGAGCAGCGAAGGGCAAATAAAGTTAGATGCAAAGTACATTCCTCCCTCTTTAAAAGTAGGGCTGTGTAAACCTTTATCGGGGCTAGTGAGAGAAATTGGCTCAATGATAAAGCAACGCGCTGAAAGCATTGCTGCTAGGTTGTGCCAAGGTTATGCGGGTAGTACGTCAGTTGCAGATTTTATAATGCTGCAAACACTAAATAAATATGACGCGATATTTAATAATTTGCTCAGCGTTAATAGTTTACATCCGAACGTGTTTTATAGCCGCTTAATTGAACTGGCAGGTGAGTTATCAACCTTTAGCACGGCTAATAAAAGAGTGCCTAAATTACCTAATTATGATCACACAAATTTAGGGCAAGTGTTTAGTGAAGTGGTTAACTTTTTATACCAATCATTAAGCCATGTAATTGAGCAAACCGCGACTGAAATTAAGCTTGAACAAAGTAAGTTTGGTATTTCGTTTGGTGCCTTAAAAGATAAATCTATTTTAAATTCAGCGCAGTTTGTTTTAGCAATTAAAGCAAGCGTTCCGCATGAAGAGTTGAGAAAAATTCTACCTTCGCAAATTAAAATTGGCAGCGTTGAAACCATTCGTGATCTTGTTAACAACCAGATCCCAGGTATTACAATTAGTAACTTGCCAACAGCGCCAAGACAGATCCCTTACCATGCTGGTTTTCATTATTTTGAATTAAATCGCCATGGTGAACATTGGGAAAAACTGCGCTCCAGCGGAGGAATTGCTATCCACCTCTCAGGAAGTTACCCAGAACTCCAATTAAGCCTTTGGGCTATTAGAACTTAACTTTTTAAAAGGAAGAGTTTCAATGGACGAAACCATTATAAAACCACGCCCTGGCCGACTAGGGCGAAATACCCCAAGCAGTGGTGCAGCGCAAAATGATGCTGATAAAACCGTTATGTCGGTTGAGCCACCCTCTGCAAAGCCGATGAGCAATAATAAGGTATCAATTTTTAAAAATCCCTTGTTAGAAGCGGCAACAGATTGCTTTTCTCTTGTGATATCCATAAATCAATCGCTTGAAATGAGCAATCTAGCAGCGCTCAAGCACCGCTGTGTTGAGGCTATAAAGCGTTTTGAAGTGGAAGTCCGTAACCAGCACCTATCAAAAGAAGTGATTAATAATTCACGCTATTGCCTATGCGCTATTCTTGATGAGTCTGTATTGAATTCAAAGTGGAGCTCAATGGAGTGGGCTGATGAAAGTCTGCTGTCGACTTTTCACAAAGAAACCTTTGGTGGTGAGTATTTTTATACTCTACTTGATGCCGGGTTAGGGCAACCTGAAAAAAACAAACAGTTTTTGGAGTTGCAATACCACTGTTTAAACTTAGGCTTTAAAGGGAAATATCGATTAGATGCCGGCGGCGATACAAAAGTCGAAGAGTATCGTTCACAGCTTTATCATTTACTCAATCAGCTTGATGGCCCGATTAATAATAAACTATCTCCAAACTGGCAACAAAGAGTTGCTGCAGGTGTTGAACTAAGAAATCAAGTGCCACTGTGGGTCATATTTTCTGTGCTGGGGCTGATATTATTGATGATTTATCTATCAATAAATATGAAGCTAAATAACGATGTTTTTGCGATTAATGAAAAACTAGCGGCCATTCATCCGTTAGCTGTTAATCAAACGGTTGATAAAAAAGATCAGCAGCTGCGTGTACTTGAACAGTTACTGCAAACAGAAATTAAAATGGGGATTGTTGCTGTTGCAAAAAATTCCGATGGGATCCGCATAACGATAAACAGTGAAAATTTGTTTAAACAAGGGGATTCTCAACTACTTCCATCATTTCAGCCTATTTTAGAAAAGTTAGCGTTAAGCTTAGAGGGAACTAAAGGGCGAGTGCTTATAACGGGCCACACAGATGACTTACCAATTAGTACAGATAAGTATCCTTCTAATTGGCATCTTTCTTTAGCCAGAGCAACACAGGTTGCTAATTTAATGGCTAAAAGTACCAACTTAAGCGGTCGTTTATGGCCAGAAGGAAAGGGCGCTGCAGAGCCTATCGCCAGCAATTCAGATTCAGCTTCTCGGTCATTAAACCGACGAATTGAAATCGATCTATTATTTTAATGAGGCTGCAATGAGTTTCTCACAAAAATTTAAAAAAATAACCTACGCACTAACATCACGAACCGCTATATTAATTATCGGCTTTTTAGCCTTATCATTATTAATTTGGTTTGGTGGCCCTTTAATCGCAGTGGCAGACTATGTACCGCTTGCAGGTGTAGCATCACGATTATTAACTATTTTATTGGTATTATTAGTTTTTTCAGTGACCAAAATTTATCGTCTTATGCAGCAAAATAAGCGCGATGAAAAAATGGCAGATGAGTTAATTGATAACAATGATGCCAATAGTAGTGAAGTAAACGAAGAAATTACTACTCTTAAAACGAGAATGAATGAAGCTATAGATTTACTAAAAGATGTAAAGCTATTTAAAGGTAAAAATATATATCAGTTACCTTGGTATATTATGATTGGCCCTCCGGGTGCAGGTAAAACAACGGTTATTCATAACTCAGGCCTCGATTATCCATTAAAAGATAAGCTAGGCGTTGACTTAGTTCATGGTGTAGGCGGTACCCGTAATTGTGACTGGTGGTTTACCAATAAAGCGGTATTAATTGATACCGCAGGGCGTTACACAACACAAAGTAGCCACGCAAAACATGACTCAAGAGCATGGGAAGGTTTTTTAGGGTTATTAAGAAAGCATCGCCCGTTACGTCCTATTAATGGCGTGATGATCAGCATGGGTATTTCTGAGCTAATGAGCCAGACCAAAACTGAGCGAAACCTACATGCTCGTGCTATAAAACAGCGTCTTCAAGAATTACAAAACCAACTAGGGATGACATTTCCTGTTTATGTTATTTTTTCTAAAGTTGATTTAATTGAAGGCTTTAGAGAGTTTTTTGCTGAGCTAACTGAAGAAGAATGTGAGCAGGTTTGGGGAATTACCTTCGAACTTGATTTAGATAAAGATACTCAGGTAGATGCGTTCAATAAAGAGTTCCATGCTTTAATTTCTAAGCTTACAGAGATGTTAAATCGTCGGCTTATCAATGAGCGAAACGAAGCTATTCGTGCCAAGATTTTTGAATTCCCTCGACAGTTACGGGTATTGCAGGGCGTAGGTGATGACTTTTTAAAAGAAATTTTCACCCCCAATGCCTATGAAGAATTACCCATGTTCAGAGGGGTGTACTTAACCAGTGCGACGCAAGAAGGGACACCGTCAAGCTTTTTAAATGATGCGAGCGCAGGGAAAACAGATTACATAAATCAATCTAAAAGTTTCTTTATTAAGAATGTTTTAGAAAGTGTTATTTTTCCTGAGCAAAACTTAGCAAGCACTAACAAACATCATGATAAGCAAAATAAATGGCTTCGCGTTGCAAGTATTTCAGCTGCGTGTGTTGCTTTATTAGGTTTTTCAGTTTCGTGGTACTTTAGTTTTGCATGGAATAGCAACTTAATAGACGCCACCGATGAGGCAATTACTACTTACCAAGAGCTCGATGCCTCTTCGTTTGATAGAAATAATTTATTGGTGTTGAACGACAGACTAAATGCACTGAGAAATCTACCTGCTACTAACCCTGAGCTCATTAACCCTGAGGATGCTTCATCAGTTGGTTTTAATAAGTTAACCGAAATTAAAGAATCTTCTACTAATGCTTACAAGCGTTCTTTACAAACGTATTTAGAGCCATTTGTTGCTAATACTTTAATTAAGGAAATGGAAGCGCATCCAGAACACTTAAGCTATTTATATGAAACGCTAAAGTGTTACTTAATGTTGTTTAAACCTGAATACTTTGAAAGTGAAGATATTGTGGTGTGGTTCAGTGCTTATTTAGACAGAAACTTACCCGGTGATTTGAATATGCAAACGCGTGGTGAGTTAATGAATCATATTTCAGCTTTACTCAATGAGGGAATCACGCAAACCGAAATAGATAACCAAGCTGTGCGAGTTGCACGTGCAGAGTTAACTAAACTACCGATTGCGGAAAGAGCATACCAGCGTCTTCAAGCTGATTTTCTCGATAGTAGTATTCCGCCTTTCAGACTAACCGATATTATTAGCTTTGAAAGTGCACAAAAGTTTACTTTTCGTAATAACGGCGACTTAACGCGAAGCATTCCAGGGTTGTACACTTTTAATGGTTTTCATGGCATTTTTAATATTGAAAAAGGAAAAATGCTTGGCAACTTAATGGCTAGTAGCTGGGTTTACGGGCAAGAAGCCTCAGGAACTTACGATATTTCTAAAGCGGAGATAGAGAAGAAACTAGAGCAGCGCTATTTCCAAGATTATATTTATTATTGGCAGTCATTTTTAGATGACTTGAGTCTTAATCAATACAGCTCACCCGCTGAAGGCGTCAATATTACTGATGTACTAGCAGGCTCTGAAGCACCGATTAAAAATATCATCAATGCGGTGAAAAAGAATGTTCAGCTTACTAAACTACCAGTATCTGAAAATCAAAAAGTAGCTGGTGATGTGGCAGCCAATGCCGCTAAAGTCGCTATGCAAACTAAAGCAAATCGAATTAAGCGCTTTTTACCTGATGAAGCTCCAAAATTTGAAATTGATCTACCAGGTTACCAAGTAGAAGAAGCCTTTGAAGATATTATTGATATTGATGTTCAGCAACTTGATAATATTCAGAAAAATTTAAGAGAGTTAAATATTTATTTAACCAAGCTTGATAGAGGCGATCAGCTTAAGTACTCCATTAAAGATCAAATAAGCGGTAAGAGTAAACCTAGCTTTATTCGCCAATTAGAGTATCAAAGCAGCGACTTACCTTATCCATTTAATAGTTGGTTACTGGATATTAGTAGAGATACTAGCAACATAACCAAAAATAGTGCTAACAGGCATCTAAATGAAATTTGGAAAAGTAAAGTTTTACGCGAGTATAACGCGGCGATTGTGGGCCGTTACCCATTTGCTCCGCAGGCTGAAAAAGAAGTCAGCATTAAAGACTTTACCCGCTTCTTTGGTCCTAATGGCACCATAGACAACTTTTTCAATAGCTACGTAGCCCCGAGTGTGGACATGAGCTCAACCCCTTGGAAGTTTGAAAAAGATATCGGTATTAGCAACAACACGTTAAAAATGTTCGAGCATGCTTACAAAATTCAAACCGCATTTTTTGACCGTGGTAGTAATACTCCAAGAATTGAGTTTGGCTTGCGTACCTTTAAATTAGACAAAACGGTCTCAAGCTTCATGATTGAAATTGATGGCCAATCTATGATTTATCGTCATGGTCCGCTTAAGGTGACCAATTTTGTTTGGCCTGGTGCAAGTGGTCAAAGCAAAACTCGAGTGGTGTTTACTCCACCAAATGGTGGGCGTTCAATTAACACCACCTACCAAGGTGAGTGGTCACTATACAGAATGTTAGATGAACTGAGTGAAAAGCGAAGTAAAACGCGAGAAGACTTAGAGCTGCATTTCTCACTAATGGGTAACAATGCAAAAGTAGAATTATTGCCGAGTTCAATCAGGCATCCTTTTTGGAATAGCAGTGTAGAGAAGTTCTCATGTCCGACCCGATTGTAGATATTGGTTATCTTGGCAAAGTCCCTTGTTTAGGCGACTTTGTTCAAGATAATGTTACTAAAGAGTTTTCAGAGCATTGGGAGCAATGGCTTCAGGCTGCCATTGCTGTAAGTAAAGAACAGCTTGGTGATGTTTGGCAAGAAAACTATTTAACAGGTCCCGTTTGGCATTTTGCCTTAAGCCCAAATATTGTGGGTGATACTGGCGTTATGGGCACGTTATTGCCAAGTATGGATGCTGTGGGGAGGCATTATCCTCTCACGGTAACGCGAACAACACATATTGCTCCTGTCGATGTGCTTCATTCTGGTGTTTTTTCGTTGGAGTACGAAGATGCAGTACTCAAAGTACTTGATGGCTCCGTTGATTTATTTTCTTGGCGCAAAGAGTTAGCTAATACTTTGAGCGAAATTACTTCAACTAAAAAGCAAGTTAGTTTTGCAAACTCGCTAGATAAGAATAAACAGGCTACAGCATTGGAGTTTTCTGGTACCGAATTAAGTGATCACATTTTACAAGATGCCATGCATGCCATTTTATATAAAAAGTATGGTGATTACAGTGTTTGGTGGACTCATGGCTCATGCAATATTAAGCCTATGGTGTTGATCACTTCGGCTCTACCGCCTGTAAATCAAGTGGCCGCTATGCTAGATGGACGATGGAAACATTGGGAATGGAATTTTACACAGGTAAAAAATAGTGATTAATAATTTAAGCTCAAGTTATGCCATTACCCACCGAGGTGCTGTTAGGCAACTTAACGAAGACGCGCATGTAGAAATTAACAGCCATAATTTATGGGTAGTAGCTGATGGTATGGGAGGACATGAAGCGGGTGAAGTTGCCAGCCAATTAGTTGTTGATGTTATAAGAACCCATGTTGAAAAGTTTAAACTAGAAGATTTAAACGTCAGTGACATTATTAAAGCCATTGAAGATGCAAATAAACAATTAACTGAATATAGCGCGCAATACTTAAGCAACAAAACAGCGGGCAGCACGGTGACAGCTTTGTTTGTTAAAAATGAGCGCTATTACATTTTATGGGTTGGCGATAGCAGAGCTTATTTGTTGCGCAATAGTAAGTTGACTCAAGTTTCTAGAGATCATAGCCAAGTTAACGACTTAATAGATGAAGGAATGATTTCTGTTGAAGAAGCTAAAAATCATCCACTATCTAATGTAATTACCCGTGCCGTAGGGGTAATGGATGAAGTAAAAGTTGATGTTGTTGAAGGGGATATAAACACAGGCGATATATTTTTACTGTGCTCAGATGGTCTTACTGGCGAGTTATCAGATGAAGAAATATGTTTGTCATTAGAGCCCTCTAGTATTATTGATTCAGGAATGGCGTTAATGCATTCTTCGTTAGTCAGAGGAGCCAAAGATAACGTGACCTGTATTTTAGTAAAATATGATGATGTGGATGCCAATCAATCGATACAATCTTGCAATTTGCAAGATGAGGCAACGATTCCATTGTTCACTAAGTAGCTGATTAAGCCTGTTTTAGTATAATCAAGAAAAAAAGTTGTAAATAAATCAGGAACAAAAAAACTGTTATTTCAATTATTTATAAAATAACATTAGCCAGCTTATCGGCATAATAGCGTCAAGGCTTGTAATTTAATTTAAAGAATGTAATATAATTTCCGCTTTGCTTCTTAGAGCACATGGATAATATTTAGGACAATGGAATGTTTTTATTTGAAGAGTATATTTCCCCTATTTCAGATGCTGAGTTTGCAGGTATTGATCCGCGCTCAGACGTCTCTCCAACGTCTACTTACTATGCCTTAAAAGATTTAAGAAACCAACTTCGTGCGGCTGAAAGAAATGCCTTAGTCGATGAAGAGGGAATTGCTTCACTTTCGCGAGATTGGCTGCCATTACTTGAACAATGCAGTGAGGCAGTTAAAAGCGAAAGCAAGGATATTGAATACCTTGCATGGCTAATTGAAGGTTTATGCCGCGTTCACGGGTTTAAAGGAATAGCGTTTGGTTTTCGCGTTGCCAAGTATTTGCTTGAACACCATTTTGAATCCCTTTATCCAACACTTGATGACGGTGATGAAATTTCAGACAAAGTATCTGCCTTAGTTGGCTTAAATGGTACCGCCGGTGAAGGCACGTTGATCATCCCAATAAAAAGCATTTATATGACAGACAGTGTCAGTATGGATCCTTTTTCTTTTTGGGAGTATCAGCAAGGGTATGATATTTCGCGTTTAAATGATGAAAAGCGCGAAAAGAAAATAGCCCAAGGCGCAGTTGATTTTGAGCAATTAGAAAAAAGTGCCGCTGAGACCAGTACCGAATTTTTTGTGTCTTTAAAAAACGATATTGAAGATGCGATAGAGCAGTTTGCTGCCTTGAGCGAAGTTATGGATGAGGTGACAGGTGAGCCACAACCGACGTCTAACATCAAACAAGCATTAGAAGTGAGCTTAGCGGCGGTAAAACACGTAGCAGCAGATAAGCTTGAAGCAGCGCAAACTGCACTAGATAAAGCTAACGCTGAGCCTGAAGAGGAACTCGTTGAGGATGCGATTCAAGCTGACTCAGAGCAACCTAAAAAGCTTAGCAGTGATGAGATTAATTCAAGAGAAAACGCAATTAAAAAACTTCAAGAAATTGCGACTTTTTTCAGAAAGACTGAACCTCATTCACCAATGTCTTACACAATAGAACAAGTTATTCGATGGAGCGAATTATCGCTACCTGAGTTATTAAATGAGTTAATTACAGATAGTGATGCTAGGACTGGATACTTTAAGTTGTCTGGCATTAAGATCAGCGAAACTGAAACATAGTAAAAGGAGTTCTCAATGAGTATCCATGATAAGTTAAAACGAGTTCGTAAACCTAGAGTACATATCACTTATGATGTGGAAACTGAGGGCGCGGCAGTAAAAAAAGAATTACCCTTTGTAGTGGGTGTAATGGGCGATTTTTCTGGTGATAATACAGAAGCGCTTAAGCCACTAAAAGATAGACGTTTTATTCAAATTGATCGTGATAACTTTAATGATGTTTTAAAGCGTATGAGCCCATCTCTACGTTTAAAAGTAGACAACACATTAACGGATGATGGTTCTCAGTTTGAAGTTAACTTGAACTTCAAATCGATTGACGATTTCGAGCCTGCAGCCGTTGTAAATCAAGTAGAGCCGTTACGCAAATTGATGGAAACGCGTAACAAGCTTCGTGACTTGATGACGAAGATTGACCGCTCAGAAGAACTTGAAAACGTACTAGAAGAAGTTTTAAGTAATACAGCAAGCTTAGATTCGATGGCGAAAGAACTTAACTTAGAGGAGACTGATAAATGAGCACTGAACAATTAGCAACAGAATCAGAATCAGTAGCAGAAGTTAGTTCTTCACTTTTAGAGCAAGCAATTGGTGCGACTAAACAAACAGAGTCAAGCCGTGCTGAAGAGTTACTGAAAACGTTAACTGAAGAAGCATTAAAAGGCACAGTTCAATGGAACAAAAACATGACTGTGACGTTTAATGAAGCAATTCAATTAATCGATCAAAAAATCTCAAAGCAGTTAAGTGTCGTAATGCACACGGATGAGTTTCAAAAGCTTGAAGGCTCATGGCGTGGATTACATCACTTAGTGATGAATTCTGAAACTAGCTCTACATTAAAAATTCGTGTTTTAAACATGAAAAAGAAAGAGCTGCATAAAGACTTAAGTAAAGCTGTTGAGTTTGATCAAAGCCAAACCTTTAAGAAAATATATGAGTCAGAATTTGGTACCCCAGGTGGTGAACCGTATGGCACGATTGTAGGTGACTTTGAATTTACGAATCACCCAGAAGATGTTGAAACATTAAGTTTAATGTCTAATGTTGCAGCCGCTGGTTTCTGTCCATTTATTGCCGCATCATCACCGTCGTTATTTGGCTTTGATAATTGGGAAGAATTAACTAAGCCACGTGATTTAGAAAAAGTGTTTGAATCACTAGAATACACTAAATGGCGTTCATTTAGAGACAGCGATGATTCACGCTTTGTATCACTTACTATGCCGCGTTTCCTTTCGCGTTTACCTTATGGTGCAGCGTCAAAACCAGTTGAAGAATTTAACTACGAAGAATTTGAAGTTGAAGCGAAAGATGGCCGTTCAGTCAGCACTGATAATAGTGATTACTGTTGGAGTAATGCCGCATACGCTATGGCAACAAACATGACCGCTGCTTTCTCTCAATACGGCTTCTGTACTGCTATTCGTGGCGCAGAGGGTGGTGGTAAAGTAGAAGGCTTACCAACGCACATATTTACAAGTGATGATGGCGATCCAGATCTTAAATGTCCAACAGAAATTGGCATTACAGACCGTCGTGAGGCTGAGCTAAGCCAATTAGGTTTCTTGCCTTTATGTCACTATAAAAACACTGATTATGCTGTTTTCTTTGGTGGCCAAAGCTGTCAAAAACCAAAAATCTACTCAACACCTGATGCAACTGCTAATGCTGCCATTTCAGCACGCTTACCTTACTTAATGGCGACTTCTCGTTTTGCTCATTACCTTAAAGTAATGGCGCGCGATAAAATTGGTAGCTTTATGGAAGCCGAAGACGTTGAATCATGGTTAAACCGTTGGATCCTGTCTTATGTAAATGCGACAGAGGGCGGTGGTCAAGATATTCGAGCACGTTACCCTCTTGCTGATGCGAAAGTATCTGTAAAAGAGATCCCAGGACAACCTGGTGCTTATAACGCTGTTGCTTGGCTTAAACCTTGGTTACAAATGGAAGAGCTTACTTCTTCTTTACGCCTTGTAGCTAAAATCCCAGAGATCGGTTAATAATACCGCTCTCTCGCATTAAGGATGATGCAATAGAATGAATCACGAAGAGTTTTCATTTATCAATCAAGACTTCACTTTTCAACAAAAGTCGCAGTCTCGAATAAGTGATAATGACGCTTTACTCGATAGGTTTTTGAACGAAAAAAACCTAGATAAAGCGTTATTATTATGGCTTGAAGGCTCTTCTGATTCTCCACTTTCTTGGAATAAGGAGTCATTGAGTCCTTATTTACAGCGTGTGATCATTGAACTCGATCAACTGATTTCTGCACAACTCAATCATATAATTCATGCAAAAAGCTTTCAAAATTTAGAAGCTAGTTGGCGAAATCTATGGTGGCTATTATTACAAACAGAGCAACAAGACAAAGAAAAAAAAGTAAAAGTTAAATTGCTTAATTGTGACTGGCCAACGCTCTCAAAAGACGTAAATAAAGCGATAGATTTCGATCAAAGTACGTTTTTTCAATTACTCTATCAAAACGAATTTGACAGTGCCGGCGGCGAGCCCTTTGGTATTGTGATTGGTGATTATGAAATTAGTAATGGTTGCTCAGCGGGCACTATTTACAACGATATAGATACGATTAAAGAAGTGTCAAGAACGGCTGCCGCCGCATTTTCTCCTTTTATATGTTCGGCATCGGCTAACTTATTTGGCGCTGATAGCTTTTCAGATTTAGGTTATTACTCTGATTTATTTAATCATTTTGAGCAACCTGAATATATAAAATGGCAAAGCTTTAGAAAAATGGAAGAAGCTAGATTCATGGGTTTTACACTCCCTCATGTGCTAGTTAGGCCGCCTTATGCTAATGATGGCAAGCGGCATCAAGAATTCTATTTTAAAGAACAAATTATTAATCCAGAAACAGATATGCTTTGGGGGAATGCAGCCTATCAATTTGTATCAACAATAATCAGAGCTTACTGCGATAGCGGCTGGTTTGGGCATATACGTGGTATAGAGCCAGGGAAAGTGTCAAAAGGCTTAGTCACAGGGCTAGCTCGCGATAGTTTTGCTAATGATACTTATCAAAAAGAAGCCAAGCCGCCACTGGATTTGTTAGTAACTAGTAAGTTTGAAAAGCAATTTTCTGAACTCGGTTTTATCCCAGCCTCTTCGGTCACAAATACCGAACATATTGTTTTTTACAGTAATGCGTCGGTTCAAAAGACAAAAAATTACGACTCAAGCGCTGCTAATATCAATGCGCGCTTATCGTCTATGTTGCAATACATTTTATGTGTATCGCGCTTTGCGCACTATTTAAAATTATTGGCCCGAGATCGTGTTGGTTCTTATAGCACAGCACAGGCCTGTGAAAGAGATTTACAAGCGTGGATCAATAACTACACAACCGCGTCAGACTCTGCGTCTGAGCACATTAGAAGTAAATACCCACTCAGTAATGCAAAAATAAAAGTAAGTGAAAACAAGGCTAATCCGGGTCATTACTTTTCGGTTTTGCAGTTACAGCCCCATTTTCAGTTAGACCAAATGGTCTCGAGTATTAAGTTAATAACAGAGCTCAGTCCTCATCATAAAATAAAGGAATAGTCATGAAGAAAATACACAGTTTAATTCGCGAGGGAAAACTTGCTGATGCTTTATTATGTTGCGCTACAGAGTTGCAAGATGAGCCTTTAAATTTTGATATTAGAAGTCTTTATTCTGAATTACTTTGCATTAACGGTGAACTTGAAAAAGCAGATAAACAGCTAGATTTTATGGTGCAAAAGAACCCTGAATTTGCTGTAGGTGCGGTTAATCTTAGGCATTTAATTCGCGCACAACAATCGCGTGTAGATTTTTATCAAGGTAAGGGCATTCCTAAACTCTTTCATGAAGCTAATGAGCTAGACACCTTGTTCTTAAAAATGCACGTAGCCCTACTTGAAGGCGAAACATCTGAAGCGGCAACGCTTGCAAAACAAATGGAAGCGCTTCGTCTTGAAAGCGTTGATGATGAGCATTCAGCAATTAGAGATTTAGATGATAGCTTAAGCCCATATTTGGAAGTGCTAGGCACGAATGGCGAGTTTTATCTTGCAAACTTTAATGAAATTGAAACATTAAAAGTAGAACCTGTAGCGTCTTTATTAGAGAGCATCTGGTTACGTGTTGAGATCACTATCAAAGACGGTCCGTCAGGCACGGCACATTTACCGCTGGTTTATGCAAACTCAAATACTGAGCTGGAAAAGTTAGGTCAGGTTTCTGATTGGGATGAGCTACAAGATGAGTTTATTGTAGGTAAAGGAATGAAAATGTTATTTGTCAACGATGAAGCAATCACTATTCCCAGTCTAAAAATCAACGCCGTTGAAACAGCAGAGTAAGTGCAATAAACGATTATGATTGAACATAAGCAGCAACTCCAAGCATCTATTTTAGATAGGCTCATTGACGATGAGCCTGACTTTCAAGATGCACCTTCTCGTACTGAGGGGATCAGCATTAGTGAGCTGAGAAAAAATGTGCGTAGAGACATAGAAGCGCTGCTAAATGCTCGAATTCAGTGGCATACCTGGCCATCACAATATGCTGAGTTGTCGACTTCTTGTTTATCATATGGTTTGCCTGACTTTTCGAGTATGTCTGTAAGCTCACACGAAGGGCGTGCACTTTTATGCGAAACCGTAAGAAATACAATTTTAAAATTTGAACCGCGGTTTATTGAGGTAGAAGTGTTTACCGATGATGAAGTACCCGTGAACAGAGTATTAAACCTAAGGATTAACGCCTTGTTGTATGCCGATCCAGAACCTGAATTTATTAGCTTTGATTCTGAAGTTGAGCCGGTTAATTTAGGTATGAAGATTATTGAGGCCTCTTTATGAACGATGAGTTATTAAAGTACTACAACCGCGAACTAGCGTTTGTTCGCCACATGGGTAAAGACTTTTCTGAAAAGTACCCTAAAGTTGCTGGGCGATTAAAGTTAAGCGATGACCATATTGAAGACCCTCATGTATCTAGACTAATCGAATCGTTCGCATTTTTAACTGCTAATATTAGGCAAAAACTCGATGACAGCTTTCCTGAGCTAACTGATGCTCTATTGGGACAGATGCTGCCAGACTACCAAGCGCCTATCCCTTCTATGTCGGTGGTAAAATTAGAAGCTGAAAATCTGTCCACCACGGGTGTGGTCATTCCAAGAGGCAGTGAAGTAGAAACCAATGTTGAGTCGATGAAGCAATGTAAGTTTCAAACCTGTTACGAAACTTATTTATGGCCGGTTGAGATCACAAGTGCCCAATTTGATAATAGTCCGTTTGTTGCCCCTAAGCCTCGTTGGCATGAAAAAGCTAAGTCAATTTTCAAACTTGAGCTAACCGGTGAATATCCGGGTGTATCATTAGCTGAAACCGGGCTGGAAAAATTACGATTATTTATAAATGGCCAATGGCATCATACGCTTAAAGTGTATGAACTATTATTTAAACACGCTATTGGTATTGCTTTTGATAATGGTGAAGAGGGTATAAAGTACCTTTCTAAAAACCAGTTAAAAGCCGTAGGCTTTGATGCAAATGAAGCGGTGGTGCCCTATTCGCAGCGCTCAAGTGCTGGTTATCGGTTACTGGTGGAAAACTTTACCTTTCCGGAAAAGTTTCGCTTTGTTGAGCTTGAAAATATTCGTTCATCACTGCCTAAAAAGTCTAACAAATGCAGTGTGTATATTTACCTTGATTCAGAGTCAACCGAGCTTGAAAAGCAAGTAGACAAAAATATGTTTTTAATGGGATGTACACCCATTATCAATATGTTTGAGCAAGAACTAGAACCGATTCGCCCAGAGCTGAGTGAATACGAATACCAATTAACACCACGCTATATGGACTCTGAAATCTCAGAGGTGATTGGTATCTCAGAAGTTATTGCGTTTGATCACAAAGGGAACAAACAAATAGTGTGTCCTTTTTATGGGCAGACTCATCCACGATACCAAGGCCATGATGATTTATTTTGGCACATCCGCAGAGAAACCGCCTCATGGGCCGGTGGCTATGTTGAGTCAGGTACGGAATCGTTTCTATCATTAGTAGATGCACGATTTGAAAATAGCGCTATGGATTATGCTGAAGGGAACACGGTATTAACAGTACGTGCTAATTGCAGTAATCGAAACCTTCCTGCAAGCATGCCCTTTGGAGATGATGAACTCGGGCTTTTAATGCCTGAACGTGGCGATGTAATTAAAAAAATACGTTGTTTAATCCCATTTACTCATGCAGTTAGACCGATATTAGCCGATGCAACTCGTTGGCAATTAGTTAATCATTTAACCCTTGATGCGTTTAGTGGAGATGATGCATGTAACAAGCTTAAAGAAGTGTTACGGCTGTATGACTTTAGAGCTTCACCGCAAACAAAAGGCCTTATCGATAATATTTACCGCGTGATTGTAGAACCAGCAACGGCGCGTGTCGTACAAAAAGGACGAGTAAGCTTCGCAACGGGAAGCGAAATAGAAATTACCTTTGCCAATGATGATTTTTCGGGAAGTGGTATGTTTTTCTTTGCTTCTATCCTCGATCATTTCTTTGCACAATTTGCGGCAATCAATAGTTTCACGCGTGTTAGTTTAAGGCTCAAAGAACAAGAGCAAGTGTATTATCAATGGCCTGCCCGAGTTGGGGAAAGCCCGTTAATATGATCCAGCATATTATTTCTCAAGCGTCACAAGTTGATTTTTATAAAGCTGTTTTCATTATTGAAAACCAGCTTAAAAAGCATGGCTTAGAATATCGCTATGTAGGGTATGACAGTAGCCCAAAGCAAGAGTTAATTAAATTTACCGCAACACAAAAATTTGGTTACCCAGGTAACGCTATCACAAAATTAGAGCAAGCTAGCTTTGAAGATGGGTTGCATAAAGTCAACATGCAGATCTCTTTTATGGGATTAACGGGTTGCTCAGGTGCTTTACCCCAATTTTACAGCGAGCTGGTGATGCAGCGTCTTCGCTATAAAGATACCACCATGCGTGACTTTTACGATATGTTTAATCATCGTTTGGTGTCTTTATATTATCGAGCGTGGAAAAAATATAAGCCGTCTTTAAATCATGTGAACAAAGATAAAAACAAAGACCCATATACACAAATATTGGGACTTTTAAGTGGCGGCTACAATGATCATCAGTTGCACTTTTCAGGCCTTTATAGCCGAAAAATTCGCAACGCTTTTGATTTAAAAAGTGTATTGAGCTCTTACCTTGGTTGTGATGTTGTTATCAAACAAATGGTAGGAAAGTGGCATGATCTGAAACCACAAGAACAAACTTGTTTAGCAAGTGAGCGCCTATATGAGGGACAACATGCTCGCTTAGGCGTTGATACCGTAATAGGTAAAAAGATATGGGATATTTCTTCTAATATTGAGATTCATATCAGCACTACTGATATTGATAAAGCAAAATCCTTGTTACCGAAAGGCAAGTTATTTGAGTTAGCTACAAAGATTGTAAAAGATTATGCGGGCAATGCGATTTCATTTCGACTTATCATCGAATCAGATTTTCAACAACTTGATGCGGTGCAGTTGTCTAAACGGGAATGCCAACTTGGCGCTAATAGCTTTTTAATGGCGAGTAAAAACACCCCTAAATTTAACCCTATTAAGTTATCGTTTAAAGGATAATTAAAAATTAAAAGGAACAGCGTATGTCAACGATGACATTAAATAAATTAGTTGAAAAACTAAGTCCAGATTGTAGAAAAAGCTTAGAGGCAGCTGTTGCAATATGTAATAGCCGCAGCCATTTTACGGTTGAATTAGAGCATTGGTTGTTAGCTATGATTGAGCAGCAACTAGACGATGTTAGACTCATATTCGGTTCTTTCGATATTGATATTGATCAGGTAAAGCAAGATTTAAACCAATCACTAGAGTCATTTAAAACGGGCAGTGATTCATCGCCTAGCCTATCAGTGCATGTGACTACCTTATTAAGGCAGTCATGGTTAAGTACCAGTATTGAGTTCACCGATGAGCAAATTCGTAGTGCTTACGTTATTTACACGCTAACAAAAGATGATACCTTGTCTAGTTTAGTAACGCGTTGTAGTAAGCTTTTCAATAATATAGAACCTGGACAACTGTTACACGCATGGCCTGAAATTGTTGCCCAATCGCAAGAACGTAATACCAGCACTGCAAGTGCTACAACACCTGCAAATGGTTCATCTAAAACACCAAGCTTAGATCAATTTACAGTTGATTTAACCGCTCAAGCAAAAGCGGGGAAAATAGACCCTATTCTAGGTCGTGATTTTGAAATACGTCAAATGGTTGATATTTTAACTAGACGTCGTCAAAACAACCCAATCCTAACGGGTGAAGCGGGTGTAGGTAAAACCGCTGTGGTTGAAGGACTTGCCCTAAGAATTGCCCAAAAAGACGTACCTGCAGTATTACAAAACGTTAAGTTGCACAGCCTAGATTTGGCTTTGCTTCAAGCAGGTGCGGGCATGAAAGGTGAGTTTGAAAATCGCTTAAAGTCGTTAATTAACGAAGTTAAAAACGCTGTTGACCCTGTGATTCTTTTTATCGATGAAGCTCACACTATGATTGGTAGTGGCGGACAAGCGGGTCAAAACGATGCGGCTAACTTACTAAAACCTGCTTTAGCAAGAGGGGAATTACGTACAATTGCAGCAACAACGTGGGCTGAATATAAAAAGTTTTTTGAAAAGGATGCTGCACTAACACGTCGTTTCCAAGTGGTAAAGGTTGAAGAGCCAACGCCAGAAAAAGCGGTTGCTATGCTACGTGGTTTAGTTCCTGTTATGGAAAAGCATCATAAAGTGTTTATTTCAGAGCAAGCACTTGAAAGTGCGGTCCATTTATCACACAGATACATTACTGCTAGACAACTACCAGACAAAGCCGTTGCTCTACTAGATACAGCCTGTGCACGCGTTGCTATGAGCCAAGCATCGACACCTAATGCGATTGAGCAGTTAATGAATAGACTTAGTGAAATTGAAGCGCAAGTTTTAATGTTAAATCGTGAGCAAAAAACCGGTTTAGATCACAGCGAACAATTATCAGCACTTAAATCTGAACTAGTTGAGATTGAACAGCAACTTGAACCATTAAATGAGCAGTTCAACGTTGAAAAAGGCATCGTTGCAGAATTAAACCAAGCGCTTGAATCGATTAACACCAACGATGCAGACTCTTCTGTTGAAGTACTTGAGCAGTTAAAAGAAAGCAAGCTTAAGCTAGCCTCGTACGAACATAATATGGTGCATTGGCAAGTTGATGAAGAGTTGATTGCACAGGTTATTTCTGATTGGACTGGTATTCCTGTTGGTAAAATGCATGAAGACGAAATTCATGGCATTTTAAATTTAGCTGAGCAAATGAAACAACGCGTAGTTGGCCAAGATCATGCGCTTGAACTTATGTCTAAAGTAGTACAAACCTCCCGTGCTCAGCTTGCAGATGAAAGTCGCCCTAATGGTATATTTATGCTGGCAGGCCCAAGCGGAGTGGGTAAAACAGAGACCGCACTTTCACTAGCACAAGAAGTGTATGGCAGTGAAGATAACGTAACGGTTATCAACATGTCTGAGTTTAAAGAAGAGCATAAAGTGTCATTACTACTTGGCTCACCTCCAGGTTATGTTGGTTATGGCGAAGGCGGTATTTTAACCGAAGCAGTAAGAAGAAAACCATACAGTGTAGTGCTACTTGATGAAATGGAAAAAGCGCATCCTGGCGTGCAAGATATTTTCTATCAAGTATTCGATAAAGGCACCATAAAAGAC
Organism: Pseudoalteromonas issachenkonii; assembly: GCF_002310795.1. Classification (NCBI taxonomy): domain Bacteria; kingdom Pseudomonadati; phylum Pseudomonadota; class Gammaproteobacteria; order Alteromonadales; family Pseudoalteromonadaceae; genus Pseudoalteromonas; species Pseudoalteromonas issachenkonii. Next base: position 284,985 of record NZ_CP011031.1, read on the forward strand.
GGTGAAGGCCGAGATATCGACTTTAAAAATACCATCATTATTATGACCTCAAATGTGGGTACTGATACCACAATGAGCTTATTTGAAGATGAAGAAAGTAAGCCAAGTATTAAAGGCTTATTAAAAGCATTACAAGATGATTTATTAGGGGCATTTAAGCCTGCATTTTTAGGACGAATTAACGTTATTCCATATATTCCGTTAAGTGATGAAATTCTTACCCAGATTGCTGCGTTGCAAATTAGTAAAATAATTAAGCGTGTTAAAAAGCACTATGATGCGCAATTAACGTATAACGATGATGTGATTGAGCACATTATTGCAAATTGTCAAAATGCCGGATCGGGTGCACGAAATATTCACACCATATTACAGAATAAAGTACTACCTCTATTGTCTGAGATCTTGCTTTCAAGCATGGTTGAAGGTGAAAAAGTAACATCTATCTCATTGTTAATTAAAGATAATGAGTTCGATGTTGAATTAACTAAAGTTAATTCAAAATAACTTGTTTTTAAGGTTGTTTCTTTAGTTTTAGGGCATTATAATTCGTGTGTCTTATATAGAAACAAGGAATTTTTGAGACATTGTCTTCATCTAGGGAAAGGAATTCTGAAGACCTTTTCATTGCTGTTTTAAAGATAATGATTTCAAGGAATTTTGGGTAACCAAAGTAAACGAATCCACATAATGGATAATATTGTTTAATAAAAAGGAGCATTATCAAATGCAAGCAAATACATATTTAAAATACGGTTCAATCAAAGGCGAAACTACTGCTGAGTCTTTCAAAGATTTAATTACAGTTTTATCTTTAGATTGGAACGTTAGCCGTGAAATTAGCGCAGCGACTGGTACGGCGATGGATCGTGAATCTAGCTCTACTCGTTTAGGCGATGTGACTATTACTAAACTTCAAGATAAAGCATCTCCGGATCTTTTCAAAGAAGCAACTATTGGTAAAGGTCTACCTGCTGTTTTCCATATCACTAAACAAGGTGATAAAGTTGAAGAAATCATGAAAATCGAACTTACAGATGCCATGATCTCTAGCTACTCAGTATCAGTTCAAAACGACCGTCCAATTGAAACAATCACTATCAGCTACACTGAAATGATGATGACTGTTACACCTACTGACGACCAAAACAACATCACTGCACCACTTGTATATGGTTACAGCGGTGTTAAAGGTCAACAAATGTAATATTTGTTACCCGATTGTAGCTCTGGGCTTTGCCCAGGGCTTTTTTTGATCTTCAGGATGGGAAAAGCAAGGAATGCAAAAAGCAACACAAGATAAAAACGTAATTCAAATTAGTACTCCTGTTGGTAAAGACGCCCTTTATTTAACACGCTTCGTTGCGCAAGAAGCCATGTCAGATTTGTTTGTTATGTCGGTCAATATGTACACCATAGGCCAACAAATTGCACATGAAGATCTGGTTGGCAAGCCTGTTTCTATCAAGGTAAAAAATGCCGAGGGTGGCGGAGAGCGTTATTATCACGGTATTGTGAGTCAGCTTGTTTCTAACGGAAGCCGTACGGCGGATGTTGATGAGCAAAAAAATTACATTGATTATCAAGCTACCATTGTACCTTTTGCCGCTTCTATGCGTAATCGTAAAAACAGTCGCATTTTCCAAAAGAAAACAATTAAAGATATATTTGCTGATTTGTTTGGCCAACACAATGTGGCTTTTTCAGATAAAACCAGTAAAACCTACCCCAAATACGAATACTGTGTGCAATACCAAGAGTCAGATTTTGACTTTATCCAACGCTTATTACAAAGCGAGGGGATTTTTTACTTCTTTGAGCATACAAAAAGTAATCATACATTAGTTTTAGCAGATGATATTACCGCATATGAAATGTGTGGTGAGGCTAAAGTTGTTCATTCAACTGGCCATTTAAGTGAGTCTCATGTTTCGCGTTGGCAGGGCGGATTAAGCTTAGCGCCAGGTAGTTTCAAACGTTTGGGCTACGATTTTAAACAGCCATCACGTTACCCTGATGCAGAGCAAGCAAACGCAGAATTACCGACCCAATCGGTATCAGAAATTTTTGAATATACAGCTGAAGCAGAGTGTCATCCCCGCGCGGCTAATTTGGCATCAGTTCAACTAGAGTCACTGCAAAGAGACATGAAGCTCTCGAGCGGGCGCAGTGACTGCCGCTCATTCTCTGTTGGTAAACTGTTTAGTTTCAAAAAACATGAAGACCCACGCCTTGAAGGTAAAACCTTTGCTATCACCTCGATGATGACGTCGATTGTGGTACCAAACCAATCAGGCGCTGCACAGGCATCGAGTGAAGAAGTGTATTCTAACCACTTTGAATGTGTGCCAAAAGACATTCCATACAGAGCGCAAGTGAGCAAAAAGAAACCGGTTATCAACGGCGTACAAACAGCCCTAGTAACGGGTGATAGCGCCGATGAAATTATGATTGACCAATATGGCCGCGTTAAGGTGCAATTTGATTGGGATCGTGAAGGTAAAAAAGACTCTAAAAGTTCATGCTGGATCCGAGTTGCACAAAACTGGGCTGGCAAAAAGTGGGGCGCCTTTTTCTTTCCCCGCGTAGGTCAAGAAGTACTCGTCGACTTTATTAATGGCGACCCAGATCAACCTATAATAAGCGGTGCTGTTTATAACGCAGACCTAATGCCTCCGTACGCATTACCTGGCGAAAAAACGCAAAGTGGTATTAAAACCCGCTCAACTAAAGAAGGTGGGGCAGATAATTTTAATGAATTACGTTTTGAGGATAAAAAAGGCAGCGAGCTTGTGTATATGCAAGCCGAAAAAGATAAACAGCTTTACGTTAAAAACGATCAAAACGAAAAAATAGATAACGACCGTAATGTTGAAATCCTTAATAACGATAATCTCAAAGTCACAGCTAACCGTGTTGCTGAAATGGGTGAAAATGACACCTTAAAAGTCGGTAAAACACTTAATATTGAAGCCGGTGACGAAATAGTGATTAAAACAGGCTCTGCGCAAATTAAAATGAGCAGTAGTGGTAATATTACTATTGAAGGTACAAACATTGATATTAAAGGCAGTAATGTAAAAGTAGATGGCAGTGCCATTACCTTATCTGCTGGTGTAATTAAGTTAAATTAATGATGGAAATAGTCAATAACTTTCAATCAGGATTTAGAAACGGCATTGCAAATAACGGGCACGTTGTTTACTGCCGTTATGGTTTACCGCATTTAGTGTGTTTACCGATAAACAGGCCAGACGATCCATTACTAAGCCCAGCTTTAAGTCATTTAAAAGCCATGAATGGCTATTATGCTCAGCAGTTTTTTATTCATTTAAGTGATGCACTTAATAGTGAAAATGTAATTTCAAACTTATATCAATATGCAACTCAAAGCGCTGTAGCACTTGCTGATCACAGTAAAGATGAGTTAATTGAAGAAATTTCGCTACTGGTAACCAGTAACAAGCTATTAGTTATCCCGCTTTATGAATAGCATTTCATAAACCAACAAAGACACGACAAGGAGTCAAAATGGGTAAACCCGCTGCTACAATTGGTCATATGCATGTATGCCCTAAAGTGACCGCTAAAGTTCCACATGTGGGCGGACCTATAGTTGCTGGCTCTGGCAATGTATTAATAGGTGGCATGCCCGCTGCCCGCAAAGGCGACATGATAGTGTGTGTTGGACCGCCAGACAGTGTGAAAACAGGCTCGGGTAGTGTTCAAATTAATGGTAAACCTGCGGCTAGAATGGGCGATGATAGTAGCCACGGCGGAAAAATCGTTGTGGGCAACCCAACTGTGTTAATTGGTGGTTAACTTTGCTAGCGACCTATTTAAGTGATCATCAAGCACAATTACTACAAATTAGTAATGCTCAACTGTGCCCGTTTACGTGTGTAGGTCATGTTCGTTATTTAAGAAAAACGCTATTAGAAAGCTGCTGGGTAAACGCAAAAAACAATAATCAAAAAAATAACTTTGAATTGCCCACCACTGAGCAACTAGTCGAAATAATAACTAACACCAAAAACGATGAATTAGTTGCCCAAGCATGTATTGAAGTCATGGCTAACTTGCCACAAAATAAAAATATTATATTTATAAATGAATTACTTAATGAGCCAGCGCTGAGTACCTTTTTTAAAATCATTATAAATAAAGTCGTTATTCAACAGCATAGCTTTAACTTAATTCGGCTATTAAATTTAAACACCTTGTTTTTTGCTTACAGTGCTGATGAAGAGATTGCCCCGCAAACACTGGTCACTATAAATCAAATTACCAGCCTTGCGCAGCACCACGACTCACAGATATTAACGGCTATTTTTGATGCATTAAGTGAGCAAGCCCATCTATCACCTTTAATGTCGTTATTTTTGTTGTCATTAAATTTTGAGCAAGTAAATAGCTTAAGCAATCATGCCAGTAATACCTTATCGGTTGATCAAACACTGCATATTTTATTACAAAGCGGTTTTGTAAAACTAATTGTTTTAGCCAATTCTTTATTACAACAAGTAGAGCAACCCGCGTTAATTATTGCGCTAATAAGACGCATGTTAGGTGATAAACTCGATCAGCTAGTGGAGTACGATATCCAGCGACTCGCTTGGCAAGGTGATGAAAGCGCGCTATTAGAGTTTCAGCAGCAGTTAAAACATAACTGGTCTAAATATGAAACCGCCATGTCGAGTTTACGACTGATTGCAGGACACTCTCTTGATGAAGTGCCTAATGCCATTTATTTATCGGCCATGGATAGCTATAGCCAAGGGGTGTTTAACTTATATCGCTATTATCAACATCTCGCTGCCAATAAAACTCAGGACGAGGTGGCATCATGAGTGCATTTTCAATCGAGATGACATGCTTTTCTGTCCCAAATATTAGCAGCGTAGACACATTATTATTTGACGATAACAGTGCTGTTTTTAATGAGTTGCAATGGCAGTCTTGGGATGCATGTGTTTACGATTGCATAATTAAATCTAAAGAATTAATGGCAGAAGTCACAGACAGCACATTGCCGATGATTTGGTTACTACCAGCGTTATCATTTCAAGATGAGCTAAAACAGTTATTAGCTCAAAGCTTACAACAGTTATACCCCGATCATAGCAGTGAGCTGATTTTTCATGGAACAACAGGTGCACACTCTGCTATAGCTTTGGCTGGTGAAAAAAAATGGCAAAAATTTAATGTAATTGCTTTAGATGCAACCTTTAAAGCAAATAAACAGCAGCAGTTTGTATATCAAGGTGTAGGTGGTGCGTTGGCTGTAGTTGAAATGGTGCCTTGCGGGTGGTCGCAGGTAAGCCATGAAATTGCAGCATCTATTGATTTTAGCAAACATAATCAGCTTGCAGGTATGCTTACGCGACTAGCTGAACAAACAGAGAATAAGATAGATCTAATTTTTGCACCAGGAAATGGGGTAGACGATGATAGTTGGCTAAACAATTTACAGCTACTTACTAGCTTAATTGATGAGCACACATATTACGAACTACCCAATTATAAATTAGGGAAAATAGGCGCACTAGAAGGGTTAGTTAATTTGTACCAATTAACCACAAGCCCTGCAATTGTTGAGCATTTTAGTCATGCATTAATGCTTTCACAGGAGCAAGCTAAGCATCAAGGTGCAGCATCATACTTATGGATAAGTGAGGAAGTACACAGCTAATGCAAAGTAATACCGTTGTTTTACAAGGAATAAGTTATCCAATTTGCCTCGTCGCTGGTAAAGGTTCAGCGCCGTCGGGTTTTTTTGCTGTAGCAGCTAACACGCCTGAAAGTGCCAAAAGTCAAATTGCGCAAGTCGGCAGTGCGCTTACTAGCGACGCCGCTAAACGTTTAGACGTTATTAACTTGCTTAACCTTGCAGGAATAAGCTGTTCGCGCGGTGCGTCAGCCCGTGAAACCGCGAGTGTATTAACCCAAGCTTTGGTTGCAGATAAAATTAGTTGTTATCACCAAAAAGCTAAGTCGGCCATTCAGGTAAGCGATAACACCAATAGCGGCGCAGCAGGTAAAAAGCCAAGTAGTAAGAGCAGTTCAACAGCCTCAGGTAAAAGTGCCTCTCAAGCGCCGGCTAAAAACAGTGGCGGTGCAAGTAATAATACCCCAAGTGAAGAACCTATCACTAAACAAGAGTGCCGCTCTGATCCGGTTTCTATGCTCTCAGGTGAAGAAATACTGCCGCTTATTGACTTCACCTTAGCAGGCAGCAAACAATTAATTTGGCGACGCCTATACCGTTCATCGCATGCGGATGTATGCAGTGTAATGGGTAATGGTTGGCGACATGACTTTATGGTGCAGTTAACTGAGCATTACTTACCGCCACCTAAAGTAGGCCCAAAACAAAAAGGCACCTATTGGTTAGAATACCAAGATGAGCATGGCGCTAAACACCGTTTTGAAAAAGTAAAACCGGGGCAATCGAGCTATCAGCTAAGCAGTAATTTGGCTTTGCATTACCAAACTAATGGTAAGCAAGTATTGGTAACCCCAGATGATCAGCATCTTACGTTTAAAGCTGGCGAAAACTCATGGTTGCTCGAAAAAGTTATTAACGAAAAAGGCCAAAGTATTGGTTTTTATTACGATGCGAAAGAGCGCTTGCATCGCGTTGAGGTAAATAAAGCGCGTGGCTGTATTTTAAAATATAACCCGCAAGGGTTGCTGGCAAACATTTCGGCTTATCGTACAGGTGATAACAACAAGCCAGTATTACTAACGCCGTTACTTGCGCAATATGATTATGATGAAAACAAAAACCTCGTTCGCGCGACCAATCAACAAGGTGAAACAGAGCATTATGGCTATAACGCCGCTAACTTATTAACTAAGCGTACTCGTGCCAGTGGTTTTAGCCATCATTTTGAATGGGACAGTTACTCATCGAGTGCTAAGTGTATAAAACAATGGGGCGATAACAACACCTATACGTATCAGTTTGAATATAATTTAGACGCTGGTGAAACAACCTGTATAGACTCGCGTGGGCATAAAGAACACTTTGTACATAACGCGCAAGGTAAGTTAGTTAAGCACACCGATCCTAATGGTAATGTTTGGCACTACCGCTATAACGCACAAGGCCAAAAAATAACGGAAATAAAGCCAGACAGCAGTGAAATAAAATACAGTTATACCCCTTACGGTCAGTTAGAATCAATAACGCAGCCAGATGGCAGTGTCACTAAATTTGCTTACAACCAATTGGGTCAGCGTGTATTAACCACATTGCCTGATGGTCAAACAATAACCCGTAAATACAGTGTGGCGGGTTTGCTGCAAAGTGAAACCTTTGGCGACGGTCGCACTGTACTTTACAGCTATGACAAATTTGGCCAGCTAACCCAACACATAAATAAAGATGGTCAAGTCACTAAATTTGTATGGAACGAACAAGGTGAGCTATTAGCAAAACACCATAACGATGAGCTTATTCGTTACAGTTACGACAGTTTAGGCCGTGTAAATGCCACCATTAATAACGCAGGTTTGTTGACTCAATATAAGTACAATGAGCACGGTCAGCTTGCGCAAACTATTGCCTTTGACGAAAAAGACCCTGAAAACAAACAGCATCAATATTTTAGTTATGATGATGCAGGGCGGTTAATTAGCTCGCAAAACAGTAAGGGTGATACCACCGAGCAACACTTTGAAGGGCTAAGCCAGCCACATTGTGTTATTCAGCCCGATGGCAGCGCACTGCATTTAACTTACGACAAAGAGCGCAACCTAACCGCTATCGAACGTAGCGACGGCCATGTATACCGCATAAGCTATGACGCTAACGAAAACCCAACGCAAGTAACTGGATTCGATGGCACGTTACAGCAATATAAATACGATGCTTGCAATCGGTTAACCTCGGTGACACAAAGTGATAAACGCCATGTAAAAATAGAGCGTGATAAATTAGGGCGCGTGATTGCGCAGCATGCAAGTTTGGCAACCGATACTCACATCGTTAATAACGCCAACTACTATAGCTATAACTTGCAAGGTAAAATTACCCGTGCGCATAATGCACAATCAACCTTAAAGCAGCAGTTTGATAAAGGCGGGCGGTTACTGCATGCTGAGCAAGTACATAATCAGCAACAAGCGCACACCTTAAAATACAGTTACGACGACTACGGCAGAAGGCAATCACTGACCTTGCCAGATTCAAGTACGCTTAAATATAGCTACAATAAATTCGGCCAGCTAAGTGCTATTCACTTAGAGCAAGCCAATAGCACGGCTGTTGAACTTGCAGCGCTTAGCTATGACAGTCAAGGCAATATTCAAACTCAACAATTTGGTAATGATGTAACCCTTACCCAACATTTTGATGTATTTAACCGCTTAACACAGCAGCAGTTAACTCATCCTGCGCAAGCACTATTTGATACCTGTACGTACAATTACGACAGCGTAAACCAGTTGATTGCGCGAAAAGAGGAAGGCGTTAGTAGCCATAATATTAATTTTGAGTACAACAGCCTTGGCCAGTTAATTCAACAAAATCTAGTAAGTTCTGAGAACAAAAAAACTACCCAATACCAGTGGGATAGCTTTGGTAACCCAGTTAGCCAGTCAAAAATTAAAAATAACGAGTTATCCGAACAACAAGCTACTCAGCACAATGATGAGAGTGATGCCATCAATAAGGTTGATAGCAACCAGTCAGCTAACACAAATAACGCGCTTCATAGTGAGTATAACGATTTAAGTGCAGCAACCGCAGCTAGTGATTTAAGTGATAATGATGATGTTATTACAGGCATCACCGACGCCGACCGTTTAACCCACTTTGGCGACAGCGACTTTCATTATGATGAATTTGGTAACCAAATTCGCGAAACCGGTAAAGGTATAAAAACCCGCCGCGAATACAATGCATTTAATCAGCTAAGTTGCTTTAACAACAACGGCACGCTTACCCAATACGATTACGACCCACTGGGGCGTCGTATTGCCAAGCATACCGAGCAGGGTAAAATTGACTACATTTGGGATAACGACCAGTTAATTGGCGAATACCAACATGGGGAATATACCTGGTATATCAACCTACCAAACCAATTTCACCCGGTCGCGCTAATTAAAAAAGGTGAGGTGTTCTACTACCACCTAGACCAACTGAATACCCCACGTTTTGTTACCAATAACAAAGTAGAAGTGGTATGGGAAAACCAAGCCGATGTGTATGGTTATGAAGAGTCAGAAGCCGAGTCTGGCACTAACAAAGAAAGTAGCTTCACTCAGCCTATACGCTTTCAGGGTCAGTATTTAGATGAAGAGAGCGGCCTACATTACAACCGCTACCGCTACTACAGCCCCAAACAACAGCGCTTTATAAACCAAGATCCAATTGGTTTGGTGGGTGGTATAAACCACTATCAATATGCACCGAATCCGGTTAATTGGTTTGATCCTTTTGGGTTATTGTGTAAAGAGGGTGTGAAAAAGCTTTCTAAGATGATAGGCGACATCGTTGATACAGCAACAAAAGCCAAAATATTAAAAATTGCTGAAGACAGTTCTCCAGCAGATGCCAGAACGGGTAATATTAAAGTAACAAGACCTAATGGTGAAAACAGACTTGAGCATGAATACAGTATCGAATCTATGGATGTTGATAACGGTAAAATTACTTTAACACGAGAAGTAGGCGATAAAGTGATTGAAACTACGATGAGCATTGAACAGTTTGTTGGTGGGCATGTTATTGATGGCAAAGTGGTAAATGAAGAATGGTCTCGTGAAACAGGAACGTTGACTGAGAATGAGTTAAAACTTAACAAAGCAACTAAAAAGGCAGGCAGTAAACGGACTGTTTATTCTCTTCCTGTAACGTTGAAAGAGAATGTAGATACTCGTGATGAGGAAATGGTCGAACGAGATAAACACAAGGCAAAAGCTTCACCAGAAGAAACACAACGTTATAACGACCAAATACCAAAGATTAACAATGAATCAGCCAAAATTGGCGAAAAGGCTGCTGATGCAGCGATTAAAACACAATACCCTGGTTATACTCGTATTCATCCAACGAGCTTAGATAGTTCTACATCGGTAAAGGGTAACTTTGATATGGTTTATGAAAATGCTGATGGTGATGTCATTATTGTTGAAGCCAAGGGGGGCAGTAGCCCATTAGGTAAAATGAAAATTGGTGATGAATATTATCAACAAGGCACAACGAAGTATGCAAAAGCCATTACTAAAAATATGGCAGGTAGTGAGAAAGAGTCTGAATTAGATGCAGCTGAGGCAATTTACAACGCTGGAAAAAAGAATAAAAAGATTCAATATTTACACGTTAAGACGCCCATAACTAAAACAGAGAATGGCTCGCTCGTCGGCAGTGTTGAAACTACCGAGTTCGATATTGAAAAAATGACATAGTAGGTTATATATGATTATAAATCGCAATTACATTCCAAAATTTGAAAAAATATCTCTTAAAAGACGTTTAAAGCGATTAAAACAAGCTTATGAAGAAATTGCAGAAGACATTGAAATTAAAAGAGACAATTTATTAATGATATCAGAGGATATGGTTAACCTAGCTCGCTGGTTGACTTGGGAAGTTCAAACTCCCGAGATAGAAAAAGAGTCAGCAACAGCGTTACGATATGCATCAAAAATGTACGCCGCGTTCTTAAAGCTTGCAGAGCAGCCAGAGCAAGAGCAAACCTTTAAAATATATAATTTACCTGAAGTAACGTGGAATGGTAAAGGTATGTTAGAAAACGGTTATGCAGCTCCATCAGAATGGATTGATGCCTATTTTTTAGCGGTGATTACTCGCGATACTGAAAGTATGGATAGCTTGGCAAATTTCCCTATAGAAACTATGAAACAAAGTGCGACACAAGCAGGCCCCGTTTCTTATAAGCTCGTTGAAGTTTTTCAAGCTTACCACCATCATCAAGCCGATTACCCAAAATTGCTTGACGAGTGTATGGGAATGGCTGTTAAGCAAAATGATGACTGGGCGATATATATTGCTTTCGGATACCTAGAAACGCTAGCTGCTTTATCACCAGCAACTTTTGATGTTGGTTGTGATTTTAATGAAGCACTTGCCAAAAACGTACAAGCGCAAGAGCGCTATCACATTTATGAGGCAGGTCCAGATCATGCCCCTGTAGATTCATTCTTACCCCTGCAATTACTCGGCATGGCGTGCATGTGGCACGATATGGGTAATGAGGTAACGGTTAAAAGTGATTCATTACCGCGTTTTTTAATTAATGGTACTTATTTTAAATAATTAGAAATATAGGTAAGGAGGCCCAAACCACTATGTTTGGTTTAATAAAAAAATACAGTGTACACATGTGCTCTGAAGTTAAAGGGGTTATTACTTTAAACGGTAATCCAGTTGAAGGTGTTTTAATTAATCGCAGTCTGGAATTTGCACACAAAGTTGAAAAAGAAGATCAGGTAATAACAGCTCCTGATGGTTCATTTTATTTACCTGAAGTCGTTATTGAATCAAAAATACCCGGTGATATGTTCTCGCATGAGGTTACTTATCAAACTATTACTGCTGTATATGCTGATAAAAAATACAAACTTTGGGGTTCAAAGCTAAGCGGAATAAGTGAGCCTAGTGAATACAAACAAAAGCTGAGCAGTTTAAATGCTGATTTAGATTCTACAGAAGTAAACTTTGTTTTTCCTAATCATGAAAATCCAAATTTGGAGTTTGATGGTTCAAGTATTTGTAGATGGGAACATGATTTTGAAATTTATGAGATAGAAGATAGCGAAGATTACTTTAAAGATTTTTAAATAGAAAAGGACTTTACATGAATATTTTATCGCCAAGTGTAGCGGCACAATTAGCTGAATTTGCATATGACAGTATTGCAGCAGTATCAAATAGCTCATCAACCATAGAGCCGAGTAGAATAATAAGTAAGCACTTTGTGTTTGATTCAAAAAAATCTGCTTTTACAGGAATTTCAGGTACTGTGGCTGAACACGTGCTAAATCATGCAACGGGTTTTGGCTTTTTTGGAATTGGTTCTAAAGAAGGCGCTCATAAAGGTGAAGTTGTACTAACTTTTCGTGGTACAGCAGGTATTGCTGATACTTTGACGGATTTACATTGTGGTTTAACTGTTGGGCCAAATTATAAAGCAGTTCATGCTGGGTTTAACCGTACTTTTGAGTCTATCAAGCCTCAGTTAAAAGCTATATTGAGTAAGGTAGGTGGTCGCCCCGTTCATTGTGTTGGCCATAGCCTTGGTGGGGCATTAGCAACGCTAGCAGCAAATTGGATTAAAGCGCAATATAAAGTGCCTGTAAAATTATACACTTTTGGTTCTCCAAGAGTTGGTCATAACCCTTTTGCTATTCAAAGTGAAACCAGCCTAAATGGAATTTATAGGGCAGTACACCGAAGTGATCCTGTACCTATGGTTCCTGTTTGGCCATTTGTTCATGCAGGGAATGAGTACAGAATAAGCACATGCGTATCACTTACAGGTGCTGCACATAAAATGGCGGGAAATGCGCCTGGATATATCAATACCGCATCTCGTTATCCTGATTATAAGAGCATGGAAAAGGGCTCTTTATCTAACTTAACGATGACACGTCTAAAATACAACAATCGCCACCATGCTTCTTTTAATGCTCATTGGGCTGAAAAAATAACGAGCGCTTTACTAACGTTACTAAGAGAGAGTGGCAAAATCACGAGTATTCTTGCTCAAGGTGTGGTTGCTGGAACGCTAACTATTTATGATGCTTTAGCTCGTAGTCTGGTTGAAATATCTAAAATGTCATCTAAATATGCTGAAGATTGTCAGGGGTTATTAGGGCATATTCTTAACTTTGTTGGGAAGCCTGGCGTGATAGCTGTTGATTATACATACGCGCAAGCTAAGCGAATTTTGTATTGGATGTTAGAAAAACTAAATCAGGTAGTGATAGCAGCTGTAAAAGTATCTCCTTACATGGGTATTGGATACTAACATTGCTTTAAAGGCTCAGATAACTTCTGAGCCACTTAAATAATAAATAAGATTAGCTATAAAGAATTGAAAGGAACCTATTTCAATTGGTTGAAATTTAAAAACCTCTAGTTATTGTTTTTACTCACATATAAAGTAGCTGTATCACATAAATAAAAAACAAGGATAGGTAATGAATAAAATAAACACGGATGTAAATTACAAAACAATGGCCGGTAATGCGCGATTAGTGATGCTTGGTGAATCGAGCCATAATACCGCTGGCTATAAATATGAAGCTATTAAAGCCCTAAAACAGCTTAAAGGAGCTGGATTTACTCATTTTGCGATGGAGATGTTGCCACGCTCTATGCAAGAAAAAATTGATTTTTACCAACGTACGGGTAAAGGTTTTAGAGAAATTCAACAATACTTTGATGAAAACTGGGCTTGGGGTTATTTAGTTCCTAAAGCTTATGGTGAATTAGCAAAAGCTGCTAGAGATATTGGCTTAAAAATTATTGCCTTAGATATTTCGCAACAAATAATGGAGGCTATGGATAAGGAGTGCTCTTATGATCAATATATTGGAGGGGACTGTTTGAGCACGCACACCCGTCGTAATAAAATATGGGCTGATAATATAGCGGGTGTTTTAAATCAATCGAAAGCAAATCGTATCGTTGCTTTTATGCATCGATGGCATGCTGTACAGGCTTCAAACTACGAGCCTGGTTTAGATACCCTAATGCCAATTAGGGGAATAAATAGCATTAGGTTTATAGATTTTATAGGGGGTATTGCTTGTCTATCTCAAAGGCGTTGTGAAGGCGATTCAACTGAAATAAATACTCTCAAGCAGCAATACTTTTATCGTGAAGGTTTCCCTTCTAAACATTCAGTTAAATCATTTCAAGTTCATATTCCTGAACAAAGAGTCAATTCTGATGGAACTCTCAAATGGTAAAAAAAATATTTATAGCTTTTTTTGTTCTTTGCACAATCACTGCTCAAGTTCAGGCTAAGTCGTTATCAAAGACTTTATGGCCAGATCTTGATATCAACAATCCTGAGTTGTCTAAAAATACAGTGATGCTTCAATGTCAAAAAAGCTTAATGTATGCGCCTAGACAGCTTGAAAAGTGGTGCGAAAAAGCTTACGACATGGGTGAGTATGAAGCATTACTTTTTATTGGCCATCATACTGGGGACGGCTCACGTTATGTTAATGAGTTAAAGCGCCGTGTGCTGAAAAATGAAAATTTGGCTATTCGCAGGCTTGCATGGCTTTATGATGGTGGTTTGTTTGTTGAGGAAGATTTAAAGGAAGCCGCACGTTTATATGAGCTTTTTTTAACTCAGGCAGAAGAGCCCTATCCAATTCTGTTAAGGTCGATTCATTACGATTTGGCAAAAATCTATACAAAGCTTGAAGATTGGCCAAATGTTATTATTAATGCGCAATATGTGATAGATCAAAAGTTAGACGATGGCTCTGATACTTTAGCTAAAACATTAAAAGAAAATGCCGTAGCAGCAATGAACAATTAAATATCAAATCCAAAAAGGAGCTATAAACGCCAAATTAAGGCGCTATAGAATTATTATGGAACAACAAAACCAACATACACTAACCAACCTTGTATACGATATTTACGAGGATCCAACCAAAATTGAAGAGCATCAAGAGCTTATTCAACCATTATTGAGCGATTTAGTCGCAACTGCCCCTGCGGGTTTTGAAGGCATAGCGACGATGATCAATACCCACATATCAAACGGGTTTAAGTTTAAAAACCCTAAAATACAAAAGTTTGAGCTTGAGTCGGGCTTATTAAAGCTTAAAACCTACTTTCAAAAAATAAACCTTTAATTAGTTTCGAAATTGCCAATACTCTCGGCGCAGTGTGTTGGCAGTAATCAAGGATGATAAATGACTCTTATAAACACCTGCATTTTAATGCTGTTTTTACAGCCATTATTTGTTTATTTAGCACTTTTTAAACAGTCAAAATACAGCGTTGAGCCTAAAAGTTCGTTAGATAATGAAGATTCAATGTTTTTATTTATTGCCCCTGGCTTATCGGTTTTTTATCTTGATCAGTTTTGGGTCGCGCTGCTTTATTTAGGTAGTGTGTGCTTATTGGGTGTATTGCTAGCTAAAATTGTAGAAAGTAAAGCAAACAAGCGATTAACCAGAGACGATTCAATAGGGTTTATGGTCGCCAGTTTTATCTTTTTTGGAATGATAAAGTTAATTATTGTTGCGGTAGCGTATTTTTTTACCGATGACGCTTCAAGCGCGATAACAGAAGATTTAAGCCCAGCTAAAGAGCCCTCATTAACGATTAGCCAAATGTTTAGTGTGGATTATTTATATAGCCAGTTTAAACCTACGGTTTATTTTTTAGCATTAATGGTCGTGACCTTGGTGCTCAAAATTATTGAGTATAAGTTTTCTCTGAAGGAGGCGCTTTCAGGCATACTTATTATGCTAAGTGCGTTATTAGTCGGTATTTCCCCATTATTTGGCGAAGCTTATATATTAGGCTTAATTGCTAACTTTTTTATCTTTTTTATAGTGTGCTCTACATGTATTGAAATAGACAAAATAGGGGATGCATCGGGTGGCGCTATTGCTATTTTGTATGGCTATATATTAATGATGGGACTAGGGTTTAGCATTATATGTAAGCTGGTTTATGAAGTGTTTTTTTAGGGAAAGATTTATTGCTTGTTTTTTGCTCTAAATGCTTGCAGTGCGCTTTGTACCCAATTAGAATAAATTTTAGTTGAAATGGCAATTTCATTAACGCTGATAGTTAAGAGTTTAAAACGTCATTAAATAGCAATACGACACGTATATTTTGAGGCTAATAGTAGGGAGTTGTATATTTTGTTATCGCGTTTTAAAGCGTACTTTTTGGTAGTTGTATCTATTACTATTATTTTTACTACAACACAGGCTTGTGCAGATATGTTTGGTTTTTTTAATAAGCAGGATTTTGTTTTATCGGCTCCGATGAAGGGGCAGTTGTTAGATAAAGGGCAGCCTGTTGCAAATACTAAGGTTGTACGTGCGCTTACTTATGGTGATGAATATAAAGATGAAGCAATAACCGATGAAAATGGTTTTTTTACCTTCACAGAAAAATCTATAAAAACGAGTAAGCCTGCAAACATGTTTGATAATGAATCACTGGTTCAGCATGTTTATTTAGAAAATGGTACGCCTGAGGGCGTTGTACTTTGGTACACAACCGTGTCTATGCACGAGGGGAGTGATACCCTAAAAAACTTACTCGCTAACTTAGAGTGTGATATTGCCGAAGAGCCACAAACATACGACATACCTATAGAAGAAGCGCCAGAGCATTTTTTTACCATATATGGTGCATGTAAAATGTAACTTTTAACATAATCATTTAAAGGGAATTTTATGAATACTTTAACTCCTACACAAGCTGTACAAGTTGCTTTGCTTGCTTATAAAGCAAAGAGTATTAAAAGTACCACGTTACTTAATAATTCTTTGCATCCTTCTCTGCGAGGTAGCTTTAACTTTGGGGTGAGCCCTGAAGCAGTACAAGGAATATCTGGTGGTTTTTTCTCTCATTTATTTGGTTTAAGCACTGGTTTTGGTTTGCTAGGACATGGCCAAGGGCTGTATCAAGGTGATTCAGTAATCACTATTCGCGGCACGGCTTCTCTTAGAGATGGCCTAACAGATGCACATTTTGGGTTAAGCG
This sequence comes from Pseudoalteromonas issachenkonii, assembly GCF_002310795.1. Classification (NCBI taxonomy): domain Bacteria; kingdom Pseudomonadati; phylum Pseudomonadota; class Gammaproteobacteria; order Alteromonadales; family Pseudoalteromonadaceae; genus Pseudoalteromonas; species Pseudoalteromonas issachenkonii. The sequence continues at coordinate 301,717 of NZ_CP011031.1, forward strand.
GTGGCTCTAACGGCAGTATGGTACATGCTGGGTTTAATAAAACCTTTTATAGCATGAAGCCCGCTTTACAAGAGTTTGTAGCGGCTAACATTCGAGACAAAATAACCGGCTGTGTGCACATTGTTGGTCACAGTTTAGGTGGTGCATTGGCTACGCTTTCAGCCGATTGGATAAAAGCAGAGTATTCGTTGCCGGTTAAATTATATACATTTGGCTCGCCAAGAGTGGGGCTTGATAACTTTTCACGCGCTGCTACTTCTCGTATTGATAAAATATACCGCTGTACACACGGTGCTGATCCGGTTACAAAAGTGCCTTTATGGCCATTTTCACATGCGCCCTATAATGGCCAAGAAATTCGTCTTGATAATGGTCAGGGTCTTAAAGGCGCAGCACACAAGTTAAGTGGTACGCCAGGCTATGTCAATACCGCAAACAGTAATAATTGGGGCAATTTAACTGTAAAAGCAAACCACTTTTTAAGCACGCCAGTACGTTTAAAGTTTGAAGACAGAAACCAAGCTTCATTTAGTTCACACTGGGCAGATAAACTGGGCGCTGCGTTAGTTACCTTATTAAAAGATTCGGGTTACTACAGTGCTGTTGCAGCACAAGCAGCCATAGGTACAGGCTTAACTTTTTACGATATGCTGGCGCGAACGCTTGATAAAATAGCCAAAGCGTCTGCTTCATTTGCAACGCAAACCTTAGGTTTACTCGGCCACATGCTAGTGTTTGCTGGCAAAGTTATTAGTAAAGCCGTAGAGCTGACTTACAGTTTTATTAAATCAGTATTTGATTCAACTCTAGGGGCATTATATCGCGCTGCCCGAGAAGGCTTAAATGGTCTAGATTAAGGTTTTATAAGCCTTAATCTCGCTCTAACAAAATGGCACCACTTTGGGTTTCACCTAAGTGGTCGTCTTTGTTATAAATAGGGCACTTACTCATTGATAAACACCCACAGCCAATACAGCCATCAACCCGTTCACGTAAACGTTGCATATAAGCAATGCGCTCATCAAGCTGTGCTTGCCATTGTTTTGAAAGTGCAGACCAGTCTTTTTGGGTAGGTGTGCGCTGCTCTGGTAACGTTGCCAGAGTTTGTTTAATTTCTTCTAGCGTGATCCCCATCGCTTGTGCCGCTTTTATAACTGCGACTCGCCTTAGTACATCTGGTTTAAAGCGTCGTTGGTTGCCACTGTTTCGCCAACTGCGTATTAGCCCTTTAGTTTCGTAAAAGTGCAGTGTAGATACCTTAACGCCACTGCGTTTAGCGACAAACCCAACCGTTAAGTTGGCTTCAGTAAGCTTTTTTTGTACCGCCATCACTTTAATTCCTTTTAAAAATTAAATTATTTCTTATTGACCTGAACTTAACTTGAGGTTTTAAGCTTTGCTCCATCATAAGAAAAGGAGCTAACCCAATGCAAGAAAAATCAGCACACCATATCGCAATCATATATTCAAGTGGTCGTAAAAATGGCAACACTACCGCGCAAGTTAATGCCTATAGTAAGCAACAAAGCGGCATTGTTTTTTGCTTAGATGATTATGTTATTTCACCTTATCGCTACGATAAGCAGTATCACAATGATGATTTTTATAATTTGTTTGAAGTGTTACTTCGCTACGAACATTGGGTGTTCGCATCGCCTGTGTACTGGTATAACACCACGCCAAAAATGAAAGCATTTATGGACAGGATCACAGATTACATGGATGATGAGGCGTTAAAACCGAAGCTTAGAACTTTACGTCAAAAACAGTTTTCACTGTTGTCTAATGCCGCATCTCCCTCTGCGCCAGATGCATTTATCGATATGTTTAAACATACCTTTAATTATTTAGGAATGACTTTTAAAGCGCATTCACATGTTCAGGCTAGTTAATCACGTTAAATAGCGTTAGGCTAAACAAAAAGTAAAAAGGATGATGTATGAAAACGTTACTTATTGGCTCAAGCTTACTTTTGGCTAGCTTTAGTACTCTTGCTGCAGAGCCTGCGCCTGTTATTAAAGACTATGGTTATTTTTATAATGTGCCCGAGCATGTGTCTGATTTAAGCCAAGCACAGTTCAAGATAGCTTTTGATGTAGGTAAAGGCGCTGAAAAGGGCGCGCAAAATAATCATATTAATTCGTTAGCGCGATTTATTAATATGCATGTGGCTCACGGCGTAAAACCAGAAAATATTCAGCTTGCGCTGGTGGTACACGGTGGAGCCAGCGTTGATGTACTGCAAAACAGCGTTTATAGGACACGATTTGAAAAAGATAACAAAACCGAATCTTTAATTAAACAGCTGCTTGCTAATAACACGCAGGTATATGTATGCGGGCAGTCGGCAATGCATATGAAGGTAGCAGCAGAACAGCTTATACCTGGGGTGAAAATGGCGCTTTCTGCGATGACTGCGCATGCGCAGTTACAGCAGCAAGGCTATACGCTGAATCCGTTTTAATGAATATTCTGTGTTTTGGTGATTCCAATACCTTTGGTATTTCTCCTGTTGATGGCAAACGGCTGAGCGAAATTGAACGCTGGCCTACTTTATTAAAGCAGCAGTTGGGCACCGGCTTTGAAGTGATTGAAGCCGGGGAGCCTAATCGTACTTTAGTCAATAACCCCCCGTTTATGGGAGATAAATCGGGCATTAAATATTTAAAACCGTATCTGGAAGCGCACACTGTTGATGTTGTTATTATTCAGCTTGGCACCAATGACTTAAAAGCACGTTTTGCACTGTCTGCTATCGATATTGGCAAAGCGCTTGAGGAGTTAATTTTAGCCATTAAAGCCTTTTATCACTGTAAAACAATACCAAAGATAATCATTATAAGCCCACCCAAGGTTCATGAAGTGGGAAGTTATAAAAGCATTTACGCAGGTGCAGGTAAAAAAGCTGAACAATTATCCATTGAGTTCAAAGCCGCCGCTGAGCGTCACACGTGTGTATTTTTAGATTGTTACCCGCTGATACAATCTTGCAAGAAAGAGGGCATACACTTACCCGTTAGTGCGCATAGAGAGCTTGCTAATAGGTTGACACCTATAATAAAAAAAGCCGCCGTGTATTAAACACAGCGGCTTTAATTTTTTGCTTAGGGAGTGTATTAAAATGCGTAACTAACACTTAAGCGTGTTGTACGCGGCATAATGTAACGGCCATTGGGCGCGTCGGCATTACGTGGGTCGCCTTCAGTGATACCTTGCTCGTCGGTTAGGTTATCTATGGCTAATTGCAGTTTAATGCCTTCCATTGGTTCAACAATTAAACCTAAGTCTACTTTTTCGTATCCATCAAGTGTCACGGTGTTTTCGTTATTACCAAAGCGGTCATCCACCGCTGAAATTGTTCCATATAAAGTGGCGTACATGCCGTCTACTTCAAAGTCATAGCTTGGTGTTACGCGTACTTGCCATTTAGGCTGGCGCTGTGCTTCATTGCCTTTATTTTCTGGACTTTCAGTTATTTCGGTTTGTTGTAATGTGGTATTTAAATTAACAGAAAAGCCAGATTCATGATTAAAGTTGTAATCAAGTTCAACACCATACGCTTCGTTGGTTAAAATTTCAGCCGGCACACCCGGGCGACTTACAAAGGTATCGCCTTTTACTTCATTGACAAAAAAGGTGGCGTAGAAGTCGGTAGAGTCTGAAATAAGCTTGTAACCTAGTTCGCCCTGCGTTACTTCTTTAATTAGTTTTTCACCCCCTTGGTATGCGCCAAAGTTATCTCTAAAGTCATCAAAATATGGCATTTTATAACCACGGTTAATACGTGCAAACACGCCCATATCGTCATTAATTGAATAGTTTAAACCGGTTGTCCATGAGGTTTTACTTTCATCGTAATCAACAGTTTTAGTGATAATACCATCAAGGTCTTCATCAACACTGTACTGCACATCATGGTTTTCTTTACGTACACCTAAATCAAGCGTAAATGCATCTGCAAATTTATATTGGCTTGTAAAGTAAAGGGCATTGGTGCGGGCATCGCCTGTTGAGCTAATATCGTAATTAAAACCACACCCGTCAGTGTTTTGGTTACATTCAATACCATTTAATAACTCACCACCAGCTTCCAGCACATGATACGCGGTATTACCTAAGCTCCACCAATCGCTCGCAGATGTGCTTGCTGTGTAATAACCAAAAGTGGCTGATAAGTCACCAAATTGTTTTGAAAAAGCTAAGTCGTTAGTAAACGAGCTTATTTCTTTTAATACTACCCAGCGACCCAGTTGCTGAATCGCAGTGTCACTAGCATATTCGGTGTTAGTTACCGCACCGAATGCCGTTTGGCCATTGTCGGCCACTTCACCAACGGTTGTTGCTGAACCATTGGGTACTAGGCCAAATGTATTGGCATCGCCTTTGGTAATATTGAAGCGATCAATAAATTGCCAGCCATTATCAAATTCAAGTTTAATACTACCGCCGGATACATGGCCATCCCATCCTCGGCCATCACCTAGGTCAATGTCGTGTGGTTGCGCATTTGGGCCGGTAAAAATCGTCGCTTGACGGTTAAGTGTGCCAAGTTGGGTATATTCAGCATCAATGCCATTAACATTGAGTGGTGTTGGTAAGTACCATGCGCCATGATCGTCTGTTTGACGGGTATAAAAGTTAAGCTCGCCATTGTCTAACTCTTTAGTAATGTTAATTGTAAATTGGCTGCCTTTTTCAGAAGTAAAGCCTGCATCACGGATACCAGGAGAGCTTTTAACATAGCCGCCTACCATAAAATATAGGTCGTCGGTGATTTCACCACTTACTACAGCATCAATCCGTTGTAAGTCGTAATCTGAGGTGGTGTATTTAAATAAGCCTTGAGTATCTTCACTGCCACGTTTTAATCTAAAGTTGGTTGTTAAACCAGGCTGACCATTAGATAGCACAGGATTAGGACCACCACGCAGTGCTTCCATTGTTTCAATCGTTTCATCGATTCTAAATAACGATGAGTTTTCTAAAAATGAAAGAGTAGGGGCAGGGTAAACTGGCGAGCCTTCAATACTGAGTGTTAAAAATGGCGCATCACCACCTCCTGGAAACCCACGCACAAATACGTTGGCACCAGACTCACCGCCAGAGCTTTCAACCCACACACCGGGAACGGCTTTAAATAAGTCAGCAGTACTTTTAGGTGATAATTTTATAATTTGTGATGAATCAATATTTGTTACAGCGTAGCTGGCATCAATTTTTCTGATCCCAACACCTGCGGGTGTACCAGAAACGACAATTCGCTCAACCTTTTTTTCTTTTGCTTGTTCTGCTGCAAGAGCAGCGTGTGTGCTTAGGGCTAAAGTAATTGCACAGGCTAGCATGCTTTTTGCTTTATTGAATTTCATGTGTGAGATCCCGTTTTTAGTGTGTTAAACAGTGTGTATTACAGCGAGATTGATTAAATTTTAATGTAAACAGGCTGTATAAATTGAAACTCTAGAGATAAATGCAAACGTTTGCAATATTTATTTGTAAATTATTTATTAATAAGGGCTGTTGTTTTATTGAGCGTAATTACACAAGAGCGTAATTTTTAAGTTAATGGGCAAGCCAGTAAAAAATAATAATGCTATATTGTCAGTAAGTTAGATATAGCAACAGCCGCAGTGGAGCGTTTAGGGTTTTATGAATAATAAAAAAATTAAATTAGCTGATTTAGCAAAGCTTGCTGGGGTGTCTACCTCAACGGTTTCGCGCGCGCTGAATAATAATCCGCTCATTAAGCAAGAAACCCGCGACAAGCTTCAGCAGCTTGCAAAAAAACATAATTTTAGCCTTAACACGGCAGCTAGCCGTTTGCGTACGCAAAAGACCAATGTTGTTGCCGTCATTATTAATCTTGATGAGCAAACCGAGCAATCAATCAGCGATCCATTTTTACTCAAGGTAGTGAGCGAAATTAACCTTGCGCTTAATCAACAGGGGTTAGAGTTGTTGTTATCTAACTCTATTATGGCGCAAGATGACTGGGCTAATTACTTTATTAATGGCCGCCGAGCAGATGGCATTATTGTTGTGGGGCAAGGAAAAAACCAAACTAATATAGAAGCGGCTGCCGATGCAGGTATTCCTTTAGTTGTATGGGGGGATCCAAAAACACAAAGCAATTATCCTATTGTCGGCAGCGATAACTACTTAGGAGGAATGCAAGCGACCGCTCATTTAATAGAACACGGTGCTAAAAATATTTTATTTTTAGGCGACCCTGAGCATGGTGAAATTAGTGAAAGGCATCGTGGTTACGCTGCTGCACTTTCTACCCATAAACTTGAGCAGCATGTTATATCCATTGATCTTACCAGTCGCTCTGCTTATCAAGCAATTAATCAATTATTACGTGAAAAAGGGTTGTATTTTGACGCGATTATGGCCTGTAGTGACATGGTTGCACTGGGAGCGATGAAAGCGCTGAAAGAGCGCTACGTGAGCATTCCCAACGATGTGGCTCTGGTTGGATTTGATGACATTGCCATGGCTGATATCAGCCATCCTTCACTTTCTACAATTAAACAAAACACCCAATTTGCTGCGACTTTGTTAGTTAAAAAGTTAATACAGCAGTTTTCAGGTGAAAAAGTCGAATCACAAGTTATTGATATAGAGTTAATTACTCGCCAGTCAAGCAAACGTTAATCTAGTATGCATGTATATTAATTGTTAAATTTAAAATGCAAACGATTGCAATGATATTTATTCTACTCTAAACTCAGGATTCACTGACTAACACACACGGTAATTTACCAGCTATGGGTAATTTGCTTTATAAACGTTATGGCCTATGTCGCTATAAACGAGGCACGCAATGAGTAAAATAAAAATCACACTGGCAATTGCTGCAAGCTATTTTATTTTCGCAATATTATTAAATAGCGTAGGCACTGTTATTTTGCAGGCTATAAACACATTAGGAGTAAGCAAAACCGAAGCGTCGGTTTTAGAGGGGTTTAAAGACTTATCTATTGCAATAATGTCATTTGTTGTTGCTTCATTTATACCACGTTTAGGCTACAAGCTTGCAATGCTGCTAGCACTGATAGTTGTCGCTATAGCGTGTTTGAGTACGGCTGTAATAAGTGACTTTTACATGTTTAAAGTGTTATTTGCTGCTGTGGGTTGTGGTTTTGCGGTCGTTAAGGTGTCGGTTTATTCAATTATTGGCCAAGTGACTGAGGATGCAAATAGTCACTCATCATTACTGAACACCATAGAAGGCATTTTTATGGTGGGTGTATTAAGTGGCTATTGGGTATTCACCGCATTTATAGACCCTGTTGATAGCAATGCCTGGTTGAACGTTTATTACGTATTAGCAGCGCTTACGCTTTTGGTGATTATCAGTGTCGTAATAGCACCAATAAAGCCTGCTATCAAAGGTCAAAAAAGCAACTCGGGTTGGAATGACTTTATTGCTATGCTCAAACTTACCTATCAACCGTTAGTGCTGATTTTTATTATTAGTGCATTTTTGTATGTGTTAATCGAGCAAGGGGTAGGGACTTGGTTGCCTACATTTAATAATCAAGTTTTGCAATTACCAGTAGCTATTAGTATTCAACTAGCGAGTATTTTTGCCGCAGCTCTTGCTTTTGGGCGCTTAGTGGCGGGCCAAGTATTAAAGCATATTCATTGGTTTGTAGTACTTAGCTGTTGTTTAGTTGCTATGGCTGCATTGATCATTATTACCTTACCACTAACGGAAAACTTACCTAAAAGCGAGGTGAATAGTTTATTTGATGCGCCTCTGGCGGCGTTTGTTTTGCCATTAATTGGCTTTTTTATGGCGCCCATTTATCCGGTACTCAACTCAGTCATGCTCAGTGCGCTTCAAAAGCATAAACATGCTGCAATGACAGGGTTAATCGTTGTGTTTTCAGCACTTGGTGGCACCACAGGGTCGGTGATAACCGGGTATGTATTTGAGCACTTTAGTGGCCAGTATGCTTTTTATCTTTCACTTGTGCCCATTAGTTTAATTTTTATTAGCGTGATTATTTTTAAAAAACGCACCCATGCCATTTCACAACACGCAGTCAATAGTTAATAGATTAGGACAGTTATGAGTTTTTTTAATAGCCAATTATTTAAAGATGTACAAACACAGCACATATTTAGCGACTGTAAAACGTTTGCTGATGCAACAGCGCGTGTTGATTGGCAAAGTGCCTGTAAACAGTATGAGCAAATAGCACCCCTTGATAAAACTCAATTAAGAGACTTTGTTGATGCGCATTTTATAACAACACCTTTATTAACAATGAAAGGGGCTGCAAATACCACAAGTGTAAAAGGCTACATAAACTCACTGTGGAGCGGCCTTCGACGTGAAGCCGATACACCCAAAGCTAATTCTTTACTCGCTTTAAAGCACAGCTATATTGTACCTGGTGGACGTTTTCAAGAAATTTATTATTGGGATAGTTACTTTACTGCGCTGGGTTTAATTGATGCAGATAAAAGTGATGTAGTAGAAGACATGCTACAAAACTTCATAGACTTAATTAACGATTACGGCTGCATTCCAAATGGTAACCGCAGTTATTATTTATCGCGTTCACAACCGCCGATTTTAGCGCTGATGGTTGAGCTTTTATGGCAGCACACTCACAGTAAAACACATAATTTAGCTTGGCTTAAATTGTGTGTTGAAGCTTTAACAAAAGAGCACGCATTTTGGATGCAAGGAGCAGATACACTCAGTGATACGCAAACAAGTGTAAAACGCGTGGTAACAATGCCATGTGGTGGGGTATTAAATCGCTATTGGGATGATGAGGCGGCTCCTCGCGCAGAGTCATTAAGAGAAGACTTAGCGCTTGCATCAGGGTTTAGTGATGATAAAAAAACTGAGTTTTATCGTAATATTCGTGCTGCGTGCGAATCTGGGTGGGACTTTAGCTCGCGCTGGTTAGCCGAGTCAAACTTACTAAGCTCAATTCAAACGACAGATATTGTACCCATAGATTTAAATTGCCTACTGTACAATTTAGAAAATCAGCTTAGTAAATGCTTTAAATTGCTTGGTAATGAGCAACAATCACAAACGTACAGCGACTATGCTGTAAAAAGAAAGTTACTTATTAATCAATATCTTTGGAGTAATGGGAAGCGTTTTTTTGTTGATTATAATCATAAGCTATCTAAGCCGTCTGCTATTTTAAGTGCAGCGGCAAGTACCCCGCTTTTTGTTAATTTAGCCTCGCAACAGCAAGCTGAACTGGTTGCAAACGTATTGAGCGAGCAGTTTTTAAAAGTAGGTGGTATTGTAACAACGGTTGTTGATACTCCACAGCAATGGGACAGCCCGAATGGCTGGGCTCCATTACAATGGTTTGCGGTAAAAGGCTTGCGTAATTATGGTATTGATCAATTAGCTACACGCATAATGAAAAACTGGCTAACAATGGTAGAACAAGATTTTATTGAAAATAAATGCTTGCTCGAAAAATATAACGTATGCACACCGCAAAAAAAAGCCAGCGGGGGTGAATATCAAGTACAACAAGGATTTGGTTGGACTAACGGTGTTACATCACGCTTTTATACCCTTTTATAGGGTAACTAAACTCATTGGCTTATACCAAAAGAGCATTGTGTTTTGTAGTTAATTTAGGTAATGTGACGATTGTTGTAAATCTAATGTTTCAAGGATGAGTTATATGTTGCAAAAAAGCTCGGCTTTTATTAAGACAACGCTTCAATCGTCTTTCCATTCTCAAAACTACACAGTTATTTTAAGAACACTTCAAGCCATTTTTGGTGATATAAAAATGGACAGTACTATCCCACATATTGATCAGCGTGGTGCTTATGACATTTTTCTAATTGATGGATCTCAAAATGATTGGCAGGACTTGATCCCAGCAGATTTAATTTGTTTGGCTAAACAGTATAAAGTTGTGCTTTTTAATGTAGAACTAGAGCAAGTATGTGAAAAAAACTTATTACTCAATCATTTTAATGGGGTATTTTATAAATCGGCAGCAGCAGAAGATATATTTAAAGGCTTAGTAAGAATTTCTACTGGTGAGCTTTGGTTTACTCGTAAAGTAATCTCTAAGGCCTTTAATGATATTCTAAGTGTGGCCTCTTCGTTTAGCTCCTTAAGCGAAGATATCACGTTAAATGAAGCTGACTATAAACATTTAACTAAACGAGAAAAATCGGTTATTCATTTAATTGCACAAGGAGCGAGTAATAATAAAATAGCGGACAAACTAAATATTAGCGACCATACTGTTAAAACTCACCTTTATAGCGCATTTAAAAAAACTAATTCGCGTAATAGAGTTGAATTGGCCAATTGGGCGCAAAGATATATTTCAGTATTATTACCCGTTGAGAGCTAATCGTTATTTGCTTGGCCACATCAATGACGTTGTGGCCATCTGCAAGAATAGGTTAAGCTGCCTGTTTAGCCCATAAGCCTTTATCAATACCTTTGGTGATAAGATCTGTAAGCGCCTTTTCTATTGCTTGCGTTACGCAAATGCTCATTGGTTCATTATCACTAAAGCCCGCCTCAGCTTCCGCCAGACGTTTATAGCTAACATACCTAAAAAAACCTGCTCGCATTTCTTGGCTCAATACTTTTTTGCTGGTGGCTACTGATAACAATACTTGGCCAGTTCTTACATCTACGGCACGTAAATAGATTGATATTGCATCTTCACGATATAGCTCTGATGCGCCAATACCAAAATATTCCATTCCTAAGCCACCCGTTTTTACATTGGTGTCGTAACTAATTATACCGCCTTCTAAAATGATTTTCGCAGTGGTTAACGGCGGTAGCTCGCCTTGATTAGGGTTAGTCGCTTGTGCCGCTCTAATAATTTTTCGCTCAGTCAAAATATTTTGCAAACCCTCACGTTCAACCGGCGTAAACCAGTCAGACTCATGTAATGCTTGCACTAGAATAGAGTTTGCACCTTGAGTGACGGCCGTTGAAAACGAGCTAACATTAGTTTGTGGCTTATATTGACCAGTTTGATCGCGAAATGAATAAACCGAGACTGGAATGCTGCCCGCAGGTTTAGGTAAGCTTTTTAAATCAGAAAAGACATCTGTTGGCTCTAACGTTACCGCACTTTGTTTTGACGGAGGGATTAAATTACCCATAGTAGAGCAACCACTAAGAGAAAGAGCGATTGTTATTATTATTAATTTATACATTATCCAAACCTCGGTACTTCGATAACCACAACCGAGTCATCAATTACATTTGTTATTCTAACCGTGATAGTGTCGGTTGTACTGGTGATCACTTCTATTTGATAATCACCACTCATAAAAATGGAGTCTTGATTAAAAACACTGTCTTCAATATTTTCCCCAAAAGCCATGTCGGTGATTTCTCTCACCATTCGATTTAAGTATGTCCGCTCTAATGAATCTTGAAACTGCTCTGCATACCCTTTTTCGACAACCGGCGCTTTATGTTTATTTTGTGCTTGTGCCTTACTAAGCAGCATATTTGCATTGAGAGGGTTGCCACCAAAACTCGGGTTAATAGGGGTATAAATAATTTCAGTTGCGGAGACTGAAAAGCTTAAAGTTGTTATTATTGTTAATGCTATTTTTTTCATTGTTACCATCCATTCAATGCCATATCAGGACTCGCTGTTTGCATATTCGATCGCGCCATGGCGTCCATTACAGAGTGCACTGCTTGCTCTACTCGCTCGTCCAAAGGCTCTAACTTTCGTCCCAAATGGGTTGCATAAATAATCTTATGATTCATTATTAAAACTAATTTAGTACCAGCACGGGGTATAACCGTTTCTTTTATTTCTACATTAAAGCCAGCTGTTGAAGGCAGTTCACGCCAATAATTTGAAAATTCACTGTAAAATTGATACCCAAAGCGACTAATACTTTTGTTTAGTAATAATCCATCGATTTCTAATTCAGCACTGGCATTACTCAAAGGAGTAAAAAAAGTTAAAAGTATAAAAAGATAGATATATTGTTTATTTTTCATAGTTAAAATAAGGGAGAGGGTTACTCTCCCCGTCTCATCAATTACATTTGTGTAATTGTTGCTGTATTACCATCACCAAGTTGAGTGACAGAGAATGTACTGTTAAAGCCAATTACGTTACCTTCAACAGTGTTGTAGTTACCGGTTTGAGTAACAGAGAATGAAACGTTTTCACCGCCTAATAAAAACGCTGAATCTCCAGTTCCACCTACCCAGTTACCTTCGCCTTGCTGTGCAATATCAATAGAGTGATTACTGCCTTCTACCATTAAGTCAATAACGTTAATATCACCATTTTGAGCAATATCAATTTGGTTTGCGTTACTATCAAGGATACCCGCTAGTGTAACAATCGCCTCGTTTTGATTACCGACTTGATTAACATCAATATCGTTATCGTTTGAAGTGAGAGAAACATCAGGGTATGAAGACTGCACTAAAATTGCGTTTTCATCGCCACCTGATTGGCTAAGATCAACATCGTTACCGCTACCATTAAAGTTAGCTAAATGAACCGAGTTAAAATCACTAACCTGGGTTACTGTAAATTCATTATTTGAACCAATGACACCCATGTATGCTTCATTAGTGTTACCAACTTGCATTGCTGTAAGCTCATTGTTATCGCCCATTAGCTCAGTAGTCGCAAGGTTTTCATCACCAATTTGATTAACTGTTACTTCATTGAATGAACCGTCAAAAAGACCAGACTCAATAGCATTATTCGAACCTTCTTGGTCTAGTTTTATTTCATTATCATTACCAGTAACGGCTGCAAAAGTAATGGTATTGTTATCACCGCTGCTTTGTTCAATAGCTATTTCGTTGTCATCACCAGCAATATCAGTAAATGTAATGATGTTACGTGAACCATCCTGGTTAACGTCAATCTCATTTTCGTTACCGCGTAATGAGCCTATTTTAAATTCATTCCAGGTGTCTGTTTGTTCAATTTCAATAATGTTTTCATCGCCTGATAAGCTAAGTACTTCAAATTCTTGCCACATACCAGACTGAGATGAAATAATTTCGTTACCATTACCTCTCATGTCCATGTTGTAAAACCAGTGACCGCCATTTCCTTGTTCAACGTCAATATTATTATCGCTACCAGTGATAATATTGATTGCTTCATTGTTTTGAAATAATCCTTGGCCGAATTGAGAAACATAAACGCCGTTGTTATCACCCGTTATGCGTGTGATGAAACCATTAGCAACACCATCTTGAGCATAAGTTTGTTGGTTGTTATCACCTGTTGTTTCAACTTCGGCGTAATTACCATTTTGTAATTGAGCTATTTTAACATCGTTGTTGTTACCGATTTCAGTAGCTAGTGCAGTATTGCCATCGCCATCTTGAGAGACTAATGCCGTGTTGTCAGAAAATGATTGCTTAACTGTTACAGCATTCTCAATGCTACTTACAGATACTTTAGCTGCAAGCTCAGAAGTTGAACCTGCTTTTGTTTCTGTGTTTGCGTTTGCTGTAAAGCTGGCGCCCATTGCAATTGCAATTGCACAGCTTAAAAGTGATTTATTCAATTTCATTATTATTCTCCTTGAAAGATAAAATAAAATACCTTGATTATTTATTAAGTTTTAAAAAGGTATTTTCGTTGCAGCATGCCGTGCTGCCATAATGTGTGATTAGCTTTTTATTCTTAAACGTAAAATGCTGTTTTAAATATGAACTAGGGTTTGGTCATTAGTACTTGGTAAGGTGGTTTGCCATTCACTAATTCATAACTGCTCAGTCACTGTATTCTTCAATGAGTTCATTTTGAATCATCTTTTTTAATGGTAATTTAAATCTATAAATTTCAATTACTTACCAGTTTAATTTGTATTTTCTATCTATTTACATCAAAAACCAGTAAAAAATAATGAGTTAATGCCATGTTAAAAATAAGTTATTTAATTCATTAAAATGGCTGCTATTAATGTTTTTTTTACTGTATTTCTAGTTAAAAATAATGGTTTTGTTCCTGATTTTGCTTTTTTTACTTGAGTTAGTGACTGATTACCCGTTTTCTTAACGCTTGCCACGTGATTACTTAAATTCATAAACGTAAATATTTCGCTTAGTAAAGCTAAGTTAACTTAATTACGGATAGAACAATGAAAACAAAATTATCTATTATTACACTTGCACTTTTACCTTGTTTAGCTGCGGCTAAATTGCCTGATGTTAACAGTACAACTCAAAAAGTAACTGCGAGCAGTGACTCGATTATTGTTAAGTATAAAAAGAATGCTTCGCCGGAAATGCGTAAGCAAGCTCGTTCGTTAGTAAAAGCCAAAATATCTGATCTAAATAACGATGAAATTGATGATAACTTCACCTCGTTATTTTCTGGCCGCCTCGCAAAATTTAAAATATCAGGAATGAGTGCTAAAGAAGCAATTGAGCGCTTAAAATCGCATCAAGCTATTGAGTATGTTGAGCCTGATTACCGAGTGAGCATAGCAAGCGCAACTAATGACCCTCGTTTTGATGATTTATGGGGCTTAAACAACGAAGGCCAAACTGGTGGCACGGCTGATGCCGATATTGATGCACCAGAAGCATGGTCAATCTCTACAGGTAGTCGTGATGTTGTAGTAGGTGTTATTGATACGGGTGTTGATTATAGCCACCCTGATTTAGCTGCGAACGCGTGGGTAAACAGTGGTGAAATTGCCAGTGATGGTATCGATAATGACGGAAACGGTTACATTGATGACGTTCACGGTATTAATGCAATTACTGATGTTGGTGACCCGATGGATGACGAAGGCCATGGTACACACGTATCGGGTACAATCGGTGCCAGTGGTAACAATGGTGTCGGTGTTGTTGGTGTAAACCATGATGTTTCTATTGTTGGTTGTAAGTTTTTAGCCGCAGATGGTACAGGTTCTACCTCTGGTGCTATTAAGTGTATCGATTACATGGTTGGCCTTAAAAATGCGGGTGTTAATCTGCGTGTGTTAAATAATAGCTGGGGCGGCGGTGGTTTTAGCCAAGCGTTAGCTGATGCGATTACGGCTAGTGAGCAAGCTGATATTTTATTTGTTGCTGCTGCGGGTAACGATGCGGTTGATAACGACCAAAATCCACACTACCCATCTAACTATGAAAACGACAACGTATTATCGATAGCAAGTACTGATAGCAGAGATAATATGTCTAGTTTTTCTCAATGGGGCCTAACAAGTGTTGATATGGGCGCACCTGGCTCAGGTATTTTGTCGACCGTTCCTGGTAATAGCTATGCTACTTATTCAGGTACATCTATGGCAACACCGCATGTAGCTGGTGCTGCTGCACTTGTACTTTCAGTTAATCCTGATTTAACAACACTAGAGCTTAAAGAATTACTTATGTCTAGTGGTGATGCTAATGCGGCATTAAATGGTAAAACGGTTGCAGGTACACGCCTAAATGTTAACCAAGCGCTAATTGATGCTGATCCAACTCCAGGCTTTAAATTATCTGTATCGCCGGTTTCTCAGCAAGCGGCTGTAGGTGATACGGTTACTTATACCTTTACGATTGGCTCAATTGCACAATGGGAAGGTGACGTTTCACTGGCTTTAGCTTCAGATCTTACCGATGCATCACTAAGCGCAACTACCGCTCGTCCGGGCGATGAAGTTGTTCTAACGGTTGCAACTAACAGCGATACTCAGTGGGGAAATTACGACTTTACTGTTACCGCAACAACTGAAGAGCAAGTTAAAGAACAAACTGTTAGTTTAATGCTTCAACCTGCTGGTTTAAATGACTTTACTTACAGCAGTGATGAAAACATCGCTATTCCAGATAATTCTCCAGAGGGCGCAAGCTCAGTTATTACTGTTGCTGATGATTTAACTATTTTTGGCACCACTGCTGATGTAGATATTACGCATACTTGGTCTGGTGACTTAGTACTTACGCTTATTTCAGCGCAAGGTACAGAAGTGACTTTACAAAGCAATGAAGGTGGCAGTGCAGACGATATTGTTAAGTCATTTACATCAAGCGTATTTAATTCTGAAGTGGCAACCGGAGATTGGACACTTCATGTTGAAGATACAGCTGGTGCAGATACGGGTAATATCAATGGTTGGTCACTTACATTTAGCGCTATTGGTGAGGTAAGCCCACAACCACCACAAGCTGGCTTTAGTGTTTCAGCACAAGGTTTAACTGCTACATTTGTAGATACAAGTCGTGATGTAAATGATGACATTTCACAGTGGAGCTGGAACTTTGGTGATGGTTCAACATCAACAAACCCAAATCCTACACATGTTTACGCTCAGTCAGGAAGTTATGAGGTTGAATTAACCGTAACGGATAGTGAAAATAACTCAGATACATTCACTCAAACAGTGGTTGTTAGTGATGTTGAAATTGAATTGAGCTTAAAACGCGCTAACAAGTCACGTCTTGATACTATGCGTGTTGAGTTAAACTGGGCAGAAGTAGGGGCTGAGTCACTTAGCCTATACCGAAATGGCGAACTAGTAGATACCGTATCAGATAATGGCCGTTACCGTGATTATGTGCGTAACGCAACATTACCGGCATACGACTATCAGTTATGCGTATCTGAAAACGTATGTTCGAATATTATTACGGTTTCATTTTCTGAATAAAACGTTTACCCCTTAGACATTCAAAGCCCAGCAATGCTGGGCTTTTTTATGGAATATCCCTTCTTAATTTTATAGTAATAAATAATTAGTTAATTTTATAATGTAACTATTTTGTATTTATTTTGTTTGTTATTTGTGCATTATTTTCTTGATATTTACGATATCCATGTTAAGTTTGTACCTGAAAGGTAAAAAATAATGAGTATAAACATCGTTAATGGAGGAGCCAATGAGCTCACGTAAAATAATAACAAATGCCTTTAATCTAAGTGCTTTATCGTTAAGTTTTCTTAGTTTAAATGTACACGCGTCTATTGATTGCAGTGCGTTAGAACAGTGGCAAACAGGCCAGACACACGTTGCTGGAGATCAAGTGCAAGCGCAAAGCACAGCGTATGAAGCTAGCTGGTGGACGCAAGCCAATCCAGTGGAGAATGCTGGTGATTATAAAGATTGGAAAATTTTGGGTGTATGTGACAACGCTGTCATTGATAATGAAATTCCAGTAATTACCGAGTTAATGCCTGCAGACGGTTTTCAACTAACCGATAAAGACAGCGTTGTCATATCGGCGCAAGCAATTGATAACGATGGAGAGGTAACCACCGTTGAGTTTTTTGTTGATGGTATTTTTCTAGCTGCAGATACTTCATCACCTTACAGCGTTGATTGGCAAGCTGTGGCGGGTTCTCATCAAATAAGTGCAATTGCAACGGATGATCAAGGTGCGCAGTCATTACAAATCATCAATACCTTAACAGTTGCAGATGACGTTACTAATCCTGTTAATCAAGTACCCGTTGCATCAATTTCATTGAGTACCTTACCTGAACAGCTAATTGTGGGTTCACAAGTTGTGTTTGAGCTTTCAGGTAGCGATAGCGATGGTGAGATCACCGCGCTTAATTTTGCTATAAATGGTGATGATACTCATCAAGCGACATCAGCAACTAGTCAGTACACATGGCAGGCTACAGCTCTTGGGCAAGCCAGCTTTACACTTACAGTGACTGATAATGAAGGGGCTACAGCACAAACCACAAAAACCCTAAATGTTGTTGACTCTGCAGCGCCCGGCAGTGGTGTAACTGATTGTCAACCACAAGGGTTATATCAAACCCCCGGTGTTAATACGCCTTATTGTACTGTGTATGATGCTGATGGTCGTGAAGTTATGGGAGCTGACCACCCGCGTCGTGTTATTGGTTATTTTACTAGTTGGCGAAATGGTGCTAATGACCAACCAAGTTATCTAGTTAATGATATTCCATGGGATAAAATTACTCATATTAATTATGCCTTTGCGCATGTTGATGCCAATAATAAAGTATCTATTGGCGATCCTAATTCAGCAAATAATCCTGCTACAAACATGGAATGGCCAGGCGTTATTGGCGCTGAAATGGATCCTGAGTTTGCATACAAAGGGCACTTTAATCTTTTAAATAAATACAAAAAACAACACCCACACGTTAAAACCTTGGTATCGGTAGGTGGCTGGGCTGAAACGGGGGGGTATTTTGATGAAACCGGCCGCGTTGAAAGTGGTGGCTTTTATACCATGACCACCCATGCTGATGGCTCAGTCAATTATGAAGGTATTAATGCATTTGCAAAAAGCACCGTTGAGTTTATTGAAAAATATGGATTTGACGGCGTTGATATTGATTATGAATACCCATCTTCAATGAACGACTCAGGTCACCCCGATGATTTTCCTATATCCAACGCGCGCCGTGCAGGATTGAATGCCTCATACCAAGTGCTAATGAAAAAAGTACGTGAAGAGCTAGACCGTGCAGGTGAAGCAGCAGGTAAGCACTATTTACTCACTATTGCGTCTCCATCTTCTGGTTATTTATTACGAGGTATGGAAACCTTTCAAGCGGTTAAATATCTGGATTATGTAAACATTATGTCTTACGACTTACATGGCGCTTGGAACTCACATGTAGGGCACAATGCTGCCTTGTTTGACACCGGTTTAGACTCAGAACTGACACAATGGAACGTCTACGGCACTAAAGAATTTGAAGGGATTGGTTACTTAAACACCGATTGGGCGGTTCGTTATTTCCGAGGGGCAATGGCTGCCGGTCGAATCAATATCGGTATTCCTTATTATACTCGAGGTTTTAAAGATGTGTCGGGCGGAACTAATGGTCTATGGGGTCAATCGGCTTTACCAAACCAAGCTGATTGTGCCACAGGTACAGGGGTTGGTGAAAAGAACAAGTGTGGTAATGGTGCATTAGGTATTGATAACCTTTGGCACGATAAGAACGACGCAGGTCAAGAAATGCCCGCCGGTTCAAATCCTTTATGGCACGCTAAAAATCTCGAAAATGGTATTGTTGGCTCTTACCTCGAAGTGTATGGCTTAACCCCCGATACCGATGCTGACGATCGCTTAACAGGTTCTTACACACGTTATTACGACAGTGTTGCCGTCGCACCTTGGCTTTGGAATGCCGATAAAAAAGTATTTCTGTCGATAGAAGATGAAGAGTCGATGGCCTCTAAAGTTGATTATGTTATTAACAACGGCCTTGGCGGTATCATGTTCTGGGAGCTTGCTGGTGATTTTGATTACGACTCAGCAAAAGGCGAGTACTTCATGGGGTCAACGCTTACTTCACTTGCATACGATAAGTTTAATCAAAGCGGTGTTGCATATGATGTACATGGCGGAAATCCAAACTTTACAGTGCCTGCTGAAGCTGTAGATATCACATTTGAAGCCAAAGACTTCCCTGTCGGTGATGATAACTACCCAATCAGCCCAACATTTGCGTTTACCAATAACTCAAGCCTTGATTTAAGCGGTGCAAAAATTTCATTTGATGTACCGGTATCAACCTCTGCTATTTTTAAATCCAACTGGAATGCACAAGAAAAACTGGGCATGGCAGTAGAAGTAAATGGCTCGAACGCAGCGGGTAATAATATTGGCGGTTTTGAGAACGAGTTCCACCGTTTCTCAATCACACTGAACAATGAATGGGGCGGTCAACCAAAAGACTTTAGCGCTGGTGCAACTGTGAATGCACAAGTGATGTACTACATGCCAATCACTGGGCCTAGCAACTTTACCATTGAAAAAGATGGAAAAACTTACGCATTCAAAGCTGAATACCCAATGCTACCAGGTGCAACACCGGGTGATGGCACGGGCAATCCAGATAACGGTGGCGGTGACCCTGTAGGTACGTGTGAAGGAGTTGATATAGCCACGATTCCTGTTTATCCAAATTTCCCTCAAACAGACTGGGCGGGCAACCCAAGTCATGCTGCTGGCGGCGATCTAATGGTGCATAACAACGCAGTTTATAAAGCCAAGTGGTGGACAAGCTCTGAGCCGGGTGCAACAGCAGATTGGACCTTAAGTTGTAGCCTGTAATTTACAAAACAATGAGGGGTAGGCCTGAGCTTGCCCCATGTATTGAGTCTAATAAAGGATAAAATAATGGCATCAATTAAACTTAACACGATTACGCTATCTGCAATCGCAGGTGGCTTGCTACTGAGTATGCTAGCACCGCAAGTACAAGCACATGGTTATATGGATAGTCCTAAAGCACGCCAAGCATTTTGCCAAGATGATGGCGGATACTGGTGGCCAGAAGATGGCACAAATATTCCTAACCTTGCTTGTCGATCAGCATATCTAGAATCCGGCACGGTGCAGTTTGTGCAAGCGATTGAATTTTCTGTTAATACTCCTGACTATTTAAATCAAACCGCAGTTGAGGCCAGTATACCAAACGGCACTTTATGTGCTGGTGGCGATACAGCCAAACGCGGTATGGATTTACCATCACCACATTGGCAACGTAGTGACGTAGTGCCCAATGCTAATGGTGAAATTCAAGTTCGTTACCTTGCATCAACACCACATAACCCCAGCTTTTGGCAGTTTTACTTAACTAAGCCAACTTTTAATGCCGCTACTGATGTATTGACCTGGCAAGACTTAGAGCTAGTTCAGGAGCATCAAAATGTTGACGTGATTAAAGACACCGATGGTGAGCGTTATTATCAAATGAGTGTGGCTATTCCACAAGGACGCAACGGTGATGCCATTTTGTACAGCCGCTGGCAACGAAACGATGTTGTGGGTGAAGGCTTTTATAACTGTAGTGATATAAATATTGTAAACGACGCTGCTCCAACCAATCCGAATGCGTGGGCAAGCCTTGGGTACTTTGTACGTCAAGGGCAAAATGCCATTGCAGGCGACACTGTATGGGCTCGCTTATTTGATGAATCTGGCCAAGAGGTGATTAATCAACAACTTAAAATCAATGCCGATAATCAAGTAAATTGGCAGCAAGTGTTGGCGTCACAACTTAACCTTGATTATGCGCATTTAGTGCAGATTGGTGTGCAAAATCAAGTTGGTGATGTTGTATTTAACAGCGCTGATGTACTAACAAACCAAGTCTATGGAAGCAATCCAAATTACACTTATACATTAAGCGTGCAGGGCACCCCTGATAATACAGCGCCTATTGTTAGTAAGCCAGAAAACCTAGTAGTTGATGAAAACACCACCACGGCTGTGCATTTACATGCGTTTGATGATGAGCAAAATGCGTTAATTTATACTTGGTCAGTACCGGCACCACTGAGTTTTACCGGTAGCGATGCCAATATCAACTTAATTTCACCTGAAGTTTCAACACCTACAGATTATACCGTTGTGGTATCTGTTTCTGATGGCCAATTAACGACCCAAACCGAGTTTGTTGTCACCGTTAATGACAGCGTTATCAATGATCCTGCTATAGCGCCTTGGAGCACTACTGAGGTTTATCAAGCAACAGATAAAGTGAGTTTTCAAGAGCGTGTTTACTTAGCTAAATGGTGGAATCAAGGTCAGCATCCCGATAGTTCAAGTGCGTGGGAGCTTGTTGAGGAGGGTACTAATCCAGCAGCATGGAGTATTAACAAAGCCTATCAAGCAGGCGCAGAAATAATCTATCAAGGACAGCGCTATCGCGCTAATTGGTGGACTCAAGGCGATACGCCAGGACAAGCCGATGTATGGAAAACACTGTAACTAAAAGCCTAAGTTTTGTAGTTCAAACTTATTAAACCAAAATAACCACATTAAAAATAGATAAGAGAGAAATATGAATATTAAACAATTAACCGCAGCTATGGGTGTTGCACTATTTGCCGGTTCTGTATCGGCAGCGCCTTCTACACCAAGTATTAATTGGGAGCCACAGCAATATTCGTTTGTTGAGGTAGACCTTGAGGGAAACGGTTCTTACAAACAGCTGGTTACCCGTGTTGAGCAAGTTAATATCAACATTGAATGGAGTGCGTGGAGCGGTGATGGCGGCGATAGCTATAAAGTGTACTTTGATGACATGCTAGTAAATGAGGGCACGCTTGCTGATGGTTCTAAAAGTGGCACTATTTCATTCCCTTATGATAAAGCAGGCCGCCATACAATGTATGTTGAACTATGTGAAGGCGGCACGACCTGTGCAAGAAGTGCGGGTAAGCCAATTGTAATTGCTGACACTGACGGCGGACATTTAGCACCATTACCTATGGATGTTGACCCAAATAACCGTGATATTGGCGTTAAGCAAGATTTAGTGACGGGCGCTTACTTTGTTGAGTGGGGGATCTATGGCCGTGATTACGATGTAACGAATATGCCAGCACAAAACCTGAGTCATATTTTGTATGGCTTCATTCCAATTTGTGGTGAAAATGCGTCGTTAACTGGCGGTCCTAAGCGCGCACTGGAAACAGCCTGTGCGGGCTCTGCAGATTACGAAGTGGTTATTCACGACCCATGGGCCGCAGTACAAAAAGCATTGCCAGGGGTTGATGCTAAAGATCCCATTCGTGGTACTTACTCGCAGTTAATGGCACTAAAACAGCGCTACCCCGATATTAAAATTTTACCATCTGTAGGTGGTTGGACGTTATCAGACCCATTTGGTGGTTTTACTAATAAAGCAAACCGCGACACCTTTGTTGCCTCAATGGAAGAGTTTTTAAGAACCTGGAAGTTTTACGATGGTGTTGATATTGACTGGGAATTCCCAGGTGGTGACGGCCCCAATCCTGATATTGGCGATCCAATTAACGATGGCCCAGCCTATGTGGCGCTTATGCAAGAGCTGCGCGCTATGCTTGATAAGCTAGAAGCAGAAACGGGTCGTACTTACGAGTTAACCTCAGCCATTGGTGCTGGTTACGATAAAATTGAAGATGTAGATTATCAAGCCGCAAGCCAGTACATGGATTACATTTTTGCCATGACCTATGACTTTTATGGCGCATGGAGTAACGTAACTGGTCATCAAACTGCACTTTACTGTGGCGAGCACATGAGTGTTGGTCAATGTAATGGCACTGGGCTTGATGAAAATGGCGAACCTCGTAAAGGCCCTGCTTATACCACCGATAATGCAGTACAGCTGTTACTTGCGCAAAATGTACCATCGAAAAAAATCGTCGTCGGCACAGCCATGTATGGCCGTGGTTGGGAAGGTGTTTACCCGCAAAATGCAGCGGTTGATGGTAACCCAATGACCGCCTCTGGTAATGGCCCGTTAAAAGGCTCCACGGCACAAGGTGTATGGGAAGATGGAGTTATTGATTACAAAGGCGTTAAAGCCAATATGATTGGTGCGGCAGGCACCGGTATTAATGGTTTTGAAGTGGGTTATGATGAGCAAGCACAAGCCGCTTATGTATGGAATCGCTCAACTGGTAAACTGATCACCTATGATAGCCGTAAGTCTGTGCTGGCCAAAGGTGCGTATGTTAATCAGCATAACTTAGGCGGTTTATTTGCATGGGAAATTGATGCTGACAATGGTGACATTCTAAATGCAATGCATGATGGCTTAGGGGGCGTAGTTGCGCCGCCAAGTAATAAAAAACCGGTTGTTTCAGTGTCTTCATCTGTGTCTGTTAATTCAGGCGAGAGCATCACAGTAACGGCTTCTGCAACCGATGCAGATAACGATCCACTGAGCTTTAGCTGGAGTGCTGATAGCGCGCTAGTAGTATCTGGACAAAATACATCATCACTGGTTATTAATGCGCCAACAGTGACTACAGATACACAGTATGTTGCAACCGTTGCGGTATCAGATGGTCAAGCAACAGTAAATCGTGATGTTGTTGTTAATGTTATTGCGCCGACATCAGGCGGCGAAAATACAGCACCGAGTGTTAATGCAATTGCTAATGTTAGTGTTGAAGAAGGCGCATCAGCAAGTGTTGCTGTAGTTGCAAACGATGCACAAAACGATGCGCTTACATATACGTGGACAGTACCAGCAGGCTTAACGTTAGTGGGCAGCGGTGCAAATGTAAGTATTGAGGCAGGCGCTGTAGATACAGATACAAACTTCACTGTTTCAGTTGCAGTCAGTGATGGCGCATTAACTACAACGCAAAGCTTTAGCGTAACAGTGACAAATGGTGATACTACCACTCCACCAACAGGAGATTGGGATGCGAGTGTTGCATACGTTGGTGGCGATGTCGTCACTTATAACGGCGTTGAATATAAAGCAAAGTGGTGGACTCAAGGCGAGCGTCCTGATTTAGGTGGTGCGTGGGAGGCAACAACACAGCCTACAGATGGTACGGGTGTCGAAGTTTGGCAGCCAACGGCTATTTATAACAGTGGTGATGAAGTTTCTTATCAAGGTAATAAGTACCAAGCTAAATGGTGGACTCAAGGGAACGAGCCAGGCTCAACCGATGTATGGTTAGCACTTTAATGTAAAACTTTATTGTTTGATTTTATAAAAAGCAGCTTTCGAGCTGCTTTTTTTATCGCGAACAGTCACTTTGATTGTTCAAAACAAGGCTTTATTACTAATAATTAATCCATTGACATCAGCATACACCCAATCACCGGTATTAATTGTGGTGTTTAACATATTAACCGGGTGATCTTTGGCACCTAAACCGCGCTTAGTGGTGCAGCGCGGCGTAGCGCCTAGCGCCATCACGGGTAAATCAAGCGTGGCAAGAATTTCAATATCGCGGCAGCAACCATTAATAATAATGCCTTGCCAGCCATTTTTTAGGGCTCGCTCTGCAATCATATCGCCAATGAATGCAAAACGCTTACTAGCAAAGCCATCCACAACCAACACTTTGCCTTCACCATTTTCATGTAATATGTTGCCAGCAAACGAGTTATCGTCTGGGCAGGTGACAGTCACTACTTGACCATAAAAGAGAGTTTTATTACCAAAGTGTTGCAAGCCACTGTCAGCGACTTGCACATGGTCGCGATGTTCATCGTATAAATCGGGCGTAGTAAACTGTGTCATTGAGGGCATCCTTGTTTTTTATAAAGCCACGTAGGCCAACGGCAGTACATTAAAAGTAGTAATAATGTTTATCGTAGGCTAATTAATCATTCAGGTGTAGCTATTGTTGTAAATTGGCGTATAGATTTTAGTTGCAATATAAGCACTTTTAACGTTTTTTTATAAGTAACTTATGCTGTTACTTAGTTTAATTTTTTTGAATAAATTTGATTTTGCCAGAGCATTAGCCAAACGTCTCATTGTTGCGTGCTTTTTCATATGCTACGTTCAATTGTTATTTTAAAATTTGGGCTGCAATACTTGGCCCTATACACACATACAAAAAGAGAAGCGTGCTTTATGATCATCTTTTTTATTTGCCTAACTATTTTAATATTAGGCTATAAGTTTTATAGCCCGTTTGTTGAAAAGCAAGCGGGCATGGATTCAACGGTCGACACACCACAAAAACGCTTTAGCGAAGGTGTTGATTACGTTGCAATTCACCCTGTTCGTGCATTTTTGATTCAATTTTTAAATATAGCAGGCGTAGGCCCCATATTTGGCCCAATATTGGGTGCATTATATGGTCCGGTTGCGCTTGTATGGATTGTGCTTGGTAATGTTTTGGGTGGCGCTGTACACGACTTTTTCTCAGGAGTAATGAGTATAAAAGAAGACGGGAAAAGCTTACCGGAAATAGCAGGGCACTACTACAACGTTGTATTTAAAGGCTTTATGCTTATTTTTACTGCGATGCTACTATTTTTTGTTGGTGTTGTATTTATTATGAGCCCGGCAGGATTATTAAGTAACCTTGATATATTTAAGGATACAATATTTGCAAATAATACCTTTTGGGTTTTGGCTATTTTAGCTTACTACTTTTTAGCCACGTTATTACCCATTGATAAAATCATCACTAAGTTTTACCCTATTTTTGGTTTGTTAATGATTGTGATGACAGTAGCTATTGCGGTATCACTGCTAATAAACGCACCGCATTTACCAGTAGCGGGCGACTTTTTAGCATACTTTGAGGCCGATCACGCTCATGACTTCTTAGCACCAAATCCTGATGGACTGCCCACTTGGCCGCTGCTATTTATAACCATTACCTGTGGTGCTATTAGTGGTTTTCACTCAACGCAAGCACCTATTATTGCTCGTTGTTTAACCAACGAAAAATACGTACGCCCAGTTTATTATGGTGCGATGATGTGTGAAGGCATTGTAGGTTGTGTTTGGGCACTTGCTGGTATTGCTGCATTCCCAGAAGGCTATGCGGGTTTAAAAGCTATGCTTGATCTTGGTGGCCCAGGTTTGGTAGTTAACCATATTGCAAACAGCTACTTAGGTGTATTTGGCGGTATTATGGCAATTATTGCTGTTGCTGTTTTCCCTATTACCTCAGGCGATACGGCGTTTCGTTCACTGCGCTTGACCGTGGTTGATGCGTTTAGTATTCCGCAAAGTTTACGTAATCGTTTATTACTAGCAATCCCTATTTTAACCATTGCTTACTTTATGACTAAGCTCGATTTCTCTGTGATTTGGCGCTACTTCGCATTCTCAAATATGCTGCTTTCTACCAGTGTGTTGTGGCTTGCGACCAAGTACTTATTTGACCGTGGTACATTCCACTGGATCACTAGTATACCAGCAGTAATCGCTACAGCAGTGACCTTGTCATACATAATGACCGCGGCAATAGGGTTAAACTTATCAAGTGATTTAGGTAAACCGATTGGTGCAGCGGTGGCTGTTATAGGGTTTATTGTATTAGCTGTTGTGCATTCAAAGCATAAAGTGCGTACGGCTTAATAAATCGTAATCTTAAAAATGTAAAAGCGAGCCTTATAAAGGCTCGCTTTTTTTATACTTGATGACTAATCGCTAAAAAGTGGCTTGTTCGAAGTAGCTGATATCATCTAGGGTTTTACTAATCATCATCGCCCCCTCTAATAAGCTCACTGTTTGTATTGCCGCGCGAGCAGGGTTTTTTTCACCATTCGCAGCGTGTGCTTGGGTTAACCAGGCTAAATTTTTATTAAAAAACCGCTGAACTTCAACCCGCACTTTATCAGGTAGGCTGTCGCTTTCTGCGCCGAGCAAGCCACATAAACACATTTTTTTATCAATCACGAGTGCATTTCTAAATAACTGAGTGTAAATATCAATAGGGTTTTTACCGTTTGCTTTGTGTGCCTCTGGTTCACCAAGTACAGCGATAAAGGCATCGGTATATTGATGCGCAAGCTCTGCACCTAAATCAGCTTTAGTTGGAAAGTGATAATGCACACTGGCACTTTTAATACCAATTTCATTGGCCAACTCTCTAAAGCTAAAATTGCTATAGCCACCAAGTCTAACTTTGTTTTCTGCTGCTTTTAACAGGGCTGCTTTTTTTGTCATTTTAAACTTCCTTCATATCGCTGCAAAAAATTATCAACCAGTAGGTAGTTATTTTCAAGCTCTTTTATTTTTAGTTTGCAAAGGTCGAGATCTTAATATAAATTACCTACCAGTAGGTAGGTAATTTATTCTTGCCAGTATTAGCTCAAACTGTGATTAAAAATATAAAGAGATAATTATGAAAATTTATGATGTAGAAAACTTTCCTAATCCATTACGTGTACGTATTGCGCTTGCTGAAAAAAAGGCGACTGATAAAGTAGAATTTGTTGCTGTTGATTTATTAAATGGTGAGCACCGTACTGAGGCTTTTTTAGCTAAAAACCCCTTAGCAGGCGTACCTGTTTTAGAGCTAGATGATGGAACGTTCATAGCAGAATGCACCGCAATTACTGAATATATTGATACCGCTTTTGCAGGCCCTTCATTAACCGGTGTTGAGGCAAAAGAGCGCGCGGTGATTAATATGATGCAAAAACGTGCGGAGTCAATGGTACTTGATGCTGTAGCCACTTACTTTCATCATGCAACGGATGGTTTAGGCCCAGCGCTTGAAACCTATCAAAATGTTGCTTGGGGAGAAAAGCAAGGTGAAAAAGCGCGCCAAGGCTTTGTTTATTTTAATACAGTGTTAGCCAACTCTGCTTATGTTGCTGGTGAGAATTTCAGTGTTGCAGATATTACTTTGTACGCCGGTCTGGTGTTTGCAGGCTTTGCAAAAATAGCTATTCCTAGTGAGCTATCACATTTAATAGCATGGCAAGAAAAGGTCGCTCAACGTCCAAGCATTGCTGTTTAGATATGGAGTCAAATATGAAAATTGCAGCTGATTTTAGCGAACGTGTTGTTGTACATAGCGAATCGTTAGAATGGATAGCCTCACCGATGGCGGGTGTTGATAGGCGTCCACTTGATAGAGTAGGCAATGAGGTTGCACGCGCAACCAGCATTGTACGATATGCGCCAAACAGCCATTTTTCTGCCCATACACATACCGGCGGTGAAGAATTTATTGTGCTTGAAGGTGTTTTTCAAGATGAACATGGTGATTTCCCCAAGGGCTCTTATATTCGCAATCCGCCTGAGTCAAAACATACACCAAGCTCTGAAAACGGGTGCGTTATATTTGTGAAATTATGGCAGTTTCAGCCAGAGGATAGAGAGCATGTTCGCTTGCAAACTAATACCATGTGCAGTGTTCCTCACCCTGAGTTTAGTAATGTAAATGTAGTTTCTCTTTATAAAGATGCCTTTGAAGAGGTGAGTATTTTTGCATTTGCACCTAACAGTGAAATATGGTTAAACGCCTCAGGTGGGGGCGAGCTTTTAGTTCTTGAAGGCTCGCTTGAAGAGCAGGGCGATACATTAGTAAAGCACAGCTGGTTAAGAGTGCCGCCTAACAGCGAAATTAAAGCAACAGCAGGCAGTGAAGGAGCCAGAGTGTGGCTTAAAATCGGTCATTTAACAGATGTTGAAAACCAAATAGCACGGCTTAAAAATGCATAATTAAGCATTTAATTAAAATGGGCACAATAAAAGTGATGTGCCTGTTTTTTGATCTACTTCACTATTGGTTAATAAGCTATCACCTATACTTGATGCTCATATTATTGCGGAGTTCGGGTTATGGTAAATTTAACACACGGCTTATCTATTGGTATTGAGCGCTCTGGTTGCGAGTTTTTTTTAACCTTAAAAGCTATAGGTACACTCACTCATAAAGATTATGAAGTGATCACGCCGATGATTGACTCTGCGCTTGGCGAAGTTAAACATCCTATTGTTAATGTACTCATAGATGGTACTGAGCTTGATGGCTGGGAACTTAGAGCTGCATGGGATGATTTAAAACTTGGCTTAAAGCATAACAAAGAATTTAAAAAAATAGCCATATACGGCAACAAAGACTGGCAATCAACCATCGCTAAATTAGGCAGTTGGTTTGTATCAGGTGAAATTCAATATTTTGAGAACGCCACTGCGGCTTTAGAATGGTTAAAAAGTAATGATGAAGAAGCGGATGCTTAAATAAAGGCCATAATCGGCCTTTATTTTTAAAGTATTTATACCAATTCGCTTAATTAAGTGATCTATTTTGAGGCTGGAAAAACGTGTTGATAGCTAGGCAAAAAAATTGCTATTTAGTTGTTCTAAATGAGAATTTTTTAATGCAGATAGCGACACGTTTAGCCTCGTAAAATGATTAAGTATTATTGCGGATTGGTATTATACCTCTTGAAGTGTAGGTAATGCGGGAAATGCCCCCTTGGCTAAGCAGGCTTTAGAGCCACAACGCAAACCAAAACTTAAAGCGTGTTTTACTAGTTGCTCATTATTAATTTTTTCGATGAGCGAGCTATTTTCATCGGTGTGATTTAAATAATATAACACGCCTGCAATAAACGCATCACCGGCACTGGTAGTATCCACAGCATTAATGATTGGCGCCGATTCATTTAATATAAATCCCTTATGGTAAACCGTTGCCGGTGCAGGGCCATCGGTTAAAAATACCAATTTAACACCTGTATCTAAAATAGATTGTAAGTAATTATCAGGTTCTTGCTGTGTTTGCTCAGCTAAAAAGTTCAGCTCATCACGCGATAGCTTAACAATGTCGCAATACGCATAACACGCATGTACATTGTGTTCAATGTCATTGCTATTTTGCCACAAGCTATAGCGTAAATTTACATCAAAGCTAACGAGTTTATGGTTGTTTTTAGCCAGCTTTAAAGCACACACGGTGGTGTTTGCAATGGCTGGATTGGTTAACGTGTTGGAACAAAAGTGTAGGGTACTCAATTCATCCCATTTGATATGGCTTAAGTGATCACTCGTTAACAGTAAATCGGCGGTATTGTGGCGATAAAAATTAAAGCTGCGTTCACCGGTTTCATCTAAACTCACAATAACCACGGCCGTTTGAGAGTCTTTAATCGTAAATAAGTACTCTGTACTTACTTTATATTGCGCAAGCGATTTACTTAATTGTTTAGCAAAGTAGTCATTACCCATACCGCCACAAAAAGCAGCCTTGCCGCCTAACTTTGCATAACCTACCGCTACATTGGCAGGGGCACCTCCTGCAATGGGCAAATAAGCACTGTTTTGAGAATCTTGTGGCAGCATATCAATAAGTAGCTCGCCGAGGCTAAGTAATTTGGTCATAGTGTAAATCCTAAAAAACCCAGCAGAGCTAGGTCAAAATTCAAGGGAGAATTATTAAAACTAATTAAAGTTAGTGTAACAATCGCTGAAAAACATAGCTTCAGCGTTTGTTACACTAAAAATGGTTAGTTAAACGCGTATTTAAGCGTTATTGATGTTGTGCGGCCATTAATAGTACGGGCGCGAATAATGTTATTATCTGGAATTGAGCCTTCTTCAGCTTCTGTAATACCTACCGTATCGAATAAGTTATTTACATTAAGTGCAATATTAAGGTTTTCAGATAAATCGTAACTTACAAAGCCATTTACTTGAGTGTAACCGTCAAATTTAAGGTCGTTGTTGTCTTGAGCGTAAGCATCAGTAGTACCAATAAAGTTCACACCGGCAGCACCTTTATCAAAGCTATAACGAGCCATTAAAGAGTAGATTAAATCAGCTTGGCGGCGTGGCGTATTACCTACCACTTCAGGGGTAAGTGCATCCTTAGCAATTTCTGCATCTGTCCATGTTAAGTTACCACGAAAATCCCATGCATCGATGAAGTAAGTTGATTCAATTTCAATCCCTTTTGCTTCGTATTCACGGTCAAAAAAGGTTTGCGATGTTGCTTCAAAGTTTTGCTCTTCTGTTTCTGCATAAAACGCTGTTGCGAAAACTGAAAGTGAATCAAAACGTTTTTTAACCCCAAATTCATACTGGTTTACTTCATCAACGGCATCTTCATCAGCAACCGAACCGTCAGCGCGTACTTTACCAAATAAAAGTCGGTCAGCATTTGCGCGGCCACCTTTACTCAGTCTTGCAAATGTCGCAAGGCTTGAATCTATTTGGTAGTTAGCCCCAATTGAATAGGATGCATAATCCCAATCGTAATTTACTGGGCTAGCATTTGCGGTATCAATGCCTGCTACATTTTGTTCAGGAACTGAAATCACTCCATCGCGATTCATATCGACCGTTGAGGTAACGGCACCTGCATAGTTGCCGCGTGCTTCACCACTATCGTAACGAGCACTTGCGTCAATACTTACATCACCCACTTTTGTTGAAAATGAAACGTACGGGGCGCGGGTATCGTATTCTGTATCGTAATCACGCTGACAGCAGTTACCCCAAAAAGGCGTTCCGTATGCATATAAACCATTTTCAGAAAACGCTGTACCATCGGCAGCTGTTACATTTAGTAGCGCCGCATTATCGCCCTTAAGCTCCATTAGGTAAGAGTTCCATAACCATGACATAGCAATATTTTGTGTTGAAGCATAGTAACCAAACGTAACGCTTGTATCATCGCTTAGTGATTTAGTCAGTTTGAAGTCGTTTACAATAGAGTCAAAGTCGTTCATTGTGACGTCAAACGTATGAATACGCATAGCTAAATCGTCATTAAATGCAGCTCCGGTATTGGCATTACTAAGCGTTGCACCTGCGCCGCCAATACTTTGTGCAATAGCAGTCGCGCTGCCTACTTCAGCAGGAATAAGTGAATTAAAGTTACCGCTAACAGAGGATTTACGAAAACGGTTTTCAATACGCCAATCGTTATCTAAGTCAAATACGGCTTCAAAACCCACTGAGTCAACTTGCGGGTTCATGCCATCGCGAATATCGCCGCTACTAATTTGATTTTCGCCATTTAAACGCACTGTTTTAGTAAATAATGCTGAATGCGGGGTATCTGATTGTGCGTCAAACCCTGGGATTGAGTCACCATTTGCATACATTGGCATTGGTAAGTAACCCACGCTTTTGTCATCTAAATGTTTGTAATAAAGACGCACGTAACCGTTTTCAAAGTCTTTGGTAAGGTTGGCTTTAATTTGCCCACCTTTATTTGATGTGTAACCTGTTTCACGCGGGCCTTCACCTTGGCGCACAAAACCACCTACATGAAAACGTACGCTATCACTAAGGTAAGTGCCGTATTCAAAGTCTGTACGAATAGTGTCGTAATCAAGGCCCAGTGTTGTAGAAACACTGCCTGATTCGTTTTCACCATTTTTAGATATAAAGTTAATTATGCCACCCGGTGCATTACTTGCTGCAGTCGAGGCCGAACCACCACGAATTGATTCGATAGTTTGTACGGTATTATCTAGGCGCATAAATATATCAGCGTTACCAAAAGCAATATCACCGTATTGCATAACGGGTAAACCGTCTTCTTGTAATTGTAAAAACTTAGCACCACCAGAGGCCACAGGTAAGCCGCGTACAGCAATGTTTGCGTTACCTTCACCGCCGGTTGACTCTGAGCGTACGCCCGGAATAATTCTAAACGCTTCAGCAGTTGAACGCGGTGTAGATACTTCAACTTGAGCAAGCGATAAACTGCTCACTGATGAGCTTGATGCCATAATGGTTGTACGACGTGGTACACCGGTTACAACGATAGTCTCAAGACCTTTGTTAGCTTGCGCTTGTGTGTTTTGCTCTTCTTGTTGTGCATAAACGCCTTGGCTTACAGCCAGCGCTAAAGCACTCATTAAATATAAAGGTGTGTTGTGTGTTGTCATGTGAACGCCTCGCTTTGTGAGCCCGAAGGGGTTTGTTATTTTTACTTAATCGATTAAGTAAAAATAACAAATCTTTTACAATAAGCAAATTATTTTATTCTTTATTTGCTGTTTTTTTACTCATCTATTGATTTATATAGTGTTTTTTTTAGCCCCCAATTTGTTGATTTACTCAGTTATTAGGTTGCTCTCTTGTAAAGCGCAGGCTGATGGGTCACGGAAATAGTTAAACAGCATCGCTAAAAATAAAATAATGGCAAAGCCGGTTGCAAGGTAAAAACCATAACGTACATGACCAAAGTAATCGCTGATCATACCCATAAATAAAGGCGCTAATGCGGCTGAAAGTGCAGTGAAAAATAATATAACCCCAGCAACTGCGCCATGTTGTTGTACCGGGAAGCACGATATTCCTTTGGAGTTTAAGGTCGGGTAAACCATCGACATAAATAACCCTGAAAGCGGCAATAAACCAACAGCCCAATCAACGCCACCGACTAAAGTACCCACATAACACAATGCGATACCTAAACTTAAGTAAGCCATAACACCTTGCCAGCTATAGCGGTTTAATAACCACACCGCAATAAAACGCCCTGCGGCACGCAGTATAAAAAATATGGTGAGTGCATAGGTTGCCAAAAGGGGCCAAGAGCCTGTGTAGTCTTTTAACAGCGTCGGCATCCATACGTAAATGGCAACCTCGGTTGCAACATAAAGCGCAATGGCGAGCGAAAAGCCAAGCGCGTAGGGGTTTTTAATCATTTTCATGGTGGTAGCAAGTGAAGCGGGCTTTTCAGTGCTTTTAACAACGCTTGGATACTCTGCACGCCACGCTAAAAACGCTAAAATTAAGCACATAATGCCGGCAATAATATATAAATAAGTCCAACTTACATTTTGTACCAGTAATACACCAACAAGTGCAGGTCCAACAATGGCACCAATACCAAAAAAGCCTTCTACTTTGTTCATGGTTTTAGTGTGCTCTGCGTTGCTATGAGAAATATCGCCTAATAACGCCAAAGCGCCGGTTTTAAATAAGCCAATAGCTAAACCAATACAGCAAAGCAAAAAAACAAAAAATATAAAGCTGCTACTAATGGCGAATAAAAAGCAACTCGCAGAAAATATTAATAACCCAAGCATAATCGTTTTTTTACGCCCGAGGCTATCGGCTAAAAAGCCTAAAAATAATCCGCTAAAGGCAATGAGTGCCATAGGCGCATAGTGGAATGCGCTGGCTTGGGTCATGCTTAAACCAAATTCAGTTATGAGCTCGGGAATGATCATGCCAACGGCATCGGAGGTCATGGCAAACATAAAAAACATCATATATGTGAGCCAGCGAATTTGTTGCAACGGATCGCTGCTTACGTGTGTGTGTGATTTTGTCATGTGCTTTTCCTCGTTAAATGCGTTCTTAACACTCAGTAAGTCAGTCAGTTACTGATTATAGTATTAATGTCGCCACGATATTTGTATGTAAAATTTATAAAAATAACTTGTAAATTCGTACGTGCTAGTTAAAGATATATCTTAATCGATTAAGTTTCAACATGGTAATCACACAATGATGAAGAATAAAGTTCAATTGATCACATACGCTGATCGAATTACTGGCCAAGATATAAATGCACTTACCACTCTTTTACATGGCCCATTAGAGGGCGTTTTTGGTGGTGTGCACTTATTGCCATTTTATAACCCAATTGATGGCAGCGATGCAGGCTTTGACCCGATTGATCATAGTGAAGTTGATTCTCGAATCGGTACTTGGGACGACATAAAGGCACTCGGTAAAGACCATGATTTAATGGCTGATCTAATAGTGAACCATGTGTCGGCGCAATCTTTTCAATTTCAAGATGTGCTGGCTAAAGGTAAAGCGTCAGCATTTTGGGATTTATTTTTAACCAAAGAAGACGTGTTTCCCAATGGTATGAGCAAGGCTGAGCAGCAAGCTATTTACCGTCCACGCCCAGGCAGTTGTTTTACGCCAATGAAATGCGGTGATGGTCAAACGTATGATTTTTGGACCACTTTTACCGACAATCAAATTGATATAAACGTAAAAGTAGAGGCAGGAATTGCGTATTTAAATAATGTACTTACTAAGTTCTCTGCTAACAACGTTAATATTATTCGTTTAGATGCAGCGGGTTATGCCATTAAGCAGGCGGGTACTAATTGTTTTATGCTAGATGAAACGTTTGGCTACTTAGATAACTTATCAAAGCAAGCCAACGATTTAGGCATGGAAACCATTGCAGAAATTCATAGCCATTATCAAACACAAGTAGATGTAGCTAAGCGCGTTAATATGGTTTACGACTTTGCGTTGCCACCACTAATTCTACATAGCTTGTTTAATAACAATGCGGATGCATTACTCAAATGGCTAAAAATATCGCCGCGTAACTGTTTAACGGTACTAGACACCCATGATGGCATAGGCATTATTGATGCAGGCCCAATGGGTGAAAAACCAGGCTTATTAAATGCAGAGCAAATTGATAACCTAGTAGAAACCATGCATGCAAATAGTAACAATCAAAGCCGTCAAGCAACAGGCGCGGCTGCCAGTAATGTCGATTTATATCAAGTAAACTGTACTTATTACAATGCATTAGGCGCTAATGATTTTGACTATTTGCTGTCGCGCGCAATTCAATTTTTTGCGCCAGGTGTACCGCAAGTTTATTACGGCGGCTTATTTGCCTGTGAAAACGATATGGAACTGTTAGCAAAAACCAATGTTGGCCGTGATATAAATCGCCCATATTTGAACGCGGCTAAAATAGAGCAAGCCCTTAATAAACCAGTAGTAAAAGGGCTCATAGAGCTAATTAAAATGCGTAATGAACATCCCGCATTTGCAGGTGAATTTTCGGCTCAAGGCGGCGCAAGTGTTTGTTGTTTAATGTGGAAGCTTGAACAACAATCAATTTCATTGAGGATTGACTTTGCAAGCCGTACTGCACTTATTACGCAGGTTAATGGCACTCAAGAAAGCACTCTAAACTTACAAAGTTTATTGGCTTAAATAGCTTTATTTGTTGAAAACCAAAAGCCAAGCAGCCTCTGTTTGGCTTTTTTATTTGCTTTATTAACAGTGCTTAGCTACTTGCACCAATATCGAGTGCGTAACCTACTTCATATTGTTTTTCTTCTTTAGAAATAAATAAGTTAGCAGCCATAACGCCCTTTTCTTGGCTATTTTGATGAATTGTAGTGAGGCGAGGTACAAAACGAGCGGCTTCTTCTATGCCATCAAACCCCACAATACGCAGCTCACTGCCTATTTTTATCCCTTGTTTTATGGCTTCTCGCATGGTGGCAAGGGCAATTAAATCGCTCATGCATATAATCACGTTAGGGCGAGGGGAGGCTGTTAATACCTCTTTTGCGGCAATATTTGCAAAGCGCTCACTGCTTTCAGGAATATTCCAAATGCGGTCGTCGGCAACCGTTATATTAGCCTCACTTAAGGCGCGTTGATAACCACGCAAACGTTGATGCGAAATAGATTGGCCAGTTTCAAATTCGTGATGTTCGTATACCCGGCACAATACATTTTCATCAAGTAATCTTAAGCCTAATATAGCCACTTTATCATCTTGATTATGCAAAACATGTTTGGCTATTTCATAACTGGCTTGCTCGTTATTAACATTAATTGAGGCGTTACGGGCAATGTCAAAATCAACCGTCACCACATGTTTGGAGACTGTTTTTAGTTGCTCTACTAGTGCTTTATTGCGCGGGCGACCATAACAAATAAAACCATCGACAAAATCAACAACGCTGTTGAGGTTGTCACTATTGCCTGAAAACAATAAAACATTAATATTGTTTTTTTCAAGTACCGAGGTTACTCCCCGCATAAAACTGCTCGCAACAGGGTCTGATACCATGTATTCCACGCTATCGGGAAGGACTAATGCAACAATATTAAAGGTGCCACTTCGCAAAGACTGCGCCGCTTTATTAGGGCCATAATACCCCAGCTCTTTGCACGCTTTAAGTATGGCTTCGCGGCGTTTAGCAGAGAGTTGATCAGGGCGATTAAACGCATTTGATACCGTAGCATTAGACACACCTAACTCTTTGGCAATACTCTTTAATGTCCAGCGGGTGGGTTTACTCATCGGTGACTCATTACTACTTACAACATTGCAAACAATCTAGCATATTAGGCTGTTTAATATAACAAAAACTGTCGTGTTAGGTTAGTGGCGACACGCTTTTGGTGCAATACCAAAAGTTTGCTTAAATAAACGGCTAAAATGACTGGCGCTATTAAAACCCAGGTCGTAGCACACCTTGCTTATAGCGTGGCCTTCTAATAAAAGCGTACGGGCCTTTTTAAGCCTAAGTTGTTGTTGCCAAAGCGCAGGGCTTGTACCAAAAGCAAGTTTAAACTGCTGATAAAACTTACTACGGCTCATACAGGTTATTTTACAAAGGGTGTTTATGTCGAGGTTTTCGTTTAAATGCTCTTCAATATAATGCAGTGCATCACTCACGTTACTTTTTAGGCGCAGCTTGTCACAGTTGGCCAGCAATAAATCACGGCTCTGTTGTTGTAATAAACGGGTGATCAATTCGTTTAACGATAAATCAATCAAGTAGTGTCGCTCGGCGCCTTGCTCACTAAATAAATGAACCATGCGCTCTAATAACTGCTGCGTTTGAGTATTATGTTGGGTATGCACTAAATTAGGGCTGTATTCAAACAAGGCATCGTTTGCAAAATTTTGCTGCATATTAAGCGCATTAGCCACATTGGTTATTTTATCGGTGCTAATTTCAATCGCCAAACAGGTGGTAGGTGAGTTGATAGTTGCCTGTGGGAAATCAATCAGCACGCTTTGCTCGGGTGCTAATACAAACGATTCATGTGGTAAAAACGCTTTGTGGTATTGACTGCTCTCAACATGCATTATTTTTTTACCACTGAGCATAGCGCAAAACAGTAATTCGTTAGAATGCAACGCCACTTTTTGCGCACTTTTATAGGTATCGTAAATACTTAGCTCGGAGTTATCGGCAGCAAAGGTCACTTTGTTTTCAATCAGTACATCAAGTTGTTGGCGTTTTTTATTTAACTGAGATGTGTGCATGTTCAGCCTTTTTTAATCGTTATAGAGCGTTTTTAATATGGACTCACAGACAACTTTTTTGGACAGCTAAGCAAGTTTTTAAGCGCTTAATGGTCTAATGTCAATCAATACCGATTAAATATAAAGCAAGTTGCTACATTACTCTAACAAATTTCGGCTTAGACTTTTAGCTAACAACAACAAGAGAACACATATATGATTTACGCAAACCCAGGTTCAGCAGATGCACTCGTCACATTTAAACAGCAGTATGGTAATTACATTGGCGGCGAGTGGGTTGCCCCAGTTAACGGCCAGTACTTTGATAATATAAGCCCAGTTAATGGCGAAGTATTTTGTAAAATTCCTCGCTCTGATAAAGACGATATTAATTTAGCACTTGATAAAGCGCATGCTGTAAAAACCCAGTGGGGCACAACCTCAGTCGCCGAGCGTAGCAATATTTTATTAAAAATTGCCGATCGCATTGAACAAAACTTAGAGTTACTTGCTGTGGCCGAAACATGGGATAACGGCAAAGCGATTCGTGAAACCCTTGCCGCTGATATTCCACTGGCCGCCGATCACTTTCGTTACTTTGCCGGTTGTTTGCGTGCTCAAGAGGGCAGCATTGGCGAGATAGACGAAACCACGGTGGCGTATCATTTTCATGAGCCACTAGGCGTTGTAGGGCAAATTATTCCGTGGAACTTCCCATTATTAATGGCCGCATGGAAATTAGCGCCTGCACTTGCAGCAGGTAACTGTGTAATATTAAAACCCGCCGAGCAAACACCTGCCTCAATCTTAGTGTTAATGGAAATTATTGGCGATTTACTGCCAGGAGGTGTTTTAAATGTGGTAAACGGCTTTGGTAAAGAAGCAGGTGAAGCACTGGCAACTAGTACGCGCATTGCTAAAATTGCCTTTACAGGCTCAACTCCTGTGGGCTCACATATTTTAAAATGTGCAGCCGAGAATATTATTCCTTCAACGGTCGAGCTTGGGGGGAAATCGCCTAATATCTTCTTTAGCGATGTTATGGAAAAAGACGACTCATATTTAGATAAAGCAATTGAGGGTGCCATTCTTGCCTACTTTAACCAAGGTGAAGTATGTACTTGTCCATCACGCTTGTTCATTCAAGAAGATATTTATGAGCAATTTATAGAACGTA
This sequence comes from Pseudoalteromonas issachenkonii, assembly GCF_002310795.1. Classification (NCBI taxonomy): domain Bacteria; kingdom Pseudomonadati; phylum Pseudomonadota; class Gammaproteobacteria; order Alteromonadales; family Pseudoalteromonadaceae; genus Pseudoalteromonas; species Pseudoalteromonas issachenkonii. The sequence continues at coordinate 341,039 of NZ_CP011031.1, forward strand.
TTTTAAAACGTACTAAACAAATTAAACGTGGCAACCCGCTTGATAGTGAAACCATGGTAGGCGCACAAGCCTCTAAAGCGCAGTTTGATAAAATTTTAAGCTACATTGAAATTGGTAAAGAAGAAGGTGCTGAAGTATTAACTGGCGGGCATGTTGAGCAATTAAGCGACGAGCTAAACGGCGGGTATTACATTCAACCTACACTATTAAAAGGACGTAATGACATGCGCGTGTTCCAAGAAGAAATTTTTGGCCCCGTTATTTCAATGTCGACCTTTAAAGACGAAGCCGAAGCACTTGAACTGGCTAACAGCTCAGAATTTGGTTTAGGCGCAGGGGTATGGAGCCGTAATATGAATCGTGCTTATCACTTTGGTCGCAAAATAGAAGCAGGTCGTGTATGGACTAATTGTTACCATATGTACCCAGCACATGCAGCGTTTGGCGGTTATAAAAAGTCTGGTATAGGCCGCGAAACTCACAAACTCGCGCTTGATCATTACCAACAAACTAAAAACTTGCTAGTAAGTTACAGCGAAGATCCGCTTGGCTTTTTTTAATAACGCGTTTTAGTTTAAACAAACAACCTATAAGTAATGAAAGCGCTACATTTTTGTAGCGCTTTGTTTTTTAAAACCCAATACCCATTGCATTAAATTAGTGGCCAATTATAACAATAAAGAAATGGCTTAATAATGAGGCGCTGGGTTGAAAAAGTAGATTAAAGGTTCTAGCTCAGGGCTGTTATGACTAGGTTTCAGGCTGTTTGTACAAGCTCACAGCTCGTCACTCGAAGCCGGCTCATTTTCTCCTCTATGTTCAAAAAGGCTTTAATGAATTAATCACAAAAAGGATTATGGTGATGTTTGAAACGATTGCGATTTATTCAGGGTTAATAGCCACATTATGGATATTCATTGGTGTCTATGTAGCAAGTCTATTTTATGAAGGCTACAGCCATTCTAAACAATTTTGTAGTGAATTAGGTGCAACGGGAAGCCCAACTGAAAAACTGTCACCGCTAATTAATAATTATCCTTTAGGTTTTCTATTTTGCTTTTTTGGCTGGTATTTGGCGCAATTGGCTAATGTTTCTATATTGGTTAATATTGTTGGTTGGTTGGTTGGTTAGTTATAGTGCATGGTATTGGTACCTGGGTTGCGGGTTATTTTCCTATGGATGCTGACCCATTTACTAAACACCCAACTTTTAGCTGCAAGGTTCACTCTTGGGCTGGTTTCATTATGTTGCTTTCGCTCGTTTTAGCACCAATATTAATAGCGATCAGTCCAACCACAGAAATTACTCCTTTATACTTTCGTGTTTTTTCAATTGTTTCTGTTATCGCTACTGTTTATTATCTGTTTGCTATGGCTAAAGCGGTTAAGCTTCAAAGTAATCCAGGTACCTATCAACGTATCTCTTATGGTATCCAATTAAGTTGGTTAAGTGTTTTTTCAATAGTGTTAATGTAATTTTAAACTAATTTAAATCGTCTTCAATAATTTAGAGACTTAACTCACTAACGACTATGATTTATTTCAGCTTATTATTTGGCGCCACAACTCAAGGAAGGCTCATGAATATAAACCACGCTAAATTCCGTTTTATTTTACTAAAAGGTGTTCTAGGCTGGGGAATTCCTACAGCTATTTTATTTCAATTAATTATGTACTTTACAGGTGAGCAAGATTTTTTTTGATGGAATCATTACATCTTTAATAATATTTCCTTTAGTAGGCATATTATTTGGATACTTTTTATGGCATTCGAAATATAAAAAAGAGCGAAATAACTGAGATAACAACCTTAATCACTTGGTTTGTTGAAATTTTTTAGCTTTGATAACAAGAAGGTTTGAGTGAAAATTTGTGAAACCCAAAGGTTGCTTATTCGGCCATTTTCAATTGATGATGTGCCGGCATTAAGTGAAATTCTTAATGACGATGAAGTGATGAAATACTCAATTCGTGGTGTGTGCGATGAAGCTGCAACTCGTGAATTTATAAAGTGGTGTTTACAATGCTACGGTTCATACGGTTTGGGCCCATGGGCACTAATAGATAAAAACAGTAACCTACTTATAGGTTTTTGTGGTGTTTCTCCACAAAGTGTCGCGGGTAACGAAGAGCCTAATTTAGGGTATCGATTAGCGGGCGATTTTTGGAATAAAGGATTAGCCTGCGAAGCGGCTTAAGGTGTTTTAAAGTATGTGTTTACTCAAACTACTCATCAATCCGTCGTTGTTATTATTGAACCTGAGCATATTGCGTCACTGAAAGTAGCAAAGAAAATTGGTTTTACAGACTATAGCACTCATGAATTTCATGGTCGTGCTGTACAGTTATATCGATTAACTAAAGCGCAGTGGAGTAAATGGACTTCTTTAGATGCTGCTTATGTGGCCATCTAAAGCTCAAGATAGTTAACGTTGATTTGTTAAAAGGAAATTTTAATGGATATAGATTCTCACATAGTTCAACTTGAAAAAAACAACCGAAAGTTATTTAGTGCATCTCATAATTTGGGACTTACGATAGCGATGGCTGTTATTGTTTTGTTGTTAATGTTTTATTTCAGCCCATTGATAGGGCTTGCTTGTTCAGGTTTTGCTGCTTTCTTTTTGAACTTTTTCTATTCACAGTATAGCTTTAGAAAACTCAACGCCCGCATAACACTACTGCAAACCAAAATTGAACAAACGTCTAAGTAAGGTGTTGCTCTAAATTTAAAGCCAGTTCATTTCAAATCTTACTCGTTGTTAGCTGCTTTTAATGTTGTTAAGTTACTGCTATAAAAATAATTTGCTGATACTTATTTGATTTAAGGTATTTTTAGTTCCACCAAATGAGTTTACAGTAATTATATAACCTAATTTAAAATGGATTTTCATGAACATAAAAACAAAAATAGTTAGCCGTACTTTATTGAGTGCTTTATTAATTACGCCTACCTTGAGCATGGCAGAATTAGCAGTTACTCCTCAAACACCAGAGCAATGGCGCAGTGTTACTGAACGTGATATTGAAGCTGCTTACAGTATTTCGGCAAAAAACCACCCCGGTATGTTTGATGTTAACAACCCAGTCTTTCCTGAGCTATTAAAGCAAGCAAAAGCAGAAGCACTTGCACTGTCTGCCAAAGCGAGTGGGCCGCAGGTTCATGTTGCGGCAATTGCGCGTTTTAGTACTGTGCTACAAGATGGTCATGCAGGTGTGTTTTCAAGCGTTGAACGACCTGCTCGTCGTTGGCCAGGTTTTAGTGCCGTTTGGCGGGGTGATGCATTAAAAGTGTATTACAGTGAAACAGATAATATAAATAAAGGTGATGTGATAAGTGGTTGCGATGGGCAAAGTACCGAGACGTTAATGCGACAAAGAGTGTTTAAATTTCATGGACAGGTTACACAACCTGGGCATTGGTGGCAGCAAGGTTGGCGGTTACTAATTGATGAGGGCAACCCATTTTTAACACCTCTAAAAGAATGTCAATTTGTTAAAGCCAATGGGCAAGCTTACAGTAAAACCCTTGATTGGTCTGTTCGGCCAAAGAGTGTAAGTAAGCATTTAACACATGCCTATAATGGGGATGAGCTTACAACCGATTTAACTTGGCCTGCGCAAAACATAGCGTGGATTGCTATGCCCAGTTTTGCAAATAACGATAAGCAAACTCATGATTACAATAACTTGTATAAAAAAGTGACTGATCAACGTTCTAAGTTACTCAGTGCAAAAACGGTGGTTTTAGATCTTCGTCATAACCAAGGTGGCTCGTCGTATTGGAGCTTAAAGCTTGCAAAAGAGTTGTGGGGTGAGCAAGTTGTTGAACAAAAAATGGATAACTACTCAAAAAATAGCCGAGTTTGGTGGAGAGCGTCAAAAGATAATACTAGCCATGTTAAATCATTAATTGAAGTGTTGAAAGATCAACCTAAAGCACAAAAAGAGTTTAAAGAAATAGCTGCAGGTATGGCGCAGTCACTTGAAAATAATAAGCTATTTTACATCGAAGAGCCGCAAAGTAAACCAAACCAAAGCGGTAGCACGGTGCCAGAGAGTGACTTTAAAACACAGGTTTTTGTTATTGTGCCGCCACAGTGTGCAAGTGCGTGTCTTGATGCCATTGATGTATTTAAGCAGTTTTCAAACACTCAGTTATTTGGCGCGCCAAGCAGTGCTGACTCACTGTATATGGATGTTCGATTAGCTGAGTTACCCTCAGGTTTAGGTAAAGTGATAGTGCCTAATAAAGTGTATGTGAATAGAGCAAGAGGAAAGGGCGATTATTATAAACCCGATATTGCCTATAACGATATTGATTGGACAACCGATAAGCTATTAGAAAAAATTAAACAGTTATAAAAAAAGCCGCTCAATGAGCGGCTTTGACTTTTCAACTATAAGGGGTAATCAAAAACTGTATTTGGGCAATGTATTAATTGCCCATAGAGTATCTAACGCCAAAGGCATAACGAGGGCCGTATTGAGCCGCGCTTAAGAACTGACTTTCGAAGCGACTGAATGAACGCTCGGTTTCGTTGGTTAAGTTCACACCTTCAAAGAATACCGTTGTGCTTTCGTTAACTTCGTAGTTCACACTAATATCCCACTGTAAGTACTCTTCTGCGTATTGTGGAGGAGCCGTAGCACCTGAGTCAGGTAAACCTTGCGCAATTAAGTACTCATCACGCCATGCACCGGTAATTTTCACCGATAAGCCATCTTTTTCGTAAAAGCCTTGTATGTTTGCAGAATCACTTAAACCAGCTAATACTGCTTGAGAGGCAAGGTAGTAGTTATCGTACTCTACATCACCATCAACAACGGTGGCATTAAAGCCTGCACCAAAGCCTGAGTCGCCAAACAAGTGCTGAACAGCAAATTCAAAACCGTTTACTTTACGTGAACCAACGTTTTCAGGTGAATTGATGGTCCATTCAATCAGCGGATCAGTCGCTGGATCTGGTAATATACGGTTGTTTTCACCAATGCCTACGCCATTAGCTACAATTTCATTGTAAATTGCAGTGTCAGTTGCTTGATCTCCACGACCTTCAATGGCGGCTACTGCATTGTTCCAACGCTCACCTAAATACACATCATGTAAACCTTCAAAGGTAGTTTTTACCTGGGTGTTATCAATCCAATTATCTACGTCTTTCCAAAATAGACCAACAGCAGCGTAACTGCCTTCGCTGTAATAATACTCAAGGCTTAAATCTAGATTAGTTGATTTAAATGGCTCTAAGTTTGGATTACCACGGCTACCACTTCTTGAATTTAATTTAGGTGATGGTGTTAAAGCCAAGTTACCTAACATATCGCCAAGAGTTGGTCTGGTGATTGTTTGTCCCCATGATGCGCGGGTTACTAAGTCATCCGTAAGATCGACTTTAATATCAATCATAGGAAGTAGTAAGTCGTATTGTCCTTCATAGTCTACTTCAACTAATTCGCCACCAGCGGCAAATTGAGTTAACCACTCTGAACCGCCTGCCCAGTAAACTTGTTCCGCTACACGACTTTTTGCTGGGCTTACAATATCAGTTTCTTCATAACGAAGACCTAAGTTTACAAATACGTCGTAGTCGCTAACGTTAAATACCCAGTTGCTAGAAAGGTAAACACTAATGGTTTCTTCTTCTACTTCGTTAGTTGGGAAGTTATCAAAGCTACCAATTCGGTAATAATCACTACCAATTACGTCTTCGGTCAAATAAGCACTTTGACGAGCAAATGCTTCATCAAGGTCATAAGTGTAAGCATAACCTGGCGCTACGCCGTTAGGACCAAATGAAAATTCATCAAGGAATCCGCTTAAATCAATCCTTTCGAACATCGCATCTGGGAAAATTTCAGCGAATGTACCGTTGTTAAAGCCAGGTGCATTGGCGTTATTAGAGCCGCCCCAACCACTGAGTGTTTGCTTAGTGTAAGCCGCACCAAATTTAACGGTTTCAAGACCAATATCTGTATAAGTAAATAATTTACCGTCTAATTGTACTTGAGAAACTTCTGACTCACCTGGTGTTCTGGTAAAAATACTGAAGTTAGAACCAATTTGATTTGGACTTACTTCTTGTGTGCCGTTGTTCCAATTAATATTAAAACCCGGTACATCGCCTTCGCGGAAAAAGTATTCTTTAGTAGATAACTCTGCTGAGCCCAAAATAATACGGGCATTAGAATTTAAGCCAGGATCTTTGCCATTATCTGTTGTGGTTTTTGAAGTATGGGCATCAAAGTTAAAACTAAGGTTTTCTGTTGCTAACCATTCAACATTGATACCGGTTGCTTTTGAGTCTACCTCGGCAGTTTCACGAAATGCCGTGAATGAGGCATCATCACCGGCTGAGTTATAGTAAATAGCGGTGCCATTTTCATCTAGCTCATAGGCATTACCATTACCACCAAACGAACCGTTCCAAATACCCCACGATAGTGAGTTATTACCTGTTGTTGCATTTGAGATTGTATGATCTAGTGTAAACGTTAAGTTATCTGTTGGTGCAAACTGAAAAGTGGCTTGCGCATTTAAACGTTCACGCTGAATATCATCTTTTGAAAAGCTGACTTCTTGTGGGAAGAAAGCGGCAGATACAAACTCACCATTATCCCCAGCATTTGGATCGAAAAACTGCTTAGCTGGGTTACCATCTGCATCCATTGGGCGGTTATCAATTATGTTTTCAGCATCAACCGATAGGTTAGGGTTGACTAACCAAGAGCGTACATTGGCTGCTTGGCGCTGAAAATCACGGCGGTGGTATGAAAAGTTAGCTGAAAAACCAAACATTTCGTCAGCAAAAGTATTGCTGTAAATACCTGCAATTTCAGGTGTTACTTCATCACCTTCTTCTACCGATGTATCGTGAATGCCTTTAGCCATCAATGAAAAGCGCTGACCCGGCTTTTGTAGAGGTTTAGCGGTAACAATATTTACAGTTGCACCAAGGCCACCTGTTGGTGTATCCGCACGCGCTGTTTTCATAACTTCAAGTGAACTAACGCCTTCAGATGATAAGTTCTCAAAGTTAAATGAACGCGTAAAACCGGTGCCTGCCATTTGACGGCCGTTAAGTGTTACAAGGTTAAACGATGGGCCAAAACCACGTACGGTAATTTGGCTACCTTCACCGTTTGAGCGACTTACCGATACACCCGTAATACGTTGTAGCGATTCAGCTAAATTAGTATCTGGAAATTTACCCATTTCTTCAGCAGAAATGGCATCAACCACGCCTGATGCGTCACGCTTTACATCCATTGAACGGATTAATGAACCACGAATACCTTTTACTTCAATAACTTCTAGTTCAGGTTCGGCAGTATTTTCTTGCGCAGCATAAGCGAAGTTAAATGTGCTTGCAGCGATGATAAGTGACACAGAAGCCGCTAGTGGGCTTTTTTTAAACTTATTTGTGTTCATAATTGCTCTGCTTTTACTTAATTTATTACGGTAAGTAGGTACTTTTAATTTAGTACCTACCACTGAATTAGGGTTTATGGGTTAGCGATAACCACATTGTCGATACGATAAACTGCACCTTCACCTGTTCCCCACGCTGGGAAAACCATCAGTACATTGATATCGCTAATGTCTAAACCTGCATCAAATAATGATTGCACTGTAAACGTGTATGTTTGCCATTGCCCAATAACCGGTACTTCACCTTCAACGCTTTGTGCAAGAGGAAGCTCTACCGCCGTTGCTGCACCTGTTGACTCAATTTTAAATGTCCACACTGAGTCAGGATCATTTGGTGGTGTCACCATTTTCATTTCAAATTGCACAACACCATTTGCTAATATTGCTGATGCATCAAAAGAAACACCTTCGTCAGCTAAAAAGCCCATTACTGTTGGTGTAGCACCAATAACAAACTCAGCCACTGTGCCGTGTTCAGCATCGTCAGTTTCTTCAGTCGGTGTAGAGCCACCACAACAGTCCCAAATACTCCACATATCTGCGGCTGTATCTTGGAAAATAGTGATTTCATCGCCTGCTGATGCACTCGGATCGTACATTTTAGCGTTATCAACACGGTAAACCGCACCTTCACCTGTGCCCCATGCTGGGAATATCATCACTACATCAATGGCACTAACATCTAAACCTGCGCCCGCTAAGTCAGCGAATGTAAAGGTATAAGTTTTCCACTCACCAGCAACGGGTGCATCGCCAGCATCGGTTAATGGAAGCTCTACCGCTGTATCGCCTTCATTAGATTCAATCTTCATTGTCCAAACAGCTGCTGGATCATTTGGATTTGACATTACTTTTACATCAAACTGTAGTACACCATTTTCTAAAATACTTGTTGCATCAAATGGTTTACCACTACCACCGGCTGAGGTGCGAGTATTAAAGCCCATTACAGTGGGTGCTTCGCCAATGCTAAACTCTGCGGTTAAACCGTGTTCTTCATCATCTACTACCTCAATTGGTGTTGAACCGCCACAACAATCCCACATTGGCCAATCTAGATTTTGTCCGTCTGTGAATAGGTCAACTTCTGGGCTTCCAGGTAAATCACCTTCAATCGCAACATTGGTAATTAAATATTCAGCGCCTGCACCTGTTTGCCATGCTGGGAATACCATTAATACATCAATGGCACTTAAATCTAAGCCTCTTTCTTGTAGTAAAGAAAGTGGGAATGTATAGGTTTGCCATTGGCCAGTAACAGGAGTAACACCTTCATTACTATCGCTAAGGGCTACATCGCCGGTATTAGGACCACCATCACCCGCTTCGGCTTTTAATAACCAAGTAGTTGAAGATGTTGGTGGCGTTACTACTTTCATATCAAAGGTGAGTCGGCCATTTAAATCAAGTAGAGGTGATGCATCAAATGGAGATGAAGTGCCAGTAAAATCATCAGAGAAGTGACCACCGCGGGTAGAGAAGCCAAGCACAGTCCCGTTATTATCGTTAATGTTAAACTTAATTACCTCGCCTTTGTCAGCGTCAGTAATGGTTTCTGGTGTTGTTCCACCGCAACAATCCCATGCGATCCAGTTGGCATTTAAGCTGCCATCAAAAATATCAAGATTCTTTGCAACACCATCACTTGGCGGGGTAGGTACAGGGGCTTTACCTTCAACAAGTGCATCTTCTAGGCTATCGTAACCTGGGCGTACTGTTTCACAGCCTTTACCTGTGGTTGGGTTAGAGGCACATTCGTAAACACGCACGTAATCAATTTCAAAACTTTGACCTTCTGCAAATGCTGCAGCGTCAACGCCTAAGTTATTTACGTTTTCAGGCCAATCACCACCAACAGCATTGTTTAAAATAAGGTAAAAGTCTTTATCAAATGGGGCATTATCCCAATGCGTTGTTAGCTCGCCGCTACCTTGTTCAAAGTATTCAGCAAACCAACCTTTATGCTTTAAGCCAACAGGTTCATCTTTTGAATTGTAACGAACTTCAGAGCGACGTTGAGTGGCGTATAAATAGCCATCTACGTACCAGCGAATTTCGCCTTCTTGCCATTCAATTGCGTAAGTATGAAAATCGTCTGCAGGATTCATCCCTTCAGGGAATGTATACGCTTTACCAGAACTTGAGTTATTTGGCCATTCGCGACCATAGTGAAGTGTGCCATGAATATTAGCTTCAACGGTGCCATCTTCAGCAACTGTTTTTAAATTTACCGCTTCTAAAATATCAATTTCGCCAGAGCGCGGCCAAGTACCATATTCTTCATCGGTTGGCATCATCCAAAAAGCTGGCCAGCTACCTTGACCCGAAGGTAACTTTGCACGCATTTCAAAGCGGCCATAAGTAAAGTCTGCGTTGTAACGGGTGTTTAAACGGGCTGATGTGTATGGTTTTTCTGCGCCTTCTTCTGCAGGTAAGGCGACTATGTTTAGTACACCGTCTTTAATAAAGGCGTTTTCTTCACTGTCGGTATAACATTGTTTCTCGTTGTTACCACCGCCAGCGCAGTTTAATTCAAAGTTCCACTTGTTAGTATCAATACTAGTGCTGTCAAACTCATCGTTCCATACCATACGCCAGTCAGAGACTGGTTCAGTAGGGTTTACTTTTTCAATATCTGTAGTAGTGGTTGCTGCGTCACCACCACAACCCGCCAGAGATGCTAATGAAATAGCAGCCAAAAGGCGAGTAATGCGTGTTGTTTCAATGTTCATAACTGAACCCCGTTCAACTGATTATTGTCAGAATATAGTGTATTTGTTGATTTTTTCATTTTTGTAAGCGCTTACATTTTCATGTGTGATAAATGTAAGCGCTTACAAATAATATGGGGGATTTTTAACTGGGTCAAGAATTTGTTTAAATAATTTACAATTGATTTACTTTTAATAGGGTGTTTTTGTTAACAGGAACGGTTAAACGCCCAAGTAATGTTATAAATAAAGGTTTAAAAGGTGTACATGGGCGTTTTCATTAGCCGTATTGCTATTTTTTAAATGGCATTATTAACAATTGCCACAAGGATGAATTTTGTTCGGGGTTTGGGTATTGGCTCAAACCAAGTGCAATACGTTTATCAGGCTGGCTTGCCTGTGATTTATAGCTGCCAAAAAGTCTATCCCACCAAGTTACACTAAACCCAAAGTTACTGTTTGTTTCTTCGGGGTTTTGGCTGTGATGTATGCGGTGCAGCGCTTGGGTGATAAGGATGAGGCGCAGTGGTTTTTCTATTGCGCTTGGCAAGCGAATATTTGCGTGGTTAAACAGTGCTAACCCATTGAGTGTTATTTCAAATATAAGTACTGCAATGGCGGGCACGCCAAGAGCAGTTATGGCGGCAAGCTTTATCAATATGCTAAGACCTATTTCAATAGGGTGAAAGCGCAGCCCAGTGCTTGTATCTACGTGCGCATCAGCATGGTGAACACGGTGTAAACGCCATAAAATTGGAATTTTATGAAATAATCTGTGTTGCCAATAAATCAGTATATCTAGCAACAGCAGGCTAAGTATAATTGCTACTGAAAGAGGCATAGTTAGTTGATTAAACACACCGATACTATGTTCTTGGTTATAAAGCGCGGCGGCGGTTAACCCTAAAGGAACCGCTAACCGAGCAATCACTGAAGAGGTAAATACAAGACCAAAATTCGCAACCCAACGTTTAGTGGCTTTTATGGGCGATTGCCGTGCAGGGGCTTGCCACTCAAGCAGCATCATTATGACTAAAATACTTACAAAACATCCAAGCCGCCACCATAATTCGTTATCCATTGATAGCCTCCGTTTTACTGATATTAGCTTCTAGTTGTTTTAATGTGTGATAACCGCCATAAATACGGGTGAAAATCGTTATGGCGCAAGCTGCAGCAAATAAGCTGGCCATTATGGCAAAGTGCTGCGGCCAAATACAAAAGGCAACAAATAAGGCAATGGTTTCTGTGCCTTCGGTTAAGCCATTTAAGTAGTAAAAACTTTTATATTTAAATTGTGGTTTGTCGAGTTTAAATTTTTCAGCGGCAATCGCAAAGGCCAAAAAGCTGGAACCGGTACCTATAAAAGTAGCCAGTAAAATAGCACCTGCAATGGCATTTTGTGCTGGATTAGCCAAAATAAAGCCCAGTGGAATCGCTGCGTAAAATAAAAAGTCGAGAGTAATATCTAAAAACCCACCCGCGCTAGAACTTTGATTAGCATAGCGGGCTAATGCGCCATCCAGTCCATCTAAAATTCTATTCAACGCAATGGCGATTAATGCGCCATACCACATTTCAAAGGCAAGTAAAGGCACGGCAAACATACCCACTAAAAAACCAAAAACAGTGAGTTGATTAGCTGTAATGCCGCTTTTATTAATGAGCATAACAACCGGTGTTAGTAGTGGCTTTATAATGGGGGTAACAAATTTATCTAACATACGTATTGCCTTGAATATGAGTCAGGTTTTAAGCATCAGTGCCTAAAGTAATCACTTTGCCAGCTGTTGCCTCGGCGTCACTGTGGTCGTGCGTAACCATAATGGCAGGCAATTTATGCTCGCGTATTTGACTAAACACCAGTTCGCGGGTATCAACACGCAATTGGGTGTCGAGTTTACTAAAAGGCTCGTCGAGTAAAATAGCTTTAGGTTCGCTGAGCAACATGCGTAGTAGTGCAACACGCGCTTGCTGCCCACCAGATAGACTGTCGGGATGGCGGGCTGCCAATCCTGTTAAGCCAACTTGTTCTAGGGCGTGGTCTATTTTTTCAAGACGCTGCTTTTTATTGCCTTTGGGCATAGCAAAGGCAATATTTCCTGCCACTGTTAAATGCGAAAACAATAAAGCGTCTTGGTAGAGCACCCCAATATGGCGTAAATGCGGGGGTGTGTTATCTATATTTTGATCATTTAGCCATACTTCGCCTTGTGCCCTAAAGTCTTTGGGCAAACAGCCTGTAAGCCAATTTAATAAGCTTGACTTGCCACTGCCCGATGGCCCCATAATGGTGAGTATTTCGCCGCCATTTACTTGCTCGTTTAAGCTTAGTAACAGCTCGCCTTGACGGTAAAGCTGACAATCTTTGATGTGTAATGATGACTGCATTAAATAGCCTTAATGGTTTTATAGTTAAGCGCGCGCTTTAAAAAAGTATTTAGGTAACACCCATGCCACACCAAAACCAATTAGCGGTAATGCCATTTGTAAAATGGCGTAAACTGCACTGGTGCGTCTGCTTGCGCCATTAGCAAGGGTTACGGCTTCGGTGGTAATGGTACTTATACGCCCGCCACTGGCTAAAAGTGTAGATAAATATTGGCCAAAACTAATCGCCAGTCCAAGCGCTATCGCGATTAAAATAGGGGCGAATAGTTGTGGCAATTTAACCTGTAAAAACACCTTGCAGGGACTTGTCCCCAAGCTTGCGGCAACGCGCGCTAATCGAGGGTCTAAACGCCTGTAACTATCGGCAATAGATAAAAAAACATACGGTAAAACAAATAAAACGTGCACAAATATCACATTAAAAAAGGCATGCTGGCTATTGAGCAGTTGTTGTAACCACACAATACCAAATAAAAACGCAATACTGGGCACTAATAAAGGAAGATAAATAATTAACTGTGTCCATTTCGACATGGGTTTCGTGTTTAACTGCTCGGCTTCTAAGCACAGCAATACCATAGTGATAGCAAACAGCGTACTTATTACCCCTATTATTAAGGTATTAAACAAGGGAGTATGTATTTGTGTAAATGCATGTTGAAAATGCAGAAATACCACGCTTGAGGGCACGGTATCCGGAAAACGCCAATAGCCCGCTATTGACCACATCACTAACCCAATTAGCGCAGCAACAATAAAAATTAAAATTAGACTCGTGAAAACATGAGTAAATGTGCAGATCAATTGATGTGCATACTGGCGGCGGCCATTAATAAGTGATTGCTTAAAAACTAGAGCAATGATTTTTTCAAGCAATAGCCACGTTAAGAGTAGTCCAACAGTGACCGCTAATTGTAACAGGGCACCCGCCGAGGCTTTTATTCGCAGGTTTAAATCTACATCGTTAAACCAGTGCATTATAGCAACGGCTAAAGTGGGAGGGGTATTTGGGCCAAGAATGAGTGGCATTTCAACGCTGGCGCTGGCATAAGCAAGTACTGCAAAAATAGGTAAACGTAACAGTGGGTATAAACTGGGTAGCACCACTTTAAAAAACGCCACCATAGGGTAATAACCTAAATTAACCGCAATTTGATGCTGTTTGCGTAGCTTTTTGCCAAGTTCGGGTTGCGCCAAAACACTCAATGCAATCAGTAGTAAAAAAGGTAACTCTTTAAGCACAAGCCCAATAATAATGCTCCAGCCAAAAGCGTCGTAAGGTAACGCGCCTTCTGGCGCTAATTGCCAGCCAGTTAACCATGGAGAAAATAAACGAGTAAATAACCCCGATGGCGCAATTAAAAAACTCACCGCAATCGCGGCAGCGGCATGCGGAATAACCAATATTGGACTTAAAATATATTCAATGCGTTTAAGCCACACACTATTAAAAAACGCGCCAAGCATAATGATCATCAGCACAAACGCGATTAAGGTACTAATAAGCCCTGTTCGTATGCTCAGCTCTACCATGTGTGTCAATCCAGGCGTTTGCCATAATGCGTTAAATCCTGCTAAGCCAATATTTGTTTCATTGAGTGCCGGCGCCCAACCAAAGGCAGGTAAAAGCACGCCGATTACCCCCCCTAAAACGGGTAAAGTAAGCAATGCAACCAAACAGTAAGGACTTAGTTTGACCAAAAAGGTAAATAGGCTATTTGAAGCGGGTACTTTATTCATTGGCTAACCCCATAGCGCGTTTGCCAACCTTGCATTATGGCATTAACCCAACTTGGGTGAGGCTCACTGAGTGTGCGTTTTATGCTATTAAAAGGCAGCGCACTTGGGTGCGGTTGTGTGGTTTTAAATAAGGCTTGTTGCTGGGTATTTAGCATTGATTGGATCAACACGGTTTTATCGCCCCAAATAGTGGGCTTTTGTTTATGAGCTTGCGCTTGAGGGCTTAATAAAAAATTAGCGACTAACTGTGCGCCTTGTGCATGGCTTGCATTATACGGTATTGCTACAAAATGGGTGTTACTTAAACTGCCATCATGCATAGCATAACTGCGGGTGCTGGTGGGTAAATCAAAGCGTTGTACTGCAGCGGGCACTTCTGGCGCTGAAAAGGTAAACCCGATACTAAGCTCAGTATCGTCAATTAAGCGGCGCATTTGTGCGCCACTTTGCATAAAATGTTTGCCGCTACGCCAAAGCGTAGGGTGTAATTTATTTAAAAATACCCACAAAGGGTTGAGCACCTCAGTGGTGTTTTTATCTGTAGCTGGCTGGTTTAGCTGTGCTTTTAATTCATCATCGTTGTTGTTATGTAGTACCACTAAAGCGTATTTTAAAAAGCTCATGCCTAAAAAATCAGGCGGCTTTGGGTAACTAAAACGCCCAGGGTTTTGCGCGCTCCAAGTTAATAACTGATGTAGGGTGGTGGGTAATTGATTCGTTGTGCTGCCATCTATTGCTAGGCTGTCGTAATAAAAAGTGAGCGACGCTTGCCCCCAAGGCGCTTCCATCCCGTTTGTAGGCAAACCAAAATCAAAGTTTACCGCGGGGTTATTATTAGGATCGGTTAATGCAAAATTTGGCAGCGTCTGGGCCCAGTCTTTAAGCAGCAAGTCATGCTTACTCATAGCGGCAAAGTTAGCGCCATTGATCCAAATTAAATCGACACTGCCTTGAGCGTGATTATTGGCTGATTTTTCTGCTAATACTCGGCTTACTGCTTCGCTGGTATCGCTTAATTTTACATGCACTAATTCAATATCATATTGCGCTTTGACCTGCTCAGCCACCCATTGAATGTAGGCATTTATTTGCGGATCGCCGCCCCATGCATAAAAATAAACGGGTTGGTTTTTACCTTGGCTTTGGATAGTTTGCCAGCGAGTATCAGAGGGAGAGGTTGCCATGGTTTTAAAGCTAGCAACTAAAACAATGCACAAAGCAATACTCAAAAAACAATATCGGCTGAGTATTTGTATTGGCTTAACGACGTGCATTTAAATTCCAGTTGTAATCTAAAAATTTAATTTTCATGTCATTATTTTGCAGCGCTTTTTGTTGAGCGGGTAGCAGTTTTAATGCATCAGCGTATTGTGCTAAAAACGGGTGTAATGTGTTTGCTCCTTTAAAGCCTTGTTCAAAATCACCGCCGTACCATTTAAAAATAGACGATACATTTAAAGTATTGCCTGTTGCCATGTTGCGGGTGTTGTCTGACAAAAAACGAACAGTTTGCTGGTGTAATTGCTCTTCTAGTTTATCGGCCGAGTAGGCTTCTTCACGAAGTGCAGGGCAACCAATACTGGCGCAGTTTACTGCAAAGTGAATACGCGGGTCGTTGTATTTACCACTACCACGAATTAACTCATGCTCTATATCATCAAGGCTGCGTGTTTTACCTAGCAGCGAAATAAACTCTTTGCTCCACGGTGAACTAAAAAAGCTACCTAACTCTTTGATTGATTCAATATTAGGGTACTGCGTTAATATTAGTTCAACGGTAAAGGCATTATAGGCATTAATTAAAAACGCCAACTGTTTGTGTTTACCCCACGTGTTAAATTCACCTGGTGTGATGGCTGTTAACGTATTTAAATATGCTTTTAATTGGGTATGCTCGTGTTTAATTGCAGCGTAATCAACCTCAGTGCTGTGCCCATGATTAATAGCGACAACATGTTTAGTTAATAGCGTGTTCCAACTATCGTGCAGGTTTTGTGCACTACTTTTAAACGCCGTGACCAGTAGTGCACTTAAAACTAAAAACTTCAATAACGTATACAAAGGCTTAACCTCGGCGCCATGCATGGTATTTTTCAAGCATGTTTAAAACAGTTTGTGGAGCATGGTTACGTTTCCATTCACCAGCGGCATATTTGTTGCCTTCTGCCCATGTTGGGTAGCTGTGAATTGTGCCTAGAATTTTATTAAGGCCAAGGCCGTGTTTCATGGCTAAAACAAATTCAGCAATTAAATCGCCTGCATGCTCAGAAACCACAGTAACTCCGAGTATTTTGTCTTTTCCTTTAGGGGTGATCACCTTAATAAAGCCATTATTGGCGCTCTCAGTAATGGCGCGGTCTAACTCTTCAAACTCAAAGCGGGTGATTTCATAGTCTATGCCTTTATCAATCGCTTCTTGCTCGTTTAGGCCTACGCGCGCGACTTCTGGATCAATGAAGGTGGTCCATGGAATAACACGGTAATCTACTTTAAACTTTTTAAAGTGGCCAAATAAGCCATTAACCGCCGCGTACCACCCCTGATGAGCCGCAACGTGAGTAAACTGGTACGGGCCTACAATATCGCCTGCGGCAAAAATATTAGGGTAGAGTGTTTCTAAGTAGTCGTTAGTTACTATGGTTCGATTAGTTTCTATACCAAGCTCTTCAAGGCCATAGCCTTTGAGGTGTGCGCTTCGGCCAACGGCACACAGTAGCTCATCATATTCAATATCAATTTCGGTGTCGTTGTGCTTCACCACGAGGTACTTTTTACCCTCGCGTGCTTCACAGCGCAGCGCTTGGTGTGAGGTTAAAATATTAACGCCACTATCGGCCAATGATTGGTGTGCAAAAGCTGACACTTCAACATCTTCTTTGATCATAACGCGCTGAGTCATTTCAACTTGCGTCACACTTGAGCCTAAACGAGCAAAGCTTTGTGCAAGCTCACAACCAATCGGGCCCCCACCTAAAACAACCAGTTTTTTGGGCGCTTCGTCGAGCTCGGCAAATTTGCTCCATAAAGTATCGCTGGTAACGTAACCGGTTTCTTCAATACCTGGCAGTGGCGGTACAAACGGGCGAGCACCTGTGGCAATAACAAGTGTGCGAGCGGTAAGAGTTTGCGTGCTGCCATCGTTAAGTTTAATTTCTACTGTCCACGGGTCAATCAATTTTCCATAGCCTTTTAAAACCTCCACACCTAAATTTGTGTAGCGCTCTACGCTGTCGTGCGGGGCTATATCAGCAATGACTTGATGTACACGTGCCATTATTTTTTTAAAGGAAAACTGCGGTGTAGTGTTTTCAAGGCCATAGTTTTCACCATGGCGCATTTGCTGTGCTATTTTTGCACTTTTAATAATCGCTTTACTAGGCACACAGCCAGTGTTTAAGCAGTCACCACCCATTTCGCCGGCTTCAATTAAAGTGACTTTGGCTTTTACTGCGGCGGCAATATAGCTGGTAACTAAGCCGCCTGCACCCGCGCCAATAACAATCATGTTACGGTCGAATTTTTTAGGTTTAGTGTAATTTTTATAAACTCGTCGCTTTTTAAACACATTTAAAATCGCTTTCGCAATCAGTGGGAATACACCTAATAGAGCAAATGACAGAATTAAACCTAGTGACAAAATGCCCGATAAACGCTCAATTTGTGCAAGTTGAGTACCGGCATTCACAAACACAAAGGTGCCTGCCAACATACCAATTTGGCTCACCCAATAAAAAGTCCACGACTTAATAGCGGTTAAGCCCATTAATAGGTTAATTAAAAAGAACGGAAATACCGGCACTAAACGCAAAGTAAAAAGGTAAAAAGCGCCTTCTTTATCTACGCCTTTATCGATAGCAGCTAGACGCTCAGGAAACCGTTTTTTAATGGTGTCGCGTAATAAATAGCGTGACACTAAAAAGGCAAGGGTAGCACCAATCGTTGAGGCAAACGACGCCACCAGTAAGCCTTCTACTAAGCCAAATAATGCGCCTGCGGCCAATGTTAAAATAGCTGCGCCAGGTAAAGAGAGAGCCGTTACTACCACATAGAGTAAAAAGAACCCGCCAATAACTAACAACGGCGATTGCGCTTTGTATTGGTTAAACTGATCCATCGACCCTTTTAAGCCATCGAGTGTAAGCAACTGGTGCAAATTAAAATGAAAGAACATGCCAATACCGGCTGCTGCAATCAATACTAACAATAGTTTTTTAATCATATTATCTCTTGGGCTTAAAAGTTATGCGTTAGGGTAAGCTTGGCGTTTATTGGTAATTCAGGGAATGCTAATGTTGCGCCAAAATAGCCGCCTTCAAACACTGGACGCCAGTTATCTTGATTTGTGACGTTGTTCACATCTAATCGCAACTTAGTGCTAGGCGTAAACGCGTAGCTGGTATTGACGTTTAGCGTGTATTGGTCACGAATTTTCACTGTTTGTAAAAAATCTAGCGGGTAACTCTTTGCATATAAAGCTGAAAAACCTGCCTGCCATTTCTCATTAATTGAATAACTACCATTAACGCTTAACGATTGCTCAGGAATACCTTGTACTTGGCTATTTGAAGGGGCAAACGCTGTATAACTTGGCGCGCCTATACCATTACCGGCAATAATATCTGGGCGTGAGTTATCAAACGCATCAGCAATTTGCGCCGAGTCTTGGCCAGTCGCAGAGTTATCATAGCGCGCGTCAATATAGCTATAACCTGCACTTAACCAATATGGGTAAGCGTCGTAAAATACTTGGCCTTCAAAACCTGAGGTACGAATACCGGTATTGCTGCCATCGCGGTTGCGTAAACTACGGCGCTGGCTAAATAGGGCGGCATCAGCATACCAATCGCTGTTAGTAGGCGCATATTTTAAGCCAAATTCTACCAGCGTGTTTTCGGTTGCAAAGTTTTGCGCACTAATCGTGTTGTCACCACCTAAGGTGTTACCACCGGCCATACTATTTGAAGTCGCTTCGTTGTAACTTGCTGCGCCGTAACTTGTAAAATCAGTATTGAGCTTGTAATTAAAACTGATTTGGCCAGATTGCAGCGTGTCGTTAATGCTATCACTGGCTGCTGTTTGTCCTTGTGGCGCTATGGGATCGTGTGCTTCTACATCATAATAATCAAGGCGGTAACCCACACTGGTACGCAGTTTATTTGTCCACTGTGAGTCTTGTTGTATAACAAAGCCAGTTTGCCAAGAACGCGAGTCGGTGGTGTCTGATAAGTTAAAATCGCCACTGCCATCGCCGTTTATATCGTATTGACCACCTGGAGATACAAATACACCGGGGCGCAGCTCAACTAAGCGTGCTTTTTGCGCATCGGTTAATGGAATACGACGGTTTGAAAGTGGACCCGTTAAATCAATTGGCGTGTCGGCCTCGGTGGTAAATTGGCTGTAGCCAAGTACTTTGTTGTAGCGTACATCAAAGGCTAAGATAGTTTGCTGTTCATTATTCCATTGATACGTTAGTTCAGTGCGGTTTTGTGCGGTATCGGCACCATCTATAATTTCAACAAAACTGTTTTGAGCCACTTCATCACGTTTTAAGTGCTGAAAATAACTAATATTTTTAAGCGACGCTTTATCTGAAAGCTCGCGCTTATAAATACTGTGTAGTAGGTAAGTAGTGGCTTCGTTTTGGTTATCAGGGTCGGTAAGTACGGTGCTGCGATCAATGTTAACTAACCCTGTAGGAGATACAATTGAACCCGCTGCGGGTACTGTGCTGCCGTTTGCTTGAACGCCTTGGCCGGTAATGTAAAGACCATGGTCGATGAGTGCTTGAGTAGGGCGGTTAATACCGGCGTTGTCGGTAAACTCAACCTGATATAGCTCAAAGTTAATATCCCAGCTGCTTTTATCATCAGGCAATACTCGCAGTGCTGCAAAAAGACTGTCACTTTTAGTCCCTGAGTAATCGTAGTAGCTTCCATGATCAAGGTGTTCATAACTCACACGAAAACCAATTTTGTCTTTTACAATCGGTGTGGTGTAATCAAGCTGAGCGGTGTATTGATCCCAACGACCCGCAGAGAGCTTCGCTTTACCTTTGTGTTCTTCAGTTGAGGCTTGCTTAGAGTGTAAATTAACAAAGCCACCATTGCGCTGGCTTGAACCAAACAATACTGGAGGAGCGCCTTTAACTACATCTATTTGTTCTACCGCGTTAAATGATAGCGGTACACCAAAGCCGTTATTACCCGCTTGGCGACGAGTTCCATCTTGAAAAAGCTCACCTAATTGGCCTCGAATAGTGGGTAAGCTTGGTGCCCCAAAGCCACTGGCGGCATACGTATTAGGGCTCACAGCAAGTACGTCTTGCAAGGTAGTAATGTTAAGTTGTTCTATTAGCTCTTTTGAAATAGGCGTGACTGAACGTGCTATATCTTGCAGTGCTAAATTATCGCCAAAGGGGCCATTTATGGTTGCATCTTTAACAGAAAGTCCTTGAGAATTTAAACTTTGGCCCGCTACTTCAATACGCTCTATGGCATTTTCTGTTACAGGCTTTGTTGTAGCAAAAGCAATAGCGGGTGTATTTAATAAAGCGGCTATAGATACGGCCAAGGATGAATATTTCAAACGTTTTCTCTCTGTAATTGTATGTTGATGGTTATAAAAGACCGAAAGGCTTAAAAATAACTTTCAGCAATTTAACAATATTGTTATTTATTAAAATATTAAAAATAGCTGCTTTGTTAATCGATTTATTAAACAAGCTTAACAGCTATTTACAATTATTATGAAATAAAAGGGAGTTTGTACGGTCTTTATTGCTTATTAGTTTATTTATATCTTTTTTAAGGAAATTTTATGACAGGTTCAATGAATACTGATGTACAAAATCGTTTGCAGTGGTCTTTATTATCGCTTCGGTGTGGGGTGTTTATAGTGATGGTAATGTGGACGCTAGATAAATTTGTAAATCCGGGGCATAGCGCCCGAATTTTTGAACACTTTTATGGGATCAGTGGCTCTACCGATACTATTGCTTATATTTTAGGTGCACTGCAATTATTGCTAGTAATAGCATTTTTGGTCGGTATTAAAAAACGTATTACTTACGGTGCTATTTTTATAATGCATGGTTTATCTACGCTTTCTTCATATAATCAATACATTGATGGCTTTAATAATTTACTGTTTTTTGCGGCATGGCCGATGTGGGCTGCGTGTTTTGCGCTTTATTTATTACGCGATCAAGACGTAAAATTTACGATTAAATAATAAAGGCAAAAAAAATGGTTATAAGCGTTAGCCTATAACCAATAAAGTACACAGGGAGTGTAGGAAGTTCTGTTGTACACAGTAAACGGTTAGTTACCCATTTACTGTGTGTCATCAAAAGCGCTTATTGGCGCTTTTAATCAAATAAAGTGGACTGTAATAAATACTTGTTTTCATAAAAGCAAAGCTAATGCCAACTTTTAATGCATTGAAATATATAGCTATTTATTGTTTGTAAGTAGAAGCTTTGCATAATGCAGGTAAATTTTTCTATATTGCAACGGTAAAGGTTACCGACTTTGCAATATAAAAAAATGGCAAGGCTTTTTAAAACAGAGAGGAGTTTTAGTATCGCTGATTTAAAAATCAGCGGCTACTTCAAATTCTAAACGTTGATGAGAAATAGGGTGGGTGAAGGCTAAATACTCGGCATGTAAATGTAAGCGCTCTGCCTCTTCACCATAATGAGTATCGCCAACTATCGGGGTATTTAAACCTAATTGATGAGCGCAATGTACCCGTAACTGATGTGTACGCCCTGTTTTAGGGTATAACTGCAGTCGGGTGGTGTTGTTTTTGCGCTCCAGTACATGCCATGTTGTTAACGACGGTTTACCGGTTTTATAACACACCATTTGGCGTGGTTTATCATCAAAGTCGAGCACAAGAGGTAAATTAATCACTCCGCTATTCTCAGTAATATTGCCCGCCACTAAAGCAACGTAACGCTTTTCAATTGTGCGTTCAATAAACTGTTTTTGCAGCGCTTTATGCGCGCGCTTATTAAGCGCAATAATTAACAGCCCTGAGGTCGACATATCTAACCGATGCACAATAAGTGGGCCAGAAGCCGCGGGGAACTGAGTTTTTATACGCATGTACACTGAATCATCAATATTAATCCCTGGCACCGATAAAAACTCCGCGGGTTTGTTTATTACCAGTAAATCATCGTCTTGATAAACAATAGTTAAGTCTTTTCCTTTTGCAGGGTTTGTTAGTAATGGATTTTCTTCAACATTTAAGCCTTTTAGCATATGACCTAAAATGGGTTGGCATTTGCTATAACACGATGGGTAATAATGTAAGTGATGCCTAATTGCTGATTTAGGCGGTGCACCCCACCAAAATTCGGCCATAGCCACTGGTTTTAAATCGTGCTTGTATGCATATTGTAATAATTTAGGGGCGGCGCAATCCCCCGCTCCCGAAGGTGGAGTGTGCTCAGGAAGTTTGGCAAAAATAGCATTCAGATCGGTCACTTCACCGTGTGCATTTAAAAATTGGTATTGAGCAAATAATTTCTTTTGTAGGTTTTTTGAGAGTGTTTTGCGGCGCTTTTTTAATCCGTTAATTTCACCCAGCATAGCTGCTTGGGTTTGCTCAAGCGCTGTAATTTGCGTTTGCCAGTCTTGCTTTAATGCCTGCAGTTGTTTTTTCTCAACAATACTCTGCCCAGCTAAGGTTGTTTTAAGTTGTTCAAAGTCATCGGCATTGAGTTGCTCTTGGCCAGTTTGGCGTTGCTCTTTTCGCTGTTTGCGGGTCACTTGCATGGCTTGTTGTTTGGCTACAAGTTGCTGTTCATAATTTTTACGTGCTGTAGCTAATTGCTGCTCAATGGCTTGATAATCTTCACTGTTTTCTAATGCCGTAATTTGCGCATTAATGGCGTTAATGATTTGGCTTTGCTGACTAAATACAGCATCGTCTATGTGTTTAAGTGCCACATTAGGTGCAAAATTCAGTTGCTCATCTATGCCCGCTATTTGCCCCGAATAGGCGCTAATAAACCCCAGTTGTTGCGCCTGATTTTGAACGACTAGCACACCAAACATTTTACCCGCATCAATATCATCCGTATCTAAAATAGCCTTATCTAGCTTTTTTAATTGCTGTTGTAATTGCTGTGCAGCGACAACGGCCAAAGGGTGCGGTTTATAATAAAATGGAAATGTAAACTGCTCAGGCAGAGCAAGGGAATCGACGTTTTCATCAAAAACGGTAAAGCAGCTAGCAGGGTTTGACATGGCAGTAAAATTAGCAGTTAACAAAATAATTGCCAAGAGTTTAACATAAGCTGTGCTATGTCACTAAGGATGCGTGCTCGCCAATTTAGACCTATAAAAAAGGCCAACATTTTTATGTTGGCCTTTTAAAATTAAACGCGTTTATAAGTGCTTATTTATTTGCGTCTTTGACTTCTTTTAACTTAGCAGCATGGTCAATTTCAAACGCTGGCATCTCTTTTTTGCCTTCCATTAAATAGTTGTCCATCCAGCGCATTAAACGCAAGCTGTAGTCGTATTGCGCTGCCACTTTACGGTTACCATGACCTTCACCTGGGTAATAAACAAGACGTACATCCTTACCTTGCACTTTCATGTAGCGGTAAAGCTCCATAGATTGTGCAGGGTGAACGCGAGGGTCGTCTTTACCATGCATAATAAGCAGAGGTGTTTCAGATTGGCCTGCCCAGTAAATAGGGCTGCGCTCTAAGTACCACTGCCATTTATCCCATGGGTATGAACGCGCATGAACTAGGTTCATTTCGTTAGAAATATCAGTAGTACCAAATTTAGACAGTTGGTTAGTGACACCCACAAACATAACGCTTGCAGCAAAGTGTTCGGTTAGTTTTGTTGCGCCCCACGCCGATGCATAACCACCGTAAGATCCCCCAGTAATACCAACACGTTTAGTGTCTACTAAACCCATATCAACAAGGTGATTTTTAAAATCAACTAAATCGTCAAACTCTTTACCTGCGTAATCGTTTTGGCCTAATTTTGAGTAATCTACCCCTTTTCCTGTAGAGCCACGGTAGTTAGGATAAAACACCGCATAGCCACGTGCTGCACCCATTTGACCTGGTCGCGAGTAGTTAGTTACCCAGCCGTCTTTATCATGGCTTTCAGGGCCACCGTGTACCGACATAATCAGTGGGTAGCGTGTGCCTTTTTCATAATTTAATGGGTAAACAAGCACACCATCAAGCTCAACGCCGTCGCGTGCTTTAAGGGTAATGGTTTCTTGCTTGGCAAAGCGTTTATCATTTAACCAGCTATTTGAATCGGTTAAACGTGTTGCTTTATTGCTGCGCACAATAAACACTTCGTTAGGGTGTTTTGCGGTATTACCACGAAGTGCGAGTGTTTTATCTGAATCTGAAACACTCAATTGTGAGGCAATAAATTCACCTTCTTTGACTAATTTTTTGTATTTATTAGAGCCCGTTTTAATGCTCGCTACAAAACTTTGCGTGCCTACATTGGCAATAAAGTTAAGTGTATTACGCTTATGCGACCATTCAAAATCAACAACGTGCCCCATAAAGTCAGGTAACCATTCAGTGATTTCAGCGGTTTTAGTGTCAGCAATAAATAAGCGGCCTGTTGCAGGGTCGTGCTTATCTTCTGCACCTAAAATAGCAATGTATTTACCATCATGCGACAGTTCTGCATCACCTAGCTTGCCTTCAGTTTTAAACGATAAGGTTACTTTATTGCTAGCAATATCAAACAAATGCCACATAGATTTTGTGTATTTATCATCAATCAATGCGGTAGGTTGAGTTTTAACCAGTAGCTTTTCACCATTAGCAGCCCAGTTAACATCACTCACGTAATTATCAACGTTGAGTGCGGTGGGGGTAAGTGGTTTATCCGCTTTAGCTAAGTCAACAATAAAAAGCTGCTTGTTATTTAAGCCCATTTCATATACTTCAGCTTTAAAGCCAAGTTTTTTAAGTTCTTTTTCTGACTTGTCTGCTGCAGGCATCGCTAAAATAGCCACCTGTTTGTTGTCTGGGCTTAATTTGTAGCTTGAAATTGATGTGTCTTTTAAAGCAAGAACAGGTTGTGCTTGGCCGCCATCAACAGGTATTTGGTAAAGCGAGGTAAATTTATCGTCTTTTAATTTCGCTAAAAAGTAAATTGTTTTACTGTCGTTTGACCATTCTATGCTTTTAATGTTAACCGAGCCGGTAATAAAAGGACGTTCAACGCCTTTATCATCAACAACATAAAGTTCACTGTAATTACTGCCGTTCTCATCAACATATAATGTACGCGGTAACGATCGTGTAAACGCAACGTTGTCGCCATCTGGGCTAACACTGGTTTGGATCACAGATTTAATTTTTGGAATGTCTTCAACAGTGATGGCCGATTGCGCAAATGCAACTGAGCTTGAAAGCCCAATTGCCAGCGCTAAGCTAGTTTTTAGCATTGTTATTTCCTTTGCTTTATAAGATTTACCTCATTATAACAATGTGTAACCAATATACTAAAAAATGCGATTAATCCTCAAAAGAGGACGTTAAGTGAAGTGATTCTTGTGCAATACCGCGCATACATTTATAGACTCTTTTTAGGAGGGAGCGCCACGTTTGCAAAAATAAGTCCTGCCACGAGCGACATAAATATTAAAAACGTTTGCTGTCCAATATGCTCAGCGTAAACAAAGTCTTGGCCTTCAATGAGTGAGTTTAAACCTATGTACGTTTTGCTCCCCGGCACTAACACAATTAAGCCTTGCATAGCTACAATGGAAGCAGGGGCATTAGCAACTCGATTAAATAAGTTACTAAATACACCGACAGAAAATGCGCCAACAAACGTACCTAGCGTGTAATCTAAATACATGGCGGAGCCAATACTGGTGCCGTAGGCTATAAATCCTGAAGCAATAGACCAAGCAGCATGTTTAAACTTAGTTCTAAATATCACAATTAAGCTGCTACATAGTAAAAATATAGCTAACCAAGCTGTCCATTTAGGCAGTGGCTCTGGCTGTACAAAATCAGCTTGGCCAAAAATAGCAAAGCCAATAGCAATACCAATAAATGCACCAAAATAAAGTTTAAACAGCAACATAAACGAGTCCATAACGCGTGCTGTGCCAGATACTAAATGCCGCGCTGCGAGTTCAGCTAAACCAAGTGCCAGTGCTAGGCCTGGAATAAACACAATAATGGCCGACAGAACAATTAAACGAATATTAATATGCGCATCTAAATGAACGCTAATGGCACACGCCAGTACCGCTGAAACAATGGCCACTAAGGGTTCTAACATGTGGGCAACGCGCTTGGAACGTGCCGACCACAGCACAAATAAATAAACAACAAAGGTTAATAAACCAGACCACAGCACGTCATTCCAACTGGTGCCCATAAGCATTGCAAATGCGCCGCCAGAGGTAGCAAAGGCAATACCTGTAATCACTCTATTGTAAGGGTTTGGGGCATCAAAAATGATATCAAGTTGCTGATCAACTTCTTGCAACGTTAATTCACCATTAAGCATTTTATTAACGAGATCATCGGTATCTGCAAGTGAGCCTAAGTCATGATCGCCAGGGTCTACGCGAGCAACATGGGTGTATTCATCTTCGTGGCCATCAGTCCAAATAACAAAGGTAACCGATGTTGGCGACATGACAAACGATGATTTAAGACCGAGGTAAGTCGCCACTTCCATTAAATGGGCTTCTAGGCGATATGCCGGTGTACCGTACTTATGAAGCATTTTGCCCAATTTAACGATAAATTTGCGTTTTTCTGTAAACGTTGCGGTTTTCAAATTTGTTTTGAACCAACTATTAAATAACTAAGCTAAAAATATAGGCAATAATGCTAAAATTGCCCAAGTTTATTTGCGGCGATTTTAAACACAAATCGCCGTCTGTCTAGTCATTTCTCACCGTTATTTTTTATTTTTTTCTGCTATCCATTGCGACATGTATTGTGTGCTGCGCATGGTGTGATGTTTTAGCATTTGACCGGTGAAATTTTTCATTCTATGCGCCGATAAATTTTGGCTTACTAATTGAATTTTTTCGATTAAATTGTCGCTCAACTGCGCTTTATCATAAAGTGTATTAAGTAACTCATTACCAGCTTTTTGTGCAGCTATAAACTCAGCCTGATTGGTATAAATTGAGACAGCAGCGTTTGCAAATTCTTCTGCATTTTGAGTGATAGCCCCAGGCCATGGTAAATGGCTATGCATACCTTCGCTACCTATTGGCGTGGTGACGCTTGGGGTTTGCATGATCATGGCCTCTAAAAGTTTGCCTTTTATGCCAGCACCAAAACGAAGCGGGGCTAAACAAATGCGCGCGCTTTGCATTACTTCATAAGCATCATCTGCCCAGCCTTTAATTAAAAAACCGGTTTTAGGGTTATTGAGTGCGGTGGCTTTAGGTGGTGGGTATGAGCCATAAATGTGCAGCTCTGCCTGTGGTAGTTTTTTGCGGATGAGCGGCCAAATTTTTTGTAAATACAGTACTGCATCCCAGTTAGGGGCATGCCTAAAATTACCAATAGTCATAAAGTGTTGGCGCTGATCATACGATTTAGTTTGCTCAGGTAAGGCGCTTAAATCAACCATAAATGGTAAATGATGTAACACACTAGGCTCAACTTTAAACACTTCATTGAGTAGTTCCATCTCATAGCTTGAGATAATTAAGCTTAAGTCACAGCGTAAAATAGCGGCTATTTCACGTTTAGCTATGTCTGATAGTAAATCGCTATGGTTGAATTCACGCTCACCTTTATGGGCTTCATGGCGGGCATTGCGCAGGCATTGTAAATCTTCGGTGTCTAAAATTTTAAGTGCATTTGGGCAATGCTTATCTACGCGCCAGCCAAATTGTTCTTCCATCATAAAACGGTCGAACATAACAATATCTGGGTTGTAGGCTTTAACGTAATCATCAAAACTATCGCAGTTAAGTGCGATGCTTTGACTGGTGATGCCGTAATCGTTCAGATTTACCATGTGCTCTGTAGGTTGTGCAGGCGTAGCAAATTCAACATCCCAGTTTTGCGATTTAAACGCATTAAGTAACGACATCATGTGCATACCCGCAGCAGACGAATTGGGCTCTGGCCATACATAGCCAATTACCAGCACTTTTTTCATTGGCTAGATCTCTTATTATTAGGGTCTGTTGACCTTTCAAGGTTAAATTTGCAGCAGTCTGTTTGGTATTTAGGCAAGGCAGAGCCTATGTGGTGTGGTTGTTCCCCACAAATAGGCGATAACGCAGCATCAATACCAAATAGGCGCTGCCCGAAGGGTTCTGCCTAGGGGCGATTTACTCTTTGTTGCTCGGTTTTTACTTAGCCCACTAGGTTACAAACCTCGCGCCGCGATTAAACCGCCGCTAGTTTGAACAAATTATAATCCGCAAAGGTCAATAGACCCTAGTTTATTTGCGTGCTTTTTCAGCAGTGTAAATACGCTGCGTTTTATTAAGCCAAAGCACATAACGACAACACAGTAACGATAAGTAAATAGTCGCGTAGTTTAACTTATTCGCCTTACTTAAGCATCATTTAGCTGATTTTATCCTTGCTTAACACTTTATGAACAAGGTAAAACGTGTTTATATAGCGGGTAATATTTAACAATAAAAAAGGATGAAAACATGAATGCTTTTAGGCTATTTATTGCCTTGGTAGGCTGCATTGTTTTATTGCCTGCAAGTTATGCAGAGCAAGGATATCAAACCCCTTCACCAGCGCTTGCGGCATTAGTCGATGCTAAGTTAGCACCAACTAGCTCTTTATCGAATGATGGTCAGTGGCTTGCTCTGTTTGAACGCAAGCGTGTTGTGTCGCTTGATGAGCTGGCCAAAGAAGAATTTAAGCTTGCGGGAATAAAGCTTAATCCGGCTAACTTTTCACGCTCACGGGTAAGTGCAAAGTACAGCGCGTTAGAGCTTAAGCATGTTCAAAGTGGAACAGTAATAAACGTTAATAATTTGCCTCAGGGGATTATTCGCTCGCCGCGTTGGTCAGCAAATAGCGAACATTTAGCGTTTATTGTTGAACAACCGGATAACGCACGGCTATGGGTTTATAGCGTTAAAACCAAACAAGCTAAGCAGTTAAGTGAGCTTGCACTTAATTCAGTATTAACCGCTACGCCTTATCAGTGGTTACCCGATAGCACGGCGATTGTGGCTAATTTAGCAGTAAACTTAGACAAACCAAGATTAACTAATGATACTCAAAGTACAGTGCCGGTTATTCAACAAAGCACTGGCGAAAAAGCCCCAGCAAGGACTTATCAAAACTTATTGACCAGCCCGTTTGATGAAGCACAATTTAAATTTTATGGTCAAGGTCAATTAGCGTATATCACGCTTGATGGCAAAGCACAGCCGATTGGCCGTGCCGGTTTATTTAAATCGTTTTCAATTTCGCCTGATTCAACCAATATTTTAGTCGCGACCATCGACGAGCCATTTTCGTATCAAGTACCTTACAGCCGTTTTGCAACTACATGGCAAATATGGGGAATGCGTGGCTATGCATTAGTAGAGCTGGCAAAGCAACCTCTTGCCGACAACATTCCACAAGGCTACGACAGTGTGCGTACTGGTCGTCGTGATTTTGAGTGGCGAGCCGATCAAGGTGCTGAAGTCATATGGGCCGAGGCGCAAGATGGCGGTGATATGAAAACTGAGGTTGAATATCATGATCACCTTTACAGTTTACGAGCGCCATTTAAACGCGACCCTAAATTATTTGCCAAAGTAGAGCGTCGTTTTGCTGGCATACAATGGGGTAATGATAATATTGCTATGCTAAGTGATTGGCGTTTTAGTGACCGACAAGTGCGCACTTATGTAATTCAACCACGTAATGCCGATAGTAACCGCGTGTTATTTTCAGAGCGCAGTTATAACGATGCCTATAAAGATCCAGGGAGTGCAATTTACGAGCGTAACGATTTAGGTGTTAGCGTAATAAAAGTTGTTGGCGGACGTTACATCTACTTACGTGGCGATGGCGCGTCTGAGCAAGGAAACATTCCTTTTTTAGATCAGTACGATGTTAAAACGAATAGCACCAAACGTTTATGGCAATCAGCAGCGCCTTATTACGAGCGTGTGCGTGCATTGTTAGATGATGAAGGCACAAAATTCATTACTATTCGTGAGTCTAAAACGCAGCAGCCAAACTTTTTTATTCGCGATTTAGATAAAGGCTCGCTAACACAGCTTACTCAGTTTGAGCACCCTTACCCTGCATTTAAAGGCGTAACCAAAGAGCAACTACGTTATACCCGTGATGACGGTGTTGAGCTTTCAGGTACGCTTTATTTACCACCAGGGTATGACAAAACACAAGGGCCATTACCGGTATTGATGTGGGCATATCCACTTGAATATAAAGATAAAGCAGTTGCATCACAAGTGCGTGAATCAGAATACGAATTTACCTACATAGGTTACTGGGGCCCTATGCCTTATCTTGCGAAAGGGATTGCGGTGTTTGACGATCCTAAAATGCCGATTGTAGGCGTTGATGGCAGTGAGCCAAATGATCACTTTAGAAAACAGCTGGTTTCTAGCGCTAAAGCAGCGGTTGATGTACTGGTTGAAAAGGGCATTGCCGATAAAGATAACATTGCTATTGCAGGGCATTCGTATGGTGCGTTTATGGTGGCTAATTTATTAGCACATAGCGATTTATTTAAGGCAGGTATTGCCCGCAGTGGTGCGTATAACCGCACATTAACGCCGTTTGGTTTTCAGGGTGAAGAACGTGATTTTTGGCAAGCACAAAGTGTGTACGCAAACATGTCGCCGTTTTTCCATGCTGAAAAAATTAACGAACCTATGTTAATGATCCACGGTCAAGAGGACCCTAATTCGGGCACTTTCCCAATGCAAAGTGAGCGTATGTATGCTGCACTTAAAGGCTTGGGTAAAGAAGCGCGTTTAGTGATGCTTCCTTACGAAGCTCATGGCTACCGTGCCCGTAAAAGCTTATTACATGTACTGTGGGAGCAAGAGCAATGGCTTGATAAGTACTTGTTAAAGGATAATGTTGAACCAGTTGATATGGACGAACAACCCATTCAATAGTGTATTATGCCGTGAGATTAAGAATATCCCCTCTCAATCTCACGGCACTTTGCGCCGAGTTATAGGCTTCGAGCTTCGAGTATCGGGCTTAGAACCTCAGGCTAAGCTCGGTGCTCTTAACCCGATCCTCGAAGCCGTTATTTCTACCTTACTGATAGTTGTTTTATCTTTCACCTTTGGCTTTTTTCCTTTACCCTTTCATTCATAATTAACACTATTTTTTAATCTATTGCGAGCTTTAAATGATTGATGTAGCTGCACTTGCGGTATTTATTCCTACCTTCTTTTTTGTATCAATTACACCCGGTATGTGTATGACACTGGCCATGACCTTAGGCATGAGTATTGGCGTGCGACGAACTTTATGGATGATGATAGGTGAACTACTCGGTGTAGCAACAGTTGCGGTAGCCGCGGTGCTTGGTGTAGCCAGTGTTATGCTTAATTACCCCAGTGCATTTGATATTTTAAAATGGCTAGGTGGCGCTTATTTAGTCTACATTGGCATTAATATGTGGCGTGCAAAAGGAAAAATGTCGGTTGATACGCATAACACAACAGCCGTGAGCCGATATTCATTATTTTCACAGGGGTTTGTAACCGCCATTGCCAATCCAAAGGGATGGGCGTTTATGATTTCCTTATTACCTCCTTTTATTAACGTGCAATACAGTGTTGCGTCGCAATTAGCGGTGCTGGTGGCCATTATTTTGCTCTCAGAGTTTATCTGTATGATGATTTACGCAACAGGTGGTAAAAGCCTGCGGTTATTTTTAACTAAAGGCAATAACATCAAGTGGATGAACCGAATTGCGGGGAGTTTAATGGTGCTAGTAGGAGTTTGGTTAGCTTTGGGTTAAAAAAGAGCCCGAGGCTCTTTTTTATTTTGAGCATACAAAACTGCTAACCTTTTAATCTGAGTATGCGTGACTTTACAGCGCTATTCAAAAACGGCGCAGTACGGCTTTTAGTAGATTGCGCAACCTCTTCAGGTTTACCTTGTGCAACTATTACCCCGCCTTCGTCGCCGGCTCCTGGGCCAATATCAATAACCCAATCACTGTTACTGGCTACTTGCATATCGTGCTCAACCATAATGACGGTGTTGCCCGCATCAACTAAGCCATTTAACTGCGCCATTAGCATTGCTACATCTTTAGGGTGCAGGCCAGTGGTTGGCTCATCTAAAATATAAAGCGTATCGCCACGCTGTGTACGCTGTAACTCGGTGGCAAGTTTAATGCGCTGGGCTTCACCGCCCGAAAGCTCAGTAGCAGGTTGGCCTAAACGTAAATAGCCAAGGCCCACTTGTAGCAGCGCATTTAGCGCACGTAAAATGGCGGGTTCATCGGCAAAAAAGGTATGCGCAGACTCAACAGTTAAATTAAGTACATCGGCAATGGTTTTATCTTTATAGGTAATTTCGAGTGTTTTTTGGTTGTAGCGCTTGGCGTTACACACAGGGCAGGGCGAATACACGCTAGGCAAAAATAACAGCTCCACGCTTACAAAGCCTACGCCTTCGCAATTTTCACAGCGACCTTTTTTAACATTAAACGAAAAACGACCGGCATCGTACTTACGCGCTTTTGCCTCTTTGGTATTGGCAAACAGTTTACGTACGTGATCGAATAAGCCCGTGTAAGTTGCAAGGTTTGAACGAGGTGTGCGGCCAATGGCTTTTTGATCAACCGTTACCAGGCGCTTTATGTGTTCACTGCCGTGAGTTATTTGCCCGCCGGTTGTTATATCAATCTCTTGCTCGAGTAGCTCGGCTTCATCGGTAGGTACTTGTGGCTGCGATTTTTGCCCTAGTGCATCGTAAACCAATTCAACAAGTGCTTGGCTTACTAAGCTTGATTTACCTGAGCCTGATACCCCTGTAACACTTGTAATAACCCCAAGCGGAAATTCTACATTAAGTTTTTGTAAGTTATTACGCTCAACATTTTTAAGCGTTAGCCATGCTTTTGCTGGGCGTTGTTTACGTTGTATGTGAGTTTGTTGCGCTTCGATATTTTTAAATAAATACTGGCTCGTGTGTGAGCTGCTAATTTGCTTTAAGCCTTCAACTGGGCCGCTATAAACAATATTACCGCCATGGGAGCCCGCATTTGGCCCTACATCGACCACCCAATCAGCATGGCGAATAACACTTACGTCGTGCTCAACCACAAACACTGAGTTACCAGCGGCTATTAGCTCATCTAATGCCGCTAACAAGGCTTGTGTATCGGCAGGGTGTAAGCCTGCAGAGGGTTCGTCTAGCACATACACTACACCAAATAATTTTGAGCGAATTTGTGTTGCAAGCCTTAAGCGTTGTAATTCACCTGGCGATAACGATGGGGTGGTGCGTTCAAGCGATAAATACCCTAAACCAAGTTTGGTAAGTGCTTCAACGCGTTTAAGAATGTCGCCCGCTATACGCTTTGCAACTATGGCTTTTTCGGGGTTTGCAGCGTTACTTTTAGCGGGATTATTAGCAGCAAACCTTAGCTTATCTGCCAGCTCATTGAGTGTTAGCTGCGAAATTTCGCCTATATCAAGACCAGCTACTTTAACCGATAACGACTCTTTTTTGAGTTTTTTTCCTTCGCACTGCGGGCACTGTGATATTTGCATATACTGCGATACGCGCTTTTTAGTACGTGGGCTTTGAGTGCTCGCAAACGACTGTAAAACAAAACGTTTAGCACTTGTAAATGTACCCATGTAGCTAGGGCTTTCTTCATTTTTAATTGCCGCTTGTGTTTGCTCAAGTGTGTACTCAGGAAACACGGGCACTGTAGGTGTTTCGTCTGTAAATAAAATCCAATCACGGGCTTTTTTAGGCAGGGTATTCCACGGTTTATTAATATCGTAGCCTAAAGAGGTAAGAATACGGCTTAGGTTTTTACCTTGCCAAGCAGGCGGCCATGCTGCAATGGCGCGCTCTTTAATTGATTTAGTGGGATCGGGCACTAGTAGCTTTTCGGTGACGTTAAAAACGCGGCCAATACCATGGCACTCTGGGCAGGCGCCTTGTGGCGTATTGGGCGAAAACGCATCGGCGTAAAGTATGCCTTGCCCTTTGGGGTATTCGCCTGCGCGTGAGTAGAGCATTCGCAGCGCGTTAGATATAGTGGTTACACTACCCACCGATGAACGTACCGAGGGTGCACCACGCTGCTGCTGCAGTGCGACCGCTGGTGGCAGGCCTTCGATCGAATCTACATCAGGCTCGTCTACCTGATCAATTAATCTGCGTGCATAAGGTGAAACCGAGTCAAGATAACGATGTTGCGATTCGGCAAATAATGTTCCAAAGGCAAGCGATGATTTACCCGAGCCCGATATACCGGTAAACACCACAAGTGAATTACGGGGCAGGTTTACATCCACATCTTTTAAGTTATGAACACGTGCGCCTCTTACTTGAATGCTGTGCTCTGGGTTTAATAAAGCCGATTGTATCTTATTAACCTCATGTGACTTTTTAGGTGTGGTTGCCATGTAATGTATACTCCTGTGTAATAATCCTGTGTTTATTAATGTTCTGTAAAGTATTAATAATAATGCAGTCTTACTGAATGAGCGCTTAGCTATATGCTTGTTTTGCGTTTACATAACAGAAAAACTGCAAGTATAAATTCTAACCAAAGGCAACAATATTAAGTGGATGAATCGTATTGCGGGGAGTTTAATGGTGCTAGTAGGAGTTTGGCTTGCAATTAGTTAACTATAAACAAACCTTAACCTGAACTTAGGTTATTTAAATAGCTGAAAATGATGCGTTAAGTGCTTTAATTGCAGCTTTTGTTTTTGCTGCTAATGTGTCGCGTGCAGGCGTTAGAGCAAATACATCGTAATGGGGAAGTTGCCAATCAGTGCATATTTCTAAAAGTTCTCCTGTAGCTAAGAAATTGCGTACTTCAGGCTCTGGCAAAATAGCATAGCCTAACTCGTCGAGAACAAATTGAATCACAGTTTGCATATTATTAATGGTAATACGCGCTTTTGGTAGTGTTGTACTTACGCCGCGAGTAAGGTGCGTAAGCGCCGGATCAACAGCTATATGCGCAATGCGGTTATGCGCTTTTAGGTCATCCAGTGTGATTTTTGGCTGCTGTGCTAGTGCATGATTTTTATGAACACACAGTATTAATGGCCAACTAGCGAGCTGGCGTGCAATTAAGTTTGAGTCTTCGAGAGGGCCAATCGCCAGCACTAAATCTATACCTGTTCTGATCATATCAATGGGCTCGTCAGAAAGCGTTAAGTGCACATCTATATCACTAAATTGGCTAATTAAATGCTTTACAGGCTCGCTTAGTAACCCACCTCCAAAACCGACAGGGGCTGCTAGTTTTAATTGCCCACTCGGGCAATTTTGTAAATGCTGTAATTGTTCTGATGTAGCTGTTGCAACGGCAAGCATTTGTAAACAACTTTGATAATACAGTTCACCCGCCTCGGTAAGCGTTAATTCTCGAGGGCTGCGATTAAATAAACTCAAACCTACATCTTGCTCTATTTGTTTTATTTGCTGGCTAATTGCAGAGGTTGTCATTAAAAGGTCTGCGGCAGCTTTACTCATACTTTCCGTTTGCACAGTGCGAACAAATATATTCAGGGTTTTAGTTAACTTATCACTCATACCGTTAAGCCTTACTTAAATTAGCTTTAATAAAAATAGCGTTGAGAAGAAGGGAACTTCTCACTATTATCGCAAACGCTAATTATTATCATTTACATGCTGAATGTCACGGAGAAAGATCATGAACACGGTAAGTTGTAAGTTAAGGCCGGTCACTGCATTTATTTTAAGTACTTTTGCAATTGCTAACCCTGCTTTTGCTGATGGAAAAAAACAAGATATGGAAGTAATGGTTGTCACTGCTTCTGGTTACGAACAAATGCTCAAAGAGGCACCTGCAAGTATTAGCGTTATCGACAGAGCGCAGCTAGAAAAACGCTTTTATCGTGACTTAACCGACGCAATGGCTGATATTCCGGGTGTAATAGTGACCGGAGGAGGTGACAGAAAAGATATTAGCTTGCGTGGTATGGCAAGCCAATACACGCTCATTCTTATCGATGGACAACGCCAAAGTTCAAGAGAAACACGACCAAATAGTGATGGCCCGGGCGTAGAAGGTGCTTGGACGCCGCCAATTTCAGCAATTGAACGTATTGAAGTAATACGTGGCCCTATGTCGTCGCTGTATGGCTCTGATGCAATTGGTGGTGTGATCAACATTATTACCCGTAAAGCGCCAGAGCAGTGGTATGGAGAACTGCGTTTAGACAGCACCATTCAAGAGCAAAGTCAGTCAGGTGATATAAACCAAGTCAGCTTTTTTACTTCTGGTGGCATTATTCCAGATTTATTGGGCGTGCAATTGTATGGGCAGTTTTCAAAGCGAAATGAGGATGATTTTACAGCAGGATTTCGAGGCAAAGAACAAAGTAATGTAAAAGCTAAGTTCACATTAACACCTAATGATAGTCACGAATTAATGTTTGAACTTGGCTCGGCAAAACAAACATTAGATGAAACCCTCGGCAAAACAGTTGCCGAACTTGCCCCAGGAGAAAGCTGTGGTCGACGTGGCTGTCCTGAATCAGCAACTACTGAGTATGAGCAACAAACATACTCTATGTCACACAATGGTTTTTATGACTTTGGCTCGTCGCGTAGTTACATTAAATACGATAAGTTTGATAATAACTCACGTGAAATGTTTGTCGAAAATACCGACATTCAAACGACATGGAGTTTACCGCTATATAGCAATCATAACTCTACGTTTGGTGCGACCTATTTAAAAGAGTCATTGGATGATTATACAAGTAATAAAATCAGCGACTTAACCCATGTAGAAAACGAGCAATGGTCTGTTTTTGGTGAAAACGAATGGGCAGCAACGGATGACTTTAAGCTCACCGCAGGCCTACGTTACGATCATGATGGCAACTTTGCAGGTCATTGGAGCCCACGTTTGTATGGTGTTTATAGCGCATCTAAAGCGATCACCATTAAAGGCGGCATATCAACCGGTTTCCGTGCGCCAAATATTCGCCAATCTACCGCCCAATGGGGACAAGTGAGTCGTGGCGGTAATATTTATGGTAACCCTGACTTAAAACCTGAGCAATCAGTTAACTATGAAATGGGTGTTTACTATGATTCTGGACGCGATTTAAGCATATCGACAACCGTTTTTTATAATGAATTTGATGACAAAATAACCCGTATAGCTTGCCCATTAACGCAGTGCACAGATGGCCCAAATCAGTTCGGCTCTATGCCAACTACGTACATTAATGTGGATGAAGCCATAACCCAAGGTATTGAGCTATCAGTAGATTACGATATTTCAACTGAAATTGATTTGAGTGCTAGTTATACCTACACCGATTCAGAGCAAAAAACCGGTCAATATAAAGGGAGCCCACTTAATCAGCTACCAAAACATAGTTTACAAACGTCTTTAAATTGGCGTCCAACAGATAAGTTAGGCGGATGGTTACGTGTGCAATATCGTGGAGAAGAAAGCCAGCCTACCACAGGGCCTTCACAAAGTAGTTTAATTGCTCCTGATTATACCATTGCCAATTTAGGCGCTAATTATCAGCTAAGTGACAGCGTTAAACTTGGTGCTGGAATTTACAACTTGCTTGATAAAGAGATCACAGAGCAAGAGTATGGCTATGTTGAAGATGGCCGTCGCTATTGGGCGTCTTTAGTGTGGCAGTTCTAAACACTTTTTAATAATATAAAGTAAACGAGTACGCTAAACCGTGCTCGTTTTTTGGTTTTATTTAGGTTCTTGGTCAATAATACTTAAAAAGCAAAAAAGGCGGTTGGCTTTTTAGCTGTAGTCGCTTATTCTAGCTGCGTAATTTAGTCATTAAATGTAACTTTAAAGTTTACTAATAATTTATAACTTTCTTCAATCCCCAAAGGTATGCCTCGTTTGAACCACATAGCAAAACAAAAAGCCAACCCTGTATTTTTAGTAGGTGTCGTTTGAAAATACCTAAACGCTTACAGCCATTAGTTGATGATGGTTTTATTGATGAAGTGATCAGCCGGTTAATGAGCGGTAAAGAGGCCGATGTATTTGTGGTGGCCTGTGGCGATGAAATTCGCTGCGCTAAAGTATACAAAGATGCCAGTAAGCGCAGTTTTAAAAAAGCCGCCCAGTATCAAGAGGGCCGCAAAGTACGCAGTGGCCGACAAGCCCGTGCTATGGGTAAACGTTCAAGCTATGGCCGCCAATTAGAAGAAGAAATTTGGCAAAATGCCGAGGTTGACGCGTTATCGCGTTTATCCTCAGCGGGTGTTCGCGTACCGCAAACTTACGGCTGCATTGACGGTGTATTGCTAATGGAACTTGTAAGTGATGATGAAGGCGATGTTGCACCACAGCTTGGTGCAGTTGATTTAACCGAGCAACAAGCCATTGAGCAACATACATTAATGATGCATTACATCAAATTAATGCTGTGCGCAGGAATTATTCACGGTGACTTATCTGAATTTAACGTTCTTGTAGATAGCAACGGCCCGGTAATTATTGATTTACCCCAAGCGGTTAACGCCTCTGCCAATAATAGCGCCGAAGCCATGTTTGCCCGCGATGTAAATAACATGCGCCGTTATTATGGCCAATTTGCACCGGCGTTATTACACACGCAATACGCCAAAGAAATGTGGGAACTGTTTGAAGATGCTAACTTAACTCCGCACTCAGTGCTAAGTGGCGAATTTGAAGACGATGGCGAAGCTGCGGATGTTGATTCAGTACTTGACGAAATTCAAGCCGCCTTTGATGAAGAGCAAGAACGTAAAGAACGCATTCGCGATGCCGATGAGGAATAACCGGTCATTCAGGTGAATCGTCATTAACTTAACTTTCCTCTTATTTACATGTTTATATAAGCTATAGAAAGCATAATATTTATACTTGGCAATAGTTTACGCTATTTGCTATTAATATAAGTTCATAAAATAAGGACGTTTTAGCGCGAAAATAGGTAAGTTTTTTGAAATTATATAAATATTTACATCCAGATCGAATAGATGTACTGAAAAATAAATCAATTAGGTTTTCACCGCCAGTAGCATTTAACGACCCGTTTGAATTTAAACCTGTTTTAAGTGGTATTGCTTCGAGCGACTATTTTAAACAATATATGGATGAACAATTAGATAGTTTTATTGACGTAAAGCTTTCTGAAATTCCAGATGCTATTAAAAAAACTTTACCAAAATCTAAGGTCCGCGAGTTTGTAAAAATACAAATAGAGAGTAACGGTCAGTTATTCGAAAGTCTGATGGAATCTGCAACAAAGCAGTTTTCAGCTGTACTGTCAGAAAAGTCAAATGAAGCAATAGGGGTCTTGAGCCTTACACAAAAACCAGACAATTTGTTAATGTGGTCCCACTATGCAGATTCACATAAAGGATTCTGCATTGGATTTAATTCAGAACATTCGTTTTTCAATCGAAAACGATCTGAAAAAGACGAGTTCTATTATCTAAGAAAAGTTGAATACTTGGAAGAAAGACCAACCAAACTAATGGTTGATATGGATGGTACTGACATATTTTTACTAAAGTCAGATGTTTGGAAATATGAGAAAGAGTGGCGAATGTGTGCTGTTTTATCTGATGCCGATGAGGTAAAGAATAGTATTTTACCAGCTGTTCACCTCTTTAGGTTCCCACCAGATGCTATTGATGAGGTAATAATAGGCGCTAATGCTGATGTTAACTTGGTGGATGAAATTGTAAAATTGTTAAAAATGAATCTCCAGTTTAAGCACGTTAAAATAAAGCGAGCAGTCGTATCAGATACAAAGTATGTATTAGAGTTCAATGATTTATAACAAACTGTTTAAGAGTGATTCGCAACGTTTGGCATTTTTACTATGCGTTTCGTTTAGTGCTTAAGGTGATATGCGGAGGCTCCGGTATTGTGTTACTCACACCTTAACAGGGCGTTATTTTTTTTAATCGAATGGATTTACATATGAAGAAATGGGTGCTCAAGAAAAGAATTTTTATGATAGGTTTTTTACCGTTCATGGGGGTATTCGTCGCACTTCTTTTAAATTTTATTGCAGACCCTGCTTATACAACGGCACTAAATCAAAGTGCAATTCGAGCATATTTTATGGGGTCTGCCATGTGGTCGGTAATTGCGCTTTTTTCAGGGATATATATGTATTCAAAATGTAGTTCTATGAATCATCTAAAGTTTATCCTTGGAGTATCGTCGGTCAGTTTAGGTATTACTATGCCTTGGATAATAGGTATGTCGTAGTAACTAAAACATAAAAAGTGACTACGGTGCTCAATGTCCTCTCATAGCACACAGGCATACTTCGGCAAAGAGCGATGAACGATCATTCAGGTGAGTCGTTTTTAACTTAGTAAGAATAAAAAGAAACCCTCCCTTTTTTACATAGCGAAATAACCTACATTAAGCATAAAATTTATAGCTGGTAATAACTTACACTATTTGTTATTAATATAAGTTAATAAAAAAAGAGCATTTTCACGCTGGAATGTGGAAAGTGTTAACTGATAAAGCGGTTGTATGTACAAGGAGTTATGGTGAAGAAATTCTTCAAATATCTAGGTTTTGGAATTTTAAGTGTTGTTATATTTTTCATTGGTATTGGAGTTGTTGCATCCATAAATACTGTTGATAAAGAGGCCGTCTTTGAGCCTTTTATTGTAAAGGCAATCCCTAAGTTAGCAACGTGGGAAGTAACTCCTTTTAAAGAGCTAATGTCTGAACAAGGTTACACTAGTGCAACTTCAGAGCAATGGGAGTTGTACGTAAAAAAGGTTGCTAAATTAGGTGTATTTCAATCAGTCGGTAAAGCAGAGTTGCAAAATTGGAAAACGTTATCTCCAGTTGGTAGCTCAAGTGTGACATATGCTGTTTATCAGGTACCCGTAACCTTTGATACAGGATTAGCTCATATTCAATTAGGTTTGCAGTCATCTGACGGTAAAGTTGAAATAAATAGTATAAAGTTTTTATCTGATTTGTTAATGCAATAGTACATATAACAAGGCCATAAATTATTGAATGCATAATAGTTGGTCTTGTTTCGTGATGCTGCACACCTTAGTAAACTTAACCACTAGTTGTACATTTAACTGAGCTATATTTTTAGGAGTAGTCTTTGAAGTACATAACTATAATTTTAGTCCTTTTACTGGTTGGTTGTAATAGCACTGATAAAGCGGCAAATTCAAGTATTGTGTATATCAATGCACAAACAGATTCACCTGCTAAATGGGTTGTGAAGATTGAACCAAAATATCCTGCAGATGCGGCTAAAAATAGCGTAGAGGGCTACTTAAAGTTCAAAGCAATAGTTAATGAAGTTGGAGCGTTAGAAAGAGTTGAAGTAATTGAATCTGCCCCAAAAGGTGTATTTGAAAAGGAAGGTTTACGGGCTTTAAAGCTATGGAGATTTAAGCCTTCGTTATTAGATGGTAGGCTGGTTAAGGTTGAGTACACTAGCACTCTTGAGTGGAAGTTATAATGCCTTTAGAGATGAGTATATCATGGAGATCTAAGCAACCTAAACAAAAGCGATGTGATAGGTGTGAACTGTATTATTCTGAATTCTTGGATAAATGTACGCATTGTTCCGATTTAAACGAAACACAATTACTTATGCTTAAGGCTAAACATCAAGAATCTCTTAAACACAATGCTAAGCTTGGTAAATACTTATTTATAGCTGCCGCAGTAATTGGCGTATTACTTTTTGTTAGCTTTTTATAGTAGCGTTGGGTTTTTCTTTAAGTGGAGGAGGGTAAGTTAACAGAGAAAAAACCTTTAATACATTGAGCCTAAAAACTTATATCCATCCGGTAACTTTAAAATTTATCAAACTGAGCTACTCGTCCAACTAACAGTTGTTGTTATTTAATTAAACCTAAAACTTCTTCCTTAACTAAATAAGTCTGCGCTTCATCTGTATGGGGCTTAAACTTTTTCCAGCGGCCTATGGCCTTGTTGTTAAGCGGTTGGCGCACTTGCATTTTGCTGGCGGTTGAAACCGGTGCGGTGTTTAAATGAAAATCAAGGCACTGTGGTTGCCAGTCTAAGTCGCAATAGCTCACTAACTCTTTTATCTTTTGCTCTGGTGCGGCTACAAGTTCTTCGTATTTTACTAGTTTAATATTGC
The DNA here is from genome assembly GCF_002310795.1 of Pseudoalteromonas issachenkonii. Classification (NCBI taxonomy): domain Bacteria; kingdom Pseudomonadati; phylum Pseudomonadota; class Gammaproteobacteria; order Alteromonadales; family Pseudoalteromonadaceae; genus Pseudoalteromonas; species Pseudoalteromonas issachenkonii. The sequence goes on from NZ_CP011031.1 coordinate 383,642, forward strand.
TGTGCAGGGCGCTGAAGTGCTGTATCAGTTTATAAAAGCGGCTGTAAAATTTAGCTGTGTCGAGTAAGTCTAACGAGTAAGCATAATACGGGTTGTTAATGGTAAATAGCTGACGATAGTTACCAATGCAGGTGTCCATGGGGTCGCGAAGTAGGCAAATGATTTTAGCATTAGGCAGTGCTTTGGTAATTAAATCGATATAAAAAAAGTTAAACGGTAATTTATCAATAAAGTGTTTATGGCTACCGGTAACTACACGGGTCGCCTCAAGGTAAGTGCTACCAAGTTTTGCAAAATCAAGCTGGTAAGCTTGGCTTAAGGTGTCTGTATCGAGTACTTGAGGCGTGGGTGTTTGGCTAAGCTTTTTTACACTTAGGCCAAAATCTTGCAGCTCGCCAGCCGATTGTACGTCGCTGTGGCTTGATAAAATGCGCTCAACTAATGTGGTGCCAGAGCGCGGCATACCTAACACAAAAATTGGCTCACAGCTTTGGTTGCCAGCTGTTTGTTGGTTTTTATATTTAACACTGAGCTGTTTTATATGTGAAAATAAAGCCTCAGACGCTTGATTATCAAACGCCTTATTAGCGTGTTTTGCTTTTTTACCTTGTTGTAACGCGGCAAAGGCTGCTGAAAATTCTCCTAGGTCTTGATATTCTTTTGCGAGCGCATGACCTATATGCAGTTTAGCGTCAGGATGATTGACCTGTTCAAATACGTTTTTTAATCGCGCTATGTGGTTGTTTTGCTCAGTGACTTTAGTTAAATCGGCTAAGGCAAAATGACTTTGATAATGAAACGGGTTCAGTGAAATGGCATTTTCAAACGCGTGCTGTGCTTTATCAAACTGGCCTAAAAATTTAGCACATACCCCATAATTATAATAAAACTGCGGCTGACCAGTATTGCTCGCCCCGGCTAAACTTAACGCGCATGTAAAATAGTCTGCCGCTTGCTGATGTAAACCCGCTTGGGTGAGCGCCACACCTAATGTATCGGCATCCAGTGCTTTGCTAATATGTTCAGGCTTAACGCTGAGGGCGGTGTTTTTTGCTTTTTGTAAGTCGCCAGTAAGAGCGTAGCACTTGGCAAGTTGCGCAGTATATTCAATAGGCTGGGTAAAGTTTAATGCTTTTTCAATTAGCTTTATGGCTTTATAAATTTGACCAACCTGTAAATTAACCATGGCGAGTAAAAAGTAGCCATCAGCAAAGTCTGGTTTTTGTGTTACCAGCTCAACCAGTGCTTTATGCGCTTGCTGAATGTTGCCTTGGTTTAGATTTTTTATAGCGCTTTGGTGTAGTTGCTTTAAGTTCGGCTGCATGAATACTCTTATAAATAATGTACTTACAAAATAAAAAGGCTCAAATTAATTTGAGCCTCTTGATTGTACTTAAACTTATCGTTTAATTACATTTCAAACTTGTCGCTTAGTTATATTTCAAACTTATAGTTAAATTTAATGCCAACAGTAAGCGGGCGATTAATATAGTAACCATAGTTACGTTGTATGTCTGCGCCATTGGCTGTTGTAATATCCGCATCTGAACGACGAACAGAAGTAACCGCATATTTATTAAATAGGTTATCTACATATAACGTAGTCGACCACGCATCGGCGGTTAATTTAGCTGAAATATTACTTAAGCTATAACCTGGGAGTGCTTCACCATTATCACGTAGGCCTACTTTTGAAATTACATCACTTTGTGCAGTTAAACCGTAGTTAATATCTAAGGTTTTATCATTTAACACGTCTGTTTGGTAGTTAATCCCCATAGAGAACTGATGCTCAGGTGAGCCCGGTAAACGGTCGCCATCTTTTGCGCCATCAGTGCCATCGGCATTAAATAAATACGGAGCGTCTGAGGTTAGTTCTGCTTTTGTATAGGCATAAGTTGCATAGGCAGTAAACGAGTCTGATAAAATTGCACGCGTGGCAATTTCAACCCCTTTCGCATTTGCGCTACCAGCATTTGATAAATACGGTAATTGACCTACTGTTGTTGCACCGGCAATTTGTGCGTTATCCCAATCTACATTGAATAGCGCAGCATTAAAGTGTAATTGGCTTCTCATCCAGGTACTTTTAAAGCCTAGCTCATAGTTAGTTGTGGTATCTGCTTCATACAGCATTTCATCAGGTGTACCACAGCCTGTTTGTTGATCCTCAGGTAAGGGCACAGGACAAGGGACTAGGCCATTTGAGCCGCCAATTCTAAAGCCTTCGCTAACAGTGGCGTATCCCATTACAGTATCAGTAAACTGATACTTAGCATTAAATTTAAATAGATTACCGTTGTCACCCGCTTTGTTTTCTTCAAAATTAACTGAAATTGCATCAGGTGCAGTACCTTCATACAAGGTATTTGCTAATGGAAAGTCAAAAGCCGCTTTTGACTCAACATCGTATTCGTAAAAACGCGCGCCAATGGTAATGTCGAGTTTATCGGTTACTTGGTAACCCACTTCACCAAAAAGCGCTGATTCAGTGACTTTGCTGCCAGTAATTTCTAAATATTCTAAAGAGTCTGGTCTAAGTTGTGCGCCACCAAAATTATCAACCGCGAACTGATCAAAGCCTGGTGTGTACTCTCTGCTTGATGCATCGGTGTCGGTTTTGTTGTAAAAACCACCAACAATCCAGCTTAAATCGCTATCACTTTGTGAGACTAAACGCAGTTCTTGGGTAAAGGTGTCTTTTTCGTCAATTTCACGGGTAAATGCTGAAAACGAAGGAAACTCTTCGTAGCCATAGTCTAAGCGAATTAAAAGATCTGTTTGATCACGTTGCCCATCGGCGTCAAATTGTGAAATACCGGTAGCTGATACTAGCTCGGCAAAACCTAAGTCGGCTTTAAGTTCAAGGCTCAGTAATTGGTCTTCTTTTATCCGTGGCTCTTCATAACGGTACGCTGACTCGTATTTGCCAATGCGATCACTTAAGCCATTGTTAGCATTAAGGCTGTTGTGATGAACAATAGAACGACCCTCAGTATCTTGCTTTTGATAGAAGTAGTTTAATGTACCTTCGAATGACTCATTTGCTTTGTAACGCAATGAAATACGGCCAGTTGTGGTTGTTTCACCGTTGGCGTCTTTTACATTTTTAAGATTGCTGTTGACTGCATCAAGGTTTGTCCAATCAGGGTCGGTTATCGACACACCTGGTTCACGAACGGTATAGCCGTAGTCAATAAACCCTGGGTCTTCATAAATATTTAAGCTGGTACGAACAGCAAGTTTGTCTTCAATTAATGGTAAATTGAAGATAAAGCCCGCTTCACCACCGACCGAATCACTTTCTTGAGTTTGAAAAACATCACCAAATACTTCACCTGAGGTGAAATCAAGCTCTGGTTCTTTAAGCATATAGCGAATAGCGCCGCCTAATGTACCAGCTCCATATAATGTGCCTTGTGGCCCAATAAGCACTTCCACACGCTCTACATCAACTAAACGCATATCAACTGAGACAGGAATTTCATTAATATAAGTGGCAACAGTGCCACCATCTGATGAAGGCCCTGATGAATTAGTATTTAAACCACGGACTATAATAGGTGAACCGGCACGGCCACCTTGATCTGTAATTGTTAAGCCCGGTACCCAACGTGCTACATCGGCCAGCTCACTGATGTTTTGATCTTTCATTACATCAGCATCGAGCGCGGTAATGTTAAGAGGCGCAGCTTGAATTGAGCCACTTCGGCGCGTTGCTGTAACCTCAATAACTTCAAGCGATTTGTTCTTTTCAATAACTTGCTCTTGAGCCACTGCATTACTGCTAAATAATACACCGCTCAGTGCGCTTGATACAGCCAAGGTTAACAGGCTTGGTTTAAACATAAAAAGTGATCCTAGTTCAATAAAATGTGTTTATAAATGAGCGCTAATAGTATCAGGGTGTTTTAGTGATGGAAATAAAAACATGAATTTTAATTCACTTTTTTAGAATAAAAATATAGAAGTGAGTTTGAGTGTTTCACGCTGTATATTAAATAAACAAAGGCATTGCTTTAAAATCAACCAAAATAATAATTGTGCCTAATATAGATAAAAACTGGATAATGAATAGTTTAAAACGTCATTACTTATATTTTTATAAACACTATAAAAATGAATATTCCCCCCCATAACCTTTATAAATACATGTTTAATTATTGATAACAACAACAGCACAGTTTAGCTGTGGCTGTGAGTTAGTTATATGAGGATTTATAATGTCAAAGCTGTTTTCACCATTGTCACTTGGTAAATTAAGCCTAGAGAATAGAATTATTATTGCACCCATGTGCCAGTACTCGGCCAACAATGGCGCTGCAAGTGACTGGCATACCATTCATTTAGGGCAATTGAGTTTAAGTGGAGCGGGTTTACTTATTTTAGAAGCGACGGCCGTTAATCCTGAAGGGCGAATTAGTTACGCCGATTTAGGATTATGGGATGATACTACCCAAGCTGCATTAGCAAAAAGTTTAACGGCCGTAAGACAATACAGCCCAATGCCTATTGGTATTCAATTAGCCCATGCAGGTCGAAAAGCGTCAACCGATAAACCATGGGATGGCGGTGGGGTACTTATGCCCGATCACCTCAATGGTTGGCAAACGGTTGCGCCATCAGCCATTGCCTATGATGAAAACAGCCCCACTCCCAAAGCGATGAACCAAGATGATATAGATTCGCTCATAAGTGACTTTGTTAATGCGGCAAAGCGCGCTGACGAGTTAGGCCTTGATTTAATTGAAATACATGGCGCGCACGGTTATTTGCTACACCAGTTTTTATCGCCGCTGGCAAACAAACGTGATGATCAATACGGTGGTAGCCTAGAAAATAGAATGCGATTATTACTCGACGTATTTAAAGCTGTAAGAACGGCATTTCCAAGCAATAAAGCGGTGGGTGTACGTATTTCAGCAACCGATTGGGTAGATGGTGGTTGGGATTTACCGCAATCAATTGAACTGGCAAAAGCGCTTGACGCGTTAGGGTGTGAATTTATTCATGTAAGCACTGCGGGTTTAAGCCCTGAGCAAGATATACCTGTTGCTAAGAATTTTCAGGTGCCGTTTGCAACCGCCATTAAACAGGTTGTGAATATGCCAGTGATAGCGGTGGGTTTAATTACCGAGGCACAGCAAGCTGAAAGTATTATTAGTGATGAACGTGCTGATGGTGTCGCTTTAGCGCGGGGTATTTTATATAACCCACATTGGCCTTGGCATGCTGCGGCCGAGTTGGGCGCGCAAGTGCAGGCACCAAAGCAATATTTGCGCTCAAGCCCACATGGCAAGCCATCCCCTATAAAATAGTGAATGACTTAACTACAAAACCCAAGCAAATAGCGTGGGTTTTGTGTGTCTCGGTAGCTTAATATTTAATTAAATATTAAGCAGCGGGCTGCTTTTTACTGTTCGACGTTGAGCTGCCAACCGAGGCAATAATAACTAATAAAATAGCAAGCCACTGCCAAATGCTAAGTAGTTCACCTAAAATAACTAAGCCAGCGAGTGCTGCAATAGCGGGTTCAAGGCTCATCATAATGCTAAACCCTTGCGGCGACATATTCCGCAATGTGATCATTTCTAAAGTGTAAGGTAGGGCACTAGAGAGTACCGCAATGGCAATACCTAACGGAATAATATCCCAAGTAAATGCGGCACTTTGTGATATGCCACCATAAGGTACAAGCACAATAGCTGAAATGGTCATGCCCATCGCTACCGTTGCGCCACCAGAGCTTTGGCTGCCGGTTTTTTTACCGAATAAAATATAACCTGCCCAACACGCACCCGCTGCTAGAGCTAAAATCACGCCAATTGGATCTAAACTTTCTTGGCCTTTCATATCGGGTAACAGTAATAATATTCCGGTTATTGCGCAAGCAACCCAAAATAAATCACGCTTTCGTCTTGATGAAAATAACGCAACGGCAAGTGGCCCGGTAAATTCAAGCGCAACACCAATACCCAGTGGAATACGTTCAATGGCGTAATAAAATAGAATGTTCATGCCGCCTAGGCTCAAACCATAAATTAAGATGGGTAAACGCTGGCTTGCAACCGGAAAGTGTCTCCAAGGTTTAAAAATCAAACAAAGAATAGCGGCAGAAAAACCTAAACGTAAGGCCGTTGTGCCCTCAGGGCCAACAATAGGGAAAAGCTGCTTAGCCAGTGAAGCCCCAGACTGAATAGTGATCATTGCAAGCAATATGCATAAAATAGCCAGTAATAGCTCTTTGGTTGATTTTTGCATGGTCGTCCTTAAATATTGCCATTTAATTGCGGCGCATATTACCTGCTTTTACCTACGCAGGTAAATGTAAATTAACGTTTTACATGGAGTCCCCAGTGATGAGAGGCTATCACTGGGCTGAATGAAAAATAAGCGTTACTCTTTTTAAGATTGAGGTGGCGGGTAATGAGGGCTGACTGATTGAGTAAAAATTTATAGCTCAGCTTTACTATCGGCAGGGTATATAACGCCCAATTGTGCGCGGGCGGTATCGAGTACCGTCATCACATCGCGTGAAAGCTGGTGGTTGTTAATATGTGACTCTAATGCATTTTGCTCAATCATCTCAATAAAGTGCGCCACTTCATACTTCATAAAATGCTCATCAAAATCTGCACTTATTGTTTCTTTTTGGCCATTATTAGCGATGAATTCCACTTTTTTAAGTTGCGATACAGCTTCAATACGAATACGGCCTAACTCACCTTGTATTTCGGTTATGTTCTCGCCTTGCGATATTTTTGAATAACTAATTACCGCTTGTTTATCTGCATAATTTAAAAGTACATCGCCGGCACCATCAACACCGGTTTCTAGTAATACGCCACTGGCGTGCACACTGTTTGGTGCGCCCCACAGTGCTATAAGTAAATAAAGTGGGTAAATACCCAAGTCTACTAATGCGCCATTTGCAAATTCAGGCAAAAAGGTATTAGGGCGCTCGCCGTTTTTGAGCTTATCGTAACGAGACGAGTATTGGCTAAATTGGCCAATAAATTTACGCGGTGTACCAATTCTTTTTAATGCGTTTTTTAAAATAGCAAAGTTAGGTAAATGCGTTGTCATCATCGCTTCCATGTACAAACGTTGATGTTTTTGAGCAGCCGTTAAAATAGCAGTAAGCTCATGACTATTTGCTGCTGAAGGTTTTTCGCCAAGTACGTGTTTGCCCGCAGCTAAACATTGCACAGCATAGTCTTTATGCAGGCTATTTGGTGCGGCTATATATACTGCCTCTACAAGCTCGTCTTGGCAAACAGCGTCAATGGAGGTAAATATTTTTGCCTGAGAGTGAGTGGGGTGATTAGCTAAAAATCGCCCAGCGCTACTTTCTGCCCGAGAACACACACCGTATAAATTAAAATTACTCAGAGTACTTGCCGCATCGAGTAGGGTGTCGCTAATAAAATTGGTACCTACAATCACAAAATTCATGTTTAGCCTTTTTATGTATTTTACACAGCTTTGCAGTTTAACAATATTTTGCTCTAAATGCGCGGGCAGAGCAGTTAAACCAGCGTTTTACACTGGCACTTAATGTGGCTTGTTCTTGATAACCTAACAGCTCGGATATTTGTGAAATAGAAAATTGGTTTTGCATTAAATAGTGTTCACATAATGCGCGGCGAGTGGCATCTTTAAGTTTTACAAAGCTGGTGTTATGTTTTTTAAGTTCACGATGCAAGGTGCGAGGATGTAGATTAAGTGCCGTTGCTATCGTTTGGTTTGAGCATTGAAAAAGGGGCAGCATAGGTCGAATAAGCGCACTTACTTGCGAAGGTAACGACTGAGTATGCGCATTATTAGCGGCTAAAAAGTTTAATGCGGCTTGTACTTTGTGTTGATCAGAAACATTAAGTGGCAATAATAAATCGTTTTTGGCGATTAAAATACCGGCGCTATTTCTGTGTTCAATAACGTTACAGCCAAAGTGCTGATGGTAAGCCCGTATATTTGCATCAAGCTTTTGCGGTAAAAATACCTTAATGGGTTTACATTGATTTTGGCTCACTTTTTTTAAGGTGGCGAGCGCCAGTGCAATTGTTAATTCAATAACTTGATTTATAACAGGTAATGGCTTGAGTTTTATTTCGAATGATAAAAATATATTTTGGTCATCTTCAAGTGTATGCGTGGTTAAATTAAGTGCGGGTGTATGTAAGTGCAGGTATTTAATTACCCATGTAAGCGCTTCACCTAAATCAGTTCCACTTTTAGCGGCGATAGCGATATGCCCTAAAATATCAAAACTTTGTTTGCTAGCGAGTTTAAGACCAAAACTTGGGCAGTTTAAGCTATGAGCGCAGTATTCTAAAAGTTCGGCATAATGGCGATAAGTTAAGCTCTGGGTTTCAAGGGAGTTTAACGTTACCTCAATAGCGCAATGGCGCATAATGCTTGCTGTATCACCACCTAGTTCGGTAATTAATGTATCAATTCCCTGTAAAGAAGTGGCTTTAATTAGGCTGCTCATAACAATTGCATTAGTGAAGAGGTGTCTAAAAATATCAAGTTTTTAGTAGATAATCCATGCAAAGTAGTTTTTTTAATGGGAGATATTTTATGCATACCACCTCATTTGATTACATTGTGATTGGCGCAGGCAGTGCCGGCTGTGTTGTTGCCTCGCGATTATCTGAAAATAAAAATGTGAGTGTGTGTTTAATTGAAGCCGGCGGCCGTGACCAAAGTGCTCTGGTGCAAATGCCTGCGGGAGTTGCAGCTAGTGTGCCTTATGGCATTAATAGCTGGCATTACAATACGGTGCCACAAAAAGAGCTTAATAACCGCTGTGGGTTTATGCCCAGAGGTAAAGTGCTTGGTGGTTCAAGTTCAATCAATGCCATGGTGTACATAAGAGGGAATAAAAAAGACTACGACAACTGGGCCGCTATGGGAAATACCGGCTGGGATTATACCAGTTTGCTGCCTTATTTTATCAAAGCTGAAAACAACAAAACCTTTACCAACAGCCCATATCATGGTGTAAATGGCCCCTTACATGTGCAAGAGCTAAGTTTACCAAGCCCAGTTAATCAGCTGTTTTTAAATGCATGCCAAGAGCAAGGCGTTGCCCTTAATGACGATATTAATGCGCAGCAACAGCTAGGTGCGCGGTTATCGCAGGTCACTCAACATAAAGGGGAGCGTTGCAGTGCGGCAAAAGCGTACTTAACACCTAATTTAGCTCGTAAAAACTTAACCGTGCTCACTGATGCGCAGGTAAATAAAATTAATTTTTGCGGGAAATCTGCAACTGGTGTAACAGTTGCAGTTAATAATAAAAGCTATGTGCTAAATGCCCATAAAGAAGTTATTTTAAGTGCCGGTGCGATTAACTCTCCCCAACTTTTAATGTTATCGGGAGTGGGGCCTGCAGATCATTTAAAGCAGCATAACATTGAGCTTGTAACCCCATTAGAAGGTGTAGGCAGTAATTTGCACGATCACTTAACCGTTGTGCCATTATACAAAGCAAAATATTCGCAAGGCACATTTGGAATAAGTGCCAGCGGTGCGTTTAATATTGCAAAAGGATGCGTTGATTGGTTTGCCAAACGCGAAGGAAAGCTGACCAGTAACTTTGCCGAGTCGCATGCGTTTGTAAACTTATTTACAGATTCTATAGTGCCCGATGTGCAACTTGAATTTGTTATTGGGCTGGTGGACGATCACAGCCGTAAACTGCATTATGGCCATGGATACAGTATTCATAGCAGCATTATGCACCCTAAAAGCCGCGGCACTATTCGTTTAGCGGATGCCAACCCTTTAAGTGCGCCACTCATTGATCCTAATTATTTAAGCCACCCCGATGATTTACAGGTTATGCTACTTGGGCTTAAAAAAACATTGAGCATAATGCAAAGCAAAGCGTTTGATACTATTCGTGCAGATATGGTGTATCCGCTTGATATTAATGATGATGCGCAGCTTATTGAGTTTATTAGGCAAACAGCCGATACAGAATATCACCCCGTAGGAACCTGCAAAATGGGCCAAGACGATATGGCTGTGGTTGATAGCGAATTACGTGTTCACGGTGTGCAAAATTTACGGGTGGTAGACGCCTCTATTATGCCCAGTATCATTACCGGAAATACCAATGCTGGGGTAATAGCAATTGCAGAAAAAGCAGCTGACTTAATAAAGCAAGCTGCACTTCGTGACTAACTTGACTTATAAAACGCTGTTAACCATTGCTGCCAGTCTTGCTCTAGTTTGAGCATTTGCTGGTGCTTTTTAGCGGAAAAATGTTTGTTTTTATCTTCATCCGCTAAAAACGGCCCCACACGACAAAGCGGGCAATAATCATCAGTTAGATAATTAGGGGTTGTTAACATATCACTTAGTTCGGGTAGTGTATTTTCACTAAATACATAAGTAATACCGCTGGTGTCTTTGACGTGTTTGTCACGGTCGACATTGCGAATTTTATAGCCATCAAAGCGACTGATATCGAATGGCATTTGTCCTTGGTATGCCGCGTTTAAATGGGTATTTAAACTCCCCTCAATATTCCACTCACGATACGGTTTAACATCTTTTGAGGTTATATAGCATAACCCAGGGCCTTGTGGGTTCAAGGCAAACTCATTGGCATATTTTATAAATTGATGCAGTAACGCACGGTTAAGCACGTTCATGCTGTTATTACGTGTATTTTTCTCAAATGCGTCGCGACCAATAAACGCAGGAATAAGTGGAAATTGAAAAATCACTACATCAAAGTTGTTTAGGTGCTCGGCTAGTTGTTGCCAACATTGTGTGTTGGTGACATCAAATTCATTAAGCACATCAATTTTATGTGCTTTAAGTGAGGCAAGCGCGTTATCGGGGTATTTTTCTGTAAGAGTTGCAGCTGCATCATAGGTTGAGGCAACTAACTTTTGCGGTTTAATGTGGTTGTAAAGCGCGTTTGAAAACGATAAGTCGCCATCACCTACCGTGAGTATGTTCCAATTTGGGTTTAAATACATATTAAATTATATGTTTTTATTAGTAACAGGCGATGTGTCAGGATGCGGTGTATTAATCAGCTGTTGATGCAACCTATACATAGCTAAACGCGTTTTTAACCCTTCAATGGCAACTTGTTTAAGAATTAAGTTAAAGGTAATCAAAATAGCAAACACAATATGAATAGGGCCATGAGTAAAACCGGCTTGAGGGTCGTAAATGGCTAAGCCAAATAAAACAAACAACACCACCATAAATATTTCAATGAGCTGATTTGAATAAAAAGAAAGACGCCCCTCACTTTTATGATCTTTTTTTATGCTAATAGCGCAAAAAAACGGGATAACTTTAATTTTAAAAGCCGCGTTTTTTTCTACAAAATTCTCACCAAGGTCAGTAAGCTGTTGGCGTAATTGGTCTATCATGGTGTGTCCTCTCAATACAGTGCGCGGATGTTACCCTATTACAGACCAATGGTTAAGCCATGGCGTGTTATTTAGGGTAAATACTCATACCAATAATTAAGATATGACACACAAATACCACTGATGTGAGCACAAAACGCATTTTTTGATAATCTTTATGATAACCCTGCCACTGTATTGTGGCCTTTTCAAAAATCAGTACTAACCAAAAACTCGCGCCTAACCAAGCAAGCATCCACTCAATCGGTAAGAATGATAAAAACGGAATAGGAATAACCGGTAGCACAGCTTTAATCGCATCAGCAAAGCTTTGTTGGCCTGCATGCCATAAGTTACCCGCCATAAACGCTAAAATAGCAATGCTGTAAAAACTAAAAAACTCTAAATTTACACTGTTACTGCCAAACATAAGCGGCCAGCCCACACAGCCTAAAAATGGCAATAAGCCTAAATAGCCTAGTTGAATGTGATTGACGAATTTTTCCATAAACGAAATGCCTTTGAAGGTTGTGTAATGTAAACCACGTTATTGTAGCAAGGATGTGCAGTGTAATCTTATTAAAATCAATATAACGCAACTGACTATGAGTGGTAGTTGAGTTGTAACTGCTTTAACGCTTAAAAGTAAGCAGTAGATCACTCCTTGGGTTTGCAATCTTAAAAATCGATTGTTTTAATCTAAACAATCAATTTTATTTAATTTCTCAATGGCCTTATTGTATTAATCAAGCCAACGCATACAGCGTTAACTTTTTATAAATACACTAAACATAAATGAGGAATACTATGAGCACTTCATTGATTAACACAAAATTACAACCTTTCAATGCAACAGCTTACCACAATGGTGACTTTGTAGAACTCACTGAAAAAGACGTATTAGGTAAGTGGTCTATCTTTTTCTTTTACCCTGCAGATTTCACATTTGTATGCCCTACAGAGCTAGGTGACCTTGCAGATCATTACGCACAGTTACAAGAAATGGGCGTTGAAGTTTATTCAGTATCAACTGATACACACTTTACGCATAAAGCATGGCATGACACGTCAGATACAATCGGTAAAATTACTTACCCAATGATTGGTGACCCAACAGGGCGTATTACACGCAACTTTGGTGTCATGATTGAAGATGACGGTTTAGCACTTCGCGGTACATTTGTAATGAACCCAGAGGGCGAAATCAAAGTTGTTGAAACACATGACTTAGGCATTGGTCGCAGTGCTAAAGAACTTGTTCGTAAAGTACAAGCAGCCCAATACATTGCAACACATGATGGCGAAGTTTGTCCTGCATCTTGGCAGCCAGGTGAAGACACATTAGCACCTTCACTAGACCTAGTTGGTAAGATTTAAACCTTACCACTAACTAAATTTAGAGTAGAACATGACTCTAATACCAGTGAGCCTGTATAGGTTCACTGGGCACTCTCCCACGCCATCACACGTTTCTAAAATTTCGCACATGCACTGATGGCATGGGAACCTTGCTGTTTTAATTTTCCTTAAGGGGCTAAGCCATGTTAGACAACAACATAAAGAACCAACTAAAAAGCCATTTTGAATCGCTGACTCAGCCTGTTGAGCTGCTTATCGCCTTGGACGACAGCAAAAAATCAACAGAAGTAGAAAGTCTAGCAAACGATTTAGCGTCACTAAGCGATAAGTTTAGTGTAATAAATAATCCCGATACTAGCGCCCGCAGGCCTTCTATGGTGGTGCATTCACCAGAAAAAAATACCCATATTACCTTTGCAGGTGTACCTATGGGGCACGAATTTACTAGCTTAGTGTTAGCGCTATTACATACGGGTGGTCACCCTAGTAAAGCAAGTAAAGATGACATTGAACAAATACAAACACTTGAGCAAACACTTAATTTTGAAGTGTACATTAGCTTGAGTTGCCAAACCTGCCCGCAAGTTGTGCAGGCACTTAATACTATGGCAGCAACAAATAGCAATATTAAAGCCACCATGATTGATGGGGCATTATTTCAAGATGAAGTAGAGCAAAGAAACATACTGGCTGTACCCGCTGTATATTTAAATGGTGAACCCTTTAGCCAAGGGGCCATGAGCCTCACTGATATTTTAAATAAAGTGGATAGCAAAGGTGCACAGCGCCAAGCAGCATCACTCAATGAAAAGTCGGTGTTTGATGTACTTGTCGTCGGTGGTGGGCCAGCTGGTGCTTCGGCAGCTATTTATTCAGCACGTAAAGGGCTCAATACTGGGGTTGTAGCAGAGCGATTTGGCGGTCAAGTTGCTGATACATTAGCGATTGAAAACTTTATTTCAATAAAAGCAACGCAAGGGCCAAAAATGGTGGCTCAGTTGGAAGAACACGTTAAAGAATACGATGTTGATGTTATACACAACCAACGCGCGGCAAACCTGCAAAAAGGCAGTAATGGGTATGATATTACTTTAGAAAATGGCGCTGTATTAAAAGCAAAATCACTCGTACTAGCAACCGGTGCACGCTGGCGCGAAATGAATGTACCCGGTGAGCAACAGTATAAAGGCCATGGCGTTGCATACTGCCCGCACTGTGATGGGCCTCTATTTAAAGGTAAACCGGTTGCGGTTATTGGTGGTGGTAATTCAGGTATTGAGGCGGCAATTGATTTAGCCAATATAGTTGAACACGTTACTGTGCTTGAATTTGCTGATACGTTACGCGCCGATGAGGTACTTATTCGTAAAGCTAATAGCTTAAAAAACATCACTATTATTAAAAACGCCCAAACCACGGAAGTACTTGGTGATGGCAAAAAAGTAACGGGGTTAAGTTATACCGACCGCCTTAGCGGCGAGAGTAAACAGTTGAACTTAGCCGGTATATTTGTACAAATTGGTTTAATACCTAATACCGAATGGTTGAAAGACAGCGACCTTGAACTGAGCCAATTTGGTGAAATACTCATTGATGCCAAAGGCGCAACATCGTTACAAGGCGTTTATGCTGCAGGTGATGCAACCACTACGCCATTTAAGCAAATTATTATTGCGATGGGGGCGGGCGCAACAGCAAGCCTAGGTGCGTTTGACTATTTAATTCGTCAAACGCCCGATGCAGAGCAAAGCGCTGCTTAATAGTGTTTTAGCTTAAAGTCTCTTGATATAACAGCTCTCACCCATAGCTGTTTGTTCACCCAAGCCGCCCTCTCCAAAGGCGGCTTTTTTGAGCGCTATTTAAGTCGGGTAATACCCACTAAAATACAGACTGCGCCACCAATAAAGCCAAGCCAGGCTTCCATAGGTGTTTCGCCGTTTAATGCGCGGGTAACCTGAGAGGCTGCTGAGTCATAAACGTCATAGCCCCATATTGCCAGTGCGATACCAATAACAATAAGTACAATACCAATAATTTTATTTGTCATAATGATCCTTTGTTTTCTAGTGCAAGTTAATCTGAGCGACACTCGTTATTATAATGTGGCTACGCTCAGCCTTTTTAATGTATTTGTAATTGCTTCTTCTATTGCTGGAAGCTTAAATGGTTTGGCTATAAACATATCCATGCCCGCTTGTTTACAGCTTAGTTTATCTTGGGAAGAAGCATTAGCCGTCAGAGCGACGATATATGTGCTTTTGGGGCTACAAATGTTATTAGATCTTAATTGTTTGGTAGCCTCAAAACCATCAAGTATTGGCATAATACAATCCATAAAAATAAGATCGTAATGCTTTTGTTTGCACTTTAAAATTGCGTCTTGGCCGTCTATGGCAAAGTCTGATTTTATATTAAACTTATCCAGCGCAGCTTCTAATACAAGGCGGTTTATTTCGTTATCATCAACCACCAGTACTGATAATTTGGCACCATGATTATTAATCAATTTAAGACTCGGTGTCTGTATTTGTTGTTTGCCAAGTTCAATCGGGATAGTTAAGGTAAAACACGTACCCACATTAACCTCACTCGTTACTTCAATTTTGCCATTCATAAAACCAACGAGTTCTTTAACAATTGCTAAACCTAATCCGGTGCCGCCTTTATTGTTGTTAGCATCAATCTCTTGGGTAAAAGGCTTAAATAATGAGTTTAAATACGCTTTACTCATGCCGCGACCCGTGTCGGTTATTTTAATGGTAAGTAAAGGGTGTTTTGTGTCTAATGCTAATTGCGAATAGAGAGAAACAGATCCATGCTCTGTAAATTTTAACGCGTTACTTAGTAAATTAGAGACAATTTGGCTTAATCGAGAGGTGTCGCAGTATACCCAAACATCATTAGGAATGAGATTAGTGGCTAGCAGTTCAATGTGTTTATTACTAAACAATACCGAATATAAAGAAACCAAATCGGTAAATACCGTTTTAAGTAGAGAGTGGTGAGGCTCCAGTTTTAACTCACCATGATTTATTTTTGAAAAATCGAGTACTTCATTAATAATACTTAATAAAATGTCAGCACTTCGAAGGGCGACTTTAATTTTTTCTGCCCGCTTGTCATAATCGTGTTCATCAATGAGAGTCGCTAACATTCCCGTAATACCATTAAGCGGGGTTCTAAGCTCATGACTAATTTTGGCAAACAGCATACTACGGTCTTGGAGGAGTTGTTCTGCAAGTGCTTTTTTTTGTTTTAACTCTTCGCGTAACTTAACGGCTTCAGTTATATCTTGAAAAGTACCAAATAATCGCACACATTTGCCGTTGTTAAACTCGGCCTCTCCAAAAGTCGACACCCAAATATTTTGCTGCTTTGCGGTAACTATTTCCAGCTCTAAATGCCATTTTTCACCCTTAGATACCGCATTTTCTACCGCTTTATTAATGCTATCTCGACTTTTACCCGCTTTATAAAATTCAATGGCTGTTTCCATGTTTGGAGTATAGCCTTCTTCGGCTTGATGAATACGTCGAGTTTGCTGGCTCCAAAAAATGCTATTGTCTATTAGGTCGACTTCCCATGTGCCTATATTTGCAACGCTTTCAAGTTTCAATAAGGTGTCACTATTTTTAGTGAGATTAACTTTATCCTGATTGCGCGCAAATTCTGAGCCCAACCACTGAGCCAATAATTCAATATAATCATAAGCTTCGTCGCTAAAAGGGGCGCATTCTTGAGCTGATGAAAAGTTAACAGTTCCAAATACGTCTGTACCTATTCGTATAGGCGCTCCAATATACGCCTCCAATTGGAAATTAATATAGCAAGGATGATTTGCAATACTACTTTGCGACGCATTATGAAATGCCAGTGCAGAGTTGGCCAACAAAGTATGTGTACAATAGGTGCCGTTTAACTCAAACTCAGTACCAATAGCAAGAGAATTGTCAGGGGTAATAGCATGTAAAACAGTGTAAGAATTATTTTTTACGCGGCTGATAATAGCCAAATCGAGCTGAAAAACATCGAGCCCAAAAGCAAGTAAGTCTGCAATTTTTTGATCAAAGCTAAGCTGTTGATCAGAGACTATATTATGAAAGCATCGAAGAAAATTCACAAAAAACCTTAATTTATTTAGTACGTACACAAAAACACAAGCAAGCACTATGCCTAAACATAATCTATTTTTTGACAATAAGCCATTAACACATAATTCCTTACTACATTAACTCGCGGGTTTAAAAATTAATAGCTTGAATTAGATGTAAATTCAGGGTTATATCACTATATATTTCTTCTGAGTCCATACTGTTTATTAATAACCCTTCTTGTATTACCTGTGTATGCTCAAGCACGTTGAGTAACGTTCACCATAAACATATTTTATAATTTCAATAGCTTTGGGTGTATGAGTAAATGCAATTTTGACTTCGGGCAATCTGTTTGAAATGGTTTTATCGCTCATAACCATTGCTACCAAATCTAGGGTTATCCAAGTAACTTTTAGCTTCACTTATGCCCATTTGATAGCCTGAATTGAGTATAGCTCGATTTTTAGTGGTGCGGCCGACTTTAAACCCTGTTGGTGGTGCAATAATATTTATTTTGCAATCTGACGGAGCATTGTGCAAAAAATCAATACTGTCATTATAATTTTTAGAACGCTGTATGGCGGCCTCTGCAAGCGCTGGGCTCTGTTTATAGAGTTGTTTAGTTAACCACGGTACTTTGTTGTCTTTTTTACGATAGCCTAAAGGTTGGGAGAGGATAACTGTTATTTCTGATGCACCCATTTCATAGGCTTTTTTTACCGGAATAGAATCGGCAACGCCACCATCGGTCATTGCGATCCCGTTTATTGTTGGGTAATCCCGATAAGCGATTGGGATGGCGCAAGAGGCTTTTAATTGCTCAACCATTTCATTGCCCGTTGCTTGCAAATAGTGAGCTTTACCTGAATCTATTGCCGTTGCAACAATATAAAAATCGTAAGGAGATTGCGAGAATTCGTCGGTATTCAAGGGGATTTCACGAACTGTCTCTTGCCACAGCCAATCTAAATCAAATAGATGGCCGCCTTTGATAAAACGTGCGAGATTAATAAATTCTGGCCTGCAGGAGTAATCGGTGATCACTTTGTAGTTGCGTGTTGGCTGCTTACATAAATAGGCTGCCACATTTGTAGCACCAGCTGATACTCCAAAATACCGATTAAAGGGTTGATATCCTTGCTCTAAAAACTCATCAAGTACACCTGCAGCAAAAATACCGCGCATTGCACCACCTTCAACGACTAACGTATGATTATTGTTCGTCATGCTCATTTCCATCCTTTGATAATACCTCATGCTAACAAGTGATTTGCGTATGTGCGAGTAACTTTTTATTGCGGCTCGCTACTTTTAAATTGCTTTCTGTAAGCGGAAGGTGAAATAGAGAAAGCGGCTAAAAACTGTTGTCGAAAGCTAACACTCGATGAAAACCCAGATTGATTAGCAATTCTATCTATATTGTGGTTACTTGTTTCTAATAGCTGCTGCGCGATGGTTAGACGTTGACTCAGCAGCCATTGTGTAAATGTAGTGCCCATTGCTTTTTTAAAAAGTCGAGAAAAATTACGGCGACTCATACTTGCTTTACTGGCGAGTTCATCGATTGTTAAAGGTTTAGTTAAATTTTTTAGTGCCCAAGTGATAGCCGGCTCTAAACGGTTACTATCGATGTGTCGAGGAATGGGTTTTTCTATGTACTGTACTTGTCCTCCACTGCGGTGAGGCGCCACAACCATGCGTCTGGCCACGCTGTTGGCAACATCTGCGCCGTGATCACGACGTAATAAATGTAGGCAACAATCAATTGCGGCAGCGGCGCCTGCTGAGGTAAAAACATTTCCTTCGTCAATGTACAGTACATCGTTATCAAAGTTTACTTTTGGGTATTTTTGTGCGAAGTCGTTAGCCCATACCCAGTGGGTTGATGCTGTTTTGCCATCCAATATACCTGCTTCAGCAAGCACAAAAGCGCCTAAACATAAACCTACCATTCTTGCTCCACGAGCATGTGCACGGCGAAGTGCATTAAGTAAAGCTGTTGAGGCGGGTATATCAGGATCGCACCACGCGGGTACTATGACAGTATCAGCAGTTTCAAGTATTGACAGGTCTTGTTTTATTTCTATGGGAAAGCCAGAAAGTGTTGGCACCAGACCTACAGTTTCTGTACATACTGTAACTTTATATGGACGAGCGCCCACGCGGTCTAAGTCTTCACCAAAAATACTACACGGAATAGATAGGTGAAATAAACTGATATTGTTATAAGCAACAATCGCAACGGTATGTTCATAGAGTAATGTCATTTTGGCCTAATATCATCGACTACCGTCCTTTAGGACACTATTTGCAACCGACTATAAAGTATAAGCTGTCACGGTGCAAACGCAGCAACACGGCTGTCACAGCCGTGATAGCTTATAAACTTAAATTTAACTCGGTATTAAAGGATAAATTATGACGATGACACTTCGTGAACTTAATGAGCTTGACTCAACACCCGCTTCACTTAAAAACGCCACACTTATATTTGTTGATTATCAAAATACTTATACACAAGGTGTTATGGAGTTAGAAGGGTGGCAAGATGCTCTTAATAATGCGGCAATTTTACTGGCTGATGCACGTGCTGCTGGTTCTAAAATTATTCATATTATGCATGATGGTGGTGAAGGCTCGCCTTACGATATTAATGCCGAAATAGGCCAAATACACTCAAGTGTCGCGCCAATTGCGGATGAAAAAGTTATCGTTAAAACAGCTCCCGATAGTTTTGTAGGAACAGACTTAGGCGAACAAGTAGATGTAATTGGTAATAATAAATTGATCATTGTTGGGTTTATGACCCACATGTGTGTGACATTTACAGCGCAAGGTGCATTTTTAAGAGGTAACCACGCAACGGTAGTCGCTGACGCATGCGCTACAAGGCCATTACAAACTTCAGTGAGTGATGTGTTGGCATCTGATCTACATAAAAGTGCCTTAGCAACCATTAATGACTTATATGGCGTGGTTATCCCAAGTGCTGATGACTTAAGCTAAGAAAGTGTTTTTAATTTATAAATTTAAATGGGCAATTTATTGTTCATTTAAATAGCACAAAGTGGTTATTAATATAATGATATGACTTTCATTGTGAAAAGAGTAATTTATGATTGTTTATTATTCAAAAATACATATTTGATTTCTGCCAGCTTTCTTTGCTTTATATAAAGCGATGTCAGCGCTTTTTATTAGGGTTTCTGTGTGTGTATCTGCATTTGGATAACTACAAAAGCAACCAAAGCTAAGTGTTATGTAAGGGGCAATAGGAGAGAACTCATGCGTAATATTCAGTGCTTTTATTTTTTGCTCAATTAACAAAGCAAATTTATGGCATTGCTCTATATTCGTAGCAGGTAAAATGATTGCGAATTCTTCACCGCCATAGCGAGCTGCTATGTCACCCTCACGTTTACATAAACTTTTTAATGCACGAGCAACGTGTTTTAACGTTTCATCGCCTTTGTGGTGGCCATAATTGTCGTTATAGCGCTTAAAAAAGTCGATATCACACATAATTAAACTAATTGGTTGGTGTTGTCTTGCAGAGCGTTTAATTTCGCTCTTTAGGGAAGTATCAAAAAATCGGCGGTTGGCAATGTCAGTAAGTGCATCGGTGTTTGCTAACTTATTTAATTTTGTATTAGCGTTAATTAATTGTTTTTGGGCTAACTGCAGCTTTTTTTTATAGTTTATGTTTTTGAGTGCGTTATTAATAATTTCGCCTACGAGCTTGATTCTTATTAAATCTATTTTGCTCCATTGGCGTTTTGTGTTAACACAGTCACAGCCAATAAAACCAACAAGCTCCTTGTCATAGCGCAGGCCAACACATAAAACAGACTGAATACTCTGCGCTTCAAACTCTGCTTTTTCTGAATTCGCTTCTGGCGGTAACTGAGCAACATCATTAACTTTAAATAGGTGTGTTAAGTTCATTACATCAAAAAAGTAGGGTAGTTCGGCTTTAGGGACGTTTTGCAACCTGTCTTTGTAGGCAGTTATGCCGGTGTTCACCCATTCATGCGTATTGGTTAAAGTTTCACTATCGGTATTAAATTCAAATAAGTAGCTTCTATCTGCTTTACAAACGGTGCCTATGGCTTTGAGTGCAAAGTTAATTTGTTGATCAATGTTGTCATTTTGAATATCAATTAGTTTGGTGGATATTTTTGAAATAATATGGTCAAAATTATATTGCTCTGCGTGACTATGGTCTTGCTCTAAAGTGATCATAGAAACAGAGTCATCAATGATTGAGTGGTTCACATTTAAAAGCTGAGGCGTGAATTCACACTCTAATAAAACAGCTGTTATAGTAGATGTGAATAATTGCTCAACGGTAACAACCGTATCATCATTAAAGTCGCGAAGCGTAATACTGTTAAAAACATCGCTGCTAAGTGCGTCGTCACTATTTATGTTAAGTAACGTTTTGGCATGTTGGTTTAAGATGTAATTATGTGTTTTATTGTCATAAACAATCACCGCTAAATTAATTAGATTAAAAACCTGCCAAATTGTATTGTTTGAGTCATGGCTCACGGGTTTCTCCGCATTAAAATATGATAACTGACCATATTTATGAATTAATTATTATTTTTTGTATCTGCTTAGTTATTTTTAGTACAGTTTTTTGTGTTTTACTAAGTTTTTAGTGCGTTTATTTGGCCTACGTATTACAATTGTGACTGTATATCATTACGTATTTCCCAATTTGCTTTATTTCATAAGCTTACTTTATTTTTAGTGAAGGTCTATTATATTTCATGACAGAAATAACCACACATCACGCTTCTCGTCGCCGTTTGTTAATTGCACTTGCAATTACCTGCTCATTTATGGTGATTCAATTAGTGGGTGCGTATTACGCAAACTCACTTGCAGTACTTGCTGATGCAGGGCATTTGTTTGTTCATAATAGCTCTTTGTTCATTGCTCTCATTGCGTCTAGCTTTGCTATTCATTTAGCTAAAACCTATAACGATGGCTATCAAAAAGCAGAGCTAATAGGGGGGTTGATCAACGGCGTTTTATACCTAGCCATTAGTTCACTTATTTTATATGAGGGCACTGAGCGCTTTATGCATCATAAAGGGGGACATGAGCTGGTTATTAATAGTTACTTGATGTCGGTAATTGCTGCTATTGGTTTTTTATTTCATGGCGCAGCGGCATGGGTGCTTTATAAAGGCCGTAAAGCGAGCATTAATGTGTATGCCGTGTTTTTACACTCGTTTTTTGATTTAATATCAACGGTTTCTACTTTTGCTGCTGGTGTACTTATATACATAACAGGCTGGAATGTAATTGATATTTTATCGAGCATGTTAATTGCGTCTTTTGTCTTGTTTACCGGTATTAAGGTCATTATTAGCTGTCTCAAGGGGTTGCGTTCAAATAAAGCTAAGTTACCTAAAGTGGCCGATATTGAAACAGAAATAACCACTATGGAACATGTTGCAAATGTGCACAATGTCACTGTTATTCGTAAAAACAAAAAGGTTATCGTTGGTGCTCATGTTGTGCTAAAACAACACTGTACTATAGAAAAACATGATGAAGAGTGCCGCTTAAAGGTAATTAAACTGCTTGCAGATAAATTTAATGTGCGCAACAGCGTATTACAAATAGAAAGCTACGAATGCAAGCACATACACTAATACGTTAAACCTAAAAGCGACTTAACTAAGTTGCTTTTAGTTTCATATCAAATCAATAATTTTTTCGAAGCATTCTGGGCTCATTAAATCGCTAGCACTCATTGGGCGAGCAAGGTAATACCCTTGTAACTGATAACAGCCTATATTACGCAAGAAGTCTAGATGCTCCCGCGTTTCTACCCCTTCGGCAATGCAATATAACTCTAAGTTTTCAGCGAGTGAGTAAATCGTTTTAATAATAGATTCATTCCCTTTATCAATACCAATACTATTAACAAAGCTTTGATCTATTTTTATCACATTAATTGGAAATTGACTCAAATAAGTTAACGATGAATAGCCAGTGCCAAAATCATCAAGAAACAGTTTGAACCCAGCAGCCTGTAAGCTTTTTAGTTGCTTAGCTGCTTTGTATTTATCTTCTAATAGCGTGTTTTCTGTAATTTCTAAACGAAGTTGTTGTGGTTTTATCTGTGCTTTTTCTAGTATGGAGCTGAGCTGCTGCGTTATATTGGCCTTTAAAATATGTTTTGGAGACAAATTTAACGATATGTAAAACAACGGGTTAATGTTCAAAAGTGGAGCAAGCTCAGTAATTGCACGCTGTAATGCTTGCTCAGTTAACATATCAATTAAGCCGGTCTCTTCAGCAATAGGTATAAATAAAGCGGGAGAAACCGGTTTGCCTTGGTTTTCCCAGCGCATGAGTAATTCAACCCCACTTATTGTTTTATCTAGTGTATTAACAATAGGTTGATAGTGATTAAAAAACAGATTGTCCCTAGCAGCATCTTTTAAGTCGTTTTCAAGAATTAGCTTTTGTTTAATTTGCTCATTCATTTTTTCATTAAAAAACTGAAATCCATTTCTGCCTGCTTGTTTAGCATGCATCATGGCAATATCTGCGTTACGTATGAGGGCATCGGTCGATGTT
Organism: Pseudoalteromonas issachenkonii; assembly: GCF_002310795.1. NCBI lineage: Bacteria > Pseudomonadati > Pseudomonadota > Gammaproteobacteria > Alteromonadales > Pseudoalteromonadaceae > Pseudoalteromonas > Pseudoalteromonas issachenkonii. Next base: position 407,082 of record NZ_CP011031.1, read on the forward strand.
GCATCGTATGGGTACAATGCAATACCAATACTGGCTGATATATTAATAGCGAAGTCTTCAATAATAACCTTGTTAGCCAGCTCTTTGCTCATTTCGTTGAGGGTGTGTTGTAAAGAAGCCATTGAGGTAACGTTTTCAACTAACACTAAAAATTCATCACCACTTTGGCGGCCAAATGTAGCGTCATCACCTAAGTATTGGCTCACTCGCTCGGTAATATTGCACAATAGTTTGTCACCCACTGCATGGCCAAAGGAGTCATTGACGGGTTTAAATTTATCTAAATCTATAAATATTACAGCGCATTGCGAATCGTCTTTAGCGGCGCTTGTAATGGCATTTTCGATTTTTTGATTCATTAAACTACGATTAGGTAAGCCCGTTAACGCATCGTAATTAGCAAGGTAGCGTAACTCATTTTCAGCGCGTTTTTGCTCTGTTAAATCGGTAATAACAATAACATAATAACTGACTTTATCTTTTTCATTAGCAACGGCTGTGGCACTTAAATGAATAGGGTGTTTTTCAGCTTTTGTGGTCTTTACATAAGCATTTGTTCGCCAGTTTTCTTTTGGTTTAAGTGCTTTTAAAATTGTTGCAAACTCTCTACACTTAGCTTGACCAATGGCATTAATAAATAATTTTGAGGTAACAATCCCCTCTCTGCCTTCATCAGAAAACACATCCATAAAGCTGTTATTGGCTGAAAATGGCACGAGGTCTTCATCTAAAATAAGTAAAAAATCATTTATTTGACTAAATGCTTCGCCTAATATTTTGGCTTGTTGTTCGTTTGCCAGCTGCTCGGTAATATTAGTAAAAATACCCGACACATAAAGAGGCTCTTTAGTGTCTTCATTATAAATAGTTTGCCCCAAATCATGAAACCATAACCAGTGCCCATCTTTGTGCCGTAAACGATAAGTAGCTTGCCAATGTTTTTGCTTAGTTTGGTTTGTAAAAGTATTCCATTTACTTTGTAGCCTGCGACGCTCATCAGGATGCATAATATTAAAAAAACTACTTATATCGATGCGTTCAGGTAAGTTCTCGTAGCCAAGCTCTGCGCCTCTATCTGTATTTACTGAGTTATCTGCAAAGCTATAGTTCCATACACCGCTTTTATTACTTTTTAGTGCCAGCTCAGTTTGTGTTTTAGAGTGCACAGCGGCGCGGTGAGCTTGTTCAATTGCAATTTTACGGCTTCGGTATTGCCAGAAAAATAAAAACAAAATAACAGCAATAGCAATAAAATATAAAGTATATGCAATAGGAGACTGCCAAGGGGCGTAAGCTACACTAAATTTTAACTGTATGGGGTCACTTGTGATCACTCCATTTCGCTGTTGAGTAGACACAGACAAAATATAATCACCAGGTTGTAATTTAGTAAAAAACACCTGGTTAGATTTTAAATCGTTGTAGCTCAAAGACGAAGGGCCTGTAAGCTCAACTTTGTAGTAGGTTTTATTAATATTTTTATAATCAAAATTTGAAAACCGAACCGTTAAGCCCATATCGTCGTGCTTAAGCATTAATGGATCAGTGCTGTATTTTGAAGGGGAGTAATTAAGGGCTTGTGAAAACAAACTAATATTAGTAATTGCTAAGTTATTATTGATTTTTCGCTGTTCATTATCAAATTGCTCTGGGTCAAACATTAGCACGCCGCTACGGTTACCAAACGCTAACTCGTTGTTGTGTAACCTTAATGCTGCTAGTGCTGTAAAGTGATTGTTACTTAAGCCATCTTTTATTGTGTACGTGGTGATGTTAAGCGTATCTAAATTAAGTTGATAAAGACCGTTATCAGTACTTATCCATAAAAAGTCTTTATTATCTGCAATAAGTTTAAAAATAGAGTTAGTATTTAATGAGTTGTGCTTATCAAATACATGCACTTGCTGATATGTTTTAGCGTTTACTGCAATTAAGCCTTCTTGGGTGGTGGCTAACCACAGCAGCTCTCGCTTAGCATCGTAATAATAATTCTCTACTGTATGGTAAAGATTGTTTTTTGCTGTTTTAGATTTAAAAATAGTAATTAAAGTCGCTGTTTCTTCGTTGTATCGATAAAGCGTGTCAGAGGTACTTAACAGTAATTCGCCAGGGAAAGCCTCAGAGGGGGTATGAAACGTATATGCAAGCATGGGCGATACCTGCTCTTTTAGTCCATTAATAACTCGGTTTTCGCCTGTGTTACCATTAAATATATAAAAGTTATCATTGTTTATATAAGCAAAAGTATCGGGTGCAACTTGTGCAATGCCGAACGTATAGTCGGTATTTAACTTGTACTGAGTAATGTATTTGTTTTTTTCAAATGTTGTTGTTTCTTTATTAAAGAGATCGAGCCCGGAAAAAGTTGCTAGCCATAGGTAGTTATCGCCTTTGCCATATGCAGGGAAAATATCACCTATAGCCGATAGGCCATAGACCGCTTTGCTATCTTTAGATTGTAGATATAAGTCACTCTTTTGGGTTTCTAAGTTATACTGAACAAGCCCATCGTCAGTGCCTATCCACAGTAATTTACTATTATCTTGGTAAATAGTGTTTACAACATTATTTTCAGGTAAGGTTATTTTTTTAAACTTTTTTGTTTGTGCTGCCCAAGTAAATATTCCATGTGTTCTAGAACCTAACCAAAGTAAGCCCGACTCATCAAACATAATATCGTTTATCGTGTTCTCTGTTACGTTGTAGTTACTATCTTTGAAGTTTAAAATAGGGCTAATGCTTGTGTTTTTTCTATCGAATTCAAATAACCCACTTTCTGTGGCAATAAACTCACCATACGGTGTGTTTATATAATCCCAAATATTATAGTCACTTATCAAAGTTGTTAATGCTGAAGGGTTTATATTTTTAATTTCATCAAAAGCAATCCGATACATTCCTTCAACCGTACCAATTAGCAAACCGAGCTCATCATCTATGGATAAAAATTTAACATTGTTGCTATCGTTTGTAACTTCTTGAATGTCGTTAAGTGTTATTTGTTGTAGGTCGTTATTGGTAAAGCTATAAACATATAGCCCCTGATCGGCACCAATATACAATGTGTTTTGGTATAATGATAATGCTCTAATAAACATATTTTCATCGGGCAAAGATGAGATGAGTGTTAGGTCTTTTGATGTTTTACCATATCGGTAGATGTGCGAATCAATAGAAAAATAAAAATGCGCCGGTTGTTCAGCAACAGCCTGAACAGGAGAGAACTTTTCTTGATTTTGGTTTAAGCGCCCTGAATATATTAGCTCTGCTTGCAAGGTATTAGGGTTAATCAAATAACTTCCTGCGAGTTGAGTATTAACCAGAATTTGGCCGTCAATTGCTTTATAAATACTATTAATGTAGTTATTTTTTAAACCCAATTCGCTCTCGTAAGGCGTGACTTGGTATCCGTCGAATCGGTATAAACCTTCAGTTGTAGCAATCCATACATAGCCCATGTCATCTTGGAGTGATTTCACTATAAAGCTTTGCGACAATTGTTCGTTGTTAGTGACACGTTGTAATTGTTCTGAATAAGTTTGTGAAGCAAAACTATGCTGCGAGCAAACAAATATAAACATATAAACAATAAAGAAAAACTTACTCAAAAGCACTTACCCTTACAACGAACAAGGTTGGTATTAAATGTTGGCGTAATATAACATGAGTTTAATTCAAAAATTACAAAAAGCATTAAATGTAAACTGTTTGTTGTATTTTTGTTGGTGTGTTACAAGGTTAATCTGATTATAACGTAAGGACATAGTATGAATTACGCAGGAAATATTAAAGCAGAGCACAGTATACTTTTAGTTATCGACTTACAAAGTAAGTTAGCACCAGCGATTGCTTCGTTTAACGACACGCTAGATTGTGCTCTGCAGTTAGCAAAAGCAAGTGCTATTCATCAAATTCCTTCAATAATTACAGAACATTATAAAAAAGGACTAGGTGAAAGTGATGAGAAAATAAAATCTGCGTTACCTAATGCTCGCTATTTTGAAAAAATTAACTTTAGTGCCTGTGCACAAGAGGGGTTTTTAGATATTCTTGCGCAATTAAATCGCCCACATATAGTTGTAATTGGCACTGAAGCGCACGTTTGTGTGTTACAAACATGCTTAGATTTATTACAGCAGGGTTATGCGGTCACTGTGGCAGCTGATGCAGTAGCATCAAGAAACACAGAGCACAAAGCTATTGCACTAGAACAGCTTCGTCAAGCCGGTGCTATAGTCTCTTGTGTAGAGACCATCATATTTCAATGGACAACAAAAGCAGGGACGTCTACCTTTAAACAAATACTACCAATTGTTAAGTAGCGCATTAAAAACGGTTTTAAATCAAATAATTTGTACTTTGTTTGATTTGAAATAATAAATAGCTAGCTGTTTTGAGTTTAAATATCAGCTGAACGTGTTTAAATTAGAACACAATTAATTTAAGGTTTTTATGTCTAGTGTAAGTCGGTTATTCACAATTATTTTTAGTCTTTTGTTTATTGAGTCTATAGGTATTGGTCTTTATTTTGGCACCCTGACAGAAGCATTTCTTGTCGGCTTACCGTTATGTTTGCTCCCCATTTGGCTTTTAAAAACCCAACCTGATAGCAAAATGACACCGCATGTTGTTGCGGCTGCAATTATGATGTTTTCATTTTTACATATTCAACAAGCCTATGGCCTTATTGAAGTGCATTTCGAAATATTCATTTTCTTAGCCATGCTAATAATGTTCATACAGTGGCGAGTGTTTATTACCGCTATTGTGTTTGTAGCTATACACCATTTATCTTTTTACTACCTGCAAACACAAAATACTGGTTTTTACGTATTTGATCCAGACCGACTCGCCTTTTCAACAGTGCTTATTCACGCAGCGTATGCCATTGTGGAAGCGCTTGTAGCTGGTTTTATTGCCGTAACATTAAATCGCGAACGCCGTGCGGGTCTATCGTTAAGTTATGCCACAGAGCAAATAATGCAAGATCCAAATCAAGTTAAGCTTTCTATGCGAGCAGATGACACAGCAAGTAAAGCGGTAGTTGGTTTTAATACATTGCTTGAGCACTTATCAGATGTGATTAAGCAAGTTCAAGTTCAGTCTGACTCTTTAAAAAATAACTCTAAAGAGCTTATTCATGTTCATGATGAGTTAGCCAATAGCGCGCAGCAACGAAACGCGCAAACAGATGATATTGCTAATTCAGGCGCACAAGTTGCGCATGGTTTTAAGTTAGTTGAACAAGAAAGCGATACTTTAAAACAACAAGTTAATAGCATTACTGAATCAGCCAATGTTGCGCTGGAAGAAGTATTACAAACCGACAGAAAAAGCACCGAGCTACTCACCTTGTTAACAAACACTGAAGAGCAGTTAAGTCATTTAGTGGCCGCTGGGGATGTTATTACTAGTTTACTCAATGAAATTTCAGGCATAGCCGACCAAACTAATTTATTAGCCCTTAATGCTGCAATAGAGGCCGCACGAGCGGGTGAGCATGGCCGAGGGTTTGCTGTTGTTGCCGATGAAGTACGCTCGCTTGCGAATAGCAGCCAAGCAACAACAACCAAAATAGCGTCTACGCTTACTGATCTGGTAAATAATAGTCGCACGTCAACTCAGTCGATGAATCAATGTGTAGAATTTGTGGTTGATTTAACAAAAATAAGCGCAACGATGAAAGAGAATATTTCGTCAATGAGTGATCAAATTCAAGCGGTATCTGCCAGCACTAACTCAGTAGCTCAAGTGGTTGCCGAACAGGCTGGAAATACAGAGCAAATAGCAATGAGTACAGATCAAATGCGCCAAAATCAGTATCAAGAGACTAAAATAGTTGAGCAGTTAACGGCTAAAGTGCAGCTGATAGACGTAAGTATTGATGTATTAGAGCAAAGTATTGCAAAATTTAAATAAGTCTCGTTATTTCACCATTAGCTTAATTTGTATATGGCTTGCTTTTGTTGTGTCGGCACTTATTTACTTTCAGCTAGGGCAGCTAAAGCCCTTTGATGAGGGGAATATGCTTAAACAACAAAACTGGTTTTCGCAATTTAAAAACCAAGTACTGTGGCAAAACAAAGACAGTGCTCAACTTGTGATTATTACGCAAGAGAATTGCGGCTGTACAATTCAAGCACAGCCTCATTTATCAGCCCTGCAACGCTTTGCTACAAACCAAGGCGTTGAAGTGCAAAATTTTTTATTGAATAACGACTTAAAGTCAGTGATCCCTGCCACACCTGCCGCCGTTTTAATTGATAAAAATGGTGAGTTTGTTTATGCAGGGCCTTTATCTGAAGGGCTGGCATGCTCTCAAGGTAGTGGCTTTGTGGAAACCGTTATTAGTAATTTACAGGCCGGATTTAACTCATCACTATTAATAGCGGATACAAAAGGCTGCTATTGTGTAAATAACGCCTAAATCATATACCCTTATATAAAAAGCGCTTACAACTAACTTGTATAAAAGTAGCTAAGCGCTTTTTATTTTTTAACGATTAAAGAGTGATTTAAACGCTATTTAATCACTACATAGTCACTAAACCATAAATACCCAACAGTACAAAAACACTGGCTGCTATCGCTCTTACGGTATTTAATGGAATTCTTTTTAGTAACGCCTTACCGGCATAAATAACAGGGACATTAGCGATTAACATGCCTACTGTAGTTCCCAGCGTAACCCAAAGTACTGATTGATATTGTGCACCGAGCAACACGGTTGCAATTTGTGTTTTGTCGCCAATTTCAGCAATAAAAAATAAGATTAAGGCCACTAAAAATGCACCATAGCGGTCGTATTTATGGCTCACTTCTTCATCTTTATCTGGAATAAGTAGCCACAGTCCTACCACAATAAAGCTGATATTGACTATCCAAGGTAAGTATTCGACGGCAAAGTTCCCGCTCAGCCAATCACCAAACCATGCAGATAAACCATGATTAATAATAGTAGCAGCGAGAATGCCTAAAATAAGTGCTATTTTATTATGAAAGCGAGCAGCTAATAGTAAAGATAAAAGCTGAGTTTTATCGCCTATTTCAGCAAGGGCAACAGTGACGGTAGAGGTTAAAAAAATATCCATTAATATGATCTTCAGGCGGGAATACTAAACCAAGGCAAACAGCTATCTCCCGCCATGAGGATAGTGTCTACCTAGGTCTCGCCGATAACGCTTGCTACAACATTACAAACTTACCATGCACATGAGGTGCAATTATGTTGATAAGTTTACTCATTACTGAGCGGGCTACTCCCCTAAGAGGGCAGCGATTATTCCACAAAGTTTAAAGCAGGTAAATATATTCGGGTAACTTTTAAATTTAAAAGGTGGCTTTGTGTCGTTAGTGCACAAATAAACTTGCTTTTGGCTATCAAGTTAGCTGTAATAATAAACAGAAGGAAGTTGAACAATTTGAAATTATATTCACGTGTAAAGGAATTTAAATATGCAATCAACTGTCGTTAAATCAACAATGGCAACCATTCAAAATGGAGTTATGAAAGCGGACGGAAAGTTTTGGATTACGCAAACCGACTTAAATTTTGAACCTTTTAATGAAAAATTAGGGTTAGAGCCATATACAATTGCCCGTGATACAATTTTAAAAGTGGTTGAATGTAAAGGCAAAGGCGCAGGCCTTGTTCCAATAACAGCTGATGCGATAGAGGTTTTCACGCAAGATGGCAGCTCGTATCAGTTTATACTCTCAAACCCCAGTGATTGGATAAATATATTGTCAAATCAAACGAGTGCTTAAAGTAACAAGCATGCCATCAATTAATAATTTTAATTGATGGCAAATAAGGCTTTCATTTAAGGTATAACTCCTAACATGCGGCAAAATGAAAGTACCTAAACTTTAAATACATTAACTTGCCCTTGTAGCATTGCCGCAAGCTGTGCGAGTTCTTGCGATGCCTGTGCATTTTGCTGTGAGCTTTCGCTAACCGACGTGATACTCGCGCTAAACTCATTAATATTACTGCTTAGCTCATTTGCGACCATTTTTTGCTCCTGAGTTGCGGTTGATATTTGAGTATTCATATCTGCAATTTCAGTAACTTCACGGTTAATTTCGCTGAGCACCTGCGAAGAATAATTAGCATGGTCAACACTCTCTTTAGCGCTGCTTTCAGCGTTACCCATGGCATTAACAGCTTGCTGAGCCATGCCTTGTAGTTTAGTGATCATTTCATTAATGCTAGCGGTTGCCTTTTGAGTATTGTGAGCAAGTTGCCTTACCTCATCGGCTACAACGGCAAAACCACGACCAGAATCGCCAGCTCTTGCTGCTTCAATAGCTGCATTTAAAGCTAACAAGTTAGTTTGCTCAGCAACGCTTTGAATCATCATAACAACTTGGTTTATATCATTGGTTTGTGTATTTAGATCTGTAATGAGCTGCGTATTAGTATTAACTAAAGTTGAAAGCGTATTTATTGACTCTATATTATCAGCAACAGCTTGTTGCCCTTGGCCTGCCTTAATGTCGGCACTTGTTGCCTTGTCGGAGGTTGTTTGCGCGTTTTGAGCAACTTGTTCTATTGCACTGCTCATTTGAGTAATTGCAGTTGCAATCATAGCCGATTGTTGCTCTTGCTGCGTTGCTGTACCGGCAACCTGAATACTAATAGAGTTCATTTCTTCAGCTGCTGAGGCAAGTGTCAGCGTTGCGGCTGCCATATCTTTTACTAAACCTTGGATCCGAAGTAGCATATCATTAAAGTTAGATGCGGTATCTGCAATCTCATTCTTACCTTGAACCTCAGCACGAGCTGTTAAATCAGCATTGGTCGCAATGTGCGTTATGGTATCGCGTAATGACATTAATGGATTTTGTATCGAGGAATAAATAAAGTAAGCAACAATCAGTAACAGTAAAATCAATATCGCGATTGTCACACTCATTATCAATTTTATAAATTGATAATTCTCATCAGCTTTAACTTTAAAATCACTTGCTTCTTTAAGTTGTAAATCAATTAAAGCTTGGTAGCTGGCACTCAGCGGATCAAATAATTGGTAAAGCTCATAAACAAATTGCTTTTGTGGGATTAGTAAAAACTCACCACTATTAATACTTAAAATTAAATTATTTAAGTGCGTAAGCACGGGCTGTAGTTTACTTTCTACATTGTCTACTAAGCGCTTCTCTTCAGCTGTTAGCTGTGTGCTCAGGTAGGCTTTCCATTCATTATCAGCCGTATTTCTAGCATCATTAATATTCGCTAAAAGCGCTGATTTGGTAATAGACTCAGCACGATACTTGTGAAGTAAATCAACAATATTTACAGCGTAATTATCAGACACATGTTTAATTTGCTTAAGTGGTACGACACGGTCGTCGTATAAACTATCAATCCCTGCTACTAACCTTCCCATTGTGTTTATTGAAAAAAACGATGTAATTAAAAAAATCATAATTGGTAGCAATGCAAGCACGGCTAAACGGGTACGCACAGAATAATTGTTTAACATAGTTATCCAAAATTACAGCAATAATAAAAAAGTATAATATGGATAAAAAATTTTACTGAATTTTTATATGAAAATTATTCAGGGTTTATAATTCTTGCGCTTTAAGTTAATAACTCAAGTCTCATTTCAAAAAGCTTTTACTCGCATAATCCAATCAATCTTTATTATTGTTACTGCAGATAGGGGGTAGGTAATCTTGTCATTGTTTGCAAAAAGCCAAGCAAATTATGTGTGATTGAGCTGCGCTTAGAGCGAGAAACAGACGGTCGCTCAAACTCGTTTTTGGACAAAAACGTGTTAGAGCCGAAGAACCGCTCTGTGCTAGAGAAAGATGTTGGTAACGCCTTGCTAGCGCAATACAAAAGCTACCACAGCAGCTTGCCACTATGCCACTGCTAACGTGTCAGTGTCTTTATGCGGCTCCAATTCGATCTCGTAATCTTCTTGGTAATTGTCGAGTGCCTTAACAACGCTTTGAACATCCACTTTAAAGAACTCTTTGCGATGATTTACTAGGTTGACTCTTTGTTTGCTGAATTCGTTATGTAGAAATTTCTCTAAACTGGGGGCATCTTCCGAATATATATATGCGTGGACATCAAACAGTTCTGGTACAGAAGCATCTCCGAGTTCTTTGACTCTCTCATCTGGATCTGCTCTTCGAGTCATGCCAATTTTTACCATCCCCTCCCCAAATGACACTCTATTAGAGATTATATAAACGTAACCAGCTCGTGTTTGTTGAGCGAGCGATTGTGCGCGAACCTCTCTTTTCTTCAACACTTCCAGTTCCAATTTGTGCAGCTCGTACAGTTCCTTTTGCTCATCAGAGCTGGACTCTAGTTTGCTCAACTCCTGCGCAACCAGCTTCTCCATAATCTCACGATCTTTCCTAGCTTTATTCGCAGCATCAATTATACGCTTTTCTTCTCGCTCTGCTTCTTTTGCTATACGTGCTTCCTCACGTTGTTCTTCTTTGATGTCAGCTTTGATCTGGTTCAATTCATATGTTAGTTGGAGCTCTTTATTCTTTAACCTGAAATAACTTTCAGACAATTGCGTCTTAACTATACGGCCTGAGTTGTTTATATCGTCGAATGTTTCACGGGCGCGTTGAGATAGCCTATTGATGTTGTTCCAATCAACCATTGAACATGCCGCTTTAAACTCATTATCTAAACAGCGGATCCGGAGTTTTATTTCACGATTGAATAGTTTTGTAGCGCCAGCTTTGCGACCATTAACTCTTACGTCTTTACTCATACTGCAGATACAAGCTGTTTTGTTTTTTACCATTTCCTTTAAGTCTTCTTTAACTTGAGCAAGTTTTGCTTCAATTTTTCTGACTTCTTTCGTTTCCGATATAAATGCGTAAGAAGTATCATCAGAGGTACCCACGCCAAGGTTGTACAATGAAAGCTTTTTTTTGTTGTCACGTAGTCTGCTGAATGTCTTATTGTACTTTATCTGTAAGTCTGAATATTTCTCTTTAATTTGTTTTAGCTTGTCTTCTGCCCTCGATACAGGGAAGTACGCATCTCTAACTTTCTTACCATCTGCTTCGACCATTTCAAGCGCTGCGCATGATTTCCTCCACAAGAAAAATGCTCCTAATGCACAAATGAATAATATAATTGTTATGAGCATGGTTATGTCCTTATATTGATGCCGGAATTGACCCAGTTAGGTTTTCGTGCGATTGCTTGTTCATTGCTTCACGAATCAAAATACTTTCTCTGTATTCCTTGGCTTCTACATCAAAGTACCAGTCGCTTGACACATTCAGTTCGTCCATTGCAGCTTTTACTTGCTGGGGGCTTACCTTGAAAAACTCCTTTCGATTGTTTTCCACATTCACTCGTTGTTCGTCAAACTTTCTATGAAGTTTCTTCTCTATTTCTGGAGCATTCTGCACAAATGCCATCGTGTGCACATCAAATTTAAACGGTACGCTTGCGTCACCGAGTTCATTAATGCGATCCATCGGTTCGAGTCTACGAGTCATTCCGATTTTAACAACACCCTCTCCAAAACTACCTAGGTTTGAAATGACATATATGTAGCCGACCTTTGTGATCTGTGCTTGCGAGGTTGCGCGTTGAAATTTATTTTCTAACTTGGCAATTTCAGATTTCATCTTTTGGATTCTTTCTTCTATGACTTTAGCGCTTGCCCCGTGCAGTTTTAAAGCTAAGGCTTGGGCTTTTTTCAGATCAGAGCTCCGGTAAGATATTTCGTCTTCAAGGTCATCGGCTTCATCTCCGGATTGATTATTTTGCTCACGGAGGATAGCTTGTTGTTTTTTCCTCTCCGCTTTCTGTCTTTCTCTGTATAAAAGTTCTCGATGCCAAGCGTTTAACTCATTGATTTTCAAGTTAAAGAATTCTGCTGAGATGGTTACATTAGCCGTCTCGCCCAGTTTACCAAGTTGTTCGTTTACACGATGTAGTTTATTAACCGCCGTATCATAAGTTGAATGGCGCATTATTTTTCGTATGGCATCAAATTCTGCATTGAATGCTTTGAGCGAAAGATATCGGTAATCTTCGACCATTCGTGCACCAGTTTTTTCGCAGCCAAACCATTCCCATTTTGAGTATGCGTCTGTTGCCAGGCCTCTGCTTATGACACGATACTGATCCGCATAACATTTATTGATTTGAGCTTTAAGTTCCTCTCTGTCATCAAAGCTATAAACAGGTGGCAGTAATCCAACTTCGATATATTGTCTCTCTAGCTCAAGCTTCTCAGTGGATTCCTCGAGTGTTTTAAAATGTTCTTGACCAGAAGTGATTTTCCTTTTCACTTCTTCTAACTCACCTTCAAGTTTGGCAACCTGATTTTCAACAGATTCCTTTTCAAGGTTTTCCTTTTGACGTTGAATTTCAGCAATTTGTTCAATTCGTTTCGTGTGATTAGATTTCGCTTTGATGGCGAGAACAATTATGGCTCCGCAAAATAGCGCCCATAAGTAAACGTGTATGTCTATTCCCTCAATCATATTTCACTTCATTTTATTATGCTTTTGGATTACCTTATCTTTTGTATGGAATATATTCAACACTACCTCCGAACTGTAACTTCCTTAATCGCACTTTTGTCGAAATCCAAACCATAATTACCATATCAACATGCTCAGCTTTTACATTTATTAACGTGTAGTGGTTTTCAATTATTGTCGGGCTGAACTAGTCGATGAAAATTACTTTCATACTGTCCTTGAAGCCGTAAAGGGTATTGCAGAACGAATTCGCAATATGTCATCTTTAACAACAGATGGCGCAGATCTATTTAATACCGCATTTTCTGTTAAGCACCCAATCTTAAAGATAAACGCTCTGAGAACAGATACAGAAATCAGTGAACAAAAAGGCTTTAGCAATATGATTGTAGGGTTGTTTGGCGCAGTTAGGAATCCTGTAGCTCATGCGCCAAAAACATCGTGGCCCATGAGTGAGCTAGATGCACAGGATATTTTGTCAACGGTATCATTTATTCACAGGAAGCTAGACAATGCCCATTAAAGCTAAAATTGTGTGTAACACCCGTGTTAACAAGGCTATCAAAAATCGTTCCGGCCAAAAAACGGCCTCCACTGGACGCGCTAACGCGCGTCTTTTATAGCGGCGTTACAAATGTCCGCTTGTGGCACAAACCGGAAATAGCCCACGCACTAATTCTATATTTATACATTAAGGTTTCTTCAGACTTAATGTAATTCATTTCAATCATCCAACTATTTACCTAAATCTAAACCTACTTAAATTAAAGGTGGGATTTTAGTTAATAAATCTCAATTTAAGTGCCATACTTCGATTGAAATTCAAACAATTCTCAAGCTGCCGCGAATTCTCAACTTAAGTGGCGCTGGCCAAAAAAATGCAAAAAATTCAAATTTTATAAAAAACCAATTGATAACTATTTTCGTTTAGATTAATATAAACCCACTAAATGAAATTGAGAGTTGTTTGTATTCATGTATGTTTGTCTTTGTCACGGTGTGACCGATAAAAAAATTGAGCAAACCATCGACGATGGTGCTACTACCATGCGCGAGCTAACTAAAGAGCTTAAAGTGGGCAGCCAATGCGGTAAGTGTTGTGGCTGTACTAAAAAGATCCTCAATCGTAAACTGATTCAAATAGCAGATATAACCGATCAAGTGGCCTAATAGTAGTCTATATAATAGTCCCTATCTAAACGAATTGGTTTAACACTTAAAAATTAAACATAAAAAAAGCAGCCTTAGCTGCTTTTTTTATGTTTATAACTTTAACTTACAGTTGTGATTGTAAGTAGTTTTCAAGCCCAGTGTTTTTGATCAGCAGTTGCTGTGTTTCGAGCCAATCAATTTGCTCTTCTTGCTCATTTAAAATGTTATCGAGCGCTTCACGGCTAATGTAATCTTTTTTACTTTCAGCTAGTTTAATGGCAGTACGCAGTTCGTCTACGGTATCAAGCTCAAAGCTCATGTTAGCGGCAATCATTTCTTCGCTGTTTTCGCCTATACGTAAACGTCCTAAATCTTGAAGATTAGGTAAGCCTTCTAAAAATAAAATACGCTCAATTAAACGGTCGGCGTTTTTCATTTTTTGTATCGATACTTTGTAATCAGCTTTGTCTAGTTTACTAAAACCAAAATCTTTAAACATACGTGCATGTAAAAAGTATTGGTTAATACCCACAAGCTCATTAGCAAGTACTTTATTTAGTGCTGCAATAACGTCTTTATCGCCTTTCATAATATAAGTCCTTATTCGCCCATTTGAGCTTGGTGATAGTTTTGAGTGCCAATTTTGTCAATCAGACCCAATTGTTGCTCTAACCAGTAGACGTGATCTTCTTCGGTATCAAATAATAGCTTTTCTAGAATTTCACGTGATTGATAATCTTGCTGTTGTTCACAGATGGCAATAACTTCTTTAACACACTCAACCACTTCAAGTTCTAAGGTTAAGTCGTTTTGCATCATGCTTTTTACATCGTCACCAATTAACAGATCACGACGTTTGGTCATGTTTGGTACGCCTTCTAAAAAAAGAATACGCTTGATTAGCCAGTCAGCGTGGTCTTTTTCTTCTTCCATTTCATGGTTAAGACGCTCATAAAGTTTGTTTAAGCCCCAATCATCGTACATACGAGAATGAATAAAATACTGGTCAATAGCAGCTAATTCGTTAGCTAACAATGTATTGAAGGCGTCGATTACTTTTTGATTACCTTTCATAGCGCTTATCCTAAAAATTCTAATTGTGGCTAGTCTAGTATATAGGCACAGAATTGCAAGTAATTTACTTATAAATCATATGGTTAATATTGAGTTTGATTCTTGTTTAAGTTTGCATTGCTGGCTGACAAATGGACAAGTTGTTATTTGTATTTTAGATCAGCAAGTTACATTTTTTATAACATAAAAAGGCATACTTACTAAGGTTATTAAGTAAAGTATTGCAGCTATTCTAAGTGTTGAGGTTGTTCTTTTACGCTTTATTACTTCGAATTCTGGGATGAATACAGTAAAACTGAAATATTTACACAACTGAGTTTTTTCACTCAATTTATTTTGTAGCCACTCTCGTAATCTAATTATTGCTATTGTAGCGGGGTGATGTCTTTGCACCCCGCTCACGGCTCTGTAATTAATGAAGTAAGAAAGGCTAAGGAGCAGGGAAGTGGACATTTATTGTTTACACAAATATCCGTGAAAAAAGCAGATAAAGCTGAAAACTTAATGCTGCCTCTTGCAGCAGCAACTATCAGTACTCTTTAATTTAATTAATTTGTGATAATACTTATCTATCGTATTTTTGTAGCGGTTTAAATAAAAACCGCTGAGAAGTCTATCTAATATAAGTAAACCTACTTAGAGCTTTAATGTAATCATTTTGGTTATTGAAAACAGTGATTAGTAACACTCGATTACACAGTGCTCAATTGCAAATTCATCATGTAAATAATGTTTAATGGCGTTAAGCTCAATAAGGGTATCTGTTTGCATCACAATTTCACAGTGTGTGGTGTTATCGTCGAGTTGCCATGCTTTTATTGATTTTATTTGAGTAATGGCAAACTGTTGCAGTAACTTTTTACTGATAAGTTGCTGGTCAAAACCAATGGGGGCTGCCTGCATTAAAATGCTGCAGCTGGCTTTAAGTAATAATACGCCGTGATAAATAACATACAGTGATATCAATATCGTCGCTATTAAATCAACTACATACCACTGGTATAAAATAATTAAAGTACCGGCAATAATAACCACAATAGAGGCCATGGCATCAGACACATTATGAATAAACGCCGCCTTTATATTCATGTTGTTTTTAGCGCCGGCTTTAAAGGTTAATAATGCAGTGACTAAATCAATGAATAGCGCTACTGCAGCAACCCACACAATGATCCAGCCATTGATAGGTTGAGGGTTTAAATAACTACTTATGGCCTCAAAAATTAAATAACCACCGATGACTATTAACGTGGTGCTATTAAAAAGAGTTGCTAGAATTTCTGCACGTTTGTAGCCAAAATGGTGGGTTGTATCAGCTTGCTTATTGCCAATTTTTCGAGCAACGAGGGCAATAAAAATTGAGGCCGCATCACTTAGGTTATGTAATGCATCGGCAATTAATGAAAGACTGCCGGAAAATACGCCGCCAACAACTTGCACTGCAGTCAGTAAAACATTTATAAATACGGCAAGAGTGAGCTGTTTATCACTTTGGTTATCATCAACGTGACTGTGTGAATGACCATGACCCATTTTAGTTAAACTTCCTCATTGCTTTACTGTGTACTCATAATGACAACTTTTTGCCATATATAAAAGCGTTGTTTTAATTTGTTTTTTTAATGCCCTAATGAATAAATTGAAATAAGCTCATGAACGTTACTTATTGAATATAAAACGATATGCTAGGGTATAAATAAATGTATTAATGGCTTAAATTATCATAATTAGTTAAGCACTTTTTATATTAAATTAGATGCTTACCAGGCATAAAAGTAGTTTTTTAAGGGTCAATAACAATGAACACAGCAATAGAAATTCGCGATGCAAAGCCAAGTGATGCAAAAACAATTCTACACTTTATCAATGAGCTTGCTATTTACGAAAAAGAACCTGATGCAGTTAAAACCGATGAGCAAGCCATTTTAAACACCCTGTTTTGTGAAGGCGCAACGGCGCACAGTTTAATATGTTTACAAGATGATGAGCCAATAGGCTTTGCAGTATATTTTTACAACTACTCGACTTGGTTAGGTAAAAATGGTCTTTATCTAGAAGATTTATACGTGAGCCCTGATAGCCGCGGAAATGGCGCTGGTAAAGCCATTATGAAAGAACTGGCAAACAGAGCAATCAATAAAGACTGTGGTCGCTTTGAATGGGTGGTACTTGATTGGAATAAACCCGCGATTGATTTTTATAATAGTATGGGCGCTGAGCCACAAAATGAATGGATTATATATCGTTTAACGGGTCAGGCATTAATTGATTTTGCAAATAAAGATTAGTGCCGAATATGGCCAGTAATACGCTTAGTTTTTGCTAAGCTAAGCGCTACCTAATTTACAAGAGCATTTTATGGGTGATCAGCACTGGCAAAAAGCACGTCAAAGTCGTGATGCGCGTTTCGATGGGCTTTTTTATGTAGCCGTTAAAAGTACCGGTATTTATTGCAGGCCAATTTGCCCTGCGCCCACAGCTCACGAAAAAAATGTAGTCTACTATCAGTTTGCGCACTCTGCCGCGCAAGCTGGTTTCAGGCCTTGTATTCGTTGTCGGCCCGATAGTGCACCAGGAAGTGCGGCTTGGCAGGGAACAAAAACAACGGCTCTACGAGCCAAGCAATTAATTGATCAGGATAATCAGCACGACTGCGAAAAGCTCGCCACGCGTTTAGGAATAAGCAGCCGTTATTTAAGGCGATTATTTTCTCAATATTTTGGCATTTCTATCACGCAATATCGATTGTTTAACCAATGTCATTTTGCAAAAAAATTGATTCAAGAAACTAGCTTACCGCTTACCGAGATAGCGTTTGCCTCAGGCTTTAAAAGTGTTCGGCGTTTTAATGATGCTTTTTTAAAACAGCTTAATATTGCGCCCTCAGCGCTCAGAACCGCCAAGCACCCAGCTGATATTGGGCTCACCTTAATTTTGCCTTTTCGTCCGCCGTATAACTGGCAGGCATTGCATGGGTTTTTAGCAAAACGATTAATTCAGCCAATAGAGTGGTTAACGCCAACCAGTTATGGGCGTACTTTTACTTATAAATCGTGTAGAGGGCGTTTTGATGCTGAGTTTGTTGCAGATAAACATCATTTTCGGGTGCAAATTGATATAGATAATACGCAATATTTACAGCCAGTTATTAACAACATTCGCCGTGTACTTGATTTAGATGCAGATACTTATTTAATTGAGGCGCATTTAAGCGAACACATTAATAATGCATTTCCACTTACTAAAGGCTTAAGGTTACCGGGTATTTGGTCAAGTTTTGAGGCGGGAGTTAGGGCTGTACTTGGGCAACAAGTCAGTGTAGCGGCGGCGCACAACCTAGTGACTAATTTAGTAACACAGCTTGGTGAAAAGCAACACCAACAGGTCTATTTTCCTGAGCCTGAAGTGTTAGCACACAGTGATTTTGCATTCTTTAAAATGCCACAGGCGCGTAAAAATGCACTGCATAACCTCGCTGAATTTTGTGCCGTGAATCCAGATTGTGATGACTTAGATCAATGGCTTAGTTTAAAAGGGATTGGCCCATGGACGGTTAATTATGCAAAGTTACGCGGCCAAAGCCAGCCCGATATTTTACTCGATGGTGATTTAGGGGTTAAAAAAGCCCAAGCGGCAGTACGTTCTTTTGAGTCTGCGAACTGTGCACCATTTCGATCTTACTTAACTTTTCAACTTTGGCAGCAATTATGATAGTGCAAACCAGTTTACCCAGCCCGATTGACGATATTATTATTCAGGCAACTGAAAACGGTATTAGTTATGTGGGGTTTTATCCACCGGCCAGTTATATCAGTACGCCTTTAAATAAGGTGACTAATTCACATGTTTTATCTTGTATGGCGCAGCTTAATGAGTACTTTGCTCATTCGCGTACCGAGTTTGATTTAGAACTCGATACTGGCGGCACGCCATTCCAGCAAAGCGTATGGCAGGCATTGTGTAGCGTACCCTTTGGAAAAGTGGCGACTTATAAAGATATTGCCGAGCAGTTAAACAACCCTAAAGCTGTGAGAGCGGTAGGGGCTGCAAATGGTAAAAACCCAATCAGTATTATTGTGCCGTGTCATCGTATTATTGGTGCAAATAAAAAACTAACTGGTTATGCAGGTGGTTTAGAGCGCAAGCAATGGTTACTAGAGCATGAAGCAAAATAAATAGCTAAATAACGTATCCAAATTTGTATTCTGAGCACTTTAAGGTAGCATAAGCGCACTTTTTATTTGAAGGCACGACAATGGCGCAATTATACTTTTACTACTCTGCAATGAATGCAGGTAAATCAACCACCTTACTACAATCTGCATTCAATTATAAAGAGCGTGGTATGGAGCCGGTGATCCTCACGGCGGCTATCGATGATAGAGTCGGAGTAGGTAAAGTATCCTCACGTATTGGCTTGCAAGCAGATGCGCATATTTATGATGCAGATATAGATGTTTTTGCGCTTATTCAAGCTCTTAATGCAGATAAAAAACGCCATTGTGTGCTGGTAGATGAATGTCAGTTTTTATCAAAAGACCAAGTTATGCAGTTAACTGATGTGGTTGATGAGTTAGGAATACCCGTATTGTGTTACGGATTGCGCAACGACTTTAGAGGGGAGCTGTTTATAGGGTCACAGTATTTACTTGCTTGGGCTGATAAGTTAATAGAGCTTAAAACGGTGTGTCATTGTGGGCGTAAAGCAAATCACGTATTACGTACCGATGAAAATGGCGAGGCTATCGCCGATGGTAACCAAGTAGAAATTGGCGGCAACGACCGTTATGAATCGGTGTGCCGCAAACATTATAAAGCCGCGTTAAATATGGGCCGTTAAGGCTTTAATAAAGGTATCTATATCCGCTTTGGTAATACCTAAATGGGTTACTAGCCTAAGTTGCTTACTTGGGCTAATAAGAATGCCTTGTGCTTTTAAATCGGCTGCTAGCTTTGTGATGTTTATGTTGTTATCAAACGTAGCGTAAACCATATTTGTGGTATTACTCATATTTACTTCAAAGCCTGAAATTTCACTTAACTGCTGTGCTAAATAACGCGCATTAGCGTGATCATCGACTAAACGTTGAGTGTTATTTTCTAACGCATATTGCCCCGCAGCAGCTAACATACCGGCTTGGCGCATACCGCCGCCAAGCACTTTACGCCAGCGTCTTGCTTTGGCTATCAATGCTGTTGAACCTAATAATAATGAGCCAACTGGCGCACCTAAGCCTTTCGATAAACAAATAGAGACTGAATCAAAATGTTTGGTGATTTCTTTAATATCAAGGTTAAGCTCGGCTGCGGCATTAAATGCTCGCGCGCCATCTAAATGCAGTGCTAAGTTATGTTGATCAACAAATTCACGTGCTTTAATTAAATAATCAATACCCAGTACTTTGCCACCTATGGTGTTTTCAAGGCTCAGTAATCGCGTTTTCGCAAAGTGGCTATCATCGGGCTTTATTGCAGCAGCAATTTTAGTAAAACACAAGCTACCATCGGCTTCATTTTCAATAGGCTGTGGTTGAATAGAGCCTAAAATGGCAGCGCCACCGCCTTCAAACTTGTAGTTATGAGCACTTTGCCCGCAAATATACTCATCACCTCGCTCACAATGCGCCATTAATGCAAGTAGGTTTGCTTGTGTACCTGAGCTACAAAATAATGCATCGGCCACATTAAAGCGCAATCTAGCATAGGCTTCTAATTGGTTAACGCTTTCATCATCGCCGTATACATCATCGCCAACCGGGGCATGATACATAATATCTCGCATTTTATTGCAAGGCTTGGTCACTGTGTCTGAGCGAAAATCTATCATGAGTGGTCCTTATGGTTGTTATATGAATTCTTCACAAATTTGTTCACGGGTCGTTTTATCAAAATAACTCCACGCAATAAAGCGACTGACCTTTTGCCCCTGTGCCATTTCAACGATTTTATAGTCGCAAATAGGGAGCTGTTTTAGCTGTGTTTGTAAAGCAGCAAGGGTCTCTTTTTTAGAAACCAACGAGGTGAACCAGATCACTTGCTCACTGTACTGAGCGCTTTCTTTGATCATGTTAGAAATAAAGGTCAGCTCGCCGCCTTCACACCACAGCTCATTACTTTGGCCGCCAAAATTAAGTGCTTGCGAAGGCGCTTTACCTAAGTTTTTCCATTTACGCTCACTGCCTTTATTGGCTTCTTCTGCGCTGGCATGAAATGGCGGGTTGCACATCGTGAGGTGATATAAGTCTTTCGAAGTAATCACTCCTTTAAAAATATGCTCGGGATTTTTTTGCTGTTTAAGCGTTATTTTTAAATCGTTAAACTGAGCGAGTTGTTTGGCTATTTTTATTGCTGCTAAATCGATGTCGCTGCCAGTAAAGTGCCATTGGTACTCGCTACTGCCCGTTAGTGGGTAAACTAAGTTAGCGCCAGTGCCAATATCAAGCACTTTAATTTGTCGGCCAGTGGGAATAACCTGCTGATTATCTTCGCTGAGTAAGTCAGCTAAATAATGAATATAGTCAACTCTTCCTGGAATAGGTGGGCATAAGTTGTGCTCAGGAATGTCCCAAAAGTTAATGTTGTAATGGCTTTTTAATAGCGCCTGATTTAAGGTTTTTACAGCTAAGTTATTACTAAAATCAATACTTTGATTGCCTGCTGGCGTCGTAATTAAAAAAGCAGTTAACGAAGGGGTTTGCGAGGTAAGCAAATTAAAATCGTAACCATTTTTGTGTTGATTGCGCGGATGTAATTTAGAACGAGTTGATTTTGCTTTCATGAGGCTTTTTTAACAACAGGAATAAAAGCCAATAGTAACAAATACAGACAGAAAAAGTGCATAATTTTCCCTTTGGCTTACCAGACATTACTGGTAGGATGAGTTGTTAGCAATTATAAGGAATTCGCTTTGGCAGTTACTCAACAATCTATTTTTATTAAATTAGATGACCATCAAACACTGCATTTGCGCCGTATCGCCAATCAGAAGCCGAGCGGCCCTGTGGTGTTATTAATTCATGGTGCGGTAGAAAATGGCAAAATATTTTACACTCATAGCAATAAAGGGTTAGCGCCTTTTTTAGCTGAACAAGGGTATTGTTGTTACGTAGCTGATTTACGCGGGCGTGGTGAAAGTAAACCTGCTATTTGTAAGCAAGCACGGTATGGACAAACTGAGGCGATTGTTGAAGATATTCCGGCATTTATTGAAAAAATTGAACAGTTAGAGAGTAAAAAACCTGACTTTTTAGTTGCTCATTCTTGGGGTGGGGTGTTGCTTAATAGCGTGTTTGCTCGCTTCCCTGAGCTGATAAATGATGTAAAAGCGTGTGCCTATTTTGGTTCAAAGCGTTCGCTATTTAATAACCACCCTAAAAAGTTATTTCAGGCCAATTTAATTTGGTATTTTATGGCGCCAATATTAGCGAAAAAACACGGTTATTTACCAGCAAAACGCTTAAAGTGGGGCAGTGATGATGAAACTCAAAAGTCGCATTATCAAAGTATGCAGTGGGCTAAGAAAAATCCGTGGATAGACAGTGATGATGGCTTTGATTACGCTAAAACATTAGCAAATCTCACGCTTCCTCCGACGTTACATATTGCGGCAGTAAAAGATAAAGCATTGGCACAGCCTATCGATATTCAAAAGTTTATTGATGAGTCAGGTACTGGGGTGCAAAAAATGCAAATATATGGCCGCCGCTTTGGGCACAAAGTAGATTACGACCATATTAATATGCTTACCCATCCACAGGCACGCCAAGAACAGTTTATGGATGTGCTTAATTGGTTTGAGGCAACGAGAGCAAACTAAGTAAAGGGGCTTCATAACGCTGCCATTTATCAAGGCTTTTGTTATTTACAGGCTGCCTGATGGCATGTTTACTGAGCGTTGTAACGGCGCTTTTATTTTTGTAAAAGTCTAAACAAGTCTGTTCAAATTCACAGCCAGTAAAACTCAATAGTGCGGTTAATTGATCTTTAGGGTTTTCAATTAACTGCTCATAACTTAAATTATAAATAGCTAAGCGGTTAAATTGCTGCCAATGGCTCATCAGTTTTTCATAAAGCTGATGGTACAAAGTAAATTCATTTAAATCACAAAAATAGGGTTCGTTTTCAGCAAAGTAATTAGTAAACACTGAAAATGCGGTTGCGTTAAAGTTGCGGGTCAGGTTAATAAACTTAGCGTCTGGGAATAAAATATAAATTAACCCTAAGTTTTGGTAGTTGCTAGGCAGTTTATTGATCACAAATGCGCAATTGCTCCCAGAAGAACTTAAGGTATCTAAATATATAGCTCTGGCTTGGTTAATTAAAGGCGTTGTTAGCTTAGTTAAGCATTGAGGGTAGCGTAACCCTGTTTTATGTTCTAAAAAAGCGACTACCTTATTACTAATACTGGTGTCTTCTCCAAGCGTTGCCCATTGACTGTGTCCTGATAACATCTGCTCCAGTAAGGTTGAGCCGCTTCGTGGCATACCAATAATAAACACGGGCGTAACAGGATACTGCTTATTTAGGTTTGCTAAATTGAGCACACTTTCATTGTTATATTCAATAAGTTGATCATAAAACCCAATTAAATCTTCAGTATTAAATTCACTGAGTTTGTGTTGTTGCTGATTGGCAATCACAAAATAGTTAAACGCTTGATCAGTATCGTCTAACTTGTCGTAACTTTTAGCTAAAGCATAGTAGCAGACCATTTTTAAGCGTAGGTTATTTGTTTGCGTTAAAAAGTGGTGTAACTGATCGATGTAATTATTTGCTTTATTAAAGCGCCCTAATTGTACCAATTCAAATAAAACATAAGCCGTAACTGGTGCTATTCCAAGCTTTAATGCTTCCTCAAACGTGGCATGCGCTTTATCAAGCTCGCCAAAGGTTAAATAGTGCTGGGCTAAATAATAATGAGTGTCTGGGTTGTCTGCGGCAATACTTGTTGCGTATTCGAGTACTTTTTGCGCATCTTCAGGAGAGTTGACCGCATTAAATGCATCACTTAGTGCATACAAAGGTTCTAATGCAAAAGGGAGATGCTGACACGCTCGTTGTAGTATATAAACAGCGGCATCAAATTGTTCTAAACGTAGTGCTACTTTACCTAAGCCAAACAGGGCGTCACCATTATCAGGCTCTGCTTGTAATAGCATTTTGTAATGAAACTCAGCTTCTCTGAGCTTGTTTTGTGATAATAACTGGTCCGCTTTTTTTAGTAGCATAATACAACTAATATTCTTTTTAATTACTATAACCCCAAAGTCACAAAAAATGCGAGTGTAAAAGTCATTTTAAATGGGTTTATAAAGGGCAATAAAAAGGCGAAATGCATTACACATTTCGCCTTTGATTATCATTAACACATGTTAGAAAGTATAGGTTGCTTTAGCGTAGTAAAAGCCACCATTAATTCCGTATGGAGATGTTTCGTAGTACTTACCACCCCAGTTGTTATTTGGTGCCACTGTGAAATCAAGTTTCTCTGCTTCTTGATCCAGTAAGTTTTGTGCACCCAATGAGAAGCTAATTGAGTCATTCATGAAGTAAGTGACTTCAACATCTAACGTCACAGCTGCGTCAGCCATTTTAGCTGTTTCATCATAATCTACGTGAACGCCTTGGTATTCGCCAAAGTAGTTAAGGCGAGAAAATGCTGAAAAGCTTTCCCATTGTTGTGCCCAGCTCAGTGTTGCACGGTGATTAGGTAAGTCATTTTCAAGACGGCTTACTTTAAATGCACCGGTAATATTACTTGAGCGTGTTACTTCTGTTTCATTCCAGTTGTACGCTAAGCTAAATGTAGAGCTACCACTGAATAATTCAGCTGAGTAGTTAGCAACTAAATCAACACCTTGTGTAGTGGTGTCAAAGTCATTAGTAAAGAAACTAACTTGCGCAAGGTTTTGTACGTTAGGTACGCCCGCAGCTTCAAGCGTGTCTTTATCTGCTTGGCTAAGTTCAATTTTATCTGATTGGCTAATACGGTCATCTACTTGGATGTTGTAGTAATCAACCGTTAAGAATAAATCGCCAATAGTATACACCGCACCAAAGGTGTAGCTTTGTGATTCTTCAGGCTCAAGTTCAGTACCACCTAGTTGAATAGCAATTGGGTTTGTAGGTGGTAGCAAAGCCGAATCTACTAGTACACCACTGCTTAAGTTAGTTTGTACGTTACTAACATTCGCTTGGCCTACGGTAGGCGCACGGAAACCGGTGCTGATAGAGCCACGAATATTTAGATCTTCAGTCAGGTGGTATTGACCCATTAACTTATAGTTAGTGGTTGAACCAAAGGTATCGTAATCTTCGTAGCGAAGCGCTAAGCCCATTAAGAATTCTTCAGTAAATGGCGCTTCAATATCAATATAAGCTGCATAGTTACGACGGTCATATTCGCCTGCATCTGATGGTTTAAATCCAGGGAAACCGTTAGAACCTATACCAAAACCTTGATCAGTTAATGGACCTGCAATAAACGAAGCCTCATCACCTGCCACTACAGTAAAGGTTTCTTCATGCCATTCTAAACCACCGGCAATATTTACATCGTAAGCTAAATCAAAGTCAAACCCTTTTGAAATATCAAAATTAAAGTTTTTCTCTAATTGTTCATATTTACCTGGGCTAAAATCACGCGGGCTATCTGGACCCAGTGAAGCATTGATTGTGTCGTATATAAAGTAGCGAGATTCGTTATACCCTACCGTACCACTTAGATCATAATAAGCGCCTTCTAAAAAGCCGCCAGTAAACTCACCTTTAGTACCGATAGTAAGTGACGTATCTGTAATATTACCACCAAAGTTTGGTGTAAAACCGCCCGGAAGCATTTCGTTAAATGCGAAACAATCAGGGTTATTTGCTACACCATTAATGTAGTCAGGGTTATCAAGAACGTTGTCATCAATCATGATTGTTGGACAGTTACCGCTCATATCACCGGTTAAATCACCAACAAGCAGTGTTTCGCCACCATCATTTGAGTATGCACCAGGGCGAGTATGTGGGTTACGGTAATAAAAACCACCGCGTACATCACGCTCTGAGTAGTTACCAAACATGTAAAATTGTGAGTCGTTAGTAAGTTCTAAACCAACATTACCAAAGATAGAGATGTCGTCATCAACCTCTGGTGCACCCCATACTTGAGTGATCGGAGCAATGTCTGGTACTCCAGCCTTGATAAGTTGAGTTGCATCGTAGCGTTGAACTGAACGGCTGGTCGCATCGGCTGTTTTGTACTGAAAGCTTAAATTTGCAAAACCGCTATCGGTAAACGGTAAGCCCACATTACCTGAAATTTGGGTTGTATCACCGTCGCCCTCGTAATATTGGCCTTTACGAACTTCGAAAGATCCGCCTTCCGAGGCATCTTTAAGTTGGAAATTTAAAACCCCAGCAATCGCATCAGAACCATATTGTGCAGCGGCACCATCACGAAGTACTTCTACTTGTTTCAGTGCAATACTTGGAATTACTGAAATATCAGCACCTTGCGCACCATCGTTAATACCACCACCTAAAAAGGCGATAACTGAAGCACGGTGACGACGTTTACCGTTAAGTAAAATTAGTGTGCTATCTGAAGGTAGTCCGCGTAAGTTTGCAGGGCGCACTAATGAAGCAGCATCACTGATTGGCATTGAGTGTACGTTTAAAGAAGGAATAGCCCCTTTTAATAGCTCTAGCATATCAGTGTTACCTGATTTACTTAGCTCTTCACCACCAATAATATCGATAGGTACAGGAGAGTCACCAATAGAACGAGGCGCAGAGCGCGTACCTACTACGGCAATTTTTTCTACATTTTTGTTAACTTTAACTTCGGTTTGCTCTTCTTGAGCAATTGCTGAACCAGAAACAAATAAGCCTGCGGCTGTTGTTGCTAGAGCAAATTTGATGGCCTGTTGAAGCGCATTGCTTTTTAATTTCATTCTAAATATCCCCAGTTAGAATTGATTTGTATAGTCTATTTAATGACTTTATTGTGGACGGTTCACATTCAATGGGGAGCAGATATTGCCAACTCACTCCTAAAAGCTTAATAAACTAAGCGCACCTCCTGTGAGTCCTCGAAATAGACTATAGATAAAAAAACTAAAGAGGGCAATGGGTAGTTAACCACTATTTAACAAGTTGAAACAAATGATTTATCTAAAAATAACGCAGAGTTAATCATAAGTAGGGCAGGGAAAGGGGGTAAAAGCAGGCATTGATACATAGTTATTAACTAAATAAGCTATTTTAGCTACTTTCTATTATTGAATTAAACTGACTTGCTATTGATATTTTCACCATGATGTTTTTTCCACTGTGCAAGTTTTTCTTTGTACTCATCCCATACACATGGACAGCAACTACCGCCGCCGCAGCACTCATCAGATTTTGGCCTTTCGGGTTTAGTGTTGGGTATGTTTTTTTGCATGTTTTTAATTAAAACTGAGGAAAATGAACTTTAAGAATAAATGATTGAATAAACCGTGTAAATTATTCTTTGTGAACTGAAAGCGCTGTGTGAGAATACAGGCTATGCGATTATATAAAGTTATCCATCGTGCACCCTGGCGGGTTGCTAAAATAAGTAAAAAGCGACAACAACTACGCTTTCGTCGTGCTATGGTCGCGCTTAAAATTGCGCTTGCCCAAGAAAGGCAAGAAACCAAAGAAATGCTAATAATTTATAGGCGTTATACCCAAGGGCAAACAAATAAAGCAGAACTAAAACGCGCCAACGAGCAGTTTGTTGATATATTAAAAGGACTAGGGCTAGGCGTTTTTGCGTTATTACCGTTTGCACCATTAACTATTCCACTGGTTGTTAAACTAGGGCAGTTAGTAGGTGTTGATGTATTACCGAGTTCTTTTAGTATGAATAAGCCGATTAAAGAAATTGATCAAGAAATTGCTCAACAAAACCAAGAGCAAGACTCAACGCCCTCAAAGAAGAAGTAAGCTAGCAGAACATAATTAGCTATACCTTTTAATAGTGCTTATTGTTATGCTAAGGCATCATTTTCTATTATGTGAGTCATTTAATGAGTGCTTTACTTCGTCATACCTCTTCAGGAATTCCTCTATCTTTTATCGTTAAAAACGAACTAACCGATTGGCTTACGCAGCAACCGAGTTTTGTACAGCGCTGGCTAGCAAACACAGATTTTGAAAAATCAGGACTCGCACTAGTACCAAACCCAGAAACGGGTGAACTTAGTCAGGTATTTTGTGTAATGCAAAGCACTGATGATTTTTGGGCCGCTGGCGAGCTTGCCAGTAAATTACCTGCGGGTTGTTATCAAATTCAAGGTGATGAGTCTTTAGTTGCTCAACTTGCTTTAGGCTTTGTCTTAGGTGGTTATGAGTTTAGTGAGTACAAGCAAAAAGCCACAGCAAAAGCTCAGCTTGGCATTGCTGATAAAACATTATATGAACAAGTAAAACAACAAGCGGACGCCATTAATTTAGCACGCGATTTAGTTAATACCCCAGCTGCTGATATGATGCCGCAGCATTTATCGCAGGTAATGAGTGACCTAGCAGATACATTCGACGGTGAATTTTCGCAGTGGATAGGTGATGAGTTATTAGAGCAAAATTACCCAACTATTCACATGGTAGGGCGCGCGAGTGAAAATAAACCACGATTACTTGACTTGAAATGGGGGGCAGTCGATGCGCCACAAATTACGTTAGTCGGTAAAGGCGTGTGTTTTGATTCCGGTGGACTGGATTTAAAACCTAGTTCAGGCATGCGCAACATGAAAAAAGACATGGGTGGGGCCGCGCATGTTATTGCCCTGGCTCAGCTAATTATGGCCGCTAACTTACCAATACGCCTTCGTGTTTTAGTGCCTGCGGTTGAAAATGCTGTTTCGCGTAATGCATTTCGCCCTGGCGATGTAGTAAAAACCCGTAAAGGTATTATGGTCGAAATAGACAATACCGATGCAGAAGGGCGACTAGTGCTGTGTGATGCACTAAGCGAAGCACAAAACGATGATCCTGAATTAATCATTGATTTTGCTACACTAACTGGTGCGTGCCGTATTGCGTTAGGTACGGAGTTACCGGGGTTTTTCTCAACGGATCGCGCTGTAGCAAATGCCATTATGGACTCGGGAATGCAAGTTAACGACCCTGTTTGGCAATTGCCGTTATTCGAACAATACAAACCATTTTTGAAAAGCGATGTGGCTGATATGGCTAACTGTGCAAGTACGCCATTTGGTGGCGCAATAACCGCTGCTCTTTATTTGAAAGAGTTTGTAGAGCCAAATACACCATGGGTTCACTTTGACGTAATGGCATGGAATTTACGTGCATTACCTGGGCGTCCAGCTGGTGGTGAGGCACTGGGTATTCGTGCAGTATTTACTTACCTACAAAATCGATTTAACTAAATTAAATATACCTTGAGTTATTAGATGTTAAAGTGCATATAACTCAAGGGGTAAGCCATCTGGATCGGCAAAAAAGGTGAATTTTTTGCCGGTTATTTCATCTTCTCTAATATTTTCGACGATGACATTGTGTGACTCTAAATAATGTTTAGCAGTATTAATACACCCAACTTTAAATGCTAAATGTCTAAGTCCTTGTGCTTCGGGGTAGCTTGGTCTACTTGGCGCATCATTAAACGAAAATAATTCTAACTGACTACCATCAGGTAAAGCTAAATCGAGTTTGTAAGACTGACGCTGTGCACGATAATGCTCATTAATAATCGTGAGTTTTAATATTTCACTATAAAAATGTTTAGAGCGTGGGTAGTTGCTACAAATGATGGCTACATGATGAATGCCTAGTAGTTGCATATATTTTCCTTAAAAAGCAAAAAGCGCACTAAAAGCAGTGCGCTGTTTATCAATACATGTGCATGGTCATATATATTAGCTTTTAGCTAGGTTCTGCGTCTTTACACGCTTTTACAGCCGGTGCAACAAGCTCTAAACCCGTTTTATCACACGGTGGAAGCTCAGCATCACTAATAGCAATAGGCGTTACTCGCTCGCCCCATTTTATATAGCTTGCCGCCCAAGTAAGGCCAGCCCCAAATGCCGCCGACATAATATTTGCATGCGGTTTAATTAAGCCTTGCTCAACGGCTTCACACAATGCAATTGCAATGGTGGCAGCAGAGGTGTTGCCATATTCACCAATATTGACCATTACTTTTTCGTCATCCACTTTTAAGCGATTTTGAATAGCTTGAATAATGCGTAGATTGGCTTGATGCGGAACTAGTACATCGATATCGTCTAACTTAAGATTGGCTTGTTCAAGCACGTCGTCACAGGCTTCACTCATGCCTTTAACGGCACGTTTAAATATTTCACGGCCTTCAAATAAAAGGTCTGATGGACCAATTGGCTCATATTTATTTAAATCACTGCCAAAATTAGTAATGTGTAAAATATCACGATCTTCGCTGTCACAACCGGTTTTAGTCCCTAATAAGCCTGCAGGTGTTTCTGCTGCTTCAAGCACAACGGCACCGGCACCATCACCAAATAATACTGCGCTGTCGCGTCGTGCCCAGTTTACATACCACGTCATGCGCTCAGCCGCGATAACGACAGCTTTTTTGATCATGCCAGCTTGAATTTGCGCTGTCGCAGCTTGTAAAGCATATAAGAAACCAGAACATGCCGCGTTGGTGTCCATGGCTGCAGCGCCTGTGGCACCAATATTTTTTTGTACTAATGAGGCGGTGTTTGCGACTACTGTTGAGGGGGTGCACGTTGCTAAAATAACTAAATCGATATCTTTTGCATCTACGCCAGCACAAGCAATGGCATGTTTTGCAGCCACACTAGCAAGTTCAGCAGTACTTACATGGCTAACTCTTCGTGCCTTGATACCTGTGCGTGTGGTGATCCACTCATCGGTTGTATCTACAATTTCACTTATTTCGTCGTTGCTGATGCTTGCTGGTGGAATGCATTTACCCCAACCAGTGATATGTGCGTAAGGCATAGTGTGTTCTCTTAAAAGTGGTATGACGTGTTCGTCTAATGAGGACGTTATATCAAAAATTAGCTGTTAACACTAGTTTATAGCATGGTTTGCTTAGTAATTACTGCTATTTTATGGACTATTTGCTGCATTTTTGTTTAGAGGTAAGTGGCTTGTTTTTATTGTGTTAATTAAATGCTTTTAATTATTGTGCGTGTTTTACACTATAGCTCATAGGCTTTCTAAGCTTAATAGAATACGAATACTTTGTTGACCATATATGCTTGAGTGCGGCTGAGTGAGCAGCTAATATGGGGCGCATATTATGAAATCATTACTTAAAAAGCATTATTTATAATGGATAACAAAGCAATGTATATTCAGTCAGGTGAATCTTATTGTGTTAATTAAAACCGATCCTGCTATTAGCCGGTTATTAATGCTACGCAGTGGCGCCATTGCTGTGCAGCTTATTGCAGTGTTAAGCGTTTATTTTTTATTAGAGCATCAAATTGCGCTCATGCCGTTGCTAGCCGTTATTACGCTTGAGGCGGTTTTTCAGTTAGCAAGTATCTTTGCTTATAGAAATGTTAGCCAAGCAAAGCCTGTTGGCATGCTGATGCAACTGACCGCTGACGTACTTTTTTTAACTATTTTGTTGTCTTTAAGTGGCGGTGCAACTAACGCATTTGTGTCGTTATTATTGTTACCTATTATGATAGCGGCAATTACATTGAGCGCTCGTGGGCTTGCCTATATTGCTGTGCTGGCTATCGCTGCTTACAGCATGCTACTGATTAAAATGCCAGAGCATAGCATGCACCAAATGAACATGAGTGGCCACTTTATTGGCATGTGGGTTAATTTTGTTATCAGTGCCTGCGTGATTGCGTTGGTTATTGGTGCAATGAACCGTGCTTTACAACAACGTGAGCGCACTATTGCCAAAGTTAGAGAGAAACAGTTGCGTAGTGAACAACTGGTTACTCTCGATGGCGCAGCGGCGCAAATTACTCATCAATTAGCAACGCCTATTGCTAATTTACAATTATTGTTTGAAGAGCTTGTAGAAGAGTATCCCAACAATGAAATTATTCAGCAAATGCAATCACCCTTGCTGCAATGCCGCACTCAGCTTAATGATTTTAGAAAGCTCTCTATGCAGCTACGAGATAAAAACACGCAAACACCTATAAAAGCAGAGCAGCTGCAAAATCAAATTCATGATACGTTGCTATTACAATACCCTAATCAACAAATAAACTGGCTTAATGAGGCGCCTAAAGCCACATTAAAAAGTGATGCCATGCTGCTACCTGCTATTTTAAACTTATTACAAAATGCAGCGCTTGCTAACGAAAAAAAAGGCCAAATGCAATTAGAGTTGAGTTGGCAACAGCCAGATGCGCAAAGTATTGCGTTAATTATTCGGGATTTTGGCGCTGGTTTTTTATCCTCAGAGTTAGCGGAGTTAGGCGGGCAGCTCATGCCCAGCGAGCAAGGCATGGGAATAGCGGTTATGCTATCAAATGTCACGTTTGAGCGTTTAAATGGTTCGTTAACTGTTTATAATCACCCCGATGGTGGGGCGGTGGCTAAGATACAAATGCCACTATTAATAACCGAGTCGGCGCTATGAAGCTGCTAATTATTGAAGATGACATTAACCTTGCTACCACTTTGGCAAGGCGCTTAACAAAACACAGCTTTAACTGTGAGGTTGCACATAACCAAACAGAGGCTTTACTTAGGGCTCGCCAGCAGCAACCTGATTGTATTTTATTAGATATGAAGTTAGCAGATGAAAATGGGCTGGCGCTTATTGCACCGCTGCGCCACTTGTTACCCAAGGCGCATATTGTATTGCTTACCGGCTTTGCAAGTATAGCTACAGCCGTAGAGGCGATACGCTTGGGCGCTAATGACTATTTAACTAAGCCTGTCGATATGGCAAGCTTATTAAAAGCGCTAAAAGTAGAGCCGGTATCGACAGTAACCGAAATTCCTGAAGAGGTTATGTCACCCGAGCGTTTAGAGTGGGAGCATATTCAACATGTATTACACAGTAACAACGGTAATGTATCAATGACTGCAAGGCAGCTTAATATGCATAGACGCACTTTGCAGCGCAAGCTACAAAAAAAACCTGTGCAGCAATAAGCCCTCACTTGAGCAAGCAATTAATGACCCATACCGCCGCGCTAATAAAAAACCAAAAAATTATACTGTTCGACGCCCAGTGCAAGCTTTGTAGTGCGTGGTGTAATTTTATTATTGCTCACGACCCTCAGACCATGTTTAAACTGTGCAGTGTACAATCGCCAAAAGGACAGCAAATATTAATGCACTTTGGCTATTCGACAACTGATTTTGCCTCTATGGTTTACATTGAAAACGCTCAAGCATTTATACAAAGCCATGCATTTTTTGAGGTGATTAAACAGCTAGGCTATCCGTGGAAACTTAGTGGTATATTTAGTGTGTTGCCAAATCGTTTTAATAATTGGCTTTATGATAAAATTGCATCAAATCGATATACCTTATTTGGTAAATATCACTATTGTAGGATCCCCTCAAAGCAAGACCAAGCCCACTATTTATAAGTGTTTTAATAGATGCCTGAATATATTGGCTGTGCTAAAATCGCGGCGTTTAATTACTAGTAAATAGGTTTTAAGGGCTTTTTAATGGCAAATACGGCGCACGCACTGCATATTTTAGTAAAACATAAAGAGATTGCAGAAGACATCATCAAGCAATTAGGCAAAGGCGCAAAGTTTCAAACTTTAGCTAAAAAGTATTCGTCATGCCCATCGGGTAAAAAAGGCGGTGATTTAGGTGAGTTTAGACGAGGCCAAATGGTTCCACAGTTTGATAAGGTGGCCTTTAGTGGTGCAATTTTAGAACCGCATTTAGTAAAAACGAAATTTGGTTGGCATGTGATTAAGGTGCTTTATCGTACATAAACTAACGCAATTTTAAGTTGCCGCTATACTTATCATTTGTTTAGTTTGTTACATTGCTAAAGCAACTTGGAATAACTATGAAGCTTATTATTTTATGCTGCAGTTTAATTTTAATGGCAGTGTCATTTTTTGCCAGTAGCACTGAGCAAACGATCGCCCTTAAGCTTGGCAAACCAAGCACCCAAGACATACCAAAAAACCACTATATTTTAACATTATTAGAAAAGAGCTTTGCAAAGGTTAATGTAAAGCTCAATATTGCTTATAGTCTTGAGCCAATGAATACTAAAAGAATTTTAGAAGAGCTCACACGTAACGATGATGTTAATTTAGCTTGGTTAACTTTGCCAAACTCCCTTGCAGAGCAAAGACATTTAATCCGCACAAGTTATCCTATTTATAATGGGCTGCATTCAAAGCGCTTGCTCATGGTT
The DNA here is from genome assembly GCF_002310795.1 of Pseudoalteromonas issachenkonii. Lineage (NCBI taxonomy): Bacteria > Pseudomonadati > Pseudomonadota > Gammaproteobacteria > Alteromonadales > Pseudoalteromonadaceae > Pseudoalteromonas > Pseudoalteromonas issachenkonii. Next base: position 441,157 of record NZ_CP011031.1, read on the forward strand.
AAACAAAGCCGGTTGGGCGAATTTTCAGATATAAAAACCCTTAAACAACTAAAGCCGTTCATAGCCTTACAAAAGCAAAGTTGGTCTGATTATTATGTATTAAAGAACAATGGCTTAACAGTTAATGGTGATTTGAGTTATGAAAGCATGTTAAAAGCGTTAGATGAAGGACTTGGCGATTATTTTCCGCGTTCAGTAACTGCTATAAAAGCCGAAATACGTAAACATCCTCAGTATAACTTTGTTATTGAGCCTCATATTATGCTGCAATACGATAATTACTATTATTTTTACGCAAACGAAAATAACAAAGCAATCATTGAGTTATTAGAGCAAGGCTTAACAAAGTTAGCAGATAGCGGCGAGTTAAATGCGCTTTATGAGCACTATTATCGTGATGTTGAGGACGGGCTTAATTTAAACAACAGACAGGTGTTTAACTTAAAAAATTAATAAGGTTAGGCCGCAAAATGTAGCCTAACCCTAAAAATTATTGCTCCTGCTTGGCTTCTTCTTCACTTATTTGCTTAAGTGCTTGAATAAACGATTCACTCGGTTGCCCACCGGTAAGCGCGTACTTATCATTTATAATGAAAGTAGGTACTGAGGTTATTCCCATTTGTTTAAAGTTATTTTGCTCTTGGCGTACCGCTTGTACGTATTTATCTGAGTGTAAAATTTCTCTGGCTGTGTCTTTGTTAAGGCCGACTTTTTCTACCACATCCAGTAACGCATCTTCTTGATTTAAATATTTTAAATCGGTGAAGTGTGCTTCAAAAAACGCCAATTTCAGCTCAGTTTGTTTGCCTTCTTCACGCGCCCACATTAGCAAGCGGTGTAGATCAAAGCTGTTGATCATGATGCGTTTACCGTCAAAATTAAAGGTAAACCCAGCTCGTTCACCCGCATCCGCCATGTTTTGACGATTTCGCGCGCTTTCTTCTTCAGTTAAACTGTATTTTTGCTGCAAGTGCTCGTTTAAGTCTTGTCCTTCAAGTGGCATATCTGGATTAAGCTCAAAAGGTTGCCATGTAATATCCGCACTCATTTCGTCTTTTAATTCTGCCAATGCGGTTTCTAAGTTTTTATACCCAATAATACACCACGGGCACATTACATCTGAGACGATATCAATTTTTAAGTTTTTCATAGGGATCCTTGAAGGATTGCTTTTTTAATAACAATGGATATTGGGATGAAGTTTAGTTTATCAATCATTGAACATAAAAAGAGCAGCGAAAGTGCTGCTCGTTTATTGAATGTTTTCAGGTTAGCTGTTTAAACCAAATGGGTCGTCAATGCTGTGGCTTGGCTGGGTAAACCAACGCGGGCCGTCATCTGTCATGTAAAAGTGATCTTCTAATCTCACACCAAATTCATCTGGAATAACCAGCATTGGCTCGTTACTAAAACACATGCCTGTGGCAAGCGGGGTTTTATCGCCGCCCACTAAGTATGGCCATTCATGAATGTCTAAGCCAATACCATGGCCTGTGCGGTGTGGGCAACCTGGTGTTTGGTATTCAGGGCCTAAGCCTTGAGCTGCTAAGTAGCTGCGAGCGGCTTGATCAACCGATTCACAGGTTTCGCCGAGAGCTGCTTGATTGAAAGCTGCTAATTGTGCCGCTTTTTCAAAATCCCAAAATAGGCGTTGGCGGCTGGTTGCTTCACCAAATACATAAGTACGCGTAATATCAGACAGGTAATCGTGCACTTTACATCCAGTATCGATAAGCACCATGTCGCCTTTTTTCAAAATTTGTGGATCTTTTACACCATGTGGGAATGAGGTAGCAAGGCCAAACAATACAATACAGAAGTAATTTCCTGGGGCACCTACTGTTTGATGCGCTTTTTTTATAAATTCTTCGACTTCTACTGTGCTAATACCTTCATAAAGCATACTAGCGGTGGCTTTATGAACCGCTAAAGTCATATCCATGGCGCATTGCATTAATGCTAATTCATTGGCTGATTTATGCATTCTACAATGTGCGGTTACAGGTTGTGCGTTAACTAGTTTTAATCCTGAACTGGCTTTATTGATGCCATCAAAAATAAAAAACTGTGCGCTTTCATCAATGCCCACGGTAGCGGTGTCGCTAATATTAAGCTGTTTTAGCACTTTAACGAATAGCTCAAAAGGGTTCTCGTGTTCTTGCCAGCCGTGTATTGGGCCATCAATGACTTTAAAGCCATTTAAAGAGCCAATTTCAAAGTGGGGGGCAATGTATTGCACCTCACCCATGGCGGGTAAAATAGCGCCGACTAGTCGTTCACTGGCGTACCATTTCATACCGGTAAAATACGTTAAGTTGGTACCTGCATTTAAATATATCGCATCAATATTATTAGCTTGCATATAAGCTTGCGCTTTGGCCATACGCACTAAATACTCATCGGCCTGAATTGGCGTTACTGAGTGGGTCATATTGCTTAAACTAGCAAGTGCTTGTTCGGGTGTGTGTGTACCAATACCAACTGTGGTCATATATTTCTCCTACAAAATTTTGCATAGTGTGTAGGCTAAATGAGTTCAATTCAAATTAATTGCGATTAGTGAACAAGGGATTGAACAAATAGGGGGAGTTATCAAGTCCCTCATTCCCAAGGACTTGATAACCTTGGGCTATTTTTTCGCGTAGGGTAAACGATTGAGCTTATTCGCCGTGTGGTAGCTATCTAATCCGGTTACTGCAACGGTATCGATGGCTTGTAAGTCTAAAAAGCCATCACTTTGGAGTGCTGATTTATCTACATAAACATCCATTATTTCGCCAATAACCAGCTCAGTGCCATTAACAGCTAAATGCTGATTCTCGACAAATTTTACTGCGTATTTTAGTCGGCTTTGTGCAACAAAAGGCGCTTTAAAGTCGTTTAAGTACTCTGTTTTTAAACCCGTTGCATCAAACTCAGACTCATCTTTAGCGTAACGTGCCGATGTTTGGTGTGCCTGCTGGTAAATATCACTATTTACTTGGTTAATAGTATAAACGCCTGTTTCTATAATATTTTCGAATGTATGCCTTGGTACGCTGTGCGGGCGCATTATCATGCCTACTAGCGGTGGGTGTGCGCCTAAATGAATAACTGAACTGACAATGGCTAGATTAGTATTACCTTGTAAGTCTTGTGTGCCAATTAAGTTTGCACTTTTAAACCCTGAAAGTGAGTTGATAAAGTGTGTACGGGTATGTTTTTCAAGTGCGGCTATGCGGTCTTTCGAAAAATGCATGTGTTTGTTCCTTACCATTTTATGGTGTTTCCTTGCCAATCTAGGTAGGCAGGTTCGCCGTTGAGTTCTAGCTGTGGGTTTTCGTAAGTAAATTTAAATAATTGCTGAGCAACAAAGTCAGGGGTAAACAGTTTATCTGCGGGCACATTTTTTTGAAATGGCTTAGAGAGCTGTGTATCTGTAGTACCCGGGTGAAATAAAACAAGTTTGGTATTTTTAGCGCGACGAGCAAGTTCAATGGCGGCTGTTTTAAATAACATGTTCAGCGCAGACTTAGATGCGCGATAGGTATACCAGCCACCCAATTTATTGTCGTTAATACTGCCTACACGAGCGCTCAAAGCAGTAATTGAGCAGTGAGTTTTATGATTAAGCAGCGGCACTATACTTTGCAAACACAGCAGGGGTACAAGCGTATTAGAGTGCATAAGCTGCATAAAATAATCACTGTTGATTTCTTCAAGCTTTTTTTCTGGCATGTGCTGGTCGTTATGTAATTGACCATTAAATATTATTACCTGAGCAAGCTCAATTTGTTGTGACTTTAACGACTGGGTTAGCTCATTTAGGCTTTGCGCCGAGTAGTCGCTGTGGAAATAGGTTACCTTGTCATCATTATGCTCAATATTCGATGAGCTGACACAAATTATATTAAATTGTGTTGCTTGCTGATTTAAATGATTTACGTAGGACTGTGCAATGGCGCTACTGGCGCCAAATAAAATCACTGTTTTCATTTTTCACCTTTAGATTTCATATTGCATTGACCATTACTACACTGCGCATTGGGCATTAAAAAACGGCTAATGTGGTGACGATATTTTGCAAAAAAAGTGTAAGCATGATCGGCAAAAAAGCGAATTACTGGCAAACGAATTATTTTAAGCCAGCGGTATTTTCCAACGATGCGCCAAGCTTGATAAGTGACGTCTAAGCCGTAAATCATCTGCCCCTTATCAGTTTGGGCGTGCAATAAATCCATGGCATTTTGTTTATCGATTGCAGGAAAACGCTCACTAAAATCATCCGCATTTAAATCTTCTAGTGTAATTTTATGATCAACATCGGCACGTTTTAAATGTTGCATTTCTGCATTGCAAAGGGGGCAATTACCATCGTAAAAAATGATCATGTCATCGCTTTGTGTTTATTTTACATATGCTTTTTTACGACAAGGCGATGCAAATGGATCTATTAAATATTCCCGCTTAATGATATTAATAGGTCTCCAAGAAACGAAGGAGAGCTAGAAATGAGTGAACAATATGCCGCCTTGCGAGGTAATGTTAGTCTACTTGGTCAATTATTAGGACAAACTATTAAAGATGCCCAAGGCCAAGAGATTTTAGATAAAGTAGAAGAAATTCGGGCTTTATCAAAATCATCTCGCAGTGGCAATGAAGCCGATCGCCAAGCGTTAATTGATGTACTCCATGCGCTTAGTGATGAGGAGCTTTTACCGGTTGCCCGTTCATTTAATCATTTTTTAAACTTAGCTAATGTTGCTGAGCAGTTTCATACCGTATCACGTTTTAATGATGTTGGTTTTTGCCAACTAAATCCTCTCACTCAAACATTAAAAACGTTAGCAGCAAAGGCCGAACAAGGTCAGCTTAATCATAATCATTTAGCCGACACACTCTCAAAACTCCACATAAACTTAGTACTAACCGCTCACCCAACCGAAGTGACTCGACGTACTATTATTAACAAACATGTTGAACTAAGCGATTGTTTAGCATCACTTGAGCGCACCGACAACCTTGCGCAGGAGCGCGAAGCGATATTAAATCGAATTGCGCAGCTAATTAGCCAAGCTTGGCATACTGACGATATTCGTCGTTCTCGCCCAAGCCCAGTTGATGAAGCTAAATGGGGCTATGCGGTAATTGAAAATAGCTTATGGGATGCCGTGCCACGTTTTTTACGTGAGTTTAGCCAGCATGTTAAACAGCATTTGAGCCTTGAGCTACCAGCTAACTACAGTCCGATAGAATTTACGTCATGGATGGGGGGGGATCGAGATGGTAACCCGTTTGTAACCGCCGAGGTGACTAAGCAAGTACTCGATCATGGCCGTTGGATGGCGCTGGATTTATACCAGCGTGATTTAGAAACTTTGTGTGCTGAACTTTCCATGTCTGATGCCAGCGATGAGCTTATTAAGCTGGCAGGGCAAGAGTTTGAACCTTATCGAGCCGTGCTCAAAGAGCTTAAAAATCAAGTGGCTGAAACAGTGATGTACTTAAGCGCTAAAATTAAAAATAAGCGTACAGAATCACAAGATTTAATTACTGATATTAACCAAATTAAGCACCCAATTGAGGTGTGTTATCGCTCATTGTTAAAATGCAATATGCAAGTGGTTGCTGATGGCTTGCTATTAGATGTGATCCATCGTGTAAATAGCTTTGGTTTGCGTTTGGCAAAACTGGATGTGCGACAGGATTCGTCAAGACACAGCGATGTGTTTTCAGAATTAACTCGTCATTTAGGTATTGGCGATTACAATCAATGGGAAGAGCAAGACAAACAAGCTTTTTTACTGACAGAGCTAAATTCACGTCGTCCGCTTATTCCTAGGCATTGGCAACCAAGTCCAGAAGTGCAAGAGGTGCTTGATACCTTTGATGTTATTGCACAGCAAGATGAAAAAACCTTTGGTTTATACATTATCTCTATGGCACGAACCGCCTCTGACATATTAGCAGTGCAGCTATTACTTAAAGAGTCTGGCTGTGGTTTTGAACTGCCTGTGGCGCCTTTATTCGAAACCTTGGATGACTTAAACGATGGCCACAACGTCATCACTACGCTTTTAAATAACGAGTGGTACCGTGGACACATCAAAAACACCCAAAATGTAATGATTGGCTATTCAGACTCAGCCAAAGATGCAGGCATGATGGCTGCTGGTTGGGCACAATATGAGGCAATGGATAAGCTCGTACAACTAGCGGATGAACGCGGTATTGAGCTTATTTTATTCCATGGACGTGGTGGTACGGTTGGACGTGGTGGTGCGCCTGCTGCACAAGCATTGCATTCTCAGCCGCCGGGGTCGTTAAAAGGCGGGCTTAGGGTAACAGAGCAAGGTGAGATGATCCGCTTTAAATTTGGCCTGCCTAATGTTGCATTACAAAGCTTAAATATTTATGCAGGTGCGGTACTACAAAGTAATTTATTGCCACCACCAGAGCCTAAATCACAGTGGCGCGAAGTAATGGCATTAATTAGCGATGTGTCGTGTGAGCATTACCGTAATGTGGTGCGCCACGATGAAAACTTTGTACCTTACTTTAGAATGGCGACACCTGAATTAGAACTGTCAAAACTACCGTTAGGCTCAAGGCCTGCAAAACGAAATCCAAATGGAGGGGTTGAGAGCTTACGTGCTATTCCATGGATTTTTGCGTGGAGTCAAAACCGGTTAATGTTACCTGCATGGTTAGGTGCATTAAGTGGACTTAAAGCCGCGCTTGAAAAATATGGGATTGAAACCTTAAGCGAAATGAGTTTGCAATGGCCGTTCTTTAGAGCACGTTTAGAAATGCTAGAAATGGTATTTAGTAAAGCGGATAGCTGGTTGAGTGAGCATTACGATAATGCGCTGGTGGAAGAGATGTATAAGCCTTTAGGTGTTGCCTTGCGAGAGGAACTTGGTGAGGCGATGACGTTAGTGCAATCATTAAGCCCACAAAAAAGCTTATTGGCTGATCAGCCTTGGATCAAAGAGTCTATTGGGCTTAGAAACCCATACACCGACCCGCTTAATGTATTACAAGTTGAGTTATTACGTCGTTCTCGTGGCGATGATAAAGGCAATGAAAATGATATAGACAATGCCTTGATGATCACTATGACCGGTATTGCAGCGGGTATGCGTAATACAGGTTAATCCAAAACTAGATTAGTTTTAGAGGGAACACACGACGTGTTCCCTTTTTTTACGTTGAATAGGCTGGTATTTAGTTTGCCAACCTTTTACACTACTTGGCCATTGAACAAATAAAAACTATTATGGCTTCAGCAACTTTTAAAGTGCAACATAATACAGCACTTAGCAATTCACACATTTCTCTAAACGTAGCGCAAACGCAAGCTCTACGCAGTCAATTAAAAACTCAACGCGGTATTTTATATTCAAGCGATATTAAAGCGCTTTGCACCGAGCTTAATGTTAGCGACGATGCATTATTACAAGGCTTAGTGCCTATGGCTTCAGAGTTTTCCGTTGCACCTATTTCCAAATTTCATGTCGGCGCAATTGTAAAAGGGCTCGATTCACAAGGAAACACTACTTTTTACTTTGGCGCTAACGCTGAGTTTGACCATCAAGCACTTAGTTTAGTGGTGCACGGTGAGCAATCTGCAATTAATAATGCCTGGTTAAATGGCGGTAAAAAAATTCTTAAAATAGCGATTAGTGATGTCCCATGTGGGTACTGTCGTCAATTTATGAATGAACTCGCTGATGCGAAAGAGCTTGATATTTTACTGCCAGCACAAAACTTTAAATTGGCAGAGTTATTACCTCATTCATTTGGACCAACCGATTTAGGCAATGAGCACAGCTTATTTAACCCAGCAGAGCAAACTAATTGTTTTGAAAACAAACAACTTGATGAAAAGCTGATGAGCTATGCTTTAGCGGCTTATGTGCCATATAGCCAAAATTACAGTGCAGTAAAAATAAGTACGTTTGAAAATGGTGATTTTTATGGCAGCTATGCAGAAAATGCAGCGTACAGCCCGAGTTTATCGCCATTACAAAGTGCTGTGAGTCAGTTGTTTTTAGCAGGACTGAGCTTTGATAAGCAAACAGTTAAATCAGTTACGTTATTAGAAACGGCTGGACATGAAAACCAATCAGGGGTGGCAAAAGCCGTGTTAGCAAGCTTTACTGGCTTGCCAACACTTGAGGTTATTAGCGCAACATTAGCCAAGTAACACTTTAGCGGCTTCAAGTACCACGGCAACCGATTTTTTCTCAATCTCGCCGTGGTCTACGTTAGGAATTTCTTGACGTGTTCTATTTACTAATACACCTGCAACACAGGCTGCTTGTAGGCCAAGAGCGGCACACATAGTAAATAAAGTAGCCGATTCCATTTCGTAGTTCATCACGCCTAGTTTTTGCCATTCTTCACAGCTACCCTGTAATGACTTTGGAACATAACCAGAATGCGTATCGTAACGCTCTTGTCCTGGGTAGAAGGTATCGCTTGAAGCGGTGATACCGATATGAAAATCGATGTTTAGGTTTTCACAGGCTTTTACCATCGCTTGAGTGGCAAAAAAATCAGAAACAGCAGGGTAGCACAGCGGTGCAAAATGCTGACTCGCGCCATCCAAACGAACTGAGGCTTGGCTAATTAAAATATCGCCTTCGTTAATGTGCGGCTGAATCGCGCCTGTTGTGCCAATGCGAAGAAAGCTACGTACGCCAAGTTGAGCCAGTTCTTCAACCGCAATTGACGTTGAAGGGCCGCCAATACCGGTTGAACATACAACCACTGAGTGGCCGTTTAATTGGCCTAAATAAATGTGAAACTCACGCGTTTGAGCAAGGCAGGTTGGATTATCTAAGAACTGTGAAATGCGTGCTGCACGATCTGGATCCCCTGGAACAATAGCCAGTTTTGCACCTTTTAAATCATCAATACACAGTCCTAAGTGAAATACCTTTTCCATAACTAAGCCTTTTTAATAAGAGTTGTTGTCAATTTAACATGATTACGAGAAACCTAAATGAAGTACAGGACGGATGTCCGTATTGATTTATTCATCAACTCTGAATATTCAATCAATGGCTAAAATTACTAACAAAATGAGCCAGTTGACTTGTTTGCTCAGACACTATATTCATACCTCAGAGCAAACCAGTAGCTAGCCAAAAGAGTTGTTAGCTAAATTTTAAATTGTTTATATTCATAAGGTTAGTTAGTAGGTTTTGTATTGTTTTGCCACTGACCTAACCTCGCAAAACACAACGTTCAGTGATTTTTATAACCACAGACAATTAATTTTTAATTTATTCAGCGTTCGTCGTTTTGCATAACTACTCAATAATAGACAAGATATTCAGATTGAAAAAGGGTTTACAATGAGCACACAATTTCAAGCATTTAAAAATAAAGTTGAACACTGTTTATGTGCACCTGGCGACGGTGTATTTACGGTTAATACGGCAAAAGAACGCAAAGCAGCACTCAGAAATAAATTATATGGCCAAACTGAAAATGTCGATGCTTTATGGCGTGACTCGCTAAATGAATTACCTAACTCACCCCACAAAGCGGTTATGCTGGGAATTAGCTCTGATTGTGGTGGTGGTATTTTACGCGGTGCAAACTGGGGGCCTTTATTTTTACGTTCAGCTTTAATTGACCAGCAAACACAGTGTCGTTCATTTGACTTAGGTGATGTGCGCGTAATACCGCATTTATTACACGATAAATACTTAAACGAGGCAACAATTACCAATTGCCAAAAAGCGCTTTATGGCAATGACAATAACGATCATTTCGTAAGTCCACTGTCTATTACCGAAGATGTATGTGACAGCTTTTATGCAACATTCCAAGATAAAGGCATTTTTGGTATTGGTGGCGACCACTCAATTAGCTACCCGTTAACAAAAGCGTATTTAAAAGCCAAACGCGAGCAAGGTAAACGTACGGCAATTATTCATTTTGACGCCCACACCGATTTATTGGTTGAGCGTTTAGGCATCGATTTATGTTTTGGCTCTTGGTGTACCCATATTTTAGAATTTTTACCCGCGCCACATCATTTAATTCAATTTGGTATTCGCTCAAGTGGTAAGCCTAAATCACATTGGGAAAGTACTTTTGGCGTTAAACAGCACTGGGCTGCTGAAATTATTGAGCGTGGCGCAGCCGCTGTTGCTGCCGATACAATCGCGCAACTAAAGGCTGACAAGGTTGATGAAGTGTATGTAAGCTTTGATATTGACGCACTAGATGCTCAATTTGCTTCAGCAACAGGTACACCTGAAGAAAATGGATTAACACCACAGCATGCGCTTGATATTTTGTCAGCCATTGCCGATGAGTTTCCAATAACCGGTGCAGATATGATGGAAATCGCGCCGTTTACCGACAGCTCATTAGTGGGTCAATCAAGCTCAGAGACGACGCTTAGAGAAGGCGCTAAAATTTCAGCATTCTTAATTGCAGCAATGAATCGTTAATCCTAAAGGTCAAAATTGGCTATTTGTAAATAATCCGCTATATTAAATTTGCTTTTATCAAAAAAGTAACATCTTAAATTTTATATAGTGGGTTATTGTGACTAAGTGGTATTGTGTATTATTGTTCATTGTAAGTCATCATTGTGCGGCTAAACTTACTGTTGTGACAGAGAACTTTGCGCCTGCGCAGTATCTGGACGCGAATAACAATTTAGTAGGTGATGCTGCCGATAAAGTCCGATTAGTGCTTGATAGCGTAGGTATTGATTATTCAATTTCTGTAAATGATTGGAGTATGGCTTACAATATTGCACTGAGAGATCCCCAAACCTGTATATTTTCTATTTCTCGTTCGCCTGAGCGGGAACATAATTTTATTTGGTTTGCTAAGCTTGCCCAATTTGACACTAATTTTTACTCCCTTAAAAGCAAAGGTATTTCCTTAACTAATTTAGAGCAGGCAAAGCAATACCGTATTGCGGTTTTAAAAGATAACTACAGCCATCATTACTTACTTTCAAAGGGCTTTAAAGAAAACGAAAATTTAATGCTGTTTAGTAGTTTTGATAATATTTTTAAGATAATCCAAACCCGAAGTTCGAGTATTGATTTAGTTGTTATACCAGCGCAGCGAATAAAACATGAACAATCTCATTTATTAAATAAATTACAACTCGAATTACTCATGCCCATTAACGCCCATCAAGCCCCTTTATATTTCGCCTGTAATAAAAATCTACCCGATAACGTAAAGCAACAACTTAGCGCGGCTTTTTCTTCATATGAGTCTAAACTATAAATATTAAGCTTTTGATTTTTATTAGTTATTAATATTATTTAAATATCAATTGCCCTGTCTATAAAAGCGTCTATAATCCAGCTGCTTTTGCTTGTAAAAGCGATTATTTTGGAGTTATAAATGGGTGATTTAATCGGGATTGCGTTATTAATCTTGATGAGTGCGTTATTTGCGATGTCAGAAATTTCGATTGCCGCTTCACGCAAAATTAAGTTAAGAGTAATGGCGGACGAGGGCAATGTGCACGCTTTGGCGGTTTTAAAGCTGCAAGAGCAGCCTGGGGCTTTTTTCGCCATGATCCAAATTACGCTCAATGCGATTGCGATATTAGGCGGGATTGTTGGCGAGCAAGCATTGTCTCCTTACATGCAAGAAATACTACAGCTGTTTTATCAAGGTCCATTACTTGGGCAAATTAGCTTTGTATTATCGTTTTTAATTATTACCTCGTTATTTATTTTATTTGCCGATTTACTACCAAAGCGTTTAGCGATGATTTTACCTGAGGCCGTTGCCGTGAGGGTGGTGACAATTATGCGCTGGGTTACTTTTGCGCTCACGCCACTGGTATTATTTTTTAATGGCTTAACCAATATTGTTTTACGGGTGTTTAAAGTGCCCAGTGAACGTGAAGATATTGTGACCACTGAAGATATTGTTGCGATGATGGATGCTGGTGCTGAATATGGCAGTTTACAGCAACAAGAGTATGATTTAATAGGAAATGTATTTGATTTAGAAGCGCGTTTCTTATCAAGCGTTATGTCACCTCGTGAGCAAATTGTTTATTTTGATATTGATGAATCTAGCGACGATATAGCAAATAAAATTATAGATCACCCGCACAATCACTTTTTAGTGTGCAAAGGCAATCTTGATAAGTTAATTGGCTCTGTTGAGTCTAAAGATATTTTACGCCAAGTACTCAAAGGTGAGGCGGCAAATATTAACGATGACATGCTTGATAAAGATATTTTTTACTTGCCCGAAACATTGAGTTTATCTGAAGCGTTAAATGCGTTTAAAACCGCTGTGCATCCTTTTGCGGTGGTAGTTAATGAGTATGCTTTGGTGGTTGGGATTGTTACGGTTAAAGATTTAATGAAAGGTTTTATGGGCGATTTAATTACTCATCAAAGTGAAGAGTTAATTATTGAACGCGACGCGAGTTCTTGGTTAGTGGATGGCTTAACCCCGATTGTTGAGCTGGCGAAGGTACTTGAAATTGATGAATTTCCTGATCAAAATCATTATGAAACCGTGGCCGGATATTTAATTTATACCATGAAACATATTCCTAAACGCGCAGAGTTTGTTTTATTTGCAGGTTTTAAATTTGAAGTTGTGGACGTGGAAGGAATTCGTATTGAGCAGTTACTAGTCTCTAGAGTTAATACTGACAACGAATAATGACAGCCAACATAGCTTAAGAGCAGCCAATGAGAGTTCATTGGCTGCTTTTTTTATGGGTGTTGCTTAAATAACTCAGCTATTGTTTGTGTTACTTATCTATTCAATTGTAAAAATGTGTAAATGTTGCTCAGTGGCTATTTTTAATTGCTGTACTATAGTTTAGAATGATCGTTCATTCTAAACTAAAAGGTATTTGACATGCAGCGTTCCCGCATCGCTTTTTTTGTATTTTCGGCCCTCGTTGGTTCTGTTGCTCTAAGTGGTTGTGATCAGGTAGCTGAACAACCTAAGGCTTCTGCTCCTGCAGCGACACCTGTTGGTGTGGTCACTTTAACAAGCCAAGCTATTACACTTAAAAAAGAATTACCAGGGCGTGTTAGTGCGTTTCAAATTGCTGAAATTCGTCCTCAAGTCAGTGGCATTGTTCAATCTCGGTTATTTGAAGAAGGCACACAGGTTGAGCAAGGCCAAGCGCTTTATCAAATTAATCCTGACATTTTTGAAGCAGAACTCGCAGCCAGCAAAGCGGCCGTTGCGCGCGCAGAGGCTAGTATTGCAAGCAGTAAATCTAAAGCGTCGCGTTATAAAGAATTACTAGAAATTAAAGCGGTAAGCCAGCAAGACTTTGATGAAGCAGATGCAGCATACAAGCAAGCATCTGCAGAACTATTAACGGCGAAAGCACAGTTACAAAGCGCGCAAATTAATCTTGATTATAGCCATGTTTCTTCGCCAATTAGCGGCCAAATTAGTAAATCAAGTGTCACTGTCGGGGCACTAGTCAGCGCAGCTCAAACCACAGCATTGGCAACCGTTACTCAGCTTGATCCAATTTATGTAGATTTAACCCAATCAAGCAATGAACTAACCAAGCTAAAAAGAGCATTGGCATCGGGTTCTTTAGGGGTTGATTCAACCACGCAAACAGATGTTGAACTTATTATGGAAGATGGCTCTGCGTATCCCCATAAGGGAACATTACAGTTCTCTGAAGTGACGGTTGACCCAAGTACGGGTTCGGTAACGTTACGCGCGAAGTTTCCAAACCCTGAAAAACTATTGCTACCTGGTATGTATGTACGTGCTGAGGTTGTTGAAGGGGTGAAATCTAATGCAATTCTCGCTCCTCAACGCGGCGTTAGCCGCAATACTAAAGGCGAACCTACTGCTATGGTTGTTAGCAAAAACAATACCGTTGAAAGCCGTGTATTAAAGGTAGAGCGTACTTTGGGCGCTAACTGGTTGGTAACCGACGGTTTAGCTGATGGCGATCAATTGATTGTGGAAGGGCTACAGAAAATTCGCCCAGGCGCACCGGTTGCTGCATCACAAGTACAGTCATCAGCAAATAACAGCCAATAACGGAGAATTTCATGTCACGATTTTTTATCGACAGGCCTATTTTTGCATGGGTACTGGCTATTGTGGTGATGCTTGCAGGTATTATTGCGGTTAAAAGTTTACCCGTTGCTCAGTATCCGTCTATTGCACCGCCTGCTATTACGATTACTGCTAACTACCCAGGTGCTTCTGCGCGTACTTTAGAGGACTCGGTAACCCAGGTTATTGAGCAAAAAATGAAAGGTTTAGATGGCTTGTTGTATATGTCATCGACCTCTGAATCAAGTGGTTCAGCAACATTGACTCTTACCTTTGATGCAGAAACTAACCCTGATATTGCACAAGTACAAGTGCAAAATAAACTAGCAACAGCTACGCCGTTATTACCTGAAGAAGTGCAACGACAAGGCGTTGTGGTTGCTAAGTCATCGTCTAGTTTTTTACTCGTTGTTGGTTTTGTATCGCAAGATGGCAGTATGACCAACATTGACATTGGTGATTACGTATCATCAAACGTGCAAGATATTGTAGCGCGTGTTGATGGGGTGGGCGAAGTACAATTGTTTGGCTCTCAATATGCAATGCGTATTTGGCTCGATCCGGCTAAGTTACAAAGTTATAAACTAACGCCAAACGATATCTCTGCGGCAATAAAAGCACAAAATGCGCAAGTGTCGGCAGGTCAGCTCGGTGGTATGCCTTCATTGGCAGGTCAACAGCTTAATGCAACGGTGACGGCTCAAAGCCGATTACAAACACCTGAGCAGTTTAAAGATATTTTAGTTAAAACCAACAGCGATGGCTCGGTAGTGCGTTTACAAGATGTTGCTGATGTGGAACTCGGTGGTGAAAACTACGGTGTTGTAGCGCGCTTTAATGGTAAACCGGCATCGGGTTTAGGGGTTAAATTAGCCAGTGGCGCAAACGCCTTAGATACAGCACAAGGTGTAAAAGATGCACTTGAAGAACTTAAACCTTTTTTTCCAGAAGGTTTAGAGGCGGTTGTGCCTTATGACACCACTCCTTTTGTTGCATTATCAATCGAAAAAGTAGTACATACCCTAATCGAAGCGGTCGTTTTGGTATTTGTTGTAATGTACTTATTTTTACAAAACTTCAGAGCAACTATTATTCCAACCATTGCGGTGCCTGTCGTATTGCTAGGTACGTTTGGTATTCTATTTACCTTTGGGTATTCCATTAATACCCTCACGATGTTTGCGATGGTACTGGCCATTGGTTTACTCGTAGATGATGCGATTGTTGTTGTCGAAAACGTTGAGCGTTTAATGACCGAAGAAAAGCTCTCTGCGGTTGAAGCAACGCGAAAATCGATGGATGAAATTAAAGGGGCACTGGTAGGTATTGCGATGGTGCTGTCGGCTGTATTTATTCCGATGGCATTCTTTAGTGGCTCTACTGGGGTTATTTATCGTCAGTTCTCTATTACCTTAGTGTCGGCGATGGGACTGTCGGTACTGGTTGCGCTTATTTTAACTCCCGCGCTGTGTGCTACGTTATTAAAGCCTAGCCATGTTCACACCGATGGTAGTTTTATTGGTCGTTTTTTCTCAGGCTTTAACCGTGGTTTTGATAAAACCAATAAAGGTGCGCAAGGTTTTGTTGGCCGCATGATCAAACATTCTAAGCGCTACCTGCTTAGCTATGCATTAATTGTAGGCGGCATGGTGGCTATTTTTTCAAACTTACCAACGGCATTTCTACCCGATGAAGACCAAGGTATTTTGTTTAACCAAGTAATGCTTCCTGCAGGCTCTACTACAGAACAAACGCTTGAAGTGGTTAAAAAAGTTGAAAACCACTATTTAGAAGATCAATCTGAAGCCGTTAGTTCAATTTTTACGGTAACAGGTTTTAGTTTTGCAGGCTCTGGACAAAACTCAGCAATTGGCTTTGTTAGTTTAAAGCACTGGGATGAGCGTCAACGTGACGACCTATCAGTGGGCGCCGTTGCAGGAAAAGGCATGGGGTATTTTTCAACGATTAAAGAGGCATTTGTATTTGCATTTCCACCTCCGGCGATTGTTGAACTTGGAACCGCAAATGGCTTTAATATGTTTCTACAAGACCGTGTCGGTTTAGGTCATGATGAGCTATTAAAAGCGCGTAATCAGTTATTAGGTATGGCGAGTCAAAGTCCAATATTGGCAGGTGTTCGCCCTAATGGGCAAGAAGATATGCCTGAGTTACAGCTGGATATTGATCTTGCAAAAGCAGAAGCGCTTGGTGTGTCGCAAGGTGATATTAATAGTACGCTTTCGACGGCGTGGGGTAGTAGTTATGTAAATGACTTTATCGACCGTGGTCGCGTGAAAAAAGTATACCTGCAAGGTCAAGCCGATGCGAGAATGGTGCCTGAGGACTTAAACAAATGGTATGTGCGTAATAAAAACGGCGATATGGTGCCATTTTCAGCATTTGCTAGTTCTTATTGGTCTTATGGTTCGCCTCGCTTGGAAAGGTATAACGGCTTTTCAGCAATGGAAATCCAAGGCAGTGCAGCGCCAGGCTACAGTACAGGTCAAGCCATGGATGAAATGGAGCGTTTAGTTAAGCAGTTACCACAAGGTATTGCTTCTGAATGGACTGGTATTTCATATCAAGAGCGATCAAGTGGCGGTCAAGCGCCGTTGTTATATGGATTATCACTGTTATTTGTATTTTTATGTTTAGCTGCGCTTTATGAAAGTTGGTCAGTACCATTTGCAGTAATGATGATTGTGCCACTGGGTATTTTTGGTGCGATTGTAGCCGCCTTTATGGGTAACTTATCAAACGATATTTACTTACAAGTGGGTTTATTAACCACCATAGGTTTAGCCTCTAAAAATGCCATTTTAATCGTTGAGTTTGCGATTCATAAAATGGAAGAAGGCTTAAGCTTAGTTGACTCGGCGATTGCCGCTGTACGACTTCGCTTACGTCCTATTTTAATGACCTCAATGGCCTTTGTGTGTGGTGTGCTTCCATTAGCTATTGCCTCAAGTGCTGGTTCAGGTGCACAAAATGCATTAGGTATTTCAATTATTGGTGGAACACTTGCCGCCTCGTCATTGGTTGTTATTTTTGTACCGTTGTTTTTTGTTTTAGTACGTAGACTGTTTTCAGGAAAAGCTAAAACCACCTCCGAGGAGGAAGTATAATGAGTTTAAGAGCAATCAGTTTTAGTGCTTTTACTTTAGCAATTTTATCTGGATGTCAGTTAGCTCCTCAACAAGAAGCGCTAAATTTACCTGTCCCTGATGCGTATGCATCAGAGACAGGGGATGAGCAGGTGTCCTCGTTAAAATGGCAGCAGTTTTTTAATGATGAAAAACTTAAAACACTGATATCACAAAGTCTTGAACATAATAAAGACCTACAAATAGCCGCTTTAAATGTTCAGCGCGTGCGTGGTTTGTATCAGATTGAAGATTCAGCGTTATATCCATCACTGGATTTTAATGCATCAGGAAGTCGTCAGCGTTTACCCAGCGATTTATCAGCAAGTGGTCAACCACAAATAAGTTCTCAATACAGTGCAACGGTAGGCATGACGGCTTACGAGTTAGATTTATGGGGTAAAGTACGCAATCAGTCAGAGCAAGCATTACAAACGCTTTATTCAACTCAGCTGAGCCAATACACCATGCAAGTGTCGTTAATTACAGAGCTTGCTAATGCCTGGTTAAATTACGCGACCGATCAACAGTTGTTAGCGTTGGCACAAGAGACGTTATCATCGCAGCAAGCATCCTTATCACTAACCCAAAAAAGTGTTGATTTAGGTGCCGCTTCTAAAATTACGCTGGAACAGCTTAAAAGTACGGTAGCCACAGCGAAAGTTGATATTGCTAAATACCAACGTTTAGTGAAACGCGATAAAAACGCGCTTGATTTATTAGTAGGTAAAACGGTAGGTGAGGATTTACTGCCAAGTAAGTCATTAAATTATTTATTAGACTTGCCTAGTGTGCCTGTGGGTTTACCTTCTGATTTACTAACGCAGCGACCAGATATAAAAGCAGCAGAGCATCAGCTGTTAGCCGCTAACGCTAACATTGGTATTGCCCGTGCAGCGTTTTACCCGAGCATTAGTTTAACTGCCAATGCAGGAACTGCATCACGTGATTTAAGTAATTTATTTGATGCAGGCTCAGGCACATGGAGCTTCATGCCATCGGTAAATTTACCTATTTTTAATATGGGTCGAAATCAAGCAAATTTAGATGTCGCTAACGCAGAGCAACAAGTTGCTGTAGCAACGTACCAGCAAAAAATACAGCAAGCATTTCGTGAAGTTGCTGATGTACTTGCGGATAGAGAAGGCTATAACGCACAGTTAATGGCTCTTGAGGAGTTATTACAAAGCCGAAAGACAACCTTTGAATTATCGCAGGCGCGCTACGACAAAGGGGTTGATAGCTTTTTACAAGTGCTTGACGCTCAGCGAACTTGGTATAGCGCAAGGCAGCAATTGATCACGGGCCAACAAGCTGTGCTTGCAAGCCAAATCAATTTATACAAAGCGGTTGGCGGTGGCTGGCAGACCACTACTTCAACCGTTAAGTAAATTAGTACGCATAAAGCCTGTTAACAATAAAAGGTTTTATGCGTGATTAAAGTAATGCCCGTTTAGCGTTTATTTTTTGTGATCAAAGCAGTAAACACTAAATATTTCGAGTTGAGAGACTCGATACTGGAGTTTCAAATGAAACCTAAAAATAAAAAACACCTAGATCCGGTGCAAGCACAAGCGCGTCGCGAGCAGGTATTAACCGCCGCTGCTGATTGTTTTCGTCGCAAAGGCTACCATGGCGCAGGTATGGCAGAAATAGCTAAAACAGCCGGGATGAGTGCCGGCCATATTTATAATTACTTTGAAAGTAAAGAAGCCATAATTGAAAGTATTATTGAACAAGATATGGAAGAAATGTTTTCCATATTTCAAGAGTTTGAAGATCAACCTGGCGATATTTTAACGGTGTTACTTGATGGCTTACACCATGGTGTGCAGCGTCATATGGACACGGGGGCCTGCGTAGTTGACTTAGACATGATGGCAGAGGCCAGTAGAAACAAAAAAGTCGCTTTATTACTACGCGAGGCTGATACGCAAGCACGTAACAGAATGCGTGATTTATTAGTCAGTGAAAGTAGTTTAATAAAATCACATTCAGAGCAAGAACTCGAAAGCCGCATTAATGTGATTTTCTCAGTGATGGCCGGATTGCTATTACGAAAAATGTTATTTCCTGAATTGACCGAGGAAACCGTATTGATTGCACTGCGCCCAGCGATGAAAACATTACTTATGCCATTTGATAAATAATAAGTTGAAGCATTAAATAACTATGAATATTTGACTGATATTGTTGTAAATATGAAAGAGTTATATCAATTTAGCTGCTTTTATTTAAGCGTAATCGATAAAAACTGAGTACGATGTTTTAGCGTGAAGTCATAACTTTTGATATTAAAAAAGTTATGATTAACAGTGGGTTATGGTTAAGTGATGTGGTTTCAACACCGGTGGTGCAGTGGCATCAAACATGATAAATTGCTTTTTTGGCGTATTATTTGCAAGTTAGGACTATATTAAAGGCGCTAATATGGCGCTGCCAACTTAAAGGAGAGCACATGTGGGCTGCAGTCAGTTATCTTGTAACAGCATTAGTATTTATAGTACTGGGATTGAAGGTTAATTCTGTTTACTTCGCGGTTGCATTTTTTTGGACGGCGCTGTCGCTGATATTGGTCAGCGGTGCTTATTTTTTTAATGCGGGAAAAATATTCAGAAAGCGAGAAAATGGCGTTATCCCTTTTTACATTCGTTGGGCATTTGTTCCTTTTTTGTTAGGTGCACAAATTTATAATGCATGGTCACGCAAACACGATAAGGTACCCCCAATTCAACAAATAAACGATAACTTATTTTTAGCATGTCGTTTGTTTCCCTCTGATATAGATACATTAAAAGAAAATGGCATTACCGCTATTTTAGATGTGACTTGTGAATTTGATGGACTTGAGTGGACATCTACCCAAGAAAATATTAGTTATTTAAACATTCCTGTTCTTGATCATAGTGTGCCTACTCACTCGCAATTAAACCAGGCAATTAACTGGATCCATCACCATATAAAGAAAGACCGTCGTGTTGTGGTGCATTGTGCATTAGGTCGCGGACGTTCGGTGTTTGTTATGGCAGCGTATTTATTGAGTCAAAATAAAGAAGCTGATGTACATGACATTCTTGCTCAAATCAAAGAAACACGTGAAACAGCCAATCTTAATAAACGCCAATTACGCCATTTAGTTAAGCGCCACCGAAGAGGTGAGCTAGTGATAAAAAATAAAGCATATTTAATTGCTAATCCTGTATCAGGCACTAAGTTATGGTCTGAAAAAGAGCATTTAATCGTTACACGTTTATCTGCTTATTATGATTTAACCATTTTAAAAACTACACCGGAACAAAACGGCATTACATTGGCTAAAAAAGCTATAGAGCACGAGCCTGATATTATAATTGCCTGCGGTGGAGATGGCACAGTCACTGAGGTTGCGAGTGTTTTAGTGGGTACGTCTTGTCGATTAGGAATTATACCGTTGGGGACAGCTAATGCGTTGGCCCATGTGCTGATGGGAATAAAATCTAAATTTATTCCTGTTGAGCAAGCGTGCGATTTAATAATTGATGGTCAGACAAACCTGATCGATACCGCATATTGTAATAACGATTTGATGTTATTGCTAATTGGCATTGGCTTTGAGCATGCAATGATTGAAAGAGCAGATAGAGAGTCGAAAAATAAATCTGGCCAGCTTGCTTATTTAAATGGGTTTTTACATTCCTTTGGCGAGAATAAAGCGCAAAAGCTGATGGTTAAACTCGATGATAATGAGCCTGAAGCTATTAATACAAATAGCTTTATTGTCGCTAATGCTGCCCCATTTACAACCCTTTTAGCCCAAGGTGGGGGACAACCCGACCACCGTGATGGATTATTAGACGTAAACTGGTTAACGCCAAACAAAGACAATGAAACCACAGTATTGAGTATTGCTGAGCTAATGTTTAGCAGTATCACGCAAACACATTTTGCTATTAACTCGCATTATACTAACGCAAAACGTGTAGAGATAAGCGCAGATAAAACGCTAGATTATGTAATTGATGGTGAGGTTAAATCTGCCGATAAAGTGGTAGTGAGTATTCACCCTGCTTCATTGAATGTAATATGCCAAGAACAAAACTAACTGACTAAAAATGGCGTAAATATTACGCCATTTAGCACTCATTTATTTTTTAATAGAGGGCCATACAAAATCTGATGTATCAGGTTGCGTGGGCTCTGTTAGTTTTGGTTTATTTCTGGGTTTTCGTAGCGGTTTATTACTCATGGTATGAATATAAAGTGCTTCTACTTTATCTCTTGCCCATGGGGTTTTACGTAAAAATTTTAAGCTTGATTTGATACTCGGAGAATCAGTAAAGCATTTTATGTTTACTTGTTCACCCATTGCTTTAAAGCCTAAGCGTTGCTCTAGTTCTACAAGAATTTGCTCTAAAGTTATCCCATGTAGCGGGTTTTTTGGTTGATTATTCATAGTCACACTGCTTTTATAAACTGCATGTATTGTAACGTATCCCACCGCATCTTAATAGTTTGGAGATGGCTGGCAGATTCCAGATTGTTAATCTTGATTAATTTACAGTAATAGTTGCAGGCTTCTTGGGGTAAATAAGGTTACCTTGCTTATCAAGCTTTAGCCAAATCAATTGACTGTTGTTATGTTGGGGGTACTTTGCAGCACAAATAAGCGTAACTGAGTGAACCTGCAGTATAGCTCCTTCGCTGTAACGTTTATTATCATACCAGCACTCAGTGTTAGTGTTTATAAGCTGGGTAGCATCAACAATAGGAAGCGTTTTTATTGTGCTAGCGAAGCTTAAAGCTGAAAAACACAAGCATAAAACAGTAATAAACGAAGTAAAATAATAACGCATCAAAAACCTCCAGTGTTTAAAATAAGTACACTTAGCAAAAAACATGCTAGGGTAAGTAAGACAATATAAGTAAAACACAGAACAATAAAAAGGTGAACAGATATGCTATTTAATCAAACCATGATTGACGAATTTACACTACTAGCAAAATTTCCACGCGAGAGCAAAATGCAGGGAATTAAACTTCATTCAGACGCTGAACCCGCCTTACTAAGCGCAGCACAACGTTTGTTCGATAAAGGGGTTATAGATAGCCCAGATGGCGGTTATTTAACCGAACTGGGCTTAGATTTAATTGAGCATGTGACGGTAATACACAGTGCACTTAAAAGTTAATTTACTCTATTAGTTTGCATCAGGTTGATTTTCAGGGGCTGCATCAATAAAGGCTGCCAACTCATTACAACGCTGATATATGGCTGCTATTTTAGGGTAGGCAGCCATATCTACTTTAAAACGAATGGCATTAAATACCTGCGGTACTAAACATACATCAGCTAAGCTTGGCGACTCGCCTGCGCAAAATGTATTTTTACTATCGAGCATGCGTTCTATTTTTTCAAAACCCACTTCAACCCAGTGGCGGTACCATTTATTTTTTGCTTCATCATCAACATTGAGTTCACTACTTAAATACTTAAGCACACGTAAATTATCAATCGGGTGAATATCACAGGCAATTGCATAACTTAAATTGCGAATATGTGCTTTTTGCCATGCATTACCAGGCAGTAATGGTGTTTCAGGGTATTGCTCTTCAAGGTACTCTAAAATTGCTAGAGATTGACCTAATACGCCGTCTTCTGTTTCTAAAGCAGGTAAAAGTCCTTGGGGGTTTTTCTGTAAGTAATCTGTGCTTTGTTGCTCTGATTTTAGTAAGTTTACCGGCACCAACTGGTGATCAATATTTTTTAGGTTTAATGCGATGCGCACACGATACGCTGCAGATGAGCGAAAATAAGTATAAAGCTTCATAATCTAATTACCCTTGATTGCCGTTAAAGTGTTTTTTAATTGTGCGCCAGCAGTCAGTGTAATTAGCTTGGCGCTCTTTACCTTCTAATGCGTATTTAGTTGGAGATATTACATAACGTGACTCAAACATAAACGCCAGCGTATTATCGTAGCGTTGTGGTTCTAAGTCCGCGTTTGACGCTTTTTCAAATACATCCGCCTCAGGACCATGCGGCGACATACAGTTATGTAAGCTCATCCCTCCAGGTACAAAACCATGCTCTTTTGCATCATAAACGCCTTCAATTAAACCCATAAACTCACTCATAATATTACGGTGATAGTAAGGCGGGCGGAAGGTGTTTTCAGCCACCATCCAACGCGGTGGGAAAATAGCAAAATCGATATTTGCAACGCCTTCAGTGCCTGATGGCGAGGTTAGTACCGTGAAAATTGATGGATCGGGGTGATCAAAGCTAACGGTATTCATGACATTAAAGCGGGCCAAATCGTATTTGTAAGGCGCACTGTTACCTGTCCAAGCAACAACATCAAGAGGAGAATGACCAATATCACAACGAAACATATTGCCATTAAATTTAGCAATCAGTTCAAATTCGCCTTCGATGTCTTCAAAAGCCGCTACTGGATATTGAAAGTCACGGTCATTAGCATAACCATTTGCGCCAACAGGGCCGCGCTCAGCAAGAACATAAGCATGGCCGTAGTTTTCACAAATGTACCCACGGGCTGTGTCAGTTAATAATTGAACCTGAAACTTAATGCCGCGCGGAATGACCGCAATTTCACCGGCTTTAATACTTAAATGCCCGAGTTCTGTTTTAAGTAATAACTCGCCGTGTTGTGGTACAAATAACATTTCGCCATCGGCGTTATAAAAAAAGCGCTTGTCCATTGATTTGTTAGCGACATAAACATGAATGCCAATACCGGCTTGCCCATTGGCGCTGCCATTTGCAGCCATAGTGATCAACCCATCAATAAAATCAGTAGGTTCTGCTGGTATATCAATGGGATCCCAACGAAGCATGGTGGGCGGCGTTGGCACTTCAGTAATGGGTGCTGTTCTAATTAAGCCATTGTCTATGGCTGTGTAATCGCCTTGTACAACTGATGGACGAATACGGTACATCCACGTGCGGCGATTATCGGCGCGCGGAGCAGTAAATGCAGTGGTACTAAATTGCTCTGCGTATAAATCGTATTTTACTTTTTGCGGGCTAAATTGCCCAATCGGTAATGCACCAGGCAGCGCTTCGGTTTCAAATTCATTACCAAAGCCGGTCATATAGTTTAATTGTGTCGCCATTACTGACTCCTGTGAAAGTGGGGGAGTGTTATATTTTTGTTATTTACGCTAAGATACTCTCAAGTGAGACTAATATCAAACACACTGATTATGACTCTTGTAAATAAAAGTGAACAAATAAAAGTCGTATGTAAATAAATAAGTGATTCAATATGAAAATAGATTTAACGACATTTTTACCTTATCAATTAACACACTTAGCAACACAGGTAAGTAATGATTTTTCGAGTATTTATAAAAAAGAGTTTGATTTAACTATTCCTCAGTGGCGAATAATCGCTAATTTAGCACAATCTGGGCAAAGCACAGCAAAGCAGCTATGTACTCAAGCGGATATGGATAAGTCGACAGTATCAAGGGCAGTAAAAACGCTAATTGATGAAGGGCTTATTTATAGCGAGTTAAATAAGCATGATAAGCGCGCTGCATTTTTGATGCTAAGTGATAAGGGCATGGCTTTATATGAAAAAATAACGCCACAAGCATTGCAGTGGGAGCGTGCATTATTAAGCTGCCTGTCGGATGCTGAACAGCATCAGCTAATCGCAATTTTTGATAAATTAAAAAATAAATTACAGGCATAAAAAAGCCCACAAAGTGGGCTTTTAAATACACTAATTTAATCAATCAAATTAGAACGTGTAACGAACACCTACACGCATTTCCCATAAAGAGGCATCGCGTTGTACAGACTGTTCAGCACTACGTGCACTGAAGTTTGAGTAAACGTATTGACCTTGGTCATTAATATTTACTTCAACCATCTTATTACCCACGAAAGAGCCTTTTCTTAATACACCCCAATCATCGTTTAACATATTCGTTAAGTTATCGATTACGAAGAATGCTTCACCTTTATGGCCATCCATAAAGCCAGGTACTTCTTGAGTGATTTTAAAGTTAAATTTAACAAACCAATCAGAGTTCTGTTGGTTACGACCAGTGATTTCACCACGTTTAAGACCTTCAGATGCAATAAAGTCGTTAAACTCATTGATTTCATCAGCACTCATGTTGTAGACAACGTTTGGATCATTTTCAAGTGGTACATACAATAATTGACGCGCGCCATTAGAGTTTCTATCACCAAATTGAATATCGCCCGCACCGGTGTCGCGATTACTCTTATAGGTAAAGCTATATGGTAAACCTTTGTATGCTTCACCAAATAGGTTAAAGCGGGTGTTATAACCATCGAAGAACTCGTGTTTATAACCTAGGTTTAATGTAAAGCGATGTGGGATTTCGTAATCAGATGATGCCACGCCAGGGTTACCTGGGTTTGATGTTGCTAGGTTACCGTAGTTTGAGCTGGCTACAGAGCTAGTCATTGGGTTTACATCATCTGCATCAGTGTAAGCGTATGAGAACTGAACGCTAACGCCATTATCAAAAGCTTTACTTACTGCAGCAGATATAATTGAAGACTCACCACTATCACCATTCACATTTGTTAGTAATAGTTCACCACTACGATATTTACCTGGATTTAATGGATCTTCTTTTCTTTCATAGATAGGACGACCATCAAAAGTAGTTTTACCAGAATCTTGTAAAGCAATATCTACAAGAGTCGCTGCATCTCGCTTCTTAGTGTAAAGGTAATCCAAAGCAATAACATAGTCGTTTTCTGTAGTATATGTAGCACCTAAGGAGTACTTCCACTCTGATGGGATTTCAAAGTTAGGATCTACCGCGTTTGTTGTAGCATCACCCGAACCAATTTCAGTATTTGCTACTTTGTCAAACATATCTTGTGGAACGTCGTAACCTGGAGTACCACCATTTACATTTGGCGTATCAAATAGGTCAACTAGAGTGACTTCATCATCACCAGAACCAACTTTATAAGAATTACTGATATCGCTGATATAAGCACCAATATTGGTGATACCATCATTTGAATATGAGTTAGACAACCATACATTAGGGTTACCGCCTGAGAACAAACCAACACCCGCACGTACTTCTAGTGCATCGGTTGCATACCACTCAAAACCTACGCGTGGTTGAATTAAATCAATACCGTCAAACGTTGACTGATTGCTAAAACCGTAACGATTAGTGAAATTCTGATTTAATGTTGGTTTGTCATCGCTTGAATAGCTGTCGTAACGAAGACCAAATGTTAATGATGCATCGATATCTGAAAAGCTGTATTCATCTTGTACATAAAATGTATTTTGTGAATAAGCAAAGTTAGCAGCTGCATCATTTGGGTTATTCGTACTTGCAGAGTTATTATAATAAACTGCATTAGCAATCCCATTTCTGTATGCGTCAATCGAAGCAAAACGCCATTCACCTTCAGTATGTTGTACGAATTGGTTAAATACTTCTAACTTTTCATACTCAAAACCAGCGGTAATCGTGTGCTGATCAAGGTAGTAGGTACCTGAGAATTTAGCTGTTGTGGTATCGTAGTTTAAATCATTTGATTGACGAGAGTCATCAGGACCAACGTACACCGTGGCATTGTCTGTGCTGATTTGGAACTCACCAAAACCGCTTGCTGCGTCTAAAGATTGAACGCGAGCGTCAAGCTCTGATTTACCTAAACGAACTTCAGTTGAAAAGTTGTCATTCCAATCAGAGTAAAGTGATGCAACGATTGAAGTAAACTCTGCGCCTTGCTCATAAAAGTGGCTGTCAAATGCGAGCTCATCACCATCTGCATCTGATTGCGATAAAGTAAAGCCATCATTGTAGTTATAAATTAGGTTAGCACGGTGGTCATCGTTGATGTTCCAATCTAGCTTCACTAGGATTTTTTCATCTTCTACTGGTGAGCTAGCTGGTGTTACACCGGCTTCGTAACCATAAACATCACGTGTAATTTGTTTAATTTCATCAATTTCTGCAGAAGACACTAAAGATGAATAGTTAAACTGTTTAACACCTTCAAGTTTTTCGTAAGAAGTGAAAAGGAACAGCGTGTCATTAATTAGCGGTAAACCAACATTAAAGCCATAACGTTTTTCACTGTAATCGCCGTTATCAACGTCATTACCTTCAATCTTATCGCCTTTCATCGAATCGTTAGTGTAATCGTAGAATACACCACCGTGAATGTCGTTGCCGCCAGATTTGGTAACTGCATTGATGTTACATGATGTAAAACCACCATATTGAACATCAAAAGGGGCTAATTCTACCGCTACTTGCTCGATTGAATCAAAAGAGAACGGAGCGCGAATAGTAGGGTAACCATTTGAGCTTAAACCAAAGTTATCGTTCATACGAACGCCATCAAGGGTTAAGCTGTTAAAACGTGGATTACCACCACCACAGTTGATTGAACCACGGCTATCATCGATAGCAACGCGAGGGTCAATACGAATAATATCTTTTAAATCACGGTTAATAGCTGGTTGATTTTCAAGATCGCTTAATGTGAATGTTGAAGCAGGACCCGTACCACCAGACATAGTGCTAATAGGGCGACCAGTTACTACAATTTGTTCAACATCTGAGATATTTTCAAGTGAAGTATTAACAGGGTAGTCGCTACCAATGTTCAAGATAATATTATTGAACTCTTGGTCAGCGTAGATGTCTGAGTCTACAATTACTTTGTAAGGGCCGCCAACACGAAGACCTTTAGCAGTAAAGTAACCAGCGTCATTTACTTCAGTTGTTTTAACAGAGCCTGAAGGAACGTGTAAAATAGTAATTTTAGTTCCTGCAGCAGGGTTACCGTTAGGACCCTTTATTTGACCTTTAATTGCAGAGGTTGTTTCGTTTGCAATTGCAGCACCACTCACACCAACACATGCTGCTATAGCAAGTGATAGAGCTGTTTTGCGAAGTTGAATTTTCATTTTATTTTCCCGTGTAGTTAAATAAACTTTTAATAGCTTTTTTATTTTAATTTTGGATTAAGCGACCGCAAAATACACTTAACCCAAAATACTTACATAGTGTACCTCATTTGTTTGTTACAAATAAAATACAACTGTAATTTTTTTATTATAAAACACTTTATTTATGAAATTTAGCATTTTATCTATGTTTCAATATTTTACCGTTCAAATAGTAAGTAGTTTTTATGACAAACAGATGAAAAGTGATTTTTTCCATAAAAAAAGCCATTACATGCATGTAATGGCTTTTTTAATTTTACGAGTTTTTGATGTACAGGCTATGTATTAAAACTTATAGCTAACACCAATTTTAGCTTGCCAAGCTGATGAGCTAGTTTGATATTGGCTATAGTTACGAACATCAGCACCATTAAATCTGCTATCAATTATATAACGACCTTGATCGTCTAAGCCGCCAAAGTCGTAAACTGCTTGGTCAGAGAAACCTAAGCGCTTTTCTACGCCCCAGTCACTGTTTAATAAGTTGGCAAAGTTATCAATCATAAAGTAAACCTCACCGCTATGACCTTTTGCAAAACCTGGGATCTCTTGTTTAACGCTAATATCCATAGTGGTAACCCATGGTTGCGTGCCTGAGTTACGGTCTAAGATTTGACCTCGCTCAGAAATACCCGCTCTATTAAGTAGTGTCTCAAGTTCACTCCATGATAGCCCTGATTCATCCCAGTTTACGTTTGCATCATCTGCACCAGTTGGAATATACGCTAAATAAGCTGAGCTTGAATAAAAGTCACGCGTATCACCTAAGTCACTATCTTGATACATACCCATAGTATAGCTAAATGGACGACCAGAGCGACGTTCAAAATACACATTAAATCTTGTGGCATAGCCACTGAAGAACTCAGTGTTATACGCTAAATTAACTTTAAAGCTATGCTCTACTTCATACGCACCACGGGCAGCAAAGTCTTCATTTCGGCTCTTAGTGATATTGTACTGATAGTTGCTTTGTGCACGTGATGAAGAACCTGAAGACGCTTCTGTTACATCCTGATGTGCATAGCTTGCTGAAATATAAAGGCCATTTTCCCACTCTTTAGCAAGTGCTGTTGAAATAATAACAGAGCGACCATCATCAGTTGAATTAGTCATTGCTATATCAAAGTTATCAGCTAAATCACCGCTGTAAATACTTTCATAGATGATACGTTCGCCGTCGGCTGCAACACCTACAGGTTTTATGGCGGTGTTATGCCACACAGCTTCGTTTTCTTTTTTATGATAAGCAATTTCTGCTTGCCATTTAAAGCCTTCACCCAGTAATTCAGAATCAAAGTCGTACTCAAATCCAAGTTGTGCACGGATGCTTGACGGTAGTTCAAAATTTGGGTCAACATAGTTTGTACTACCTGCACCTTGAACTAAAGAACCTTTTATAGCGTCTGGTACTTGAGTGATATCAGCTTGATTATTAGCATAGTAATCGTCAATAACGCTTTGTGGTGCATCTACAAATGTAATGCCATCGTTTTGGAATGAGTTATTGTACCAAACGTTAGGAATACCGCCTTGGAAACGACCTACACCACCGTTAACTGTTAATGCTTCTGTAGCGTAATACTTAAAGCCAATACGCGGTAGAATAATATCTAACCCATCGAGATTTTCTTGATTGCTAAAGCCATAGGTGTTTAAAAAGTTTTCGTTGAGTGTTGGTTTATCATCAGAAGATAAACGCTCATAACGAACACCTGCCGTTACTTCTAAATCATCACCAACATAAAAAGTATCTTCAATGTAAAGTGCTAATTGATTACGGGTTGCGTCGTAAGCGGTGTCATTAGGGTTATTTGTAAAGGCATTGCTGTAGCTAAAATCGTACTTTCCTTTGTAGTTACCTACTTCACGATTTTCGAAACCATTAAAGTTATCAAATTCCCATGAACCGAGAGAGTTAGCTGCAAAAAGGTTGTATAAGTTTAACGACTCATATTGCATACCAAAGTTAATTTCATGCTCGTCCATTAAATAAGTGGCATCAAGAGAAAGTGTTAAATTTTCTGTTGCTGAGCTATTTGCATGGCGAAACTCATCGGTACCAAATTCATAAGAAGGGCCGCGGAAGTATTCTTCAACTTTAACGCTACCAATATCAGAATTTGTTAAACTTCTCGATGATACATCTTTGTATGCAATACCGATTTCAGTTGAAAAGTCTTCATTCCAATCTGAATATAGCTTGGTAGCAAAGTTATTAAACTTGGTTGCGTAGGTATAACGACTTGATGCAAACTGAACTGATGTGCCACCAGTTCCAAAGTTTGTTTCATCTTTGTCATCTTGCCACTGATAGGTAAAATCTAAACGATGATCATCGGCAATGTTCCAGCTTAGCTTTACAAGTAATGTTTCGTTGGTGTCTTTAGGGTCGCCTCCAAGAGAATCGGTTAAACCGTATTCGTTATTTAGAATATTAAGGAAACGGTTATAGCTTTCTTCACTCACATCGTATTCGTTGGTTGCGCCTGAACCTTCAAAACCATAATCTAAATCTAGTTCGCTTGACCATTTATTGTAGTTAACAAAGTAAAATAAGGTATCGTCTATAAGTGGGCCGCCAACATTAAAACCGTAGCGTTTTTCAGTTTGGTTAGGTTCTACTTGTTCAACAATATATGTGCGGTGACCATCGTCATCTAAAACTGGGCGGTTATCAGCAAACACTTGAGATATGCTGTCTACATCGCCTGCAATATCAGGTGTTGATGTTTCGTAAAAACCAGAAAACTTAAGTTCGTTAGTACCTGACTTAGTTACCGCGTTAATAGTACCACCACCAAAGTTACCTTTAGAGGCAGAGAATGGAGAAACATCAACAGATATTTGCTCAATTGCATCAAGGGCTACTGGAGGCTGTGAAGTCGGGTAGCCGCCGTAACTTAAACCAAAGTCATCATTTTGGCCAATACCATCTACGGTTAAACCATTCGTACGTGGGTTGCTGCCGGCAAAAGTTAGCTCACCACTGCCATTAATACTCGCAAGCGGATTTAAACGTGCGATATCTTTAATGTCACGATTAAAGCTAGGCATGTTATTAATGGTATCTTCACCAAACGTGCTGCTAGAACCACCCGATTGTTGGACAATTTTATAACCAGACACTTCAATTTTTTCAATATTGAGTGGTGCTAATTGCGATGTTAATCGGTAAGTTTCGCCAAGGTTTAAAAAGATGTTTTCAACGGTAGTATCGTTAAACGTATCAGAGTCGATGATCACAGTGTAAGGTCCACCAACACGTAAACCATTCGCAATGAAAGTACCACTTTCATTGGTCGTTAGTTCACTAATTGTGCCGGTTGGTTGATGAACGACCTTAATTTTAACGTTTGCAGCGCTCGCACCTGAAGGTGTGGTTATTTTACCACGCATTGCAGATGAAGTGTCAGCAGCCATAGCGCTTGTTGAAACTCCTAGAGCTAGAATTACAGCCCCAGTTAATTTCGAAAGGCGAAGCTTAGTCATAATGTTGATTTCCCATGTAGATGATTTAAGTTAGAAACTAAATTTATTTTTGTGTTTGCTGTGTTAAGGCCATTTTTGATTGCGTGTTAGCAGGATCAAATAATGTATTTAACAATCCAGCCAAGCGAATTCCCGCTTGTTGCAAGCGTGTTTTCACAATAGGGGTGTTGTTGTAGATATAGTCGTAGCTAATCTGTTCTTCTGTTGATTCATATATTTTTAGGGCTAAGTTGTGCGACTCTTCAAGCCAGCTTGTTGGTGTACTTTGTAAATATTCACTAATTAGCTCGCTGTTGTTGGTATTTATAAACTGAGCGTATTCAGTAAAAGATAAGTTTTCGTTTTCTACTAACTTGGTATCCCATAAGCTATGAAGATTGGTTTGTTGGTTAAAAAAAGAAACCTTAACGCGATTGCCGCCTCTATCTTCTGCTCTTCCTGCATGAAATGGTTGATGGCTGTCACCCACTAAATGCACCAAAAAACGCAAGCTAAACTGTTTGGCCGCAAGGCTTGATTTATCATCTTTCAACACGCGGATAGAGTAGTGAATGCCTTCTAATATGTTTGTTACTGATTCTTTGTGTTTAGTGTGGTCGTGGTCAAAACTAAAGGTCGCGTTGTCATCAGCATTAATGTAATGCCAACGAGATGATTTTTTTTGCCAAAAGTCACCTGGTGCAGATCGCATTTCGTCAGGCCATGTTGAAATCTGAGCTAAAGATTCGCCGTTGAGATAGGGGATAAGTGCAGTCTTAGTAGTTTCGCTTATGTGCGACTCTGCAATTTTACCCACTACACGATGCCCGTTTTGGCCCCAAGCATTACAATCTGTGCTTGCAAATATTGCACTAATTAAAAGTGTTAAAGAAAGCGAATATTTTACATTTTTGTACATTGAAGCATCCTAGTAGTGTGACATTTATTTTGTAAACGCTGATAAGGTCAATTGTCCTCATTTTTTTAGTTGATAGAAAGGACTCAATAATATTCATATTTTCTTGTTTAAAGTTGTTTTTATTCAATGGCTTGGGTTTGACAGGTAAAATTACCTATTGTAATAAGTAATTAAAATTGTTCAAATGAGCTATTACTCTAATTTAAACGGGTGTTTTTTGAATATTAAGAAGTTAATGTTGCATAAAACAGCAATTGTTACATTTATGTTTCTGGGCGTGTTGCTAAGTTGGTTTTCAGGTCAAGTTATTGTGGGCGAGGAAGATATAACGTTTCCAGTAATAATAGAGACATCAACGACATGTCAAACAACGGCAACGGCTAATAAGAGTCAACTTATAGTATTTACCCCCTCAAAATACGTTGCTCAATTACTTACTCAAAATCTCTGTGGCGACAAAGTAGTGGCAAAACAGTATGGCTCTGTCATTGGCTATTGGGGATATAGAACCGTTGATAGCTTAGAGTTTGTAGGTAAAGGTATTGCAGATTTAATTTTAGCGAAAAATAATATTATGGATGCGTTTAAGGCTGAATCTACTTACAACTATCAGCCTGTGGTTGGCTTTTCTGATTACACTGCATTTTTTATCTCTTCAAAAGAAAAACCTAAGATCAGCAAACAATATTTTTTAGATAAAAAAATCGGTCTGTTAGATTATCCAACGAGTCGCTCAGGACACATTTTACCCAAACAAGCCTTTAAAGAGCTAGGCCTAAACATTGCTCAGCTAAAAATAACCTATGCGAGTTCACACAATGAGTTGAGAGAATTATTGGCGAACGGGGAAGTCGACCTTATTGCCTCTTTTTGGAGAGAAAGTGACAGTCAGCGTTTTTCAAAAAATTATATTACGCCTATTAGTAGTAATGTGGCAGGCACCCGTTGGTACTTAAAAATGCAGCATAACAATACTGATTTACTCTGTGCTGTACAGTCTCACTTATTGAGTATGTCTAAAGAACAATCGTTTCAATATTATCAAGATGTTGAGCCATATTGGCAGTGCAACAGTTACCCCGTTACCTTTATAGGGGAATCGTAATGAATAGGTTAATATGGATAATATGCACAATTTTTTTATTCTTGGTTTTCTCGTCTGTTTTTTATATTTCGACAATGCAAAAACAACAGCAAGTAAATAAATTACAAATAATACAAATAGAAAAACGAATCGCTTTAGACTTACCTTTGTTAGATTTATCTAATGAGCTGCTTAAACACTCAGGTAATAAAGCAGCTTTACTTAATTATATTCAAACCTTAAACACCTTTATTGATAGTACCGGTATTGAGGTTGTAGCTATAACGCCACAGCATGAATTTGATGCTTCTTTAAAAACTTACACAGAGTTTATTCGAGAGTTAAATAGTAATAATGGTGTGGTGTTCATCGTTTTCTCTTTGAGACAGCCGTATTTTACGGGTGATGTGGTAGCTATTTATGGGATGCTTTTTATTCTTAGCATATTACTAACATACCTAATAAAATTAGCCTATATTAAAAAAAGTGATGAAAAACAGGTTGTTCACGCAGAATCAAATACTACAGAGTCAAAACCATTAACCCTGATTATTGATTTAAAAAGTAAAACATTATCGAGTAGCGTTTCTTTGGAGCACCAAGTAGCTTTGGCAAACAAACCGTTATGTTTTTATTTAGCGCTTGTGGAATATTGCACTAACAATCCAGAGATCAAGCTTAATCATAACAAGAATGTACCCGAGGAATTGATAGAGCTTGCCAATAAATATTTCTATCGTTTAGTTGAGCTTGGTCATACAGTAAGAAAACGTCCAAACTTTAATAACAGTCTAGAGAAAACATTGAGTGAAATTCGTGCGTCACTGGATGATGTGTTAAACGATTGCCCTGAGCAAAAGGGATTATACTACCCACCGAAAGCATTTGGAGAGGGCTCACGCTCACGAATGCACAGTTATGGGTTAGCAAATGTGGGTCAAGGAAATATAGAAATAATAGGAAAGTAATCGTGCTTTGCTACTTAATCTTAACTCTGGTTAAGAGAGCTACTAATTTAAATAGAGTGTGAGAGGTTTGTGGGTTGAAGTGCGCTTAAATTGGCTTGGTGATAACATAAACCTGAATTATGAGTGTCATTATATATCAATGACACTCATCACTGTTCAATACAGATTACTATTTAGGTGCAAACTCATGTGCATCAACAGGGCTGTGCTCTGCAAAAAATCGTTTTAATGCCTGAGAGTCCGTTTCATCGGTGCTTACGAATCCTTTCATGTGAGTAATTTTAGGGTAACTATCGCCACCAGAAGCATTATATTCATTAATACTCATGCGGTATGTTTTGTTTATATCAAGCGGCTTGCCGGCGATGAACACGTTAGTTACTTGATCCTCTTTAAGCTCAAAGGCTAAGTTGTGGTATTGCATGTAGGCTCCAGAGTCTGGTGGGAAACGCGTCACGACATTTAAATAGGTTAAAATATCATTGCCTTTGAAATCGATATAAGCGACACGGTTTTTAAAAGGCTGTACTTTGAGTATGTCTTTATAACTCACGTCACCCGCATTGATGCTATCGCGAACACCGCCACCACTGATAATGCCAAAATCGGCACCTACGGTATTCATTTGCGCTTGAATAATAACGCGAGCAAGGTTAGTTTGCTCAAAGCGTACTTTGTTACGATCACCCTCGAGTCTGTCATTCACAAAGCCAATTTTACCCTCAATTTGTTTTGCCCCTTTTTGTTGGTACGCCGCTAAAAAGGTTTGTAGCGCTGGATCTGGTTTAATGTAATTTGCAGCAAGTACGGATTTTACGCTACCGTCTTTTTGCTTTTTATCTACGTATAAATTAACGGGCAATAATTGATAACTTAGCAGTGATAATTGACCGTTTTCTAATTTAAACTCCGCTTTACCCACATACTTACCCCATTCATGGGCTTGCATTATCCAGGTTCCATTTTGTCGATCAGGTTTACAGGCTAAACCTGGCTTAAAATTCTCATCTGTGACATTTTCTGCAGCCATACACACTGGCTCTTGGGAATGGCCACCAATAATCATATCAAGGGCATTTTTATCTAAAGAGCGAGCAAGTGTGACATCACCTGGAGCATTTATCCCATAATTGGCATCTACATAATGCCCCATGTGCGTTACCGCAATGGTAATGTCAGGATTGTATTTTGCTTTTAATGTTTGGGTAAGTGAGGCGGTTATCTCAACCGGATCTTTAAAATCTAAGTGACCAATGTATTGCGGGTTACCAATTTTAGCGGTGTCTGTCGTTGTTAACCCAATTACAGCAATGGTTAAGCCGCCTTTGTTGAATATTTTATAACGCTCAAAAATAGTTTCGTTAGTTTGTTTATCAAAGATATTAGCCGATAAAAGAGGGAAATTAGCCCATTGCTGTTGCTGTCTTAATACACTTAATGGATTATCAAACTCGTGGTTACCTAGTGCCATTGCGTCATAGCCAATTTTCGACATGCCTTTGAAATCGGGCTCAGCAAATTGTAGATCTGATTCAGGAATACCGGTATTAATATCGCCACCTGATAATAATAAAACCTGATGCCCTTGTGCTTTTGCATCGGCTCTTAGCTGGTCGATTAGGGTTTTACGCGCAGCCATACCATATTCGCCTTTTTCATTATGCCAAAAGCGACCATGATTATCATTGGTATGAAGAACAGTTAAATAGTGTGCTGCAGGTTTATTGACTGAGTCACTGGCACAGCCATATAAACCAAGAAATAAAATGAGAAAAACAAGAGTACGCATAAAATACCTATCGATTAACAAAACTCAGTATAGTAGGCGGCTAGTTTAAACTAGTTCGAGGTTAAAAAAACGCACTTATTCATATTTTTCAGCCAATGAGACTTCACGTTGCTGCTCTACAACCCGTTTTCTGCGTGCGAGCTCATCATGTGCGTATTGAGATTTTTGATGATTTACATCAATCATCCATTTCAAAAAGCTGACGGGAAGCTGGGTGTATGGTTCACCTTGGTGTAGCCCAAAGTCACAAATAGTCGTGTTGTTTGCCATTATATTTACTCCTATCACTGTGTAGGCTGATAATAACAAAAAAAGAGTGATTGATAAGGGGCTTTTTAAGTACCTTGCTAGGCTTAAAGTGAATTAAAAAAGAGTCACCGTGATGTACACCAAGGCACTCAGACAATTAACTCTCCATAACGTGTTTAAAATTAAAATGTAAACAGTTGTAACTGCAGTGTAATTACTTTGATATGAATTGTAGCGTTAAGTGCTTATGTATCGATTTATAAAATGAATCACACTATTCTATGACGCCTAATGACAATAAAAAATAGGAATAATAATGAAGAAGCTTATCTTAGCGTCAATTTTAACTGCAGCGAGCTTTTCAAGCGCAGCAACCATAGTCGAAATGCAAACGAGCCAAGGAACGATAGAAATTAACTTGTTTGATCAACAAACACCTAAAACAGTAGAAAACTTCCTAAGTTATGTTAATGATGCTGCGTATAATCAAACAGTAATACACCGCTCTGTTGATAAGTTTGTCATTCAAGGAGGAGGCTTTACTTTTTCTGACAAAATGGATCCCATTACAACCAAGCCAGCGGTTATTAACGAACCTGTTTACTCTAATGTAAAAGGCACAATTGCCATGGCAAAGCAGGGCGGCAATGAAAACAGCGCCACTAGCCAATGGTTTTTTAATATGAGTGATAACAGCCAAAACTTAGATTTACAAAATGGTGGGTTTACCGTTTTCGGACAAATAACAGCACAAAGCCAAGAAACTTTAGATAAAATAGCGGCCTTAGTTCATTGTGCAGAGGTACCATTGGTTGGTATTACTAAAGAGCAATGTTCAGATGAAAATGTAGTTATTAGTAATCAAAACTTAGTGTCAATACAAACGGTGGTTGTGCTTGATGACGATCCTAATTCAGCACAAAACTTAACACCTAAAGAGAATACATTAATTGATAACGTAGAAGTGACACCACCACAAAGTTCAGACTCTAGTGGCAGTATGGCATGGTTTTTAGGCGCACTATTGCTTGTAGCACCTAGGTTAAAACGCACTAAATAAGCCGTAAAAATAACGGCGACTTATCATAGCCGCCGTTTTTTTAGTTAGGGTCTGTTGATCTTTGCGGATTACAATTTGTTCAAACTAGGGGCGGTTTAATCGCGGCGCGAGGTTTGTAACCTAGTGGGCTAAGTAAAAACCGAGCAACAAAGAGTAAACCGCCCCTAGGCAGAACCCGAAGGGCACCGCCTGTTTGGCATTGATGCTGCGTTATCGCCTATTTATGGGGAATAACCACACCACATAGGCTCTGCCTTGCCTAAATACCAAACAGACTGCTGCAAATTTAACCTTGAAAGGTCATCAGACCCTAGTTGTAAAGTACGCTCACCAGTAACATTACCCATATTACAAACACAGATAAGCAGCCTAGCAAAAATACTCTAAAACGGGCTCTTAAATGATTACTACCAAGGTGAATGAGGCTATGAATAATGCGTGTCGCTACAAATATACACGCCAAGACTGCAATAGGGACACTCGCCATATTAAGCTGTAAAGCAAGTAAACAACCCGCATAAAAAAGCACAGGTATTTCAAATTGATTGCTAAAATTACGATCAGCGACTCTGACATGATCGCCCGCATTATCAAGTCGCATAGCAGCAAAGTCACTTAACTGTATGTGTTTGTTTTTAGCCGCCGCAAAACGTCGTTTTCCCATTATTACCATCACAACTAATGAAAGTGTTACCTGAACGAACATGGCTATTATTATTATCTTTTCCATAACTTACCTTATTATTTATATAAACTATTCACAATGTGTTACACAATTAAGTGCTAATTAGTAGCATAGTATTAATTGATAATGGTAGTTTATAAGTGATTTAGTCTTTTTATAACACTAAGCCCATATTTAACAGCAATGGATATAACTAAAATGAAACACATCATCGGCTTAAGTGCAATTGCACTGGCAATATTAAGCGGTTGTTCGAATACCGCCACTCT
This sequence comes from Pseudoalteromonas issachenkonii, assembly GCF_002310795.1. Classification (NCBI taxonomy): domain Bacteria; kingdom Pseudomonadati; phylum Pseudomonadota; class Gammaproteobacteria; order Alteromonadales; family Pseudoalteromonadaceae; genus Pseudoalteromonas; species Pseudoalteromonas issachenkonii. The sequence goes on from NZ_CP011031.1 coordinate 479,819, forward strand.
TTCTCAATCATCACAAACATCACTTTTATCACCAACGCTTGTTGTAAGCCCTAACGATAATCGTGAATACAAAACACTAACACTTGCCAATGATATTGAAGTGATTTTAGTTTCTGATCCAAGCGCAGAAAAATCGGCTGCTTCATTGAGTGTCGGCGTCGGCCTGCTGCACGACCCAATGAGCCAGCAAGGTATGGCGCATTATTTAGAACATATGTTGTTTTTAGGCACTGAGCGCTACCCTGACACTAAAGGGTACTCCGATTTTATGACTAAAAACGGCGGAGCGCATAATGCCTATACGTGGCTCGATATTACGAACTACATGTTTAAAATTAATAACGATGCGTTTGATGAAGGCTTAGACCGCTTTTCAGACTTTTTTAAAGCCCCTAAGCTTTACCCAGAATACACAGAAAAAGAAAAAAACGCAGTGAATGCTGAGTGGTCAATGCGTCGTGAAATGGACTTTTTTGGCCAATTTAAACTTGCACGTAAAATGATGGGTGAACACCCAGCTAATCGATTCTTAATTGGTAACCTTGAAACGTTAGGCGATAAAGCTGATAGTTCATTACACAAAGAAACTGTTGATTTTTATAATAAATATTATTCATCAAATATTATGAAAGTGGCGTTAATTTCTAATTTACCGCTTGAAGAAATGCAGAAAAAAGCAGAAAAATACTTCGCTGATATTAAAAATAAAAATATTGAAAAGCCAAAAGTATCAGCCAAGCTAGATTTTGATAATGCCGGTGGTAAACGTGTTTTTTACTCGCCAAACGAAGACGTTAAACAATTACAGCTCGACTTTACAATCACTAATAATCAAACTGAATTTGCAGTAAAACCTAATCGTTTTGTTGCCTATTTACTTAGCAATGAAATGCCAGGTAGCCCAGCACAAATATTACGTGATAAAGGCTGGGTATCGCAGTTATCAGCGTCTGCTTCACCAAATCAATATGGTAACTATGGCTCTTTAAATGTGAACATAGAGCTGACTGATGAAGGCATGAAAAACCGCGAAGCCATTGTTGCGACTATTATGCAATATATTGATTTAATTAAACGTGAAGGTGTTAATAGTAAGTACTTTAATGAAATTCGCACCTCTTTAAATAACCAGTTTAAATTTTTAGAAAAAGGTGATGAGTTTAACTACGTCAGTGCGCTGACTCAAAGCATGCAAGATTACCCGTTAAATCATGCGATAAACGCACCATACTACTACGCTAAGTTTGATGCTGATGCGGTTAATAATGTACTAAAACAACTTAACGCAGATACCTTACGTGTTTGGTATATTTCTCAACAAGAAGATACTGATTCACAATTACATTTTTATGATGGTAAATACCGAATTAGTGATATTAGCGACGCAGAAATTGCCAGCTGGGAAAAGCCAAGTGAATTTAATTTAGCCTTACCAAGTGTTAACAACTTACTGCCAGAGAGTTTTGCAATTAAAACGCAGGCTTTTAAAGAGCAAAAACACCCAGAACTTAGCTATGATAAAAACGGTGTAAAAATCTGGCGCCAAGCAAGCCAGCAGTTTGCAGAGCAACCCAAAGGTTTAGTTGAGGTGTATATCAACACACAAACAGGGTTGCGTGATATTAACTCAACCGTCCTTTATTCTGTGTGGGCAGATTTATATAACACTCAATTAAGTCAGCTACGAACCGAAGCGGCTATTGCCGGTATGAATGTTAATTTAAGCTCAAGCAATGGCTTAGTTTTATCATTAAGTGGTTTTACCGATAAACAAGATACCTTACTTAAACAAGCGTTAGCTGGATTTGACGATAAAATTTCAGCGCAAGCATTTAACCAAGCGATTGACCGTTATCAACGTGATTTACTCAATCAGCAAAAACAGTTCCCGTATGCACAAGCGTTTAGTGAATATTCAAAACTGACTCGAACCGGTAGTTTTGATACTGACGCGCTTATTAAGGCAGCTCAATCACTGACACTCGCTGATTTACAAGCATTAAAGCAAAGCACCTTAGCGAATAATAACTTACGCGTATTTAGCTATGGTAACTATAATCAAAAAGATATTGATGCCATTGCTGCTGAATTAACGGCTATTTTACCAAATAATCATACAAAATCTGAGTTTGCTCGCAGTAAAGCCTGGTTACCACAACTAGGTGAAGCGCGCGTATTACACAAAGATATTGATGTAGCCGATGTAGCCGTTGTCGATATGACCATTCACCCAACGCCAGGTTACAAACAAAAAGCGCAGGCGGCGGTTTTACAAGGACACTTTAGAACAATCGCGTTTGACAAAATGCGTACCGAAGAACAACTAGCTTATGCGGTAGGGGCGTTAGCGCGTCCTATTGAGGATTACTCTGGTATTGGTTTGTTTATTCAAACACCGGTTAAAGGACCAAAAGAAATTCAAGTACGCTTTGATAAGTTCAAAAAAGAGTACGCTTTAGAGCTTAATGCCATGAGTGAGGAAACATTTGCACAGCTTAAAAATGCAACGTTGGTCTCGTTAAAAGAACAGCCAAAGAATTTAAGCGACGAAATGAGTCCATTGATTAACGATTGGTACCGTGAGAACTTTGATTTTGATTCAAAACAAAAGTTAATTGCAGAAGTAGAAAAAGTCACCCTTGCTGATATTAAAGACTACTACCAGCAAACCATGTTAAATCCACAAGCAGCACGCTTAAATGTGCAATTACGTGGCAGTAAGTTTAGTGATAGCGAGTTTGCTGATTTGCCAAACCAAACTAAAGTGACGAGTTTAGATGCTTACTACAGCGATATAAAATTGCAAAAGTAAGTTGAAATTACTCAAAAACCAAACAAAACCCAGCCATTGTTGACTGGGTTTTGTTTTAACGGCGTTAATTATGGTTTTAGTAAAATGGCTACCATTGCCATGTTAGGCCATAAGTAAAAAGCCAATGATGGCAAAGCCTGCAGCAATTAAGGTAAAAGGTAATTGCGTTACAGCATGACTGATCAAATTACAGCCAGAGCCTTGTGCTGCTAGTACGGTTGAATCAGAGTAAAAACAGGCTTGGCTACCAAATGAAGACGCTGAAAGCAATGCGCCAATCACCAATGGAATATTTGCATCAACCGCTGTTGCCAGAGGCATGACAATAGGAATTGAAACCGCAAAAATCCCCCAACTTGAACCCGTCGCAAACGCTAATATCGACATCGCAATAAATACCACCGCAGGTAAATAGCCAGCGGTCATATACGGGCTTAAGCTGCCAATCACAAATTGTGGCAAGCCAATTAAGTCGCATACATCTTTAAAAATAAAGGCGGCAATCACGGTTCCAATTGCGGGGATCATACTTTTAAAACCATCCAGCATACGCTCAATCATTTCGCTAAAGCTCATTAATTTTTGTAACGCATAAAATGGCAAAGTGACAGCCATTGTCGCTAATAGACCTTTGTACACATCTATTTCAAAATATACGGTAAATGCGACTAATAAAATAATCGGCAACAAAAAGTTATATAACTTACCTTTAGGATCCGCATCTTCAAAGTGTTCTTCCGCTGCTTTTACTGCATATTCATCGGCGGTTTGTACTTGAGCATAAATCGCAGGCTCTAAAGTAGGAGCGTGAGTTAGCGCCTGTTGCTCGGCTTTTTTCATGGGGCCAAAAGTAGGGATCACGCCGGCAATAACCAGCACCACAGTCAACACCGCAAACCAGGCATAAAACATGTACGGAATGGCTTGAATATAAACGGCAATGCCTTTGCCTTCTTCTGCAATGCCGTTATCGACTAACAGGCCACCAAAAAATACAGCCCACGTTGACAAAGGGACGAGTACACAAATAGGCGCTGCCGTTGAATCAACAACGTAAGCGAGCATTTCACGACTCACTTTAAATTTGTCGGTGATCCGCTTCATGGTTTCACCCACGGTAAGCGCGTTTAAATAATCGTCAATAAATATCACGACACCCAAACAAAAGGTCATAAATAAGGAGGATCGTTTACCTCGGGTGTACTTTAAAGCCAAACTACCAAACGCAGAAGCCCCTCCAGTGCGCACTAATAAGGCAATAAGCGCACCAAAGCCGCCACACACAAGTATTAACCAACCAATGGTTTCATCAGTCATTACTTTGAGTGATGTGCTGGCAAAATTTGAGAGAACTTTGCTAGGGTCAGCTAAAACAAGGCCAACTAATGCACCAATCAGTAACGATAAAATAGGGCGGCGTAAAACAACAGCCAATACAACCACTACCGCAGGCGGCAGTAGAGTTAACGCAGAAGGTTCAAGCATTTATAAGATCACAAAATTAAAAACAGATTTAAAAAGTAAACTGCTTATACAAAAACAAAGAAGATGATAAGTTTGTTGTTAAATCATTTTCCAAGTCACTGCTTTTGCACGCGTGGAGGGCACTTAAAAAATTATGTTAAATTAATAGTTTTAGTGAAACGCGTTGGCTTTGGCGCCAGACGGCGCAAGGAATGCATGCCGCTATTGTTGTGCCTTTAAAAACATCGGCGCAAAAATAATCTTCTTTTTTATTTCAGTCAATAAAAAAATATCGGGTCGTTAAAAATTTATTAGGAGTTATTTTGAATATTGCTTTTACAACAGAGCGCTTACACATTCGCTTCGCACAAATAGCAGATGCGGCAGAGTTATTTAAGTTGGTTAATCAGGCTAATTTCACCAAATACATTGGTGATAAAGGTATTTATACCTTAGACGACGCTAAAAAATACATCAAAGAAAGTTTTATATCTGCCCATAAGCAGCATGGCTTTGGGCCTTATATAATCGCATTACATGATGAAACACTAGTTGGTATTGTTGGGTTTTATCAGCGAGCTGTTCTGCAATATCCCGATTTAGGGTTTGCGCTAAAAGACGGTTTTGAAAAAAAGGGCTATATTTTTGAGGCGGCAAATACCTTGCTAAACCATAGACAAAACTTGGGGATTAACCAGGTTACGGCGATCGCCCGCTGTGATAACCGTGCATCAAAAAATGTATTACAAAAGCTCGGTTTTAAAACCCAAGGTCAAGTGATCATAGAAAGCACTAACATTGCGGTAGACGTATATTTACTTAATACAGAGCGAAATTAAATTCGCGCTTTTTCAATTTCTTTTGCCGCAAGGATGTTGATTTGTTGCCACATTTTTTCAAGAGTAGCCACCAATGAATCATAGCCATCATCATCGATTGGCATAACAGATGAAAAATTATGGATGCTTAGTAAACGCCTACCCGATTCTGGGTGAGTGTAGTATAAACGCCATAGCCCTGAAATATCTGCATTACCTTGCAGATCACCGTTAAAGTGGTGTAGTTCGTATTCTAATTCGTAAAATGTTTGTTGCTGTTGGTCAGTAATAACGGGTAAGCCTTTAATAACCATCCAGTTTGTCATGGTATTAAATAATGTTTGCTGCGCGCTGGCACTGAGCATAACATCTGGCGACTCACCCCATAGATGATAATTAGCAGCATGGATTTGATTACTATCTACTTTCATAGCAATACCCCGATTATTCAATGCGCCTCTTAGGGTGACTGTTTGCACGCGCAGTTGTGCCTGTGTATCTTGCACATTTCGCGAAGAGTCATTAATGGGCTGCTCAAATTGGTAATACTGAATTGTTGTTTGAATAGCAGAGCTGCAACCACTGATAAAGATCACACCCGTTAAAAGTAAAAATAGTGCCTTCATTATTGCTTCCTCGGTTGTGGATCGTTAGGTAGTGATTTGTCAAAAATGAGCATATTAGGTTGCTCGTTTAAGCCACGGGTAAGAGGCTGAAACTCTTCTGTTAAACGTTTAATTTGTAGCAGTGTTTGCTCAAGTTGATAGTGCATTTGAGAGCCTGCTTGATAGCTTGCCATGGTTTTATCAAACTGGCGCATGGTTATTTCAAATTGTTCCATACTTTTGGTTATTTTTTCGAGATTACGATTAAAGTCGCCAGGTAAATTTTGTGTATCGGGCTTATTTAATAATGTGCGCATCTCACTGGCCAGAGCTTGATACTCGCTAAACGTAGTTTGCATTTTGGCTAAACTGTCTTCAATTTTTAAATTATTCACTTTATTAAGTACATCCGATACTTGATCGGCAAGCACCGTTATACCGCTCGATACACTAGGAAACACATCGTATTGAGCAAGTTTTTTAAGCTCGCTTTTTGGGGTGTCGGTATAAAAGTCAAAATCGACGTAAACTGCACCGGTTAGCAAATTACCCGGTTTAAGTGACGCTCTCATGCCATTTTCAATCCACTCGTTAACGCTTGTTTCCCAATACTCTTTTGCTACCGAGGTGATATGGTATAAACGACCATATTCTACTTTTATCAATACCGGAACTGCGGTATTTTTAGCGCGAAAATGAGCCGGTTTTCCATCTATAATTACATTGGCGGGCGCTTCAACCACTGTGCCTACGCGAGTACCTCTATACTCAACTGGCGCACCAACACGGAGTCCTCTAATCGATTGTTCGAATTCAATAAGGTAATAATCAAAATCATAAAAACGCTCTTCTAAAGCTTGCTTATAACTTTGACTCAAAGAAAAGCTATGACCATCTTGTGCTAAATCGCCAGGGGCTTGCTGATCAGGTAAGCCAACAGAAATACCGCCTTTTAATAATTTGCTTAGTGAACCGGTATTAATATTTATGCCATCAGCAGAAAGATCTATCTCAATACCTGAGTTAACCCAAAAAATAGAGTTTAAAGTGATCAGGTTCTCATAGGGGGCTTTAATAAAAATACCGTATTGCATTGCTTGGTTTTTCCAATCAAAGGTGGCGGTTTCTATTTGGCCTATTTTGTAGTTTTTAAAAAATATACCAGTACTCACATCAAGTACCTCAGCATTGTAACTGAGTAACTTAAAGCGTCCACCTTGAACATGTTTACCAATTAATGCGGGCTCTTCTTGCAGGGTAAAGCGCTTTTTAAGTCGGTTACTTTCTCCCGGTGAAAACTCTAAATAAACCCCTGAAAGTAGGGTACTCATACCACTGATCCCAGTTTCATCAATGCGTGGCTTTACTACCCAAATACTGGCATCTTCGGTGAGTAAATTATCATAGTTTTTATCTATTTGTGCTCGGGCAATTACACTGTCTTGGCTGTCAGAAAGGCGGACGTGATCAATTTGACCTATTTTAACACTTCGCACTTTTATTTCTGTTTTACCAGCAATAATCCCCTCTGCTTGGGGCATAGTGATGTAGATTGTTTGCCCTTTATTTAATTGATACTGATAAAGCATCCAAACACCAACAAATAAGGCAACCACAGGAATGATCCAAATTGCAGAAATACTTGATTTTTGTGCTACGTTAGCTGTTTTAGTCATGCTTTATTCTCTGCGTTATTATTTTTGGTGAGTCCCACAGTAGGCGAGGGTCAAATGCGTGTGCCGCCATCATTTGGCATAATACCATAACGGTAAAAAAGACGATGCCCAAACCGGGTGTAACCGACATTAAATTTCCTAGCTGCACCAGTGCAACTAATATAGCCACAACAAACACATCAATCATAGACCATTTACCTATAAATTCAGTAAGTTGATACACTTTTGTGTAACCTTTTGTATGCAGGTTAGCGGGTTTTGTAACCATAAAACACAAAAAGCTCAAAATAAGCGCTTTGGCTAACGGTACCACCACACTGGCAAAAAATATAATAATTGCAATAGGATACGATCCACTATTCCATAACGTAATAACACCCGAAATAAGGGTTGCAGGTGTTTCATCCCCTAGGCTAATAGTGTACATAATGGGGAGCAAATTCGCAGGAATATAACAAATCAGAGAAGTAACTAACCATGCAGCCGCTTTTTGTACGCTGTAGGGGTTTCTTAAATACGTTTTACTGTGGCAACGAGGGCAGATTGATTCAACGCTTAGTTGATGGCAAACATGGCAGGCTTTTATATTCTCATCAATAGCCCGCTCAGCGTTTGAAGTATTTTGAAGTGTAGTGGCAGGGCTTACTTGTGACCACAGCCTAGCACGATTTAAACGCGTCAATGCACTAACATAAAAAATAACAAATCCCACATAAGCAAAAAAACTGATACCAAAGCTAACCTCAGCCAATGACATTATTTTTACCATGCTAACTAAAACACCAATCAGAAATATTTCTGACATGATCCAAGGCTCTAGCGTTAAAGTGAATTTTAATAGTCTTCTTGCAACTGCTTGCGGCAGTGCTTTGAGTGCGCCTAAATGCAAAGGGATCAAAATAATCAGCAAACTCATAGGTAAAATAATAATGCTGATATCAATAAATAGGCCGAGTAGGTCACTATCATAGTTAAATAAAATCCGTGCTGCGTCGGGCAGGGTAATAGTTTGGGTAATACCATTACTACTAAAAGAGATAAATGGATAAAACATACTGCTGAGCAACATTAATAATGCGCTTAAACTCAGTGCGACTATTTCAGTGTCATGGTTTATATTAATACCGCGGACTTTATGGCTACAGCGTGGGCACAATGCCACTTGTTTGGCATTAATCTCGGGAATATCAATGATAAGATCACAGCTTGGGCAGGCAGTTTGCAAAATGTTAGCTTATAATTAATTCAATAATTTAAATATTGCTATAAATAATAGTTAAATACAAACGCTGCGGCTAAATTACTAAAGAAAAGTAAACCCAATAACTGAAAATAAAAACGGATTAGGTGAAAGAGTGAAAGTTGTATTTTTATTGGCCTTAGTGTGTTTATGTGGTGATAGTTTTGCATTTGTTAATGATAATAAGCAGCAACGAGTCATTATTGCGGCTAACCCTACTGTTGCGCCTTATGTAATAAGTGAAAATGATTCAGGTATTCAGCTCGAGATTGTAAAGGCAGCACTTAACAATCAAGACATAAATGAGGTTGATGTACATTACATGTCAAATCAGCGTGCAGATGCTTTATTGAACCAAGGCCATGTAGATATTGCTTTAAATTACTCGGGTATTTTAATTGCTGGCATATATCGAAGCCAATCGGTTGTTAGTTATGAGAATGTGGTGGTGAGTCTTAAAAAGAGTAACTTCACTATTAATAGTATTTACGATCTGGCGACTAAAAGTGTTTTAGCATTTCAAAATGCGCCTGCTTATTTACCCAAAGAATTTGGTCATAACTTGGAAAACTTGAGAGGCTATGAAGAAGTATTCAATCAACAAGCGCAGATACATCATTTAATGGCAGGGTGGGTTGATACGATTATTCTCGATAGACGTATATTTCTTCACTACTTAAAGGAATATCAAAAAACCAATACCACTAAAGATTTTGTTATTCATGCTATTTTTCCACCTGCGGCAAGGCCTGCGTATTTTAACAATGATTTGCTGAGACAGCAGTTTGACAAAGGCTTAGCAAATATAATTCAAAGCGGTGAATATCGCACCATAATGCTTAACTTAGATAAGCAATATACCCAGCGCGACTTCACTCGTTTTTAATTAATCAAATAAAGCAACAGTTTGACGGGTGAGCGCAATAAGCTCACCGGATTGCGACCAAATACAGCCATCTTCTAAGCCATAGCCATCTTTTGAATGATGAGTGATTGCTTCAAAACCCAACCATTCACCTGGCACTAAATTAGGCGCTTGTACAAATTCTAAATACCACGACATGCTACTAGCCGGTGCAGGTTGCTTAAACATTTGTAGTAATGTTGGCGGCCATGCGTCAGTAAGAGCAATAACATGAGCTTCTGTAATTTCTTCAGGCGTGTGTTTAAATCGCATCCAACCACCAAGGTGAGAGGTTTGCGCACTACTAAACGGCATGGCGCCTTGTTGCGGGCATAAATCAACATGCTGAAAAAATTCTGGCATTTTCCCAGGTACAAAGCCTAAACAATGGCCTTCGTTTACAGGGTGTAAGGTTAACGACTTTGATACCGGCACATTAATTGATGAGTTACGATTTTTTGCAAAACAGGCCTGCACGATGACACACACCGCATCATCTTGAATCGCTTTGGCGAGCACTTGGGTACTGCTTTTACCTTCACGTAATATTTCTACCGATAAAGAAAACGGTTTTTCAGCCAATAATGGCCCTACAAAGTTTGTACTTAAAGAAAGCAGTCTTCTTGATGAATCAACTTTATTGCGCATTGCTTGATAAAGTAGCGCAGCAGAGAGGCCACCAAAAGCAGTACGACCTTGGCACCAGTTAGCAGGAAACTGCATGGTATTGGTTAACGGGTCAGTTTCCTGACTCGCTTGGGCTGCTTGTTTTAATAATTGTTCAAAGTGCACAAATAATGTCCTTTTGCTGTTATTTGCTAAATTTATATCACACCCAAACTCATCAGACCAGACAATAAATAAGCTCCCAAATTACAAAAAATGAGCAATCCCTACTCTTTTTAGGGTTATTTAGTAAATAAATTAAAAAAAATGCGTTTTTTTTCATTTTTACAGTTGAATTAAGTTTGTGGCATCCCTATTAACTAGTCATCGAATGTATTAACGAATTTAGAAGTTGGAGAAGATTCATGGGTAGAATTATTGGAATCGATTTAGGTACTACTAACTCTTGTGTTGCAGTACTTGATGGTGACAAAGCACGTGTTATTGAAAATGCGGAAGGCGATCGCACAACCCCGTCTATTATTGCTTACACGCAAGACGGTGAAACGTTAGTAGGTCAACCTGCAAAACGTCAAGCGGTAACTAACCCAACAAACACGTTATTTGCAATCAAACGTTTAATTGGTCGTCGCTTTGAAGACGAAGAAGTACAACGTGATATCGGCATCATGCCTTTCAAAATTATCAAAGCAGATAATGGCGATGCATGGGTAGAAGCAGGCGGTGAAAAACGCGCTGCACCACAAATTTCTGCTGAAGTACTGAAAAAAATGAAGAAAACGGCTGAAGACTTCTTAGGTGAAGAAGTAACTGAAGCGGTAATCACAGTACCGGCATACTTTAACGATTCACAACGTCAAGCTACAAAAGATGCGGGTCGTATTGCGGGTCTTGAAGTAAAACGTATTATCAATGAGCCAACAGCTGCAGCCCTTGCATACGGTATGGATAAAAACCGTGGCGAAAACGTAGTAGCGGTATACGACTTAGGTGGTGGTACTTTCGATTTATCAATCATTGAAATTGATGAAGTTGAAGGCGAGCACACATTTGAAGTACTTGCGACAAATGGTGACACTCACTTAGGTGGTGAAGATTTTGATAACCGTGTAATCAACTACTTAGTTGCTGAATTCAAGAAAGATCAAGGTATCGATTTACAAAATGATCCGCTTGCAATGCAACGTGTTAAAGAAGCAGCAGAGAAAGCAAAAATTGAGCTTTCATCAGCACAATCTACAGAAGTAAACCTTCCGTACGTAACCGCTGATGCATCAGGTCCTAAGCACATGAACGTGAAATTAACACGTGCTAAGCTTGAGTCACTGGTTGAAGACTTAGTGACTAAGTCGATTGAACCGCTTAAACGCGCACTAGCTGATGCTGACCTGTCTGTGAACGATATCAACGATATCATTCTAGTGGGTGGTCAAACGCGTATGCCACTTGTTCAAAGAACAGTTGCTGAATTCTTTGGTAAAGAACCACGTAAAGACGTTAACCCTGATGAAGCGGTAGCTGTGGGTGCTGCGATTCAAGGTGGTGTACTTGCAGGTGACGTGAAAGACGTACTATTACTAGACGTATCACCATTATCTCTAGGTATTGAGACGATGGGGTCAGTAATGACAGCACTGATTGAGAAAAACACCACGATTCCTACTAAGAAATCGCAAACATTCTCAACAGCAGAAGATAATCAATCTGCAGTAACCATTCATGTGTTACAAGGTGAGCGTAAACGTTCAAGTGATAACAAATCGCTAGGTCAATTTAACCTAGAAGGCATTCGCCCAGCACAACGTGGTACGCCACAAATCGAAGTAACATTCGATGTTGATGCCGATGGTATCTTACATGTATCTGCAAAAGATAAAGATACAGGTAAAGAGCAAAAAATCACTATTCAAGCATCTTCTGGCTTAAGTGATGAAGAAGTTGAAAAAATGGTTCGTGATGCAGAAGCGCACGCTGAAGACGATAAAAAGTTTGAAGAGTTAGTAGCTGCACGTAACCAAGCTGATGCACTTGTTCACGGTACACGTAAGCAAATTGAAGAAGCGGGTGATGCTCTGCCAATCGAAGACAAAGACGCGATTGAAGCGGCTGTTGTTGACCTAGAAGCAGCAATTAAGAGTGATGACAAAGCAGAGATTGAAGCGAAAACGCAAGCGCTTGCTGAAAAGTCTCAAAAGCTAATGGAAATCGCTCAAGCTAAAGCACAACAAGCTGGTGGTGACGCTGGTGAACAACAACAGTCAGCTAAACAAGATGACGATGTTGTTGATGCAGAGTTCGAAGAAGTTAAAGACGACAAGTAATTGTTGCTAACGCTTCTCGCTAATTTAAAACACATGACCAAATCAAGTGTTTGAGTTAGGATGAACACATGAGGCGCGTAGGCTAAAGCTTAACGCGCCTTTTGCATGTAAAGAGAAGTGAATAAAACGCTTTAAAAATTCAATGATAAATCGATATGATTTATCGGTTTGTCCAGCAGCTAACGCTGTAAATAGAAAAGAGTAGTGTGATAGATATGTCAAAACGCGATTATTACGAAGTCCTCGGCGTAAGCAAAGATGCGAGTGAGCGAGACATAAAAAAAGCGTATAAACGCTTAGCGATGAAATATCACCCCGATCGTACCGCCGGTGATAAAGACCTTGAAACTAAATTCAAGGAAGTTAAAGAAGCTTACGAAATACTGACTGATGTGCAAAAGCGTCAAATGTATGACCAATACGGCCATGCAGCCTTCGAACAAGGTGGTGGCGGTGGTCACGGTGGCTTTGGCGGCGGCCAAGGTGATTTTGGTGATATTTTTGGTGACGTATTTGGTGATATTTTTGGTGGCGGCGGTGGTCGACGTCAATCACGCCAGCAACGTGGCTCAGATTTACGTTACAACATGGACTTAAGCTTAGAAGAAGCGGTTCGTGGTAAAGACGTTGAGATTAAAGTACCTACTTGGGTTAGTTGTGAACCATGTGATGGCAGTGGTGCTAAAGCGGGTTCAAAGCCAAAGACATGTACAACCTGTCATGGTGCAGGCCAAGTACAAATGCGCCAAGGTTTTTTTGCCGTGCAGCAAACCTGTCCGACGTGTCATGGACAAGGTCAGATCATTTCAGATCCTTGTAATAAATGTCATGGGCAAGGCCGTGTAGAAAAAACTAAAACGCTATCGGTTAAAATCCCGGCAGGCGTAGATACTGGCGATCGTATTCGCTTATCAGGTGAAGGCGAAGCAGGCATGCATGGTGCACCAGCAGGTGACTTGTATGTGCAAGTATCTGTTCGTGAACACAAAATATTTGTTCGTGAAGCTAATAATTTATATTGTGAAGTACCAATAAGCTTTACCACCGCAGGCCTTGGCGGTGAAATTGAAGTGCCAACGCTTGATGGGCGTGCAAAGCTTAAAATACCGTCAGAAACACAAACGGGCAAAATGTTCCGTATGCGTGGCAAAGGTGTTAAGTCAGTACGCAGTGGCGCTCAAGGCGATTTAATTTGTAAGGTTGTGATTGAAACGCCAGTTAATTTAAACGAGCGTCAACGTGACTTACTTAAAGAATTAGATGAAAGTATGGGCAAAGACAGCTCAAAAAACCGCCCTAAAGAGCAAGGCTTTTTTGATGGGGTTAAAAAGTTTTTTGATGACTTAACTAAGTAATTAGTCGGATCAATAGACCCAAGTAAAAACGGCGCTTTTTTAGCGCCGTTTTTTTATGTTTAATGTGCTAAATTATTAGGGAAATTTATTTTGGACTTTATCAGATGACCCCCGCTATAGAGCAGCTAAAAAAAAGCAATATTAAGTTTGACATACTCAGTTACGAGCACGATATAAACAATACTAATTACGGCCTCGAAGCGGTTGAAAAGCTTAATCTAAATAGCGCCCAAGTATTTAAAACCCTAGTGCTAGAAACTTCAGAGCAACAGCTTATTGTAGCGGTGACTCCCGTCACTCAGCAGGTTAATTTAAAACAGCTTGCGAAGCTTTGTGCAGTAAAAAAAGTGATGATGGCAGACCCACAAAAAGTGCAGGCGAGTACCGGTTATATTTTGGGAGGAGTTAGCCCCGTTGGCCAAAAAAAGCGGCTAAAAACATACATACACTCCAGTGCGTTAGATTTTGAAATGATATATGTTAGTGCCGGAAAACGAGGGTTAGAAGTAACACTAAGTGCAAAAAGCTTAGCACATATAACCCAAGCTTCGTTTGCAGTTTTTTAAACTTTTGTTTAGCTAAAATAAGGGGATACAAGTATCCATCTGATTACTTGCGGCAATAGGTATTGTTAACTAATGTTGTTACTACACATAACACGTTTTTGTTAATACCTTTTAGATTGGCGTGTCGCCTTTACTTTGTTTTAATGAAAATTTGCTCGCAGCTATTTTGGTAAAACATACGCATGAAAATACTTGTTGTTGATGATATGCCGTTAATGCGTCATGTATTAATTAATATGTTAAGGCAGTTAAATTATAAAGATATTGTTGAAGCCACAGATGGGCTTCAAGCATTAAACATACTGCAAAATCAAATGTTTGATTTGGTTATAACAGATCTTCATATGCCTAAAATGGATGGCATTACTTTACTTGATAATATTAGAAAAGATGCCGAGCTGAAAAACCTTCCTGTACTTATGGTGACCTGTGAAGATAGTTCTTCGACTGTCAAAAAAGCGATTAATGCTAAAGTGTCAGGGTTTATCGTAAAGCCTTTTAATATGAATGTGTTATCAGCTCAATTAACTCGTTTATCGATAAAAGCCTAAAGCGAATCGTTTATAAAGTAGAGTTATCTACCGACTGTTTAAAAAATATATTAGCGCAACAGCCATTCATTATTTTCTACCACTGATGTGATAGCATTATGCTATTAACTAATCGTAAAGTAATTATTGAGGAAGTATGGCTAAGCCCAATAAAAAAGGGCCTACAAAAACGGTCGATATATTTTGTTCTGCGTGTAAGGCACCGTTATTCAAATACCGTAAAGGTGGCAAAGGTGCTTTAGTAAAATGTTTTATAGAAAGAATAACCCAAGATCACACCCATACTGAATGCGTATGCCCAGGCTGTGAACGACCTTTTGCCCGCCCCACAATTATAAGAGGGACCCCTGCCTATAAAATGATTGGTGGTAAAGTCACGTTTAAATAAACGTTTTGTTTATAGTCTAAAGTAGTGAGGGGCGGACATAAGCCCTTGTTTGCTTTTATTTCACTGGTAAACTTCGCTGGTTTTGCTGTTTCAATGATTGAAAAAAACCCTCCCCATGGATTGGGCCAGTCAGTTGGGTTTTAAAATGGAAAAGGATAGACGTGTGATCGCACTTTTATTTGATATTGTTGGTATGAGTGGTACTTTTTTAGTGGTTGGTTCATTTTTTTTGCTGCAACTAAATAAAGTTTCACCTAAAAGTTTAACGTATAACTTAATGAATTTAAGTGGCGCTATTTTGTTACTTATTAGCCTTTGTTATAACTTTAACTTAGCAAGCTTTGTGATTGAAATATTTTGGATTGCAGCCTCACTAATTGGCTTATACAAATATTTTAAAGACAAACCTGTCGTTGCAAAAGCGTAAATTAAGCTAAAACAGCACACCTTAAAAGGTGATTAAACCGTGGAATGTAATATTTCACGGTTTTTTAGTGTCAGTACAATTGTTAACAAAAAGTTTCTTCTGCAAAGGGGGATAACTCGTTACAATATTGGCTATTACTTATTATTGGCATCATAGTTGTCATAGGCGTTTATGTTCTCCATCCCCAAAAAAATTATTTTTGCCTGTATATTGTTAGTACTATTATTGGTGGTCACCTTTTCGTTTGGTCGTGCTTATGATTTAGGGCAAGCCAAAATTCAAGCTGATCAACAAGTCATCCAATTAAATAATTATATCGATAACGAACTCGCTCGATTTGCGGCTATCCCTCAGCTGCTAACTGAAAATAACGTATTGATTCGTTTTACTAATAATGAATCACAACACTTTAATGCAATTAACAATTACCTTGCTGATATTCAACAAGCCAGTGGTGCCTCAGATGTATACATACTAGATACTCATGGCGATGTTATTGCCAGTAGTAACTGGCAAACCGACTATACATTTTTAGGTAGTAACTTTGCATTTAGACCTTATTTTAAACAAGCGTTTGCCGGTGAAAAGGTCGCATACTTTGCACTTGGTCAGCGCTCAAAAGAGCGCGGAATTTATTTTTCCCAAGCTATTTACCTAGATGGAAAAGCCATTGGCGTGGTAGCGCTTAAAATTAATGTCGCTAAATTTGAAAACGATCGTTCGCTTTTAAATACCTCAAAAGGAAGCCATTTTTATTTGCAACTTGCCGATAATATTATTGCCATGTCGGATGAACCCGAATGGCGTTTAAATAGTTTTACAGCGCTTGATATTACCGCGCGTCGTGATATTAAACAGCGCCGTGCTTACTTAGATCATCAACCGCTACAAATTAAACAACAGCGCTACAAAAGCCAAGGCATTGAGCAATTTAAAATTGCTAAAGATGAATACGTTTCCGCCTCAAGACCCTTAACTCATCTGAATGCAACCATGACAGTGCTTGTTGATATTTCAAACATTAACGCCTTACAGGTGCCTAGATTACTATGGCTAGTGTTATTTTATTGGGTGTTTATTTTTGTTGGATATAGCTTATTGGCACGCTTTGCCGGGTATAAAAAATTACTGTATTCGCGTCACAGTTTAGAGCTTGAGGTACTAGAGCGTACCCAAGCACTCGAAAAAGCCCAAACCGCATTAGTACAGTCGGCAAAATTAGCCACCATAGGGCAATTGAGTGCGGGCATTAATCACGAAATTAACCAACCGCTCAGCGCAATGAACACCTATTTAGCCAGTGCTAAAATTTTCCTAAAAAAGGGAAAGCTCAACGCATTAAGTGAAAACTTAATCATTATTGAGAATTTGGTAGAGCGAGTGCATAAAATAGTGGCGCAACTTAAACACTTTAGTAAACCGGCGACCATGCAACTGCGACCTCATCCACTGTCGGCGTTATTAAACAATGCGTTGATGATCACCCATCCGCAACTTAAACAAGACGATGTTAACGTAAGTGCACCGCAGTTTTCGCAAGAGATCACGGTGTGGGTCGATGCATTAAAATTTGAACAAGTACTGGTTAATGTAATCACCAATGCATCACAGGCAATGAAAGGTGAGCCAGTTAGAGAGCTCAGTTTTGATGTTGAATGCTTTGAAGAGCGCGTTAAGCTTTCTATATTAGATAGTGGCCCTGGTATTGAGCATCATGTGCTGGGGTCTATTTTTGAACCTTTTTATAGTACCAAATCAAGTAACGGCTTAGGGCTGGGCTTATCGATTTCAAAGCAAATTATTGAATCATTTAATGGTTACTTAACTGCACATAATCGCCCTGAAGGCGGTGCGCAATTTATTATTAGTTTATCAAGCATAGAGGCCACTAAAAATGATTGAAGCCGTTGTTTGCAAACAGATTATTGTTATTGATGATGAAGCGATGATCCGCGATTCATTGAATCAGCTATTAACGCTTGAGGGGTATGAGGTACAGTGTTTTAGTGATGCAAGTGTTGCCTTAAGTCGCTTAAATCGCAGTTTTTGTGGCATTGTACTTAGTGACATAAACATGCCCACTATGGATGGTTTAACCTTTATTGAGCAGGTAAAAGCATTCGATAGCGAACTACCCGTGATATTTTTAACCGGTTATGCTGATGTCTCTGTTGCGGTAAAAGCGATGCAATTGGGCGCGTATGATTTATTTGAAAAACCACTGAACGAAAATTTATTAGATTGTATTGCCAGAGCCTCAGATAAACGTGCTTTAGTAATGGAAAACAGAGCGCTGAAGCGCGCGGTTGAGAAAACGTCGGCGCCCGGTGTGCGTATTTTAGGTGATACGCTTAAAATGCAGCATATGATGAACCTACTCAACACGGTGATAGATACTCCGGCTGATGTGCTGATTGAAGGTGAAACTGGCACAGGTAAAGAATTGGTTGCCCGTTATTTACACGATCATAGTAACCGTTCAAGCTGTCAGTTTGTGGCTATTAACTGTGGCGCAGTCCCAGAGCAATTAATAGAAAGCGAACTGTTTGGGGCTATCAGCGGAGCCTTTACTGGCGCAACACACGATCGCAAAGGTAAATTTGAGTTTGCACAAGGCGGCACCGTTTTTTTAGATGAAATTGAAAGCACTCCTTTATCGCTTCAAGTTAAATTACTACGGGTGCTTGAAGAGCGAAAAGTAACCCCCGTTGGTGCTAATAAAGCCATCGAGCTTGATATTCGTATTGTCGCAGCCACCAAAGTCGATTTACTTTCGCTGGTAGAAAAAGGTGAGTTTAGAGCCGACTTATATTACCGACTTAGTTTAGTAAAAGTCAGCATCCCTGCATTAAGAGACAGAAAAGCAGATATTCCACTGTTGTTTAAACATTTTAGCTCTATAGCTGCGACCCGCTTTCATAAACCGTTAGGGGCGCTCAATATAGAACTACAACAACGTTTACTAGCGCATGATTGGCCTGGCAATGTGCGGGAATTGAGAAATCAAGCCGAGCGCGCGGTATTGCTAGGCCCCGATCTGGCATTTGCACAAAGTGACTCAAGCAACAGCACGCTATCATTAGATTTGAGCCTAGCCGAAAAGGTCAGCTTTTATGAGCAATCCTTAATTGAAGAGGCGCTAGAGCTTAACCATGGCAGCATTAAAGACACCATGACAACCTTACAAATTGCGCGTAAAACCCTCTACGATAAAATGAGTAAATATAACCTTAATCGAGATATGTTCACCGATTAATGGGTGGAAATGGTGATATTGAGTGTTTTTTATGTGTGGAAACCCGCACATTTCAATGTTTATTTTTAAACCTTTATTTTTTAAATCACTGAAAATTATTGTTATTTTTTAGTTGGTCATGTTCTTGCTTTGTAGGTGCAGACAACAAGTAGCATCACATAATTAGGACACATAATGAAAAACAATATATTCCAAGGTTCAGTACTTGCTGCGTTATGCAGTGCTGCCACGTTACCTGCAACCACTTTTGCAGCAGACTACACAGTGTATGGTAAAGCCGAAGTACAAATTGCTAACACCGATACAGGCATAATGCGTTACGCTGACGAAGGCACGCAAATAGATGCCCCTTTTTCGCGTATTGGCATTAAAGGTGACCATAAATTAAATGAGTATTTTACCGCGGTATTTAAATACGAAGTTCAAGTAAAAGGTTTTGAACACGACGACACCAATGAGCCTTTTGCAGCACGCAATACTTACCTTGGTCTAAAAGGTGCTTTTGGTGAAGTGGTGGTTGGGCGAAACGACACGCGCTTTAAATATTCAGAAGGTAAGCTTGATAATTTTAACGAAACCCAAGCTGATATTGCTCAAGTAATTGCAGGGCAAGACCGCTTAGGCGATACCATCACCTATACCTCTAAGTATTGGCATAACGCGCAGTTTTTATTTACCTATGCGCCAAAAGATGACAACAAAGATAACGAAGCAGGATTTGCTGCTACGCTAATTTACGGCGACCGTAATTTAAATAAAACACCTTACTCTATTTCAATCAGCCATGTTGATTCGCTTAATAACATTAAAGCAAGCCGTATTGCGGGTGTGTATAAGTTTGAAAAATTACAATTAGGGGCATTGTACCAGCATTCAGAATCGATTGACGGCGCTAAGTCTGGCAACGGTTATGTACTAAGCGCAAGCTATAAGTTAGACAAATGGGTACCTAAAGTACAATTTGCAAAAGATGATTCAAAACTACGTCAAACATCAGACGCTACACAGTGGACTACGGGTGTAGATTATGTATTTGACAAGCAAACCACAGCTTACCTTTTATACACTGACCTCGACCTAGAAGAAAATGCTGATAGCAGTGTTGCACTTGGTCTTAAATATAAATTTTAAGGGCTGAACAAATGACAAAACGTATTTTAGAAAATAACGCGAATAAAAAGCCATTTATGCAATGGCTGTTATTGTTACTTGGTCCATGTGTCATGCTACTTACTTGCTTAGTTGAGCCGCCAGTAGGGATGTCGGAGGCAGCGTTTAAAACCGCAGGCTTAGCATTTTGGATGGCCTCGTGGTGGGTGAGTGAGGTAGTGCCTATTCCTGCTACTGCGTTACTCCCTTTAGTGATTTCGCCGATTGTTGATATAGCAGCGATAAAAAGTGTTGCAGCGCCTTATGCGCATCCTCTGATCTTTTTATTTTTAGGCGGCTTTTTAATCTCAATTGCTATGGAGCGTTGGGGATTACACAAGCGTATTGCATTAAGAACTATGCTTTATGCAGGTAAAAGACCAAGCTTACAAATTTTAGCCATGATGTTAGTGACTGCATTTTTATCAATGTGGATGTCGAATACCGCTACCGCAGTAATGATGCTTCCTATCGCTTTATCTATTACCCATTTAGTTAAAAGCTCAGATCCTAGTAATGAGGGGTTTGGTAAAGCCCTTTTACTGTCGATTGCTTATGGTGCGAGTATTGGTGGTATTGCTACTTTAATTGGTACTCCACCAAATGCATTAATGGCTGCATACCTATCAGATAGCTACCAGATTGAAATTGGCTTTGCCGAGTGGATGATTGTTGGTGTGCCATTAGCGTTTGGTATGTTAATCATCAGCTGGATTTGGTTAACTAAATTCACTTATAAAGTCGATGCGAATGTACAAGCGAACAAGCGTATTGATACCAAAGCGGTATTCTCTTCACAGCTAAAAGACTTAGGTCTAATGCAACGTGCTGAAAAGGGCGTGTTGTTTGTATTTGTGCTTGCCGCTATTTGTTGGATATTTAGACCTTTATTAGGCGATGTTACCGGGCTTAAAATTTCAGATACCGGTATTGCTATTGCCGCTGCATTATTACTGTTTGTACTACCGGCAAATAAAGGCAGTGATGCGCGTATTTTAGATTGGGAAAGTGCCGCTAAAGTGCCGTGGGGTGTGTTGCTTTTATTTGGTGGCGGATTAACACTTGCCTCGCAAATAAAGTCATCAGGATTAGCTGACTACATTGCCAATATGATTGAAGGGGCGAGTACTATTCCATTAGTCTTGAGCATTCTTGTTGTGGTTGCGCTAATTACGTTCTTAACTGAAATAACCAGTAATACGGCAACAGCAGCAGGCTTTTTACCACTGCTAGGCCCCGTTGCTGAGTCAGTAACAGGCAGTCCGTTAGTATGGGTTATTCCAGCTGCGATTGCGTGTAGTTGTGCGTTTATGATGCCAGTAGCCACACCACCCAATGCGATTGTGTTTGGCTCGGGTGAAATTAAAATGAAAGACATGATCCGTGCTGGCTTTGTGTTAAATATTGTCGCTATTGTTTTAATTACCTTAGTAACAATGACCATAGCAGCCCAGGTTTTTGGTTTTTAATAACCCACTTTAATCAACTAACAAAACAGATAACCGATGCACACAAAAAGCAGTGCATCGGTATGCGTTCCAACCAACCTGTTGAGTGTTTTTGCAATCCTTTTCCTCGTGTTGCAAAATCACTCTTTATTGCTCGAGTAACAGAACAAGGTTATAGTCTTGAAAACGTTATAAATCGGGTAGCCTATTTTGAACACTGACACATTATCTACAGGGTCTTTGCGTTCGCAATTTAATGAACTAAAGCATGCTTTTGAAGACACCCCTCATTTACCCATTGAGCAACGTCTTGCTTTACTCAAGAAAGTACGCGCTAACATTGTAACGTTAGAGCAAGACTTGATTGCTGCAGTATCTAAAGATTTTGGATACCGAACGGCGTTCGATACCTTAGTGGGGGATATTTTGCCCACCATGCAGGGACTTGCGCATATTATTAAAAAGCTACCTCGATGGTCTAAGCCTAGCCAGCGCAGCGCGGGGTTAAGCTTATGGCCCTCAAAAGTAAGTGTAACCTATCAGCCTATTGGCGTGGTCGGTGTGATTGCACCATGGAACTATCCTATTCAACTAGCATTGGTACCTGTTATTACTGCTATTGCAGCGGGTAACAGGGTGATGTTAAAGCTCAGTGAATTTACGCCTAACACCAATGCCGTTATTGAAAAAATATTTGCAGGTGAATTAAGGCAACACTGCACAATTATTCAAGGTGGCAGCGACGTGGCGAGTGAGTTTTCATCATTGCCGTTTGCGCATTTGCTGTTTACAGGCTCGACGGCTGTTGGCAAGTTAGTTATGGCTGCGGCCAGTAAAAATTTAACGCCGGTAACATTAGAGCTCGGCGGGAAATCGCCCGTTATTGTGTTAGAAAAAGCCGATGTAAATAAAGCCGCGCGTGCTTTATTATTTGGAAAAATGGCCAATGCAGGGCAAATATGTGTAGCGCCTGACTACGTGTTTGTTCCTAAAGCATTAGAGCACCAATTCATTAAAGCGCTTTGTATCCTTTATAAAAAACACTTTAAGCAAGGTGTTGAAGGCAAAAACCTGACCTCGATTATAAGCCCTGCACATTATCAACGTTTGCTAGGTTATTTAGAGCAAGCACAAGAGCAAGGCGCTAAAATTACTAAACCGCTTGAACAAAACCAGCAAGATGGCGAAAAGCATCGTATGGGTCTGCATATTGTTACGCACGTAACAGATGAGATGACATTAATGCAAGAAGAGCTATTTGGTCCCATTTTACCCATTATGAGTTACGACAAATTAGAGGACGTGCTTAATTATATTCGATTACGCGACCACCCATTAGCCCTTTACATTTTAGGTCAAGATAAACAGGCGCAACAGTACATTATTAAGCAAACACTTAGCGGAACAGTTGCGGTAAACGACACATTAATACAAGTAGCTGCCGATGATGTGCCGTTTGGTGGCGTGGGGCATTCGGGGATGGGGCATTATCATGGTAAAGAAGGTTTTCTCACCTTTAGCCATGCAAAAAATACCTTAGTCTCTGGCTCGGTTAACCCGCGCATTGGTTTATTACTTAAACAAAATAAATTACTGATCAAAGTGCTAAAGTGGCTTTATGTAAAATAGCCTGCAACGCTTAAAACAAAAAAGCTGAATGAATCACTTCATTCAGCTTTTTTAATAGCTAACTTAAAACAGGCGTCCTTCGCCAGCATACGTTCCCGCTAAAATTTTGGTATAAATTGCATCGGCTTTTTCTTTGGCCTCAGCTACCTCTTTCGGGAGCATAGTACGTTCATCAAGTTTACGGCTGTGACTGGCTTGCATGTTGCCGTTATACTCGGCAATGGTATTCCATACATACGACATTTCAAGATTTTTTGGCATTCCTAAGCCTTCAAAATACATCAGTGCTAAATTAAACTGCGCCAATGTGTAATTATTAGCAGCGGCTTTTTCATACCATGTTCTGGCGGCTTTATAATCTTGGCTAACACCATCGCCATTTGCGTACATTACACCTAAGTTATACTGTGCTGCGGGAAGGTTCTTATTGGCTGCTTTTTCAAATAAGGTTATGGCCATTTGTTTGTCTAATTTAACACCATTGCCTTCGTCATATAAAACCGCAAGTGCAAACATTGAATCTACATGGTTCTTTTTAACGGCTTGTTGGTACAGCTCAGCTGCTTTGTAATAATCACGGGTAACGCCATGGCCACCTTCGTATAGCTTACCTAATTCGTAAATACCCGGTGCATAGCCTTTGTCAGCTAAATAATTAAACTCTTTAAGTGCTTCTTCAAATTCACCCGCATTAGCAGCTCTGATCCCTTCTTCTAGTCCAGCATGGGCAAGAGGGGTAGCGAGCATAATACCGGCCAGTAGCAGTGCTTTAAAATTAGACTGTGACATAAGCATGTCTCCAAATTAGTTGTCGTTCTATGTAAGCGCCATAAAAGTAAAACTTACCTAGTGAATCTATTAGGGATAGGTAAAAAATTATGAGCTAAATTAATAACGCCAACGTTTATAACCTAGGTATACAAACGTATTAACAAGTAGCTTTAACTATAGCTCAAAAATTCTAAACTTAAGCATATAGTCATGATATAAATTGCGTTAGCTTGCGATTCTATAGAAAAATGAAAAAAATAAAAGCGAGCAATAGCTTACATAATTACTTATGATGATTTTTGGCAACCAAAGCATCATAAAACGGGGTCTGTTAATGTTAAATAATTTAAAAAATATAAAACTAAGCAAAATTATTTTTATAACCAGTTTATTGTTTATTGCCAGTTGTTCTACTTCCTTTGCTTATAACAACCTTGGTTGGCTGTCTTCGTTTTGGATAGACGATTATGTCGACTTAAACAAAAGCCAATCAACGCAGTTAAAAGTGATTATTAATAACACCCGAGATTGGCACCGAGAGGTTGAGTTACCAAAATATAAAGCCGATTTACTCGACTTAAGGCAGTTGCTCGATAAACAAGCTGATACAGCACAGTTAATGGCAAAAATAACGCAGGTAAAGCAGCATTGGCGCAATTTACTTTTGTACGCGAGTGATCCCTTAATCGAGCTGGCAAAAACGTTAACTCCATCACAACGCAGTGAAATGGTAGAAAACATTCGCGATCAAATTAATGACGAAATAAAAGAGCACGCTTCATTAACCAAAGAGGAGCATCAGCAGTCTCGTTTAGACAGGCAACTAGACTATTACGAACAATGGCTTGGTAAGCTCACCTCAGAGCAGCGAACGCTAGTGTCACAAGCCAACAGTGAATATATCAGTACCAGCAATTTATGGTATGACTATAAACTAACTCGGTTAGGTGCACTTGAGGCGCTTTTTAATCAGCAAACCCTTGATGATGCCCAATTTGCGCAGCAGTTACGCACTATCATTACAGAACGAGAGCTGTTTATGAGTGCTGAACTCATTGAGAGAAATGAGGAAAATTTAAGGGCATACGCACAGTTGCTGGTTAAATTAAATCAAACCTTAAGCCCTAAACAAATCGCACATGTTGATGAGGAATTTGCTGACTTGGTTGGCACAGTTAATGAACTGCTTACAGAATAGCTGCATTTAACCAATCCTTTTTGCTTATTTTAAAGGGGGGTTGTTAAGCATAAAATTGTGATTATTGCATTTCAGGGTTAATATAAACGATTAGTTTTGATTTAAGTTTTTTATGGATATAGCCGCTCTTAACAGTACAAAAATATTACGTAAGCATGTCTTAAAATGGATGTGTTTATTTTTTGGTTTGCTGTCATTTATTTTTGCTGTGTTTAACCTATCAAAAAATCATTTTTATATTGTAGGCGGCTTAGAGGTGTGTTTTTCCGCACTTTGTTTTTATATTTTTATACAATTGGTTAAAAACAAGCAACGAAACTGGTATGCCATAACGGTTTGTATGACTGTAACGCTCGTTATATTATGTGGAACCTTTTTGGCACCACTTAAAAATGGTCTGTTTTTGTGGGCGTTTTCTTTACCCATTTTGTATTATCTACTTCTTGGTCGAAAATACGGTATTATGTTATCGGCCACACTTTTGGTTATGCAATCATCAGTGTTGCTTTATAAATTACCAAGCCCTTATTTTTCCTCTTTTAACCTAGCGCTCAACTTACTGTTTATTTATATTATTATATGGGTCATTTCTCATGTTTTTGAAGGAAATAGGGCCGAATTTTCGAGGCGACTTAAAAACTTGGCCTTACTTGATCCTCTCACGGGGGCAGGAAACCGTTTATCTATGAGCCATTATTTTGAAGTGGAGATAAAAGACAAATCACAGCTGTACTTGTTTTTAATTGATCTTGACCACTTTAAACAAATAAATGATGAATACGGCCATGATGTAGGAGATAAAGTGCTGGTTGAGTTGGCAACTCTATTTAGGATTACTTTCGCAAAAGGGTATGTGTTTAGGGTGGGGGGTGAAGAATTTTCTTTAATGAGCAATTTTGATAGTGCACAATCCGCGTTGGCAATGGCTGAAAATCTTAGACAAGCCGTTGCAAATAAATATATTGAAGCCAATGGTATAACCATAAATTTAACAGCCAGTGTTGGCGTAGTTAAGTACCAACAACAAAATTTGACCGAATTAATAGCGCAAGCAGATAAGCAGCTTTATAAGGCAAAAGATGCGGGGCGCAATGCGGTTTTTTCTGATATTAACCTCTGTGCAGATGCGGCTTAATACATTTGATCAAAATTAGGAATACTGTTCTCCCAAATCGGTCTTTCTTTGCCAATGTATTCACGCACGGCATCAAAAAACAATCGTGTTCTTACCGGTAAATCTCGGTGTGGGTATACAGCATACATTGCACTGTGTTCCATTAATTTTACATCGGTAAGTAAGGGCACCAGTTGCCCATCAATCACTTCTTTATCTAAAATAAATGCCGGCGCTAAAAAGTAGGTGGTGCCAGAGAGGGTTTTCATCAGTAATACTTCTGCATCGTTTGCTCTAAACACACTTTTTATTTTTTGCTCGCAGTGCTCGCCAGTGTGGTTATAGTAATTTATGCCTTCTACCCGTAGTGAGTTGCTGGCATAACTGGCCGCTGGCAATTGTGCCAAATCAGTGATTGTTGTTGGCATACCGTATGTTTCTATAAACGCTGGCGCGGCTAATAGTAACAGACGATTACGGGCAATTTTACGAGCAATTAATGATGAGTCTTTGGGTTCACCCACTCTAAACGCTAGATCAAATCCTTCAGATACAATATCAACCAGTCGGTCATCTAAACGCAGTTCTACTTCCACTTGTGGAAAGCGTTTTTGGAAATCGTTGATCACTGGCTGTAAGTAGCGTCGACCTATTAAAGTAGATGCGGTCACTTTTAATACGCCGCGAGGCTCTTGGTGGTAGTTTTCTGCCATGCGCACCGTTTCGCTAAGCAGGCTTCGCAGCTCACCCGCTTTTTTTATCATTTCAGCGCCCGCTGCTGTAAGAGAGAATGAGCGGGTTGTTCTGTTTAATAGTCTTACCCCAAGTTCATCCTCTAACCGACTAATTTGCTTAGAGATCACTGAGCGGTCAATATTGCGTATTTCGGCTGCTTTTGCAAATGAGCCTTGCTCTACCACTTCAAGCAGCATTAATAGTCGACTGGTTGTATCCATTATTTCACCACTTAGTGAGTATTGATGCCATTTTGGCACTAATGAATTTAAAAATCTATTGTTTTTGTCATCAAGTATGTTCCGTATTATGCAATGCTAAATTAAAAGGAGCGTCGTTATGAACAAACACTTAATTGCTACAGCACTATCTGTTGCATTAATCACACTGGCCGGTTGTGCCGATGAAAGTACAGCGCAATCAGCCCCCGCACAGCAACAACAAGCTATTGATGTAGCCGAAGTCTTGGTTAAGCCAGTTCAAAGTTGGCATACCTATACAACACGCTTAGAGTCACCGCAAAAAGTGGCATTAATGCCGCGTGTATCCGGCATTATTGAGCAAATTGAATTTAAAGAAGGGGATAGCGTTAAACAAGGCGATGTATTATTTCGTTTAGACGATCGCTCATTCGCTGCAACCGTTGACAGTTTAAGCGCTCAGGTAAAAAGTGCTCAAGCAGCACTTGAACAAGCAAAAAGCGAAGCATCGCGTGCTGTACGCTTAACTGAGCGAAAAGCCATTTCGACTGAGCAAGCACAAGCGCGTACATCGACTTTACGTCAGCGTGAAGCACAACTTGCTGCACTGCAAGCGCAGCTTAAAGCTGCAAAGCTCGATTTAGAGTTTACGTCAGTGGTTTCTCCTATTGATGGCGTGATTTCTCGCGCAAATATTACCAAAGGTAACAACGTACTTGCAGGGCAAAGCGTGCTTACTTCAATTGTTTCTAATGACAAAATGTACGCTTACTTTGATGTCGATGAACGTACTTGGAATAGCGCATTTGACGAAGTAACAGCTGCAAGCAAACAGCCTGTTGTAATGCAAAAAGTAGGGCAAGACGATTTTAACTATAGCGGCCATATTAACTTTATAGATAATCAAATTAACGCATCTACAGGCACTTTACGCGTTCGTGCGGTATTTGAGGATCGCAGTAACGAGCTGCGTTCGGGCTCATTTGCACGCATTAAGTTAGCTGCTAATGCAGTGCGTGAAACTGTCATTATTCCAGACAGAGCCATAGGCACAGATTTAAAAAATCGCTTTGTGTTAACGGTAGGCGAAAATAATGTGCTGCAATATAAATTGGTTACTGTAGGTGAGCGCTATGGATCGTTACGAGCCATCACATCAGGACTTGAGCAAGGCGATATTATTGCTGTAAACGGCCCTGCTCGTGTAGGACCCGGTATGCCGATATCACCAAATAAAGTGGCAATTAATACCCAAGGCGTGGCATTTACGCTAAGTGCTAACCCTGCCGATTTAGTTGCTAAGCAATAAGGTTATTAGATGAAATTTTCACACTTTTTTATACAGCGACCGATTTTTGCGGCCATGCTGTCGTTGATTATTTTAATTGCAGGTAGCATTTCATTATTTCAGCTGCCTGTCAGTGAATACCCAGAAGTCGTACCACCAACAGTGGTTGTGACTGCAAGTTACCCAGGTGCGAACCCGACGGTTATTGCACAAACAGTGGCAACACCGCTTGAGCAAGAAATAAATGGCACCGAAAACATGCTGTATATGTTTTCACAAGCAACCAGTGACGGACGTATGACGCTCACGGTGACATTTGCGTTAGGCACTGATTTAGACCGTGCCCAAGTGCAAGTGCAAAACCGAGTAAATAGTGCGCTGCCGCGTTTGCCACAAGAAGTGCAACGTTTAGGGGTTGTTGCTGAAAAATCATCACCCGATTTAACCATGGTGGTGCATTTATATTCACCCCAAAACAGCCATGACACCGCGTATTTATCAAATTATGCCGATTTAAATATTAAAGATGAAATAGCGCGTTTACCTGGTGTGGGTGATATTCGTTTATTTGGTGGCGGTAAATATGCAATGCGAGTTTGGCTTAACCCCGATGCGCTAGCATCACGTGAGCTTACTGCAAGTGACGTGGTCAATGCACTACGCTCGCAAAATCAGCAAGTTGCAGCGGGTAGTTTAGGTGCGCAACCGATTTCAAATGACAGTCAGTTCCAAATTCTATTAAACGTCAAAGGACGCCTTAATAGCATTGAAGAGTTTAAACAAGTCATTATTAAAGTTGGGGAGCAAGGGCAGCTTACGCGTTTGTCAGACGTGGCACGTGTTGATTTAGGCCAAGATTCTTATGCATTGCGTGCTGAGCTTGATAATAAACCCGCTTTAGCGATGCCAATATTTCAACGTCCAGGGTCAAATGCCATTGAGCTCTCTGATCAGGTGCGTGAAACTATGGTACGCTTATCAAAAGACTTTCCAGCAGGTGTTGAATACGACATTGTTTATGATCCAACGGTATTTGTTCGTGGTTCAATTGATGCGGTGATCGCCACTTTACTCGAAGCAATCGTGCTGGTGGTGATTGTGGTTATTGTGTTCTTACAAACCTGGCGCGCATCTATTATTCCGTTAATTGCGGTGCCTATTTCACTCATTGGTACGTTTGCCGTAATGCAGTGGCTTGGAGTGTCTATTAATACCTTATCGCTATTTGGTTTAGTACTGGCAATCGGTATCGTGGTTGATGACGCAATTGTGGTCGTAGAAAATGTTGAGCGAAATATAGAAGATGGCTTATCACCGCTTGAAGCCACCCGCGTGGCAATGACGGAAGTAACCGGCCCTATTATTGCGATTGCATTAGTATTATGTGCGGTATTTATTCCGACGGCTTTTATTACTGGGCTTTCAGGGCAGTTTTATAAACAATTTGCATTAACCATTACTATTTCAACGGTAATTTCGGCGTTTAACTCATTAACGCTGTCGCCAGCACTGGCCGCTTTATTGTTAAAATCACATGATGCCGAGCCTGATGCGTTTACCCGCGTGCTTAATAAATTATTTGGCCGTTGGTTATTTCAACCTTTTAACCGCGTGTTTGACCGTGGTGCTAAAGGGTATGAAAAGCTGGTACAAAAGCTTATTCGTATGAGTGTTGTGGTTATGGTTGCGTATATTGCTTTAGTTGGCGGTACGATTAAATTGTTTGATGCAGTACCGGGTGGCTTTATTCCACAACAAGATAAGCAATACTTAGTCGCTATTGCGCAGTTACCTGACGCTGCCAGTTTAGACCGTACAGAAGCGGTGGTAAAACAAATGCAGCAAATTGCATTAGAGGTCCCTGGGGTTGCGAACACGGTAGCGTTTCCTGGTCTTTCAGTGAATGGTTTTACTAATAGCCCAAATAGCGGCATCGTATTTACGCCACTGGCGCCTTTTGCAGAGCGTACTGATCCGAGTATGTCGGCTTCGGCTATTGCAGCGCAACTAAACCAACGTTTTGCGGCCATTGATGAAGCCTTTGTCGCTGTGTTTCCACCACCGCCAATTCAAGGCCTTGGCACTACAGGTGGCTTTAAATTGCAAATAGAAGATAGAGCTAACAAAGGCTTTGAAGCCTTATTTAACAGTTTGCAATCAGTGATTGCTGCGGCGCAAAAAGATCCAGCGTTAATGGGGCTGTATTCAAGCTTTAGAATTCAAGTACCACAAATGGATATTGATATTGACCGTGAGCAAGCGCTTATTCAAGGCATTCCATTAGATGAAGTGTTTAACTCGTTGCAAATTTATTTAGGCTCAGTGTATGTAAACGACTTTAATTTGTTTGGTCGTACTTATCAGGTTAATGCCCAAGCTGATGCTGATTTTAGGGTAGACCCAGAGCAAATACTAAACCTAAAAGTGCGTAATCGTGCCGGTAATATGGTGCCACTAGGCTCAGTATTAACGGTAACGCCTACTATTGGTCCTGATCGTGTAATGCATTACAACGGCTACCCAAGTGCAGAGCTTAATGGCAGCCCAGCGCCTGGTTATAGTTCTGATCAAGCGCAATTGGCGATTGAAGCTGTACTAGCAAAAACATTGCCTACTGGCATTGAATATGAGTGGACTGAGGTAACGTACCAGCAAGTATTAGCCGGTAATACCATGGTGTATGTATTCCCTCTGGTTGTATTGCTGGTGTTTATGGTACTGGCCGCACAGTATGAAAGCTTACGTTTACCACTGGCCATTATTTTAATTGTACCTATGACTATTTTCTCAGCGTTATTAGGAGTGTGGTTTGTAGGTTCAGACAACAACATATTTACCCAAATAGCGTTGATTGTACTGGTCGCATTGGCTTCTAAAAATGCCATCCTTATGGTGGAATTTGCTAAAGATAAGCATGACACTGGGTTATCGCACCTTGAGGCGATGTTAGCGGCGTGTCGATTACGTTTACGCCCAATTTTAATGACATCAATTGCCTTTACCGCAGGTGTTATACCGCTTGTATTGGCAACCGGTGCTGGAGCAGAAATGCGTCATGCCATGGGTAATGCGGTGTTCTCGGGTATGATTGGTGTAACTGTGTTTGGACTATTATTTACACCGGTGTTTTATATGCTGGTGGTAAAAAAGCCGCGCGTTGAGGAGTCTTCACATGACTAAATTTAACCTAAGCGCCCTTAAATTATCGCCATGGCTGAGTTCTGTATTAGCGGTTGCTGTGTTATCAGGTTGTGCGAGTAAAATTGACACAGCCGCTCAGCAACAACAGGTTAATGAGTTTGTTGCCAAGGCAATATCTGCAGAGCAGTTTATGGGTGAAGATGAGCAAAACTGGTGGCACAAGCTGGGCTCAACGCAGCTAAACCAACTGGTGAGCAACGCACTTGCTAATAATTACGACTTACAAACTAGTCAGCTGGTATTAAAAAGTGCTTTGGCGCGTATTGGCGAGCAACAAGCGCAATACTTACCGCAAGGAGGTATTGAGATTGGTGCAAAGCGAAGTGGACTGGGCGATACCAATAGCCGACAATCAAGTGCTAATGTAGCACTTGATTGGCAGCTCGACTTATTTGGTCGAATTACTGCGCTAGTCGATGCCGCGAATTCACAAGTAATGAGCCAAGCTGAGCAAGTTAGGTTATTGCAAATTGAAGTGGTGTCAGCTGTGGTTAAAGGCTTTGTGAGTTATCAAGGTAATCTGCAAAAGCAGCAAATTATTGAGATGCAAATAGAAGCGCTTGAACAAAGCATTCAAGTGCTACAGGCCCAAGTTGATGAAGGTGTGGCTAATGAGCTCGACTTAAACCGCACTATGGCGCAACTTAGACAGCAGCAAGCCTTGGTGCCGGCAATTGAATATGCAAAGTACCGTGACTTATCTACTTTGGCCGTATTAAGCGCGCAAACTACGCAATCACTGAGCATTAATGATGAACGTACTATATTAACTAAGGCTTTTGCGGTGTCATTGGCAAAGCCTAATGATGCAATAGCATTAAGACCTGATATAAGTCGTGCTTTATTTGATTTTAGCCAAGCAAATAGCCTGAGTGTAGCAGCCAGCAAAGCTTTATTGCCGGATATTAGCTTAAGCGGCTTTGCAGGCGTGTTAAGTTTAGGGAGCAACGGTTTTAGTGATACCCAGCAGCAATGGCAAGTAGCGCCGCAATTGCAGTGGTCATTATTAAGTTACCCTGCGCTTTTAGCACAACGCGATGCGCAGCAGTTTTTAAGCCAAGCGGCGTATACCGATTACCAACAAGTGGTATTAAAAGCGATTAACGAGAGTGAACTTTCTCTGCAATTATTGGTCAATCAAGCACAGCAATCGCGCTTTGCTGATGAGCGTTATCAATTTGCTAATAATGCATTTTTACAAGCACAAGCAATGTACGAAGAAGGGCAAATTCCTTACTTAGAGTTGTTAGATGCGCGTCAGGATGTTTTAATAGCGCAAGAAAATGCCGTTGATTCAACTATTTCATCGCTACTTGCCAAAGTAAATGCCTACCAGTCATTTAATGGGCGATGGAGTTACGCGTTAAGTAATACTAACAAGTAGAGTTTTTGATGCCTAATACTGCAGATACAAACCCAAATACTATTCCTACATTAATGCGCTCTATTGTGTTAAATGAGCCCAATGAGGATATTAACTTATCGGATACTCAGTTACCTGTGCCTCAGTGCACAGGTAATGAGCTATTAGTAAAAGTAGAGTACGTTGGTTTAAACCCGGTGGATGCACAATTTGCCAAGTCTGGCTTTTGTACGTGGCAATACCCGCATGTTTTAGGCTTGGATGCAGTGGGGACAGTGGTTAAAGCGGGTAAAGGTATTTTTCCGGGGGTAGGGGAGCGTGTTATGTGGCACGCCAGCGTAGGTGAGCAAGGGGTACTGAGCGAATACGCAAAAGTGCCTAATTATGCGGTGTCTATCATTCCTCAGCAATTAGCCAGTGACAAAGCTGCAACTTTACCCTGCGCCGGAATGGCGGCATTGATCAGCTTAGATAAACTATCAGTAACTGAGGGAGATACACTTTTTGTTGAAGGTGGTGCTGGCGCTGTAGGGCAATTTGCTATTCAGTTTGCCAAGCAGCGCGGTGCAGATGTATTTACCACCGCCTCTAAGCGCAATCATAAGTTAGTTAAGCAACTCGGCGCCGATGTGGTCTTTGATTACAACGATAAAGCCTTATGTGACAAAATTCGTCGAGAGTTAGGTCCACAAGGGTTTGACGCTGTTATTGATATTATGGGTGGGGAATCGACCATTCAAAATATCGAACTAATGCGTTTTTGTGGTCGTATTGCTTGTTTAAATCCACTCCCTAACTTTGAACAGCAGCTAATGTATCGGCGTGCGCCTAATATTAGTATTGTCTCCTTAGGAGGTGCGTGGCTAGCTAACAGCTTATGTGCGCAGCAGCGGATGAGTTTTATGGGCAATTTGTTGCTTGAAACGGTAGCAAATGGCGAGATAATTCCTCCAAAAGTTTTAGCTGTTGATTTTAATGCAAACGCTGTTTCGGCTGCATTAAATAACCAGTTAGCAGGTGGGTTTACTGGCAAACAGGTAGTTAAAATAAGTTAGACTCGATTTAATCTCTCACTTTTAAAAAACGCAGCTTAATTTTAAGCTGCGTTTTTTGTTTTTAGCTTCTCCTAAAACAGGCTTTGATTGCCTTGGTGGTCTGAATTATTAATTTTTTAACAAAAAAATTAATTTTCAGCGTACAAGTGTAAGGCTTTCTATTTCAACAGTTTACGTTCAGGTAAAGAAAATAAATTGCAAAAACTGTTAATTAATTGAATAGAGTAATTGATCTAAAGCGATTTTTATGACGTAATGTAGGTATTATTTATCTGGTCGGATGAGTTCGTTATGAGTTTACGTACAAAATTAAAAAAAGTATTACCAAGCATTTCAGTTACTGAGCAAGAAGCGCTAGACGCTGGCGATGTATGGCTAGAAGGGTCTATCTATCGAGGTAAACCAGATTTCAGCGCGCTACGCGATGTACCTGCGGCTAAATTAACCGCAGACGAGCAAGCGTTCCTAGATGGCCCAGTACAAGAATTACTTGGCATGATTGACGATTCAGTCATTCAAAATGGTATTCATTTACCAAACGACATTTTAGAGTTTTTGAAAAAAGAGCGTTTCTTCTCGCTGATCATCCCTAAATCGTTTGGCGGTTTAGAGTTCAGCCCATACGCTAACTCAACAATTGTAGGTACAATTGCTACTAAAAGCTCAGCGGTTGCGGTGACCGTAATGGTACCAAACTCGTTAGGCCCGGGTGAGTTACTTCTTCACTTTGGTACAGAGGAGCAACAGGCACACTACTTACCACGTCTTGCAAATGGTACAGACATTCCATGTTTCGCATTAACAAGCCCAGAAGCAGGCTCTGATGCAGGCGGTATTCCAGATGTAGGTACCGTAACTAAAGGTATGTACAACGGCGAAGAAGTACTCGGCTTAGAAATCACATGGGACAAACGCTACATTACACTCGCGCCAATTGCTACTGTACTTGGTTTAGCGTTTAAAGTAGTTGACCCTGATGGTTTACTAGGTGGTAAAGAAAACCTAGGTATTACCTGTGCACTAATTCCAAAAGAGCACCCAGGCGTAGAGCTTGGTAACCGTCATGATCCTATGGGTATCCGTTTTTACAACGGTACTACACGTGGTAACAAAGTATTTGTACCAATGGACTTTATTATCGGTGGTCAGAAAAACATCGGTCGCGGTTGGCAAATGCTAGTTAGCTGTTTAGGCGCAGGGCGTGGTATTTCATTACCAGCATTGGGTGTAAGTACAGCACAAGTTGCATTTAAATCAGCTTCTGAGTACGCAGCAGTGCGTGAACAGTTTGGTTTATCAATTGGTCAATTTGAAGGTATTCAAGAAAAGCTAGCTGACATTGCAGGTAAAACATACCTACAAGAAGCAATGCGTGTACTGACAACTGAAGGTTTAGGCATGGGCTTAAAACCATCGGTAGTGACTGCAATCGCTAAATACCATATGACAGAGCTTGGTCGTGATGTGCTTGACTCAGCAATGGATATTCAAGCGGGTAAAGCAATTCAGAATGGTCCTCAAAACACGCTTGCTAGCGGTTATGTGGCGCAGCCAATTGCCATTACGGTAGAGGGTGCGAACATTCTTACTCGTAACCTGATGATATTTGGCCAAGGTGTTATGCGTTGTCACCCATACTTACAATCTATGGTTGAGTCTATCCACAGCGATGACAAAAACGCAGATGCAGAATTTAATGGTATTTTACGTAAAACAATTGGCTACAGTACAGCAAATAGCTTACGTGCATTCCGTTTAGGTGTATTACCGTTTACTGCGAGTGCAAACTCGGCACTACCAGAAGTACGTGACTACGAAAAAGCAGTGCATAAACTATCAGCTAAATTAGCTGTATATGCTGACTTCTCGTTACTAGTACTTGGCGGTAAGTTAAAGCAAGCTGAAATGCTTTCAGCACGTTTAGGCGATGTAATGAGCTTCTTATATGCAGCTATGGCATCTATTAAGTATTACGAGCAAAAAGTAGCAAGTAGTGAGCGCGAGCAAGCGGCTCCTTACTTCCATTATGCGACTCGTTTTGCATTACAAAGTGCTGAAGAAGCTTTGCACAAGTTCCTAGATAACTTCCCTGCAAGTGGTACTCGTAAGTTCATTCGTTTCATTACCATGAACTACTCAACTAAAATGCCAAAAATCAGCGATGATTTAATTCGTGAATTAGCGAAACAAGCTCAGCTTGATACAGCATTTAAAGCGCAAATTACCCATTTAGTTAAGCCAATTGAAGGTGATGGTCATCACATCAACGAGCAAGCTTACAAAGCTAAAATGGCGTCACTTGAGCTATTAGCTAAAGTGAAAAAAGCGCTACGTGCTAAAACCTTTAAGCCGGGTACGCGTTTTTCAATCACGCTTGAAAATGCACTTGCTGCAAAAGTAATTAACGACGCTGAATTTGTTCAGTTAAGTGATTACAACAAAAAGCGTGAAAAAGCGATTCGTGTTGATGAGTTCGACTTCGATATGAACATCCTAGACGACAACGCACAGCCAGTTAATACGCTTAAAAGCGTGGTTAACCAATAAAATTCAATAATGCAAAGCGCCTGCAGTTTAGGCGCTTTTATTGATACAAAATTAGTGTGGAGTCCTGCTTGAGTAACATCAAGCGGGGCTTTTTTATGGGTGTAATTTAAGCCCATAACTAATGGCGGCTAATTTAATGGTACAGAACATTATTAAACGTTGTTTTAGTGTATTTTAACAATGAGTGGTAAATAAGTTACGTAATTACTTGTTTACATTAGAGTTGTTTAGTGGAATTATTGAGCGTATATAATATACGCTGTTTTGAGGGTTATAACTCCCAAAGTGGTGTTTAATGAGCTGTTATCATCTAGGGAAAAATTATGATTTATACGACAACGGAAACTGTTCCTGGCAAGGAAATCGAAGCTGTATTGGGTATCGTTAATGGTAACATGGTTCAGTCTAAACATGTTGGTCGAGATATCATGGCTGGTTTAAAAGGAATTGTGGGCGGCGAACTCAAAGGCTATACCGAGATGTTGATGGAAGCTCGAAATGTAGCGGTAGAACGATTAATAGAAGATGCAAAAAAGTTAAATGCCGATGCAATAGTAGGAATACGATTTACAACTAGCTCAGTTACTGATGGGGCATCAGAAATATTAGTATTTGGCACAGCCGTTAAACTTCGAACATAACAAACAATTTAAGCAGATTCGCAACACGTGGCATTTTGGTGCTTTCTTTCAAAGCCAAGAAATGAGGACGTTTTCCTCTTTTCTGCACTGTATTAAAATAACAGCCTGACTAAAAGTTTAAAGTTGGCAATGTGTTAACTTATTTGTTAAAAAGAAATTAATAAATATATTAGTGGGGCGCTGGCAGAGATATGCGCGATGAGCACACTATAAAATTGTTATGCGCAAATGGAGTCTGCATGAGTAAAATAATCAAACTATCAGCATTAGTGCTGATCATATTTATTGCTTTATGGCAGCTGAGTAAGAATGAAAAATTTCAATTTTTTGGTAACCTTATAGATCGAGTAGAAACAACTGAAAAAGTAGTCGCATTAACTTTTGATGATGGTCCGACTAGACTTAAAACAAAAGAAATTCTCCAAATCCTAGATGAATCAGAAATTAAAGCTACATTTTACCTAGTCGGCAAAGCTATAGAAGAAAACATTCAAGAAACAAAAAATATCATTGATAAAGGTCATGAAGTTGGAAACCATTCATATACTCATCAACGTATGGTTTTGAAAAGTTATAACTTTGTTGCAGATGAGCTAGAAAAAACTAATGAGTTAATTACAGAGGCAGGTTATAAAGGTGAAATACATTTTAGACCACCTTATGGTAAAAAATTGTTTTCGCTACCTTATTATCTAAATAATAATAATATAACTACCGTTACGTGGGATGTGGAGCCTGAAACTTATTTAGATAAAAATGCTAGTGCAAGTGATATATCCGATTACGTTGTCCAAAATACTAAGCCAGGGTCAATTATTCTTTTGCATGTAATGTTTAAATCTAGAGGTAATTCAATGGCTGCGGTACCTTTAATTGTTCAGCAGTTAAAAGATAAAGGTTATCGCTTTGTTACAGTATCTGAATTAATAGGCAGTAGCGCATAACAAGGTGCTTAAAAGGACTAAAACAGTTTGCTCGTTTTTTGCAAAGTACCGCAAAAAAGCCAGCCAACCATTTTAGCCTCTTAGCAAAGCGTTAGCTATTCAAGGAAATTTAGCATTCAATGAAAAACTTTATTTTAATCATCTTAGTAAGCTTAATTGCGGGTTGTGCTGCAAACATTAAGCAATCAGTAAAAACATCGAACATGCAGCAAGGAGCCATACCAAATAGTATATCAGTAGCTATATCCTCATCTAATTCAATCTCTAAAAGTAGAGATTTAACTAAAAGTATCACTGAACTTAATACATTAATAACTACAGATTACAAAGGTAATTTGATACCAAGCAACTCATCTAATCAGGCTGATATCTCCGTGGAAATAACAATAGAGCATTTTCGTTATGTTTCAGGGTTTGGTCGATTTATGGCTGGTGTAATGGTAGGTGATGCCGAATTGATGCTAAACGTTAAGCTCGTAGACCTATCCACAAACCAAATAGTTAGTGAATCGCAGCTAGACACTCGTTCAGAGTTTAGTGAAGGAATATTCGGTGCTACAACTTCTAGACAGTTAGAAGCTATGTCTAAAAAGATAGTTGATATCATCAATTCAAGTGCAAAGAATAGCTAACAAGCAATCAGGCAGGGACAAATGCTAGTTGGCCAAACAACGGCCAAAACGCTCCCATGAGCACCTGTTGTAAGGTGTTATATGAAATTAGGAGAGAATTTATGTTGAGAAGGATGTCTTTGATATTGCTGGTTTGTACATTCGGTGCCCATTCAGGTGAGGAGGTACTTTCTATTGATAGAGTTGTACCTAATAGTTTTAATTTAGCCTTTCCAAATGAATCAAACATTCAGCCAGAGCAGAGTGATTTTAGTGTAAATAATTTTGTATTAATGAGTAATGATTCTGGTGAGCGTTGGGCGGTAGTAACTTTGACTAATATGGCATCAGGTCGACGAAGTCTAACTAATAAACACCTAATGGCTATCGTTGCAGATGGGCAACGAATTGCGCCATTGGAGTTTTTACAATCATTCAAAGCAGATGAGACACTATCGTTAACTATCAACTTTGGTGAAAGCAAGTTTCCTTTGCTATCAGTCTATTCAAGGTCTGGCAAATAACAAACACATCAAGGCGCTCGCAAACTCGCTAGGATATCAAAACTACGCGGCGATTGAGTTTGGGCTTGGCCAAGTTTAACTAAATCGCCGTTACGTTTTAGCCCTTTATACGGGCTTATATGCACAAGGAGGCAAAGTGAATATCAGACATATTTTATTACTCGTTATCATCTTATTTATATCTGGTTGTACTACGTCAGGTCAGCTTTATTATGTTGATACTAAAGGTAATGAGAAACTTGGTTGTGATGTAGAATTTGTAGGTATGCCAAGAGTTGATAAATTTGCTGTTGAATATGCTTTAAGCCTTTGCGCTAAAAGCATTGTCAAAAAAGGCGGCGTGATTCAGGAAGAACACCTTTTAATGGTTGATACAACCATTCCATTAGCCCCATGTGAAAAGGCTTGGACTCACGAATTAGCTAAGCAACAATATCAGGCAAAAAAGTTAACTGAGAAAGAGTATGGCTATATTGTTGCAAATATAGATTTAGGTTTAGCAACGGTCAACAAATGCACATAACAGGCGCTTTGAGCGCGGAACTGCTAACAGTTGACTCAGTTTCGCTTCGTTACACATTTTAGCCAACAATTATCAGCCCATTATGCGGGCTTTAGGTTTTTATCAAAATATGGAGTTTTATTTTAATTATGGAAGAATCAGTTCAAGTCAAAAATAATGAAGATAGTACAGAGAAATCTCGAAGTGTAGAAAAAAATAAAATCCAAAATGAAACTATTACAACAGAGCTACATTTTGAGTTGTTAAAACAGTATGCATGGCTATCATCAGCAATAATAGGTGCTGTTGTTATACTTATTCAATTAAAAGTACTTACCTTTGGCTCAAAGGTTTATATTCCTTTAGGTTGTTTTTGTTTTTCAATTCTTAACTCTTTAATTGCTCAAGACTATATAGTAGAGTCATTAATAAAAGGTAAAACTATTTATGATATCTCTAAAAAAGTATATATATTACGCAACTTCTCTATATTTGGTTTAGGGCTTGGCGTAGGGTTACTTGCTAATAGCTTTATTTAGACAACAAACACATTAAGCAGGACAAAACAGTTGGCTTTTGTTCTTGCGTCGCTAATTTTGCCAGCTATTGTATTGCCTTTTTTGGGGCGTTAAATACCTAAATGGAGTTTAGATGAATATTCAAGTTTTTAGACCAAAACAATTTGTGGATATGGCGAGAGACTATAAGTTGTTTGCGGATGACGTAGAAGTTGCCACTATAAAAAGAGGGGTTACGCAAACAGTAAACATCCCTGATTCAACTAAAAATATTCAAGCGAAAATAGATTGGTGTTCAAGCCAAACCTTTCCTGTAGCCTCTATTACTGACAAAGGAATTATTATTAAAAATTCTTTCGGTAGTAATATATTCAAATTGCTTTTTTTAACTATTTATTATGTCAGTTTCGGTAAAAGCAAATACTTATCGGTAACAAACGGTATTTAGTAAGAATATTCAAACGAAAAAAAGCCGTTGGCTGTTTTCACACTGTTTAATATTTTAGCCAACTATTTCAAGTCTGTTTATATTGGCGTTTTACGAACTAAGGAAAGTTATGATTAAATCAATACTGATAATATTTACATTGTTTTTAGCTAGTCTTGCTACCGCTGAAGAGTTTACTGATGTGTCTGAGATCACAGAGCGCTTGGAAGATGACATACCAAAGATTTTAGATAAACACAAAGCTCCTGGTGTTGCACTTGCATTTGTCAATGGAAATAGAGTTCTAGAGTTTCGATCCTATGGTTTTGCCGACGTAGCAGCCAAAACTGAGATTACCCAAAGCACAATGTTTAACGTAGGGTCTATTTCTAAGCTGGTTACTGTTTGGGGAGTAATGCAACTTGTAGCTCAAGGCAAAGTCGATTTAGATGCGCCAATAAACCAATACCTCAAACGTTGGCAGATCCCTAAGTCTGAGTTTAACGCAAAAAAAGTAACATTGAGAAATATCTTATCTCACACTTCAGGCTTGTCACTTGGCCCATATACAGGCTGGGAGTCTCCAGAAAAGTTAACATCTATAGTTGACTCACTAAATGGCAATAACAATGGCGCCGGATCTGTTGAACTTATTCATGTGCCCGATACAAAATGGTCTTATTCTGGTGGTGGGTATTCAGTGGTGCAACTTTTAATTGAAGATGTGTCAGGCATGGCATTTGAAGACTATATGCAGCAATACGTGTTTAAGCCTCTAAATATGAAGGATTCTACTTTTAACATTACTAAAAAAGTTATCAAAAAGTCGGCAACACCTTACGATAATTCCGGCAAAGTCACTGGCATGGTTTATTTTAATGAGAAAGCAGCTGCTGGTTTACAGACAACGCCAATAGACTTAGCACGCTTTAATATGGCTGTGTTGCGCAACAACGATGGTGATTATAATGGTTTAGGGTTGCTACCAGAAAAATTAATTGATCTGATGATAAAGCCCGCGCCAAACACTAATGGGCGCTGGAGTATGAGCTATGTTGTTGACGCAAAGAATAGCAGTCTTGGCTTTGCTGGATTTAATCGTGGTTGGGTCTCGCTATCACGCTCTATCACTGACCTTAACTTTGGTTATGTGATTTTAAGTAATAGTAGTATTGGCGCAGTGAATAATGACATTGATAGTCTTATCCTTTCTATTGTTAAACAAAGCCATAACTAAAATGGATACAACAAAGTATTTCAGCGGGTAAAGCGCTCAATTCGACGATAAGTTTGTAGTGGCATAGTTAATTTTGCCGCCCATTCAAAAACTAGCATTCGTTTTTTACATACAGGGTTGTGAAAAAACATACAGAGCTTTTTACTAAGACCTTTTATTAAAAACACCGTCTAATGTTAAGCTAACTAAAATTTAGCAACCTAATATGGCTATGTCTTTTTATCTTTCGTTACTTACCCCGCATTTTGAACGTATAGCTATTGGCGAAACCCTAACCTCGCTTTGGAGTGGCTGTGGTCAAATTGTGAAGTGTCAACTTGATGAGCTAGCCTGTGTGATTAAAGCGATTAAAGTACCCGATCATATTAATCACCCTAAAATTAAACAAAGCAGCTTTGCGCTTAATAGAAAGCGTGACTCTTACCACGTTGAATATACGTTTTATCAGCAATTTAGCCATAAACTGCCCAAGCAAGCGGCAGCTATTGAATGCATTAAAGCAATCAACAAAGGCGATGAATTTGCCTTGGTGTTTAAAGATTTTTCAAAGCTGGGATACACCCAAGCAACCACCGAGAATATAAAAGCCATATTAAAGTGGTTGGCACAGTTTCATGCCTTTCATTTAAATACAAAGTTTGATGGCTTATGGCCGCAAGGAAGCTATTGGCATTTAGATACCCGGCCTGATGAATTTAATAACTTACCTAAAAAGTCCGATATTAAACAGGCAGCTACTCAATTAAATAACGCGTTAAAACAATGTGACTACCAAACGTTAATTCATGGTGATGCCAAGCTTGCTAATTTTGCCACTAATAGCCAAGGGCATATACTCGGTTATGACTTTCAATATGTGGGTGCGGGTGTTGGGGTGGTAGATGTTATGTATTTTA
This sequence comes from Pseudoalteromonas issachenkonii, assembly GCF_002310795.1. Taxonomy (NCBI): domain Bacteria; kingdom Pseudomonadati; phylum Pseudomonadota; class Gammaproteobacteria; order Alteromonadales; family Pseudoalteromonadaceae; genus Pseudoalteromonas; species Pseudoalteromonas issachenkonii. Next base: position 522,827 of record NZ_CP011031.1, read on the forward strand.
TGACCAGTTGTATGGATGATTCTGAGCTTCACAAACACGCACAAACCTACCTCAACTATTATTTTAGCCAGTTTAAAAACGCACTCAGTCACTACCAACCAGCAGTGAATGCGGATGACGTTATTGCACAATGGGCTCATTTATGGCCGGTGGCGTGGGCAGACTTTTATCGGTTTTTACTTGGGTGGAGCCCCGAGCACAAAAAAATTAACGGCTACATGCATGCTCAGGTAAATAATTGGTTAGCCAGTAACAACTCATAAACACAAAAAGTTGAACAGTTGTGGCTAAATTAAATATTTAGGCACGAACTATGAAATCAGGGCTAAAATTAACAGTCAAACGGCCTGTTTTAATATAAAATACGTCAAATTTTTTATCACTAGGTTTATTACTATGGCTATTCACGTTATTTCTCACCCCCTTGTTCAACATAAGTTAGGTTTAATGCGCGCGCATGGAATTAGCACGAAAAGTTTTCGCGAGTTGTGTTCAGAAGTTGGCACATTATTAACTTACGAAGCCACTAAAAACCTAGAATTAGAAGATAACGAAATTACAGGTTGGGACGGTAATAAACTTAAAGTTGAGCATATTAAAGGTAAAAAAATTACCGTGGTGCCAATTTTACGCGCAGGCCTTGGGATGATGGACGGCGTAATGCAATTACTCCCAGCGGCTAAAGTGAGTGTAGTGGGTTTAGAGCGTAACGAAGAAACACTTGAGCCAGTACCTTATTTTGAAAAGCTAGTAGGTAATATTGATGAGCGTTTGAGCTTAGTGATTGACCCTATGCTGGCTACTGGTGGCTCTATGATCGCCACCATCGATATGCTTAAAAAAGCGGGCTGTAAAGAAATTAAAGTTATTGTACTGGTTGCTGCGCCTGAGGGCGTTGAAAAAACATTAGCCGCTCACCCAGATGTAGAGATTTTTACTGCCTCAGTTGATAGCCACCTTAATGAAAAAGGCTATATTATCCCAGGATTAGGGGATGCAGGTGATAAAATTTTCGGTACGGTTTACTAGGGTTTAGCAGTGCAAAATAATTCTACGTTTTCAATAAAAACCATTTTAATGGGTGCCCAAATGCTATTTGTAGCGTTTGGTGCGCTGGTATTAGTGCCTATTTTAACGGGTCTCGATCCGAGTGTTGCGTTGTTTACCGCAGGTTTAGGTACTTTGTTGTTTCAATTTGTCACTAAAGGCCAAGTGCCTATCTTTTTAGCCTCGTCATTTGCGTTTATTGCACCTATTATTGCCTCAGTGCAAATGTGGGGCATACCCGCCACTATGGGCGGCTTAATGGCAGCGGGCTTTACTTATATGCTGTTGAGTTTATTGGTGAAGTTTAAAGGCACAAAAACCTTACATAAAATTTTGCCGCCAATTGTGGTCGGCCCAGTCATTATGGTGATTGGCCTAGCACTCGCGCCAGCTGCGGTTAATATGGCCATGGGTAAAAGTGGCGATGGTGGTACACAAATTATTGCCTACGACAGTGCCATTATTATTTCTATGTTCTCATTACTAGTAACTTTAGTGTTTGCCGTGTGGGGCAAAGGGGTATTTAAACTGATCCCTATTTTAGCCGGTGTTGTTGCCGGTTACACGCTATCGTTATTTATGGGTGTAGTACAGTTTGAAACAGTCAGTAATGCACAGTGGTTGGCAGTGCCTAACTTTGTACTGCCAGAGTTTAAATGGCAAGCCATTTTGTTTATGGTGCCGGTGGCAATTGCGCCTGCTATCGAACACATTGGCGACATGATGGCAATTAGCCAAGTTACAAAAAAAGACTATTTGAAAAAGCCCGGGCTACATCGCACTTTATTTGGTGATGGGTTAGCCACGTCTGCTGCGTCATTATTTGGCGGCCCACCTAACACCACTTACTCAGAGGTAACCGGTGCGGTAATGCTAACTAAAAACTTTAACCCTAAAGTGATGATGTGGACTGCCATTATTGCAATTTGTTTAGCGTTTGTGGCTAAAATGGGCGCGGGCTTGCAAACCATTCCGGTCCCTGTAATGGGCGGCATAATGATTTTATTATTTGGCTCTATTGCCGTTATTGGCTTAAATACCTTAGTTAAATCGGGCGATGACTTAAGCGAACCACGCAATTTAAGTATTGTGGCGCTTATTTTAATTTGCGGTATTGGTGGTATGCACATTGGTAGCAGCCAGTTCAGCCTTGAAGGTGTGAGCTTATGCGCTGTTTTAGGCATAGTATTAAATTTAGTATTCCCAAAAGCACAGAGCAACGAGAATTAAATTTGCACTGTGGTTAAAAATATTGCACCAAAAAAGCGCATTTTAAATGCGCTTTTTTTTTAACCTACTAAAAAGTAACAATAAATAATATTGGTCTAGTAACTGCATTTCCTTATTCATACCCTATAGTTGAATCAGGGATTGTTATATTGGAGGCCAATAGTGTGGATATAAATGCTTTTTTAGTAAAACATCAATTGCCGTTGAAATATCAATATATTAGTGAGCAGTATTTTTCTGTGATTGCTCAGGATATTTTAACCAGCAAAAAAAATGCGCCTTTATTTGTTGCCATCAACGGCTGCCAAGGCTCAGGAAAAACCACGCTTGGTGACTATTTAGTGACTTGGTTTGAGCAAAACACCCACCTAAATTGTGTCGCACTCTCTATTGATGACTTTTATTTATCAACCCAAAAACGTCAGCAGCTAGCACAAGATGTGCATTGTTTATTTGCCACCCGTGGAGTTCCAGGCACACATGATGTTGCCCTTATGGATAAAACCATTAGTCGCTTGTTAAATAAAGAGGTTAATGTACCGCTGCCACGTTTTGACAAGCAACAAGATGAACCTGTAGCAAAAAATAAATGGTTAACCAATAGTCAGCCAGTCGATATTGTTATTTTAGAAGGGTGGTGTGTAGCCAGTGAGCCACAGCAGCCTTTTACTTTAATTGAGCCCATTAATGAGCTAGAAAAATCATACGATCAGCAAGGACTATGGCGCCGCTGTATTAATAGCTGTTTAGCCAATGAGTATAAAACCGTATTTAATAAAATTGACTACACAATTATGCTTAAAGCGCCGAGTTTTGATGATGTATTTGCATGGCGACAAGAGCAAGAGCACAAGCTAATCGCAAAACAAGGCCAAGGCGCAGGCACCATGACCGACGAGCAGCTGCTTTGGTTTATTTCTCACTTTGAGCGTATTACCCGAGAAAATTTAAATACCCTCAGTGCCAAAGCAAATGCGTTAATAGAGCTTGATAGTCACCGTGATGTAGTCGCAATGCAGCTAACTAGCGACAATATTGGTCAGCCCATTATTTTTACCGATTTAGATGGTACGTTATTAAATCATAGAGACTACAGCACCGAAGCGGTCGACACTTTATTACAAGAGTTGCAATACAGCGGTGTGCCGGTGGTATTTAACACTAGTAAAACGTTTAGTGAAGTGGTGGCACTGCAACAAGCGCTCAATATTAAACAGCCTTTTATTGTTGAAAATGGCTCGGCTGTTTATATTCCTAAAAATTATTTTAATCTCAGACCCATTGGCTGCAGCGAATACCAAGGTTATTGGTGTTATTCATTTGCGGCACCCATTAGCAATTTATGGGCTGATTTAACACATTTAAAAAAAGACTACAGCGACCAATATAGTTTATTCAGTGAGTTATCGTGTGAGCAGGTAATGCACATCACAGGGTTAAACGCGATACAGGCGGCGCAAGCACAGAATCGTCAATATTCAGATCCGCTCTGCTGGCATGGCGAAGAGCACAAACTCAACGAATTTATAAACGCAATAACAGTGTACGGCTACGACGTTAAAGTAGGCGGGCGCTTTATCCACATTGGTAAAAATACCGATAAAAGCATGGCGCAGCAATGGCTGGTGAAACAGTTTACTGCGCAGTTTACTAAGCCGCTAAGCATTATTGCGCTTGGGGATAGTGATAACGATAAGCAAATGCTCGAAGAGGCAGATATTGCCATTATTATTGCCAATCCAGAGAGTAAAAAGCCGGTTAAATTAACCCATAACAAAGCGCGCTATTCTCAGTTGCCAGCGCCGTTAGGCTGGGTAGAAGAAATCACTGCATTACCTTGTATTAACAGCATTTTACCCAATTTTGAGGAGTATAGTTTACATGGCTGATTTTTATCAAAATGGCATCATTACAACGTTACATAATATTGCCAACAGACCCGTAGACGATTTAGAAAAAGAGTTGCTGAGTTTTAGTAAGCAGCGACCCATGGGGCTTATTTTGCCCTCATTATTTAGTGAGTTAGAAGGCCCCGCGCTACAAAATATTGTTAAAGAGCTGCAAAAAGTACCTTATTTATCACAAATTACCATAGGCTTAGACAGAGCCGACGAAAGCCAATATCGTTATGCACTGAACTTTTTTAAAGCGCTTGATCAAAACCACAAAGTACTTTGGAACGACGGGCCACGCTTACAAGCGCTCGACAAAGAGCTTCAAGCCTTAGGTGTGGCGCCACGCGAGCTCGGTAAAGGGCGTAATGTGTGGTATTGCATGGGGTATAAATTAGCCACCGCTGAGGTTGAATCAATCGCCTTGCATGACTGTGATATTTTAACTTATGACCGAGGCTTATTAGCGCGGTTAATATACCCTGTTGCACACCCTCGATTTAACTATGAGTTTTGTAAAGGCTTTTACCCGCGCACCGCCAATGGAAAAATTAATGGCCGTGTCTCTCGGCTATTGGTTACTCCGTTATTGCGCTCGTTTAAAACCATTTTAGGCAGCCGTGATTACCTTGAGTACATGGACTCGTTTCGCTACCCATTAGCGGGTGAGTTTTCGTTTAGGCGCGATGTATTAAACGATATTCGTATTCCTAGCGACTGGGGATTAGAAATTGGCGTATTAAGCGAAATGTACCGTAACTATTCTCATAACCGATTATGCCAAGTCGATATTGCGGATAACTACGATCATAAACATCAGGCGTTATCGCTCGACGACCAAACCGCTGGCCTTTCTAAAATGTCGATTGATATCACCAAAGCACTATTTAGAAAGTTAGCAACGCAAGGGGTTACCTTTACCAGCGAAACTATTCGCTCATTAAAAGCCACATATTACCGTATTGGTTTAGATTTTATTGAAACCTATCATAATGATGCACTAATGAACGGTTTAACCCTTGATATTCACCAAGAAGAAAAAGCCGTTGAAATGTTTGCGCAAAATATCATGAATGCCGGTCAGCACTTTTTAGAAAACCCAATGGAAGCACCCTTTGTGCCGAGTTGGAATCGTGTGGCCTCGGCAATGCCAGACGTACTTGAGCGTTTAAAAGAAGCCGTTGAGCTAGATAACGAGCAATACAGTTAACATCATTAAACGAGGCGCCTGTGAGTATAGTTAAAGAACAGTTTTTTCAACGAGTTGAACAACATTTACATGCTATTTATCAAGATGTTGAATTACCGATAGCAATAAGCGAATTGACTGAAGAATTGATCACCTTAATTCTAGGTGATAACCCACTTCGCGATCCCACGCCACACACTAACCGCTGGGATGAACAAGATGTTGTGCTAATAGCCTATGGCGATTCGATAATAAACCATGAAGACAGTGATTTAGCCGTAGGCACCCCTTTAGAGGCGCCTTTAAAAACCTTGCATCGCTTTATAAAAGAGCAGTGCGATCATCAGCTTAATGCACTGCATATTTTACCCTTTTATCCGTATAGCTCAGATGAAGGATTTGCGGTAATGAACTATGCACACGTTAATGAAGCGCTGGGTGACTGGCAAGACATTAACGCGATTGCAAAAGATGTAAAACTGATGGCGGATTTAGTCATTAATCATTGCTCTAGTCGAAGTATTTGGTTTGAAAACTTTTTAACTGATACACACCCCGGAAAAGATTACTTTAAAACAGCCAGTTTAACTGACGATTTAAGCCAAGTAGTTCGTCCTCGTACATCGCCACTATTAAATACGGTAACAACAACCAGTGGTGAAAAACATGTATGGTGCACATTTAGTCATGATCAAGTGGATTTTGATTTTGAAAATCCCGAGGTGTTAAAAGAGTTTGTCGGCATTATTCGTCATTATTTAGACAACGGTATTCGCTTATTTCGCCTTGATGCTGTGGCCTTTTTATGGAAACAACTTAATACCAGTTGTATAAATTTACCGCAAACCCACGAAGTAGTACGTTTATTACGAACGCTGATTGAGCATGCCGAGCCAAGTGTGGTGATCATCACCGAGACTAATATTCCCAATCAGGAGAACTTGTCTTACTTTGGTAATGCCAACGAAGCCCATGCAATTTACAACTTTGCCTTGCCGCCGTTGTTGTTGCATACCTTACTTAGTGGCGATAGTACGGCGCTTAAGCATTGGATGATGAGTATGCCGCCTGCACAAAACGGCACTGCGTATTTTAATTTTATTGCTTCTCACGATGGCATTGGTTTAAGGCCAATTGAAGGCTTGCTGCAACCCAGTGAGGTTGCTTCATTAGTCAGTACCACCATGCAGTTTGGTGGGCGCGTTTCAATGCGTACTAGTCACGATGGCACACATACCCCGTATGAGCTAAATATTGCCTTGTTTGATGCCTTACAAGGGACGCATAATGGCGCGGATAAATTTGGCCTTGAGCGCTTTTTATGTGCTCACGCCATTATGTTTGCAATGGAGGGGATCCCAGGGCTGTATATACATAGTTTACTTGGCACCACTAATGACTATGATCGCTTTGATAATTCGCAGCACAATCGCGCCATTAACCGTCATCGCTGGCAAGAGTCAAAATTATTAGCGGCAATTGCAGAAAAATATAGTCATCATCATCAAGTATTCAACGGAGTAAAACAGTTATTAGCAGTGCGTAAAAGGCAAGCGGCATTTCATCCTAATGCAACACAGTTCACTTTGCATTTAGGAGAGGGGTTATTTGGTTTTTGGCGACAAAGCATTGACCGCCAGCAAAGTATTTTTTGTATTTATAATATCAGCAGTCAGCCACAAAGCTTAACCTTGGCCGATTTGAACTTAATAAATACACAGCAATGGCATGAGCTGCTCTCTAAAACAGTGCTGGATGAAGAGCTTAAAACTATGCAATTAGCACCGTATCAAACACTCTGGTTATCTAATAGGGCATAATTAACGACGTTTAAAGTAATCAATGTAACTGTAAAGGGGCTTTACAGTTACATTACTCAAGCGCGAGTAGTAAGTTTTCTATAGTAAATTCAACTTTGTCTGGGCGGGTTTTACTAAACTGCGAAAAGTCTATTTCGGCTAGGTTATTCGCATTAATTGCATTATATAAAGGCTTATTTGTATCGTTGAGTGGCTGAAAAATATCATTAGTGCTGTGAAAAAGTGGCCAATGCTTTAAATCAGTATGGTTATCAAATAAGTTTATAATTGCATGAGCCCCTAATAAAACATGACCCCCTATCGATATATCAAGCGTGTATGCGTTATTAGGCGCAGAATCCCAGTTAATCCCACCCACAATAACCTGCGATTGTTTGTTTAGTTGCGTTAATGCTCTTTTAGCACCAAACGCAATGGCATCATTAGCGCACCAAATAATGTTAATTTCAGGCGCAAGTTGCATATAGGCCATGGTTTTTATATAGCCTTCTTGCTCAGACCAATTTGCAACCTCTTTAGCGGTTAAGGTTACTTTGGATGTTTGCACTAAAAAATCCATTAACCCTTGGGTACGTAAAGTGGAAGCAGGGGTTGTGTAGTCTCCTAGTAAAGCTAATGTATGAGCTGGCGTTTTTGTTTTATTGGTAAACTTTTTATAAAGCTGCTGCATCAATGATTTACCTGCAACACGATTATTTGGGGTAATACTGCCGACCACATTGACGCCATTTTTTTGCAATTGCTCGAGAGACGCAGGGGAAGGACGATTTAATAAAAAATAAATGGGAACCTTGTTACTGTCTATTTTAGATAGGTATTGGCTGGTGACATTTTTTTCGTTTACCAATAACAGGTAATCAGGCTTATCGTTAATGGCCTGCTGGATCAGCTCTTTCATTAAAATATGATTTCGATTGGCGTATTTTATAGTTAATGTCACATCTAAATCTGTGGCAGCATTTTGCATAATTTTAGAAACATGAAACCAAAAATCACCGGTTTTATTGCTATTAGCTTCAGTTGAATTTGAAAAGCCAGGATTGATGAATATGATCTCTAAGGCATTAATACTGTAACTACTGAATAGCAGGCAGGTATAAGTTATCAGGCGGTATAATTTAAACAAAGGCATATGTTTCTCTATAGATTTTATAAAGCTCGATTTTTACCTTGCTAACTAGCTCCGTGGTGACATCTAAGCGTTATGCTATATAATACCCCAGTAAGTTTAGCATGTATGCAGCAATTAATTTTTTTAGGATTTATGAATGAAAGCAGTTTTATTGTTAATCGTATTACTCTTTAGTCAAACAGTTGCCGCTAATGACGTAAGTGATTTAGAAAAGACCATGAAAAATATTGGGCTGGCTTATAAACAAAGTGTTGAAGCAACCCAACTTGAAGAATTTAATGGTGCTATCGATCAATTTATTGGATTGATAGAGCAAGGTAAGCAAGCCAAATTTTATAAAGAAGCTGAGAAGTCGGTGCAAGGGATCGATAAAGTACTGGTTCAAGCCCAGTTGGCAAAAAAAGTAGCGAATGAGCAGGGACTCGAACCTGCAAAAAAACCACTTAAAGCCATCGATAATTTACGCAAAAAATATCATAAATTACATGAGCCTCCAGGCTTTTTTGAATTACTGTTTGGAAAATAAGGATTAGCAATGGAAATTTCAGTTTCAATGTTAGATGGTCAAAAGTTGAGTGCTAAGTTTGGTGAGCATGAAGTGATAAGCGATCAAAGCATCAATGCCGGTGGTGGGGCAGAGCACCCAGAACCATTTGACTATTTTTTGGTTAGCATGGTTTTGTGCGCTGGTTTTTATGCGCGTAAATTTTGTCAGCAAAGAGAGATCTCAACCGACGGCATGACGCTGACACAAAATAACGAGAATGTGGATGAAAACGGTAAAAAACGTTTTTCTATTGAAATTGGGTTGCCTGAAGGTTTCCCCGATAAATATAAAAAAGCACTTATTGCTGCTGTAAATACATGCACCGTGAAAAAGGTTATTCAGGCAGTGCCTGAGTTTTCTGTTGAAGTAAAGTAAATGCCCTTTAATAATAATGCCGAGTAATAAACTCGGCATTATTATTTTATCCCACTATTTTTTCTTCATACCCTGTACGGCCTTAAATCTTGGGTTATCTTTACATATCACGAACACGCGCCCTTTACGTTTTACAATTTGACAACCAGGTCGTTGCTTTGCGCTTTTTAATGAACTTAATACTTTCATTTGCTTTCCTTTTTAGCCGAAGATAAGTTTTTAAAACGACGATTAAATTGCGCAACGCGGCCATCAGTAGCAAGCGTTTTTTGTTTGCCGGTATAAAATGGGTGTGAGTCAGATGAAACATCAATAGGCACATAGGGATATGTATTACCGTCTATTTCGATAGTGCGGTCGGTTTTGATGGTTGAACCTATAATGAAATATGAATCGGCTGCAGTATCATGAAAAGCAACCACATGGTAATCAGGGTGAATATTTGGTTTCATTAAACGCCTTCAATGTTATGTGATAGTATATCATTTAATTTAGCGCATTTAATTTCCCTTTGCAAATCATTTTAAATAGCTTGAACTTTGGTTAAATAGTCTTTAATGCACCGTAATTGCTGCGTATTTGCACAATCTAGTCAAAAAATAAGCACTTAGATCAAAAGTACTGGCTATTAGTATTTAGGCTGCTATAACTAGTTTCAGCAAAAAAAATAATAAAAATTTAAACACGTAGAATAGAGGTAGTTTATGAGTGACGCTCAAACAAAACAGGACCAAATCGACCAAGGAGTTATGGACACTCTTAGGGAGCGCGATCATAGTGTATTGGCAAAACAAGTTGACTCACTCGCATGTTCTCATAACGATATCATTGAATTGCTTGCTCATTATTTAGCATTAAGCGAACAAGAAGATGATGAGTTATTTGATGACTGGTTTGACTCTCTTTCAAAAGAACAACACACCGTGCTAAAAGTATTTGAAGTATATCGCGGACAGTATGAGCACCAAAACTAACTGTTTGTATTAGGCATATTAATTAGTCATTATGCTAACACTGGCTATACGATTGTAATTTAATGTTAAAAAGGCATTGTTTTTATAGATAAGCGAAATAATTAATTACACTTATTCAATACAATAGTATGTACTTTGCCCCTTGATTATTTTCAACTAACTAATTGATGTTTAAAGCTTTATAATAAGTTAAACTACATTTAGTGTTAAAATAGTAGTTTCGGCTCGTAGTTGAACTACCATTAATAAGTTGAAATAAGAAAGGGATAATTCAGCATGCAACATTTAAATGAAATACTCAGCAGAAACAACGTCAAAATAATTGGCAAGGGTGATAAAACCTTGGTGTTGGCTCACGGATTTGGTTGCGACCAAAACATGTGGCGATTTATTATTCCTGCCCTTGAACAACATTTTACTTTAGTGCTGTTTGATTATGTAGGCTCAGGTAACTCTGATGTGTCTAAATATAATAAACAGCGCTACTCAACCCTTGATGGGTATGCCAAAGACGTACTAGAAATATGTGCCGCACTTGAACTTACCGATATTACATTTATAGGCCACTCGGTTAGTGGCACCATTGGCGCACTTGCTGCCATTGAGCAACCAGAGCTATTTTCTAAGCTGGTTATGGTGTGCCCCTCACCGTGCTTTTTAAATTTACCCCCTGATTATTTTGGTGGATTTGAAAAACAAGACCTTCACGAATTACTAAACCTAATGGATAAAAATTACATTGGTTGGGCAAATTATTTAGCGCCTCTAGTAATGGGCAACTCTCATCCAGATGAATTTATAGCGGAACTATCGGGAAGTTTTTGCTCAACCGATCCCCTTATTGCAAAAACCTTTGCAGAAGCCACGTTTTTATCCGACTACCGTTTTATACTTGAACATATAAAACAGCCTACTTTAATTTTACAAAGTGAAAATGATGCTTTAGCCGCGCCTTCTGTGGGGGAGTTTGTAGCGAATGAAATTTCAAATGCAACACTTAAGGTTATTAGTGCGCATGGCCACTGTATTCATATGACGCACCCAGAAACAGTCAGCCGTTTAATTTTTGATTTTGTGAGTTAGCCACATGTCACTTGATAAAGTAGATGAAAAGCTTGCTGATTATTCCGCAGATCACTTTTTAAATGGTGCATTAGTGACAAATGCAGATAACATTATTGTTTATGCAAATACTTATTTTCAAAAGGAATTACAGTGGAATTGTAATGAGCTTATTGGCAAGTCGGTTGATAAAATTATAACTAAATCATCAAAAATATTTTTACAAAGTTATGTGCTTCCTACCTTACTGCATGAAAAAGCGTGTCAAGAAATGCAGTTAATTATGCTTAGCGCCCAAGGCGAGCGTATGGCCGTTACCGTTAATGCTCAGCTTGATGAGAAGGGCTATATATACTGGAGCTTTTTTAACGCGACTCAGCGAGATAAGCTTTACGACGAGCTGATTAAAACACGGGAAAAGTTAGAAGCGCAAACTGAACGCTTACAATCTTTAGCGTCTACCGATGAGTTAACCAATTTATTAAATAGAAGAGAGATGAATTGCCGCAGCGTGCTGTTACTCGAACAGGCTATGCGATCAAAGCAGTCGGTTGCATTATTAATTATCGATATTGATAATTTTAAAGTCGTTAATGATACCTTTGGGCATTTAGAAGGGGATCGAGTTTTAAAAGAGTTGGGGCAACGTCTTAAACATTTTGGTCGACAAACCGACCTTATTTCTCGTTACGGCGGTGAAGAGTTTTTAATTATGGTGCCAGATACAAATAAAGCAGATACTTTGTCATTTTGTCAAAGGCTGCATTTATTAATTGCTGAAATTAAAGTAGGTAATCGCCCAGTAACCGCCAGTATTGGGGCAAGTTTGAGTACTGCGAAAACGACGTTTACTGATTTATTTGCCCAAGCCGATAATGCGGTATATGAAGCCAAAGAGCGCGGAAAAAACAGAACCCAATTATACGATAACCCCTAACTAAATAGAGATAAACTCAACAAGGTATTGAGTTGAGTTTACTCAAAAGATGGCAGTTATAGTTGGTATTATTGCTCTACACAATTATTTTTTGCTAATGGCGATGCCAATACGGTATCGGGGTGCCAAATTCTATCCCATATTTTAGGTAGGTTGTTTAAGTTGGGTCTTTGACTTATTTTTTCAAAATTACCGACACTGATTGCTGAGCCATCTTTCTGACCGACAACAAAATTAAACACATAAGCACACTCCATGCCCATGCGTAAATCAGAGAGAATAACTTTGTCTTGCTGCTCGCGAACGGAATAAAACCCTTTTGTAAACCACTGCAAGCGTTTAACACCCCATTCATTTTTAATCTCGTTTAGTAAAGAAGGGGTTGTTTGGTATGCATTTAAGGTAACCTCGTTGGGTGTATCAAACACCGATGCATAGCTTTCATAATATTTCCCATCCGACATCACAACCACCCGCCAAAGTAAAGTAGTAAACGGTGCTGGAGTGCTAATGTATTCATTGACTGTGATGTCTCTGTTTTGTAGCGCAGTGTTGACTTTATCGTCAATAACAACTTTAAGAATAAGCGAACAACATAAATAGAGAGTACTTACTGTGAGCGTAATTGCGTTAATTTTGTAGGCGGTTGGGGCGGTTATTTTTGGTATTAAAGTGCCTATAACCCCTACTAATAACGGTAACGTGTAGAGGGGATCAATAATAAACATATTTGAAATTGCAAACGGATGCTCTGTAAGTGGCCACATTAATTGCGTACCGTACACAGTAAGTGCATCCAATAGTGCATGGGTTGATAAACACAAAAACACTAACCAAAACCAACGTGTTTTATACGCTTGCATGCCAGTGTGTATTTTTAAAATTAGCCAAACAATCAAAGGGCTAATTAACAAGTGCACAAAAAATGAATGGCTAAAGCCGCGGTGATAAGTAAATGCTTCAACACTGCCGCCATAGGGTAAAAACACATCTAAATCGGGTAAAGTGCCCAAAATAGCGCCCCATAACACCGCTTTGCGGCCCACTTTGTTACCTAATACTGCGTACCCTACGGCGCTACCTAACGCAACTTGTGTTAAAGAATCCATACTACCTCATCTAAATAATGCAACTGCAATGTTTATACTCAGCTTAATCTTAAAACCGTCAATAATGTAAATTATTTCATTAAGTTGCTCTTTAAACTCAATTTAAAAGTGATTTATAAACTTAGTCGCGGTTGTATAAAATCTAAAAATGCAACGATACGGGAAGAAACCGCCTCATTTTTGTAATAAACGCCATAAATAGATTCTCGATTATTTGGGCTACTTACGCTGTGAGGTAAAACTTCTATTAATCGTTTTTTGGCTAAATCTTCTGCAATCATAAATTGTGAGAGAAGTGCTATGCCTTGATCAGCAATACATAAATGCCTAATGGTTTCGCCGCTGCTAGCCCTTAAATCAAAGTGCAGCGATTGCTCATGCTTCAAGGGCCATTGATTAAGAGTATTGGGTTCACTGAAACCAATTAGGTTATGGTTTTTAAGATCTGAAACTTGCTGTAACGGTGGCGCATTTTTTAAATAATCAGTGCTTGCGACCAATTTTAATTTACTTTGGCCTAATTTTCTCGCATGCAGGTTTGAATCTTTTAAGTCTCCAATGCGAATAGCTAAATCTGTTTTGCGCTCAAGTAAATCAATAATATTGTCGTGTGAGGTAATATCGAGCGTGATTTGCGGGTATTGCTTTTTAAACTCATTAACTAGTGGCGCTAGTTGATGCAAAACAAAAGGGCTTGCTGCATCTATACGCAAGTGCCCGCTAGGTGCTTGCTTTAGTAGCTTTATTGTTTCTTCCCCTAAGAGCAGCGTGTTTAAAGCCTTTCGCGCATATTCTATGTATATATGCCCTTCCTCGGTCAGTTCTAAGCGCCGAGTTGTTCTGTTTAGTAATGTGCAGTTTAGCCTGCTTTCAAGACGAGATAGTGCTCTTGAAACTTTAGCTACATTTAAATCAAGTAAACTAGCCGCACCGGAAAAACTGCCACAATCAACAATGGTAATAAACATTTCTAGATCTTCAGTTTTAGCTTGAACAGGCATAAATTCACTCATTTATATTTGCAAAATAAACAAAAGTATTTTGCCATTTATGCCATTTATTGCAAAGGCATTTTTACTCACACTGTACATCTATTTTAAAAATGAGGATGTAACTATGCCATTGGCTTTATGGGCGCTTACCTTAAGCGCATTTGCAATTGGAACAACAGAGTTTGTTATAGTGGGTTTAGTGCCAACTATTGCAAACGATTTAGGCGTGAGCTTACCATCAGCAGGCTTACTAGTGAGCTTATATGCGGTTGGTGTAGCTATTGGCGCACCGGTTCTCACTGCATTAACGGGTCGCTGGAGCCGAAAAGTGGTACTTATAAGTCTTATGGGCTTATTTGTTATGGGTAACTTATTAGCTTGGCAAGCCCCTAGCTACGAAACGTTAATAATAGCACGCATTTTAACTGGACTTGCTCACGGTGTATTTTTCTCTATTGGCTCAATGATAGCGACAAGCTTAGTAAGTAAAGATAAAGAGGCTAGCGCCATTGCAATTATGTTTACCGGCCTTACGGTAGCGCTAGTAACGGGTGTGCCATTAGGTACTTGGATAGGGCAGCACTTTGGTTGGCGCGCTACATTTTTAGTGGTGTCATCACTTGGTATTATCGCTTTAATTGGAAGTGCTGTATTAGTACCTAAAAATTTAAAGCAATCAATACCGGCAACCTTTAAAGAGCAACTTCAAGTTGTTACTAAACCTAGATTACTGCTTGTGTATTTAATGACAATTTTAGGCTATGGCGGCACGTTTACTGCGTTTACTTACTTGGCCCCCATTTTAGAGCAGCAGACTGGATTTGCATCTTCAACAATTGGCATAATTATGCTGGTATATGGTGTCTCAGTGGCTGTTGGTAATATATGGGGTGGAAAATTAGCTGACAAGCGAGGCCCGATCAGTGCGCTGAGCATTATTTTTAGTGCACTTACTGTAATTCTACTGATATTTACTTTTACCATGGAGTCAAAGGTTGCTGCCGTATTAACCATATTAGTTTGGGGGGCATTTGCATTTGGTAATGTACCTGGTTTGCAGCTTTATGTTGTTAAGCAAGCTCAGCAACATACTCCTAACGCAGTCGATGTTGCATCTGGATTAAATATAGCAGCATTTAACATTGGCATAGCATTGGGTTCTATTACGGGGGGCCTTGTAGTAGAGCACATGGAACTAAAAGATACCGCATGGATTGGCGCCGTTGTTTCATTGCTGGCTTTAATAGTCACCCGGTACAGTGGCAGGCTAGATAAACAAAATGTTCAGGCTAAATAAAGCGAAACTTATGTAGGTTAGTCTTGAAATAAAAATGAATGACCTCAGTATTTTCATGAGGTCGAAATTTTAAATCAAAAAGTAATCGGTGTATTTAGTAAACACGACGTTTGAATTTTAAACCAATTATTTAATAAGGATAAAGCTATGACACAACGTGTAATTGAAATGCCAGACTTAGGTATGGGTACTTTTCGTTTAGAAGGTAAAACTGCTTATGAATCTGTAAAAATGGCGTTAGAAGTAGGATTTCGTCATATTGATACCGCGCAAATTTATGGTAACGAAGAGCAAGTTGGCCAAGCCATTAAAGACAGTAATATTCCCAGAGATGAGTTATTTATTACTACCAAAGTATGGAACAATAAACTCAATAAAAACGACTTTATCGCAAGTGTAGAAAAATCATTAGAAAAGTTACAAGTTGACTCGGTTGATTTATTGCTAGTTCACTGGCCTGCACCATCAAACAATGAGCCTATGAGCGAATACCTGACTGAGCTACTAAAAGCTAAAAAGTTAGGGTTAACCAAACATATAGGTGTATCAAACTTCACTATTGCGAACTTAAAAGAAGCGATGCAAACGTTAGACTCGCGTGAAATATTTACTAACCAAGTAGAAGTGCATCCCTATTTAACCAATACCAAACTGCGCGCCTTTTGTGCTCAACATGACATACATGTAACAGCCTATATGCCGTTTGTGGTTGGTAAAGTGTTAAACGATCAAACCATTATAGATATTGCTAATAAACACGATGCAACGCCAGCGCAAGTGGTTATTGCATGGGAAAATGCGAACGGCATGACCACAATTCCATCATCGACCAAGCGTAAAAACTTAGAAGATAACTTTAACGACAAGGTAAAACTTGATGATGAAGATATAGCGCGAATTGATGGCCTTGATTGCAACGACCGCCAAGCAACGCCTGACTTTGCACCACAGTGGGATCAATAACCAAAAAGCCAGAACCAAAACAGGTGCAGTTGAGCTGCACCTTTATTTTTGAAACAAGGAACACCCATGTTAACGGTAATTGCTACACTATCGAGTGAAAATAGCGATGCAGAGCGTCTATTAACCGAGCTCGAAAACTTACAACAGTCTTCGCGCCAAGAAGTAGGCTGCCTGCGTTACGAGCTATCAATTAAAAGTGAGGCTGAGCAAACCACCTATTTAGTGAGTGAGCAATGGGCGTCTAATGAGCATTTTGAAGCCCATAAAAACGCGCCCCACTTTAAAGCGTTTGGTGATGCAGTAGGTGCATTTATTACCTCTACCAATATTGATGTATATAAAACCATTGGTTAAATGACACTCAGTTAATAGCAAAGCAGGAGCTGTAACTTACAGCTCCCTTTTTAAATGTCATTTCCAAATATCACTTCTTGCAGCTGCTTTCTTAAACCCAAAGATGTTTATAAAGACTGTTTCATAATAGCCATCTTAAATAAGAAATACTGTTTGCATTGGTAGTAGTAGTTTTTCTGATATTACTGAGCACACCCTTTTTATGTAACTTTACACGGCCATAAGCAGGTTAAAAGCTAACTAATTGTTTACAAATATTTTTTGATGATTAATATAAACACAAAGGAATATAGGGACATTTGACGGTTTATAAACCGACAAAAGTCTTAAAAAAATGATTAGGCGAAAGGATAATTGTCGTGGGAAGAAAAAGTAGGTTAAAAAAAGAGCGTAGGGGATTAGAACAGCATGGATTAATTGAACGAACAGCCAATACACTTTTGTTGTTTGGTGAGCACAATCAATCTATCTATCGTTTTTTTCAAGAAGAGTGGCAAGCTGATGCCCTTGCGCGTGGCGAAGTTTGGTTAAGCACGTTAGTGGCTTGCAGGGCATACGAAGATCCTGAGCAAGGAGATCCTGAAGAGGCCTATGAAACCTACAATTCTGGTTATGCTGTAGGAGGTAGTAATGATCCGGGCTTTGTTGAGGTAGCCCGAAGAAGTGGGGTTTATATTGGCCCCGGTTGTAGTAACATAACCTTAAGTAACAATACAATGAAAACCATACTTCCAGATGCTTATGTATTGTGCACAACTACAGAATTTTCTCCTGAAAAATTAAGCGAAACGTTTGGTCGATACTGCGTAGAAGTTACAAACCCGAAGGACTTTTTTGTTTTAATTTCTGAATCCTTGGAAAAATCAAAAAAGATAAAAGAAGCTGCTGCAGGTAAGGTCATTTACAAAGATCGAAGCTATACCGGCATGGAGTCGCCTCCAGGTCGTATTGGTTTCGTAAAACCGCCTGATCTTTATGCAACACAAAGAGAATTTAGGCTGTTATGGGTGCCTGAAAATTCAAGTGGCCTTGCTCCGTTTCTCCTGAAATGTCCCGAGGCTGCTCATTTTTGTAAACGCATTGTCTAACAGAACAATCAATTTCGCGCTAATGTCAGTTGTTGAAGCTTCAGCCTTACAAATAGTTTAGTGTTGGAATCAATGTATATTTATATAATTACAGCTTCTATAGTTATTTAATTTATTGAAAATAAAGTCAAATTATCAACTTTTTTCAAGATGAGTGCCATATTAACATTTCTATAATTTTAGAAAAAACTTTCAATCCTTTTATATGACAGCTCAGTTTGGTAAAAAATGGTAATTATCTCGAGATTTCTAAATAAGACTGAAAAAGTAGAGTATTATTTTGCAATTATGCTAGAAGATATGGAGCGTCCGTTTATTTTAGGTGCGCAAAGTGTTGATCCTAAGCTGCCTTCAATTGCTCAGTGGGGGGCATCTTCAAGATTTGGACTTGATAGTCTTGATACCATTGAAGGAAAATTATGGAAAGATTGGCGCTTTTCTTTAGAAATGCTTGGTGTCTCATGGGTAATACCAATTATTGAAGAGTCAGTAATAAAAGATGATGTATCTCATGCGGTTAATGAAATCATATCTAAATCGTAAATCTGCAATTAACAAGGCGTAGTTGTCGGACTGTTTGTCTCGTTGCACTAAAAATAAGCCGCAAAGCACAGTGTTGGCATTGTTTAATAAAACCAACAATCCATACATAGCTAAACTCCTCAGCCAAACACGACCCTTTACTTAATCGATAAATCGTATTTTAAAATAAGAGCATCAATATAGCGGCTACGTAATGTGAGTTGCTTTTCGTGATCGGCGCCATGGCTGAGGGCTTTATTTAAAAGCTTCATGGCAGGGTGAATACGGGTGCGCTCATCTTTATCTAAACTGGCTTTGCTGCGCAGTTCGGTTATATCGTCTACTAATAATCTGCCAATATCCACAGCCACAATTTCATCAATTAGGCCATTTTGGGTGAGCACGCCATATTTGCTGCATAAAAACTGTTGCCACACTTGCTGTAAATGCTCTTCTATTTCACAGCCAAACAATTCTTCGTTAAATATAAAGCCTTGCTGTGCAAGCTTAGCCAAGCTCTGGGTATAGTGCTGAGCAAACAAATTAAAAGCTTGGTTAGATGACTCAATTTTTTGCTTAACTAATCCTTGCCCCCAATTTACGCAGCCACGGGGATAATAATCGTCGTATTCTTCACATTCATATAACCCTGAATAAGAGCTGCAGCTCATTTGATTTTTAATGCAATAACTGGGTTTAGGGAAAATGCTCTGTGCTTGCCAATTTTCAAGAGTTTCAGTGTCTATGTTGAGTGCTTGGCATAACTCATCAGTGTGATAAAAGTGAGTGCTTAAATAGTCAGATAAACGCATAGTGGCTCGCTTAATAGTAAAAAACAAAATACTGTTTATTTATACAGTTATTTATTTTGTATCATCAAACTCAATAACACAAGCCATTTTATAATTAAATACTGGCTATCACTGCAAATAGCGCGGTAAATATGGTACAAATAGGGCAAGTATTAATAACAATGATTTTTTTATGCGCACCCTAGAACAAATTAAACAAGCAAGCCTTATTACTGCAATTAAAACACCTTACTTAGCCAATGGTGAGATCGATCTTGCAAAGTATGATGAACTCGTTGAAATACAAATTGCAGCGGGTGTTGACGGCATAGTTGTTGGTGGCACCACCGGTGAAGGCCAGTTAATGAACTGGGAAGAGCACTTAATGCTAATTGCGCACAGTGCCAATAAATTTGGTGAGCAATTACTGATTGTAGGTAACACCGGCAGTAATAATACGCGCGAAGCAATTAAAGCAACAAAATATGGTTTTGCCAGCGGCATGCATGCCTCATTACAAATTAACCCTTACTACGGGCGCACATCAATTGCCGGTGTTAAAGAGCACTTTAAACGTGTGCTTGATATTGGTCCGGCGTTTATTTACAACGTAGCAGGGCGCACAGGTCAAGACCTCACCCCTGATATTATTGAACCACTGGCCCAGCATGAGCACTTTATTGGTGTTAAAGAATGTGGTGGCAATGAGCGTATAGCGCACTATGAACGACAGGGTATTGCGTGTTGGTCTGGTAATGATGACGAAGCACACGATGCACGCCATACTCATAAAGCACATGGCGTTATTTCAGTTACGTCTAACCTGATCCCGGGTTTGTTCCGTCAATTAATGGATAGCAAAAATGATGCGCTAAATAATTCATTACAACCATTAATGAACTGGCTGTTTTGCGAGCCAAACCCAATTGCCATTAACACCGCGATGATCATGACAGGCGCGGTAAACCCTGTGTTTAGAATGCCTTATGTGCCGCTTAGCGATGAGCAACAGCAACAAGGTGAAACCCTAATTAATCAGCTTAATGAGCAAGATTTTGTCGGTAGTCGAGCGCAGTGTGTGGATATTAGTAAGGTTTTGATTTTATCTTAAACTGTTAGACTATTTATTAAATACTAAATTTTCAAAGCAGCCTACTGTATACACAGAGGCTGCTTTTTTATGTCACTGCCAATAGTAGTTGAGTTTAAGCTGCCACATAGCTGAATTAGCGCGAGTGACCGCTAATCTAATATCAATATCTTGGCTTAAAGGCACTGCCAGTTCTAGTTTGGTTTGCGCAGGGTTTTTGGCATTTAAGAATGACTTTTCATAGGATGCTTTAAGTTTAATACCTGAGTCAGTACCAGTAATAATCCCCACTTCTACCGACGAATCATAAAAGTGGCTGTTTTTAGCTAAATCACCTAAATAACCATTAATTAAGCTATAGGCTAAGGTGTTGTTGCTAAATTGCCAAGCTTGTCCGGCTCCCCCCATAACAAAGCTACGTTTACAGATTCTGCACAGTGCTGGTTGTCTGTCGAATCCAACATTAATTTTCCACGACCACTTAGATTCATTAGCCCAAGATAATTGGTTTGGATTGAATGACTCCAAATCTAATAAATGAACTTTGTTTATGTAAGTTTCGCCATCAGTAAACATCAGCTCGGTTTCTAACATTTCTAAATTAGAAAATGGAATGCGGGCAATATCAGAGGCAAGGGTATCAAAATAACTCAACCTAAACCCCAAAGTGTACTGTGTTTGCTCAGCCGTGTGCACCGCAGAAACTGAGCTATTAGAGGGCTTTTGCCCTTGATGTGGTGGCTGTTGGGTAAATTGAAATTTTACTTTGTTTTCGCCCATTGGCAGCTTTAAGCGCGCTTTAATCAGTGCATTTTTTAACTCACTTATTTTTACTGGGGTTTGCTTTTGAATTTGTTTTACTTGTACGAGTTCAAATAAAGCCCCAATAATGGCTTTTTGAGACTGTACTGGCAAAGCTAAAAAAGATTTGCTTTTAAGTACTGCTGATTCAGCAAAGATTTGTTTAGCAAAGTTGAGCTCTTTTTCACTTAAAGATTGAACGTGCTTGGCAAATACAGTGTCGCGCGAGGGGGTAAATGTGATCTTTTTAACCGCCGATTGGCCTTGGTAAGTGGCCGTGTTTAATCTTGAAAAAATAGTGGCTGGTATTACCCAAGGAGCGCCTTCGCTGGTTAGTTGATCGCCAATAACAAGTTCAATAATTTGCGCAAGATGAAATGCACAGTTTTCATCGACAAAGTAATAATCAAATTCAGTGCCTAAAATTTCCCATAAGTGATTAGCAATAAAAACCACATCGCGCTCGTTTAGATTGAGGGTATATTCCCATAAATCTCTTAATTCTATTTCACCATAGTTGTGCTGGTGGCGATAAAACAATTGATCTGAAAAACCGGCTTTATAACCACCAAACAAGCCCTTGAGAATATACACCAAGCCGTTTTCATTATCTGGAACGTGTGCGCCATAGTTAATACTGTAATCTAATAATTTGTTTTTTGATTCGGTCGAGCGATTAAGTTTAAGTAATAAATGACCATATAATGATGCGGGATTACTCATATAACCAGATGCAAATACTAAACTAACAGAGTGAATTGCTTGTTGCTCTCGCCATTGCTTTAATTTTGGGCACTCTGCAGCTGGCATTGAAAAGGTTAAACCTTGCTCTTTGAGCCATTGGTAACGAGCAGGGTAGCGACATGGCATTGAGGGCAGGTTATTAAAAGCATGGATTGTTGCTTTTAATTCGGCAGCCGGATCAGTACGTCCGTTATCTGCAATAAAAAATGATGCGTTAGTAATATAACTGATGGTAGCTGGTTGGTTTTTGTAATGCCCTAATTTCAACCATATTGGGTGTTTGGCTAAAACAGAGATAGATTGCGTGGCAGAGCTTGAGAAAGAGATGAATAAAAAAGCACTAATTAAATAAAATAGAGGTTTCATTGTTTAACCAAAAAAAAGGGCTGTTAAGCCCTTTAATTATTAGATTGCAGCGCATTGAGATGAAAAGTTAGTTGTAATTTTACCTTCAACTAATTCATAAAATGCTTGTGCATTGTCTATTGGCGCGTTTGCGTAATCGTTACGTACCGAAGTGATAATTTGTTGATGTGCAGTTACATCACAACCACGTACGTTAAGCATTGCAGCGATATACTCGCCTTCACCCTGTGCTATTTCTTGTTCTAATACAGGAAAAGTTTGTTGAATAAACTGCGCTGTTTTTACGTTAGCGCCTTCACAACTTTCTACTGAAGAGATGTTAGAAGACACTGCAGTTGTGCCTAAATCCCAAATAATATTAGAAATTGCTGCAGCAACGCCATTATCTGGGAAAACCATCGCGCCAATACCACATTGTTGCCATGGGTTGATGCCACTTTTTGCTTGTGACGGCATTGAAACAAACGCGCTTACTAATACCGCAGCAGTTAAACATCTTTTTATCATTATTAATTTCCTTTAATTTATATTCACCCCACAAAATGGGCGGGAAAGTGTACCTGCTTTTTTTATTTAAATGCAAATGGTTATGTAACACAATGTAAAAGAACGGTGTAAAGTTTATAAAATCGCAATAAAGAAGTGAATAAGCGAGGATTAATATTGCGAGTTAAAATCATTTAGCTAACTCAAACAGCGTCTAATAATAGCTAATTACCCCGCATTTTATAAATTAGTGGTTTCTGGTGTTTAAAACTAACTGTTTAAGCGATTTTACTGTATAATTTGCGACCCTTGATAATGTGGCCGCAGGTTATACAGCAATGAATTTTAAATCTTTTAGTTTTGCCCCTGAACTTATTCAGGCGTTAGACGAACTTAATTACCACACCCTTACGCCCATTCAGCGCGCAGCTATTCCGGCTGTTCGTAAAGGTAAAGACGTTTTAGCGAGTGCTCAAACCGGCACAGGTAAAACCGCTGCCTTTGCACTCCCTATTATCCAAAAGTTATTTGAGTCAGATAGCAGTACTACGAATGCGCCAAGCGCCTTAATCCTTGCACCTACGCGTGAGCTTGCAGAGCAAATAGCGAATAACTTTAAAGACTTTGCTAAGTACACTTCGCTAAAAGTAGTGAGTTTATTTGGTGGTGTTAATACCGCAGGACAAGAAATTGCACTCAAAGAAGGTGTGGATATTGTAGTAGCAACACCAGGGCGTTTACTTGATCATATTCGTTTAGGTAACTTAAGCCTTGCCCAAGTAAAACACTTAGTACTTGATGAAGCTGACCGTATGCTCGATATGGGCTTTATTAATGACATGCAAAGCGTGATAAAAAGCTGTGCTGATGAGCGTCAAATCTTATTGTTTTCAGCAACTTTCCCAGCAGCAATTAAACAATTTGCCTCTAAAGTGCTAAAGCAACCTGAAATTGTGCGTGTTGATCAAACTAACAGCACCGCAAGCACAGTACAACACGTGGTTTACCCGGTAGAAGAGCGCCGTAAGCAAGAGTTACTTTCTGAGCTAATTGGTAAGAAAAACTGGCAGCAAGTGCTGGTGTTTGTAAACATGAAAGAAACCGCAGATGAGCTAGTCACTGAGCTTAACCTAGACGGTATCCCAGCGGCAGTGTGTCATGGTGATAAATCGCAGGGTAACCGTCGTCGTGCGTTACGTGAATTCAAAGAAGGCAAAGTACGCGTTCTAGTTGCAACAGAAGTTGCAGCACGTGGTATTGATATTGACGGTTTACCGCGCGTTATTAATATTGATTTACCTTGGCTTGCTGAAGATTACGTACACCGCATTGGCCGTACAGGCCGTGCTGGTAACCAAGGACAAGCAATTTCGTTTGTTAGCCGCGAAGAAGAAAACATATTGTTTGAAATTGAAACCTTAATTGGTCAAAAAATTAAACGTGTTTACTTAGAAGGTTACGAAGTAAGTAATCGTGAAGTACTGATTGATAAAATTGGTAAAAAGCCAGCGCATTTACGCCGCACCCGTGCTAATAAGCCATCAGGCCAAGCTACCGGTGAAGCGAGAGCGAAGAACCGTTCGCGTATTTCTAATGTACGTAAAAGCTTAAAAGGCGAAAAGCTATCACTTAAAAAGTAAGATAGCTAAGCCATTAAAAAAACCTGAGTTTACTCAGGTTTTTTTATGCCTAATACATTATCGATAATAGCAGCGTACGCATAAGCAGCCGCTTCAGCATTTTGATTAGCAATAACCGACAGCCCAACCGGTAAGTGGCTTACTTTACCTACTGGCAAAGTGATATGGGTTGTTCCTGCAATGGCAGGCAATGAACTACTACTGCCTTTAAAGTTATCACCGTTAATTAAATCGGTTTTCCAGGCGGGCGAAACGGTGGGTGCAATCACAATATCGAGCTTATTATTGCGGTATAAATTGCTAATAGCGCGGTTTGCTAGTGCGCGATAACGCGCCTTGGTTTTTTGATATTGTTGTTTCTCACTCAAATCAACCGCGTTAGCTTGCTGTAAAATATCTTGCTCAAAGTAGAGCATTTCTTGCTGTTTATTTGCGGTATTGAATGCGATTAAATCGTCTAAGCTTTTTACCGTTACTTGCGTTGGTGTTTGGCTTAAATAGTGATTAATTTCGGCTTTAAAGTCGTAAAGCAAGATGGCGTATTCATCAACGTAAAGTGTGCTTAAATCATCTTTTACTTCAACATTGACAACGGTATGACCTGCGTCTTTTAATGCTTGTAGCTGTTTAGCGTAAAGTTTTTGTGTTTCCACAGTAAACTTACTGGCAGGTAAAGCGCCTATCCTCAGTGACGGCTTAGGCGCTATACTATCAAGCTTTCTATTTACGTTGAGTGTTGATACATCATTAGGGTCTTCCCCTTGAATGACAGACAATACTGCGAGTGCATCTTTTAAAGAATGTGCCATTGGGCCTACCGAATCTTGGCTACTAGAAAGTGGCACCACGCCTGCGCGCGAAACTTGTCCCATACTGGGTTTTATGGCGTACACCCCATTAACAGATGCAGGGCAGGTAATTGAGCCGTCGGTTTCAGTGCCCAGCGCAATAGGTGCAAAATTTAAAGCAACCGCGACAGCAGAGCCCGAACTTGAGCCACACGGATTACGCGTTACATCATGGGCGTTATGGGTTTGCCCACCTATTGCACTCCAACCAGATGACGAATACGATGAGCGAAAATTAGCCCATTCACTTAAGTTCGCTTTGCCTAAAATAATAGCGCCTGCTTGGCGTAATTGTTTAACCACAAAGGCATCTTTATTGGTAATGTTATTTTTTAGTGCTAATGAGCCCGCTGTAGTGGGTAATGTACCTGTTGTTTCAATGTTATCTTTTAGTAATACCGCAATACCATGTAAAGGGCCTGCCCATTTTCCGGCTTTAAACAGTGCATCGAGTTCTTTGGCTTGTTCAATTGCAGTGGGCTCAATACTAATTACTGCATTATATTTAGGATTGAGCGCGTTTATTCTGTCGATATAAGTGCGGGTAAGCTGTTCAGCTGTAGTGCTATTATTTTTATAGGCGCTGTGAATGTCACTAATAGTTTTAAGCTCTGTATTGTTAGCCGCTGCGTGTAAGTTAGTTATTGTACAAACACATAAGGTTAAAAGTAGCCGTTTTATACTCATTGTTATTATCTATTTTATGGAAACACAGGTTATTTTTAGCACAAAAAAACCTCACATTGTGAGGTTTTTCGATAAAGGTCGATTAAATCGAGTTAGGCGTTTTCTAGCATCGATAACGCAACCGCCTCTGCGGCTTTAATACCATCAATACCCGCTGATAAAATACCACCCGCATAACCCGCGCCTTCACCTGCAGGGTAAAGCCCTTTAGTATTAATACTTTGGAAGGTTTTATCGCGCTTGATACTTATTGGTGATGAAGTACGCGTTTCTACCCCAGTGAGTAAGCCATCATTAGTTGAAAAACCACGAATTTGCTTGTTAAAAGCAGGAATTGCTTCACGCAAGGCTTCAATCGCAAAAGGAGGTAATACGTTGCTCAAATCAGTCAGTTTTATGCCCGGCGTATACGAAGGCTGTACATCGCCTAAATTAGCCGATGATTTACCTTTTAAAAAGTCGCCAATAAGCTGTGCAGGGGCATCGTAGTTTTTACCACCAAGTTCATAGGCTTGCTCTTCTAGTTTACGCTGTAAATCAATGCCGGCTAGGGGATGCCCAGGGAAGTCTTTTTCTGGCGAAATACCCACTACAATAGCGCTGTTAGCATTACGTTCACTACGTGAATATTGGCTCATGCCATTGGTGACGACTCGGCCTTCTTCAGATGTTGCGGCAACTACTGTGCCGCCAGGGCACATACAAAAGCTATATACAGTACGGCCGTTATTACAATGGTGTACTAATTTGTAATCTGCAGAGCCTAAAATAGGGTTACCCGCATTATCGCCAAAGCGGCATTCATCAATCATTGATTGCTTATGTTCTATTCTAAAGCCCACTGAAAAGGGTTTAGCTTCAACATAAATGCCTTTATCGTGGATCATTTTAAACGTATCGCGGGCACTGTGGCCAACCGCTAATATCACATGGCGAGTTTCGAGCTGTTCACCATTAGAAAGCGTAAGCCCAGTCACTTGGCCGTTGTCTAAATGGATATCGTCAACGCGCGTGCTAAAACGAATTTCTCCACCAAGTTCAATAATACGTGCACGCATTTTTTCAATCATGGTTACCAGTTTAAAGGTACCAATATGCGGCTTACTCACGTATAAAATTTCTTCAGGAGCGCCGGCCTCTACAAACTCAGTAATGACTTTACGACCATAATGTTTAGGGTCTTTTACTTGGCTGTAGAGCTTACCGTCTGAGAACGTGCCTGCGCCACCTTCACCAAACTGTACGTTTGATTCTGTATTAAGGGCTTTTTTACGCCAAAAGCCAAAGGTGTCTTTGGTGCGCTCACGCACTTCTTTACCGCGCTCTAAAATAATTGGGTTAAAGCCCATTTGTGCCAACACTAAACCGGCAAATAAGCCACAAGGGCCAAAGCCAATTACCACAGGGCGTTCTTTAATACTGCTATTGGCGTGCGCTACAAATTTGTAGTTGGTGTCAGGGGAGACTTTAACGTGTTGGTCTTTTTCAAACGAGGTTAACAGTTGTGCTTCGTTATCCACTTCAACATCAAGCGTGTAAATCAGTAAAATGGCGCTTTTTTTACGTGCATCGTAACCGCGTTTAAACACATTGTAGCTGTGTAGCTGCTCTGGGCTTATATTTAATTTATTGATGATGGCTTGGCCAATGGCATTTTCGTCATGGTCAAGCGGCAGCTTTATTTCGGTTAAACGTATCATTAATATCTCTTTAGGTGTCATAGCGGGGATTAAATTCCGCTCACAATAAGGGGTGTGCACAAAGCGCTGATTTATAAGCGCCATATGTTACGTTAAATTGCCCACTTTTGGCACTTATTTATTGTGTTTTGGTAAGGGTTGGGTATGATCCGCAGCTGTTATTGTGAAACATTAGGTATTAAACCATTATGGCGTTTGTAGTCACCGAAAATTGTATAAAATGTAAGTACACTGATTGCGTATCAGTATGCCCTGCAGATGCATTTTTTGAAGGTCCTAATTTTTTGGCTATTAGTCCTATTGACTGTATTGACTGTGGTTTATGCGTACCTGAGTGTGCCGCTGATGCTATTTTTCAAGAAGATGAATTACCTGAATCGCAAAAAGAGTTTACCCAATTAAATGCGGAGCTAGCAGAAATATGGCCACGCATCACCCAAGTTAAACCCGCCCCGGAAGATGCCGATAGCTGGAATGGTGTGGCTAATAAATTAAAACTTCTCGACACATAATCATTCCACTTCGTTGTGTATTAGTTTTTTGTTAATTTTATTGCAAATAATAGCGCGCAACTATTAACAAATGTACCTGTATAATTTACACTCCTGAGCAAAGTTTACTTTTAACAAGTAAATAAACCTAAATGGATGTTTATGCAGTACTTTATACCTATAAAAATAACAACATTGCTGTTTTTTATCAGCTTCAGCCTCGGTTTAACTCTCAGCCCTAATGCACTTGCCGATAAGCTTAATTATCAACTCGCGCACATTAATAAAAATATTGATGTAGATGGCGTGCTTAACGAGCCACATTGGCAACAAGCAACACATGTTGCGGTAAATTACCAAGATGAGCCGAATGAAAAAGGCACACCGCCAGTAAAAACAGATGCATACCTTTATGACGATGGTCATAATTTATATGTGGCGTTTGTAGCTTACGACCCCGATCCGAGTAAAATTCGCGCGGCGCTTCGTGATAGAGATACCCTCTGGCAAGATGATACTGTCGGTTTGGTGATTGATACCTTTAACGATGAACGTACAGGCTATGAGTTTTATGTAAACCCACTGGGCGCTCAAGGTGACCTTCGCATGACGGATACCGATGAATGGGTGTCAGACTTATCGTGGGATGCCATTTGGGACAGTGCCGGTACCATAAACGAGCAAGGTTACGTAGTTGAAATGCGTATTCCGTTTAAAGCGCTGCGATTTGCGCAAAATAAAGATCAATCTACCTGGGGTTTTGCTGTAATGCGAAACTATCAGCGTGATGTGTTGTATCAATTATCAAGCACAGGCTTTGACCGTGATATTAAATGTAGTTTATGTCAGTTTGACAAAATAAGCGGATTTAATAATTTAGCACCAAGTAAAAACCTACAGCTAACGCCAACATTAACCGCACTGAGAAACGATCAAAAAACACAAGTACCGGGTGCGTGGGATAATGGCGATGTAGACACTGAGGTTGGGCTTGATCTTCGTTGGGGGGTTACCAAAGATGCAGTAATTAATGCCACCATAAATCCAGACTTTTCTCAGGTAGAAACCGATTCGTTAGAACTGGATGTAAACACCACTTACTCTATTTATTACGCTGAAAAGCGTCCGTTTTTCTTAGATGGCGCGTCTTATTTTAAAAGTAATTTATTTGAACTCCTTTATACACGTACCATAGCTGAGCCAAATATTGGCGCCAAGCTCACCGGTAAAACCGACAGTCACAGTTATGCGCTGATGTTTGCAGATGACGATAACAGTAATATTTTATTGCCAAGTAACCAAGGCTCGGGCTTTGCTAACTTAAATGATAAAACCAAAGCGGCGGTGGCGCGTTATCAATATGATATTGGCCAACAAGGCACTATTGGTGTTACTTCAACGCATCGTGAAAGTAGCGACTACCATAATACGGTGCTATCGGTTGATGGCAGCTATTGGTTTAATCAGTCAGATACGCTCAATTATCAAATAGCGAATGCTGATACCAATAACTCGCCGTTTTTAGTTGATAACTACAATTTAGCAGACACTCAATCGGATATGGCGTATGCATTAAAGCTGACTCGCGATAAGCGCGATTATAAGCTTTACGCTACCTATGACAATATTGGTGAGGATTACCGTACCGACTTAGGTTATCAAGAAAAAGTAGACTACGAAAAAGTAGGCTTTGGTGGCGGTCAAACTTGGTATGGTGATGAGCATGACATGCTAACAACCTGGTCATACACCGCCGATTGGGATAAAACCTGGGCGCAGAATGGCGAGTTACTTGAAGAAGAATACGAAGGTTACATGACCTTTCAAGGTCAAAAGCAGTCTGTATTTGAGCTGGGTTTGTTAAATCGCTATGAAAATTATAACGGCAAGTTTTATAACCAAAATATTGGTTATTTTTATACGGCTTTTAGACCGTCAAAAGATCTGAGATTATCGTTATATGCCGAATATGCAAGCCGTATAGATTACACTAATGAGCAGCTAGGCGATGTTTTAACCACACAATCGCAGGCTGTTTGGGATATTAATAACCATTGGCAGGTCGATGTTAGGCATAATTATAGCCATTTAGATGATTACCAAGGGCGACGTGTTTTTACCGCAAACCTTATTGATTTTAGGCTTTATTATAAGTTTAGTATGCGCGCTATGCTTAAGCTGATTTTACAGTTTGAAGATATAGACAGAAATGAGGATGCTTACTTTTATCAGGTTAGCGAAATCAACAAAGATTACGGTAGTCAGCTGGTGTACTCATACAAAATTAACGCACAAACCTTATTTTACTTAGGGTATTCAGATAAAGGTTATCAGGATGACTCGTTAAAAAGCATTGAGCGAGACCAACGTACTTTCTTTACTAAAGTCAGTTATGCGTGGCAGTTATAACGCTATAAATACTATAAAAGCAAGATTTTGCTAGGCAATAAAAAACACGCTAACCAGTAGCGTGTTTTTTTATATTTACTAGGGTCTGTTGACCTTTGTGGATTGAAATTTGTTCAAACTAGGGGGTGTTTAATCGCGGCGCGAGGTTTGTAACCTAGTGGGCTAAGTAAAAACCGAGCAAAAAAGAGTAAATAGCCCCTAGGAAGAACCCTTTGGGCATCGCCTGTTTGGCATTAATGCTACGTTATCGCCTATTTATGGGGAATAACACTACATAGGCTCTGCTTTGCCTAAATACCAAACAGGCTGCTGCAAATTCAATCTTAAAAGTACAACAGACCCTGCTAACTATTACAAGTCAAATGTACGTGAGATAGCCAGTACAATTCGCTCATCTGCGTAATCGTAATCTAGGCTGGTATTCTCAGCAGCCACTTCAATGCCAAACCCTTCATAGCTCGTTTGGTATGCTAAGCGGTAGTGATAATACGATTTGTCGCCCTTAGCTTCATCCCATTGGAACTTATTGCCATCGAGTGAGTTTGAAATATCAAAGCTGGCACGAATCGCATGATTTGGTGCAAGCTCGTAAGTGTGCGCAATCATAGAAATCACATGGCCAGTATCGTAGCCAAAGTAATCCCAGCTGTACCAAAAGTTAAGCTCTGTTTGGCCGTAGTCACTGGCGTAACCAAATTTAGTATACGCTTCTGCGTAGTTACCATCGCTGTTATTACCTTGGTAAGTGTAATAAGCAATACCGTAATCCAGGCTTACTTGTTCGTTTAACTGAATGTATCGGCCTACGTAAGCATCTAGTTCAAAGTCGGTGTCATCACCAAAATCAACGTTTGATGCCCATACACCGGCATAAACACCGTTATCATACGCGTAGTCAAGGCTTGCTTGCAGTGCCGGATCGTTATCTGTTTGTGATACACCATTAAAGGTGTAATCAGATGCAGCCGTAATCGTTGTTGACCAGTTAGCCGCTGCCGTTGTTGATAAAACGGTGAACGGTAAAGCGATAAAAAGTTGTTTTAATTTATTGTTCATGTGTTTTCCTAGCTGATAGTTTCTATTTTTGTGTAATCAATTTTATTCGCTTTAGGCGATCCTTCGATATTGCTGACCGTTTTAAGTTTGCTGTAGGCAATAAAACCAAGGCAAATAAAGAATAACCCTATAACTAAAGCACCAACCCATTGAATTTGCAAAAACTCAAGCTTAAATAGCAATGTTAGTAGCGACAAAGCGACAACGTTCATGGCAATATATTTAAATTTACCAAAGCGTTTTACGGTTAGGTTTAAATTATCTGTGTATAAACGGATCAGTGAATCGAGCGAGTTAATAACAAATACGATACCTACAAATACCATAGCAAAGTTTTTGATTCCCTCGGTTGGAATACCGGCTTCATGGTAGTGATATAACACACTAAACCAGATAGCGATTGGAATCGATGGGAAAATCAGCATAGCACCAAGGACTTGATAGGTTTTTAAACCGCCCACAAAACGCGATGTAAATTGACCAATCATAATGCTCCACGCAAACCACCAAAATAAGTAAAACTCATGGTAATCATTCAGTGGTAATACAAACTCATTGATGTTGGCAAAGTAATTACCAATTAATCCGATGTTTTTAGTAAATGCAGAGAGTTCACTGTCGCCAAATAAGAAGGCATCAGCCCACATAAAGCCAATTAGGGCGATAAACAACCAAGTAGTTGCAATACTTAAAAAGCGCACATATTTAATATCGGTACTTGAATACACCGCAAAGCAAATAGCGGCAAGCACGATTAAGTAAAACGCAGGAATAACATTTGAGCCATCACCGAGTTCAGGTAAATACCACGGCAAGTTACTCAGTAATAAGTAAGCGGTAAACGCACAAGTACCAATAATGACCACATTGTTTAAAAACTTAACCCATGGAATTTCAAAAAACTTCACTTTGGGTTCTATTACACAGAAATAAAAGCACGTAAGAAAATAAAATCCCCAAATTAAAAATCCCCAATAACCAAACTCAATTGAGAGCGGATTGGCAAATGCATATTCTGGGCTTGCTTTTATGTCTGCATAACCGGCAAATTCGGTTAAAGGAAACATAATAAGGCCAACGTCTAGGCCCGAGGTAAACAGGATTGCTATAAAAGTGAATGTTCTCACTGGTGTGACGCCTACTACGCGTACATTGCCCCATTTTATTAAAATAGTAACAATGGCAAGTAAGGTGAAAATAATGCCTGCATTAAGCCAAATAGTCATTATCGCCCTCCCAGAATGAATAAAAATAACACATATATACTCCGTTTTTTATTGTGCTTGCATTAACACAGGCATAACCTATTTATGCTTGTGAGCCACTGCAAGGCGCATAAAGGCACTCCTTAAAGCATTTTGCTAAAAGAGTGGCCTTTATGGCAGGCTAAATTAAAGGGTTTTATTTCGTTGTGAAGTTTGCCAATCAGTGGCATTCACAACATCAACTCCTGTATGAGCTAAAGGCTTATTACCTAAAATAATATCAGCGGCTTTTTCGGCCACCATGATGGTAGGCGCATTTAAATTACCATTAGGTATGGTTGGAAAAATCGACGAGTCAACTACACGCAAGCTTTGCATGCCATGCACTTGGGTATTTGAGTTAACTACAGCCATGTCGTCTTCACCCATTTTACAAGAGCAAGAAGGGTGGTAAGCACTTTCCACTGCTTGGCGCACAAAGGCATCAATTTGCTCATCCGTTTGAACTTGTTGCCCTGGTTGAATTTCTTCACCACGGAAGTCGTCAAAGGCAGCTTGTTCAATAATTTCACGCGTTAAACGTACGCACGCCCTAAAGCCTTCAATGTCGTCTTGATGCTCAAGATAATTAAACACAATCTTTGGCGGCTGCGTCGGATCTGCTGAGGCAATAGTGACACTGCCACGACTTTTAGGTTTGTTATGACCTACATGCACTTGAAAACCATGCCCTGCAAAAGCACTGCGTCCATCATAACGCATCGCTGCCGGTAAAAAGTGATACTGAATATCAGGCCACTCTACCCCCGGTTTTGAGCGAATAAAGGCACACGATTCAAAGTGATTAGTTGAGCCTAAACCTTTACGGGTAAGCAGCCATTTTGCACCAATTAAACCTTTAGAAAACAAGCCTAATTTACCGTTTAAGGTAATGGGTTGTTTACACTTATATTGAAAGTAAAACTCTAAATGGTCTTGCAAGTTTTGACCAACACCTGGTAGGTGATGTTTTACTTCAACACCTGTTTTTTCAAGTATTTGTGTATCACCAATACCGGACAGTTGTAACAGGTGAGGAGAACCGATAGAGCCCGCACTTAAAATAACCTCTTTACTTGCTTTGGCTGTTTTAACTGTACCATTGAGCTTGTATTCAACACCGGTTGCTTTTTTACCGTCTAAAATAACGCGCTGCGCAAGTGCACCGGTTACAATTGTTAGGTTACTGCGATGTTTAATCGGATCTAAATATTCACGAGAGGCTGAGCTGCGCACACCGTTTTTAACGGTCATGTGCATAGGGCCAAAGCCTTCTTGTTGAGCACTATTATAATCAGCTGTAGTGGCATAACCCGCTTGAGCACCAGCATCAATAAAGGCGCTATACAAAGGGTTTTCCATGTTATTACCGTTATTAACGCCAAGGGGGCCTTTTCCACCACGATGGCTGTTTTCACCTAGGTAAAAACTTTCTGCTTTTTTAAAATACGGTAAACAGGCTTGATAATCCCAGCCATTAGCGCCATGTTGCTGCCATTCATCAAAATCTTTCGCATGACCACGTACATACACCATGCCATTAATAGATGATGAGCCGCCAAGCACTTTACCGCGTGGGCAGTGCATTTCACGGTTATCTAAGTACTTTTCTGGCTGCGTATGAAATTGCCACGCATACTTATCGGTATTCATTGGTATCGACAGAGCAGTGGGCATTTTAATAAAGATGCTTTTATCGCTGCCGCCGGTTTCAAGTAACAATACCTTGTTACTTGAATCTTCAGACAAGCGATTTGCTAACACACAACCTGCTGAGCCCGCGCCTACAATAATATAATCAAAAGAGTGGTTCATAATGATTCCTTAAAATGGGCTTTCTATGTCAGCCATACCAACATAAACAGACTTAGTTTGCGTGTAATGATCAAGCGTTTGTATGCCGTTTTCGCGGCCGATACCTGATTGCTTATAGCCACCTACAGGCATTTCTGCCGGCGAGTTACCGTAAGCATTGATCCAACAAATCCCCGCTTGTAGCTGATGAATAACGCGATGAGCACGTTTAATATCGCTGGTGAAAACGCCAGCAGCTAAACCTAAGTGAGTGCCGTTAGCACGTGCAATTACATCATCTTCGTCATCAAATACTAAAACGCTCATTACTGGGCCAAAAATTTCTTCTTTAACAATCGTCATTTCATCGTTGCAATCAACAAATACGGTTGGCGCTACAAAATAACCATTTGGCGCAGATGCTGGTGAAAGCGTTGAGCCACCGGTTAATAGCGTTGCCCCTTCTTCAAGGCCTTTGTTGATGTAGCTCAGCACTAAATCTTGATGCTTTTTAGAAATAAGCGCGCCAAAGTTAGTGTTTAAATCTTGTGGATCACCGGCAATAATATTGTTTTCGGTGCGAGTTTTAAGCTCATCAATAAACTGCTGGTACACATTTTTGTGAACATAGATACGAGTGCAATTAGTACAAATTTCACCTTGGGTATAAAAGTTCCCTAACATTGCTGCGCTTACTGCTTGCTCTATATTGGCATCGTCAAAGACAAGTAACGGCGATTTACCACCTAGTTCCATAGTCACATCTTTTAATGTACCTGCTGCACTGGCGACGACTTTCTTACCGGTACCTACTTCACCAGTAAACGATACTTTTTCAATATCTTGATGTGCAGTAAGCCATTGGCCTACTTCACCCGCGCCTTGAACTACATTGAATACGCCAGCGGGTACACCTGCTTCAATAAATACCTCGGCTAATTTAATTGCGCCAAGCGGGGTTTCTTCTGAAGGTTTAAAAATAAATGCATTACCCGCAGCAAGGGCAGGGCCAGACTTCCAACATGCAATTTGTAATGGGTAGTTCCATGCACCAATACCAGCACAAATACCTAAAGGCTCTTTGCGTGTGTAGTAAAAGTCATCGCCAACCATTTGTTGTTGACCAACTTGCGCAGGGGCAAGGCCTGCAAAATATTCAATTACATCTGCGCCTGTTTCAACATCTACGCAGTTAGCTTCTTGCATTGGTTTACCGGTATCGAGCACTTCAACTAGTGCAAGCTCATCATTACGCTTGCGTAAAATAGCAACGGCGTTTAATAAAATACGGCTGCGCTCAATAGGGGTCATGGCTGACCAAACTTTAAAGCCTTGTTTTGCACTTTCAATTGCTGCGTTTTGAACGTATTCATCGGCAACTTCAACGGCATAAATTACTTGGCCGGTTGCAGGATTTACTACATCAAATGTTTCGCCGCTTTTGTTTGCAAGGAATTGACCGTTGATAAAGTTTTGATAGATAGGTGTAGTCACGTTAGGCTCCATATTGCTTGATAAGTGAATGCACGTAGTTTTTAGCCAGTGATTCACTGTGTTTAAACTGATTTTCGTCTGATTGGCTTAATACGGCTCGTAGCCATAAACCATCGATCATTGCTGCGGTTAACTCTGCCGCGAGGTTTGCTTGCGCTAAAGGCATTAATTGCTTAAATGAAACGGTTAAATTG
Source organism: Pseudoalteromonas issachenkonii (assembly GCF_002310795.1). Lineage (NCBI taxonomy): Bacteria > Pseudomonadati > Pseudomonadota > Gammaproteobacteria > Alteromonadales > Pseudoalteromonadaceae > Pseudoalteromonas > Pseudoalteromonas issachenkonii. The sequence continues at coordinate 559,192 of NZ_CP011031.1, forward strand.
CTTTGCAAGCGTTTGCTGTTTACATTTTGTAAACGATGAAGTTCCTTGTCGTGCATTGATTGCGCCCAAAAACTTAACCACGTCCGAGTGGTGTCTTTTCGTTGTTGTACTAGCGCAAAGTTTGATTCAACAATAAACATTAACCTTTGAGTTGGCGTGGTCTTTTCATCTACTTTGCTGATCAAGTCATATTTCAAGTTAGACAGTAAGTAACGCACAGTTGCTTCAATTAGCCCCTGTTTCCCACCAAAGTAATGGCTAATTATGCCAGAGGACATCCCCGCATTTTTGCTAATACTATTAATTGTGGTTGCTTGTAACCCTTTTTGAGCAACTGACTCTATTGTTGCGTCAATTAGCTGCTGACGCCTTACAGGTTCCATTCCAACTTTAGGCATGATTTTTATTAATTGATCGTTCAATAAAGATAAGCTTAAGGTAATAGCTCTAACAATTCAAGGTTCGTGCAAATGGTGAGTGCCTGAAATGTGGATAAATAATTAATAAAATAAGTCTAAAATGAAGTTATATCAACAAGCTGGGTTTTTATAAAATATCGTTTAATAACAATTTGTTATGTGTGTTTCTTTGATTGCCTTTTGCGGTGTAATTATTTGTTTACATAATTGGCGAAGCTTTTAGTGATTTATTTATTAGTGTGATAACTATTAGAGTACTAATTGTATTTTTTGTGGGCAGATTACTTTAAAAAGCGGTAAGGCGAGTTTGTGGGAAGATCCAAGAAAAAAGATTTAGGAAGTGAAATATGAGATTAATTTACAGAAATGTTAACTTAGTTAAGAGATAAATAAAGACGCTGTTTAGGTTTCAACAACGCCTTTAAAGAGCAAAGGATAACGTCTTAAACGGTTGCCAATATAATCATCAGCCATAATTTGGTCGCAAATTTCATCAATATTATCGGTCGCTTCAAATACCCAATCAAAACGTTCTATTGCAAGTAAAAATCCACGTTTTAAATGCGTTTGCGCACGGTAATAAGCAAGGTTGTTTTTGATGAGTTGCAGTTTTTCAGGCTCTGCTTTTAATTGCGCAATAACTTGATTAATAAACTGCAAATTGCGCGAACTGGTTGGTCTGTTTCTTCTATTTGTTGATCGCATCACTCTTCATTAGCTATGTTGTAAAGTTTTTTCAAAAAGTCGTCTTTGTGTTTGTCGTGTTCATAATCAAGGTGATAAGTATTATGAAACCCAAAGCGAAGTAAAACACCACTGCCTTGTAAATAGACGGTGTAGCCATCTATATCAGAATATGCAGTGATCCCTTGATAAAATTTACCTTCTTCTGTGACTTCTCCGCGTTGTTGAATGCGTTCGTAAACCGCTAGAATCTGTTTATTGTCGATTTCATTTTTCATTGTTTGTCCCTTTTATTTAATCACTCATACGCTATAGAAGTGAGGGTCGATCATCATAAAAACAATAGTCTAAAAAGTATGATATTGCTTTGTTATTTTTCATTTATAAATTATGCTCAAAGTTCACTTTTTGTTGAGCTTTTACCATGATAGACAAAGCGTTACTTTCGAAAACTCGTGAATTATCCGACCAACTCATTGCATTGCAAACACCTATTAGAATACTCGATGCAATAAATTGGGATAAACAAATTAAAGAGGAATTTTTTAGACAAAAATGTCAAAAAAATCCACTTATTGATCGTGCTTATTATCAACAGCGCGATTTAGGATTTGTTCCTAGCGAGTTGCGCCAAGCATTTTCAACACTGCACCGCAATATTATTAACCAGTTGGGGCAATTAAACCCAATTGCACAATATATGGGTAAAATGTGTACCGAATATAAAACGGTTCTGAGCATGCTTGAATACCGCGGTACGCCAGAGTTTCATGACTTATCAGTGGAGCTATTTGGTCATCCTAAAGATTTGTTTCATGCTGGTGAGCCATCGCTATCAGAACTGGCTAATATGCTTGAACAGCCTTTAAAAAATTTACTTGCAGCGGATATTTTGCCTGAAGATCCTAAAAATATTGATGCCAGCGACGCGGTGCGGATTTTATCTGAACAGGTCAATGCCAGCATGCCGGGAATAAACGTAGAAGTGATGCTAAGTGATGGTATTGTCAGCGATGCGGCAGCAGGTGCTAATAATATTAAGCTCAATCAAGATGTTAAGTTTTCTCAGCGCGAATTAGATATTTTAGAAGTGCACGAGGGCTGGATCCATGTAGGCACCACTCAAAATGGCTTAGCGCAACCTTATTTAACTTGCTTGAGTAAAGGCACACCAAGCTCTACGGTTACCCAAGAGGGGCTTGCAGTACTGACGGAAATTATTACTCTTAAATCAACACCACGTCGTTTATCAAAATTAGTAAACCGTATTCAAGCGGTGACGAAAGTGATTGATGGTGCTGAGTTTATCGATATTTACCGAGATTACGTTGCTCAAGGTTTATCAAAAGACGACAGCTATACTCTTGCACAGCGCGTTTTTAGAGGCAGTACCGCAACCGGCTTACCCTTTACCAAAGATATTGCTTACATAAAAGGCTTTGTTTTAGTTTACAACTTAATTAGGGTGGCGATACAGCTTGGTCGAATTGATCAGTTGCCATTATTGCTGGTGGGTAAAATATCAATTGATGACTTTAGATTAATATCGCAATTGCATGACTTAGGTGTCATTGAAAATCCGCAATTTGTGCCGCCTCATTTTAAAGATTTAAGAGGCCTTGCTACGTGGCTCAGCTTTGGTCGATTTATTGGCGATTTGTCTTTTGAACAATTAGAAAATGACTATAAACCGTTGTTTTTATAATATTAAAGAGGAAAGCTGCTCCTTTTTTAGCAAAAAACGCAGTGGGAATAAGCAACTGCGTTTAAGTTTACACACATAAGCCTGCATGCCCATAAGGGGGCAATTAATTGTTCTCATTTTTTATTGTTTTATCGATACATAAAATTGTTTTAAACCATTCATTAGGCATAAAAAAAGCCCAAAAGTGGGCTTTTTAAATTCAACACACTTTGGTTATCGTGCGTTGGTGCTTTCAAATATTTTGTCTGCAGAGGCAGCGACAAAACCGGTGTAAATTTCACCATCAGGTTTTGGATAACGAATAGCAAACTCGTAAAAACAGCTAGGAATGCGCATATCGCCATCGCTAAAGGTTACAGCGTATTCATCAGCTAATGTTGATGATTGCTCTAATAGTACCTCTGGTGAGCCTTTTACTTCACCCCCTGAGGTATTAAGTGAAAAACCAGCATCTTTAAGAGCTTGGTTTACATCATGGATGTTATCAAACTTAGCTAAGGTATTAATGTTCACAGTAAAGTGATTTGCACGGTAACCCCACGCAGACATCCACGCCGCATATTCGCTCTCTGCTAATAGCTTTTTGTAAGTATCAGTGCTTACTTGCCAATGTGTACCTGAATATAAAAAGTTATCGGCAGTCACCGCACTTTCGTCAATTTGTGCAACCATATCAGTAACAATTGCTTGAAGCTCAGGTGAACATTTTTCAACTAATAACTCAGAAATAAACACTTTAGGTTGCGTTGGATCGCTGTGCTCGTAGTGCTTAGCGTAGAGTTTTTTTGCTTCAAAATGGTACTCACCACATTCTTTGTAGCCAATGGCTAAAAAGTGTGCAGCTAGTTTTTCAAGGCCTACTTTTTCAATATTAAAAGTACGCAGCGCAATATGATCGTTGATTATGTCGTCTTTTTGCGTTGAGCCTAATAGGTCATGAATTTTGTCAGCCGATGGCGTTACGCTTAGGTAGTTTTGCCACAGGTTATCAAATAATGTGTTTACATCAGTATGCATGGTAAATCCTTAAATCTATTTAAATTGTTATTCAATTATTAAGCCCGGCGCGAGGGTTTGCGGTAAGTTAACTTTTTCTGACTCTACAGAGGCCACTGGGTATGCGCAATAATCTGCAGCGTAGTATGCACTGGCTCTGTGGTTGCCACTGGCACCTATACCACCAAATGGCGCTGCGCTTGATGCGCCTGTAATAGGGCGGTTCCAGTTAACAATACCGGCACGAATACGTTTTAAAAAGTGACTGTAATCATCTTCGCTATCAGCAAGTAAACCAGCAGATAAACCAAAGCTGGTGTTGTTTGCTTCTGTTATAGCGCTATTGAAATCAGTGTAACGATATACCTTTATAAGCGGGCCAAAGTGTTCTTCATCGGCAATTTCGCTTATATTAGTGACATCAATAATGCCCGGGCTTACAAACCCAGTGCCTGATTTTAACTGTTTAAGCTCAACAAGAATCTCAGCACCTTGTTTAACTAGCTCAGCTTGCGCTGCCACCATGCCTAGTGCGGCTTTTTCACTGATCATAGAACCCATAAAAGGTTGCTCGTCCGCAAAGCTATCGTCTACTAAGATATTTTTGGTGGCGCTGATCAGCTTTTCTAAAATAGCATCGCCATTGGGCGACTTTTCAATAAATAAACGGCGTGCACAAGTACAGCGTTGACCAGAGGTGATAAAACCAGACTGAATAATATCGTGCACGGCGGCGCTGACATCAGCAACATCTTTAACCACTAGCGGGTTATTACCGCCCATTTCAAGCGCTAAAATTTTACCTGGGTGGCCAGCAAATTGTTTATGTAATAAATGACCTGTGTTTGAGCTACCAGTAAAAAATAGGCCATCTATATCTTGATGTGAGGCCAGCGCTTTACCTGTTTCTAACTCACCTTGAACAAGGTTTATAACCCCAGCAGGTAAGCCTGCTTTTAACCATAGTTCTAAGGTAAACTGCGCTACATGAGGAGTTAATTCTGATGGTTTAAATACCACGGTATTACCGGCTAGTATGGCTGGTACAATATGGCCGTTTGGTAAATGCCCAGGGAAATTATACGGACCAAAAATAGCGACCACACCGTGAGGTTTGTGGCGAATAAAGGCTTTTGCACCAGGCATTGGGTTTTCGCTTGTACCAGTACGTTCATTGTAAGCACGGATCGCAATGGCCACTTTGCCTGTCATCGCGCCCACTTCTGTGCGTGTTTCCCATAGCGGTTTACCTGTTTCACGAGCAATAATAGTGGCAAACTCTTCGCTGTGTTCTTTTAGTTGGGCTACGAAGTTTTCTAAAATAGTAATACGTTGCTCAATTGGCATGTCTGCCCATTGAACTTGCGCGGCTCTTGCCGCTTTAATGGCACTGTCAACTTGCTCTGCGTTGGCGCCATTACCTTGCCATACAATTTCACCATTACTTGGGTTAATAGAATCAAACGCTGGGCCTTTGCCTACAAGCCATTGATTATTAATTAGTTGTGTGTTCATAAATAATGTTACAGGCGGAAAAATCGCGCTGCATCTCCTTGTTTTAAATGAAGTGCATCAGCTACTTCTTGGCTGATGATTAAGGTGTGCTTTGCCTGATTGTAATGAGCATGTTTAGTAAATGTGGCTCTGAAATCGCTAACCCCTTGATTACAAATAGCAAGGGTGTCTGAGCTTTGCTCATTGATATGTTCAAGCTCGCCAATAGTAATAGGGCACACCTGTGAATCACGAATACTGCGAATATTACCGAGCTTTGCTTCTACTGTGGGGCCTGCGTCAAATAAATCAACGTATCCGCGGTGTTCAAAGCCTTCTTTTTCAAGCAGTTTAAGTGCTGGTTTGGTTTTATCATGCACATGGCCAATCACCGCTTGTGCTTTTTTGCTCAGCAAATTCACATAGATAGGGTATTTAGGCATGAGTTCGCTAATAAACACTTTATCGCCTAATCCCACTAAATGGTCGGCTTGTGGGAATTCAATGCTAAAAAAGTGTTCCTGCAACCATTGCCAAAATGGCGAGTGACCGTCTTCATCGCTAACACCACGCATCTCAGCAATTACTGTGTCGGCAAAGCGCTCGCTGTGTTGCGCCATAAATAAAAAACGTGAACGTGATAAAAAACGTCCCGTCAGGCCTTTTCTACTGTCTTCACGTAAAAATAAAGTACATATTTCTGAGCAGCCAGTGTAGTCGTTACACATACTCAAAATATCTACGGTATTGTAAACGTTTAAAGTGGGTGAATGGTGAACGGTTTTACCTAGATGATAATGATACAAAGGTACAGATAACCCGACGGCCGCTTCAATGGCGGTAGTACCAATTACCTTGCCGGTTTCACTGTCTTCTAAAACAAATAGATAGCTTTCGTCGATGGGCTTATCTACGTTTTTAGTAAAACTGTTTTGCGCACGATCAATTTTTTCTTGTAGTTGCCCATCATCGACAGGTAAAGAGGTAAAGCCATGGCCAGACTCAATGGCAATCTCTTTAAGTGCTGCAAAATCATTGACAGTAATAGGACGTAATACTTGCATTAACTACTTGCTCCAACAACATATAAAATCCTGAGGTAAACGTGTGTTTGCCTCAGGACTTAGTTATGTTTTACTTAGTTATTAACCGTTTACTACATCGCTTACTGCTTTTTCAAAGCGAGCTAAGCCTTCTTTAATGTCCTCAAATGGGATCACTAATGAAGGTGTAAAACGAATAACGTTCATACCGGCTACTAAGTTCATTAAGCCGTTATTTGCACTTGCTACTAAAAAGTCACGAGCACGGCCTTCAAATTTCTCATTTAGTACCGCACCGATTAGTAAGCCTTTACCACGGACTTCGCTAAATACATGGTATTTTTCATTAATTGCATTTAAACCATCACGGAACATTTGTTCACGCTCTTTTACGCCATCTAATACAGCAGGCGTATTAACGGTATCAAATGCCGCTTCTGCAACAGCACAAGCCAACGGGTTACCACCATATGTAGACCCATGCGTGCCTACTTTTAGGTGTGCTGCAATTTCAGTGGTGGTGATCATAGCGCCAATTGGAAAACCGCCACCTAAGGCTTTAGCCGTAGTTAATATATCAGGAATAACATCTAAGCCTTCGTATGCGTATAAGTGACCTGTACGGCCAACGCCTGTTTGCACTTCATCAAAAATAAGTAGTGCGTTGTGTTTAGTACACAGTTCACGTACTTTTTGTGCAAATTCATTAGTTGGTGGCACAATGCCGCCTTCACCTTGTAATGGCTCCATCATTACCGCACAGGTATCATCACCAATTAAGGCTTCAAAAGCGGCAATATCATTGTAGTCACAATGAACAATATCAGCAGGTTTTGGACCAAAACCGTCAGAATAAGCAGCTTGGCCACCCACTGTTACAGTGAAAAATGTGCGACCATGAAAACCTTTATTGAAAGCAATAATTTTAGTTTTTTCAGCACCAAATTTATCCAGTGCAAAGCGACGTGCTAATTTTAATGCTGCTTCGTTTGCTTCAGCCCCTGAGTTTGCAAAGTAAACTTTTTCAGCAAACGTGGCATCAACCATTTTTTTAGCTAGACGAAGAGCTGGCTCATTGGTCATTACATTTGATAAGTGCCAAATTTTTTCGCCTTGCTCTTTAAGTGCACCGACTAATGCAGGATGGCAATGCCCTAAACAATTAACTGCAATACCACCGGCAAAATCGATAAATTCGTTATTGTTCTGATCCCACACACGTGAGCCTTCACCGCGAACAGGAACAACAGCCGAAGGGTTGTAATTAGGGACCATTACGTCGTTAAATAAATCTCTGGTTACTTGCATTTTTACACCTAAATTATTCACATAAAAAAATACGTTGCTGAAAAAATAACGATAAGGTCAGGATGATTCAGCAATACAATGTGTTCTACTTATTAAAAATGTCATTATCAAAGGTTATGAATGAAATTTGCAGTGCTATTTTGTGAAAAATGATTAGAATAATAGTCAAATTAACGAATTTAATTAGCATTATGATAACTCCCCAAGATGAAAAACTACTCTCAGTATTAAAAACGAACGCCCGCGCTAGCATTTCTGACTTAGCAAGGCATTTGAGTTTATCTCGTTCAACGGTGCAAAGCCGAATGCTAAAATTAGAGCAAAGTGGGATCATTAAGGGTTATAGCGTTGACTTTGGAGATGACTTTTTAAATAGCTTGGTCTCTGCGCATGTTTCAATAAAAGTAAAACAGAAGCTAACAACAAAAACTAATATTGAATTAAAGCAAATTGATGCGATTTCTCAGTTGTATGCAATCAGTGGAGAGTTTGATTTAATTGCTATTGTAGAAGCACAGAACCTTGAGCAGTTAAGCCACTTACTTGATGATATTGGTAACTTAGATGGGGTAGAGCGTACCCGTTCATCGGTTATTTTAGAGACTAAATTTAAGCGTTAATTCGATTTATTTAGTACATTCAGTGAGCATTAATTATTTGCATTTAAGCTAACTTGATTGTAGTCTACTTGATATTAGGAACAAGGAATGTTTTTAACCAAATCAATAGGCTTATTGCCCTGCATTTGTTGCAATCCTCCAGTACTTAAAAAATCTCATCAATACAGTTATTAATCTTATTAGCATTGGCTAATAAGGTGTGAGTGAAATAGGACGTTTTTGGCACCACTGGGCTAAGACTTTACAAGGAAATGTTATGAAATACACAACAATGGCTGCTGTGGCATTATTAATAGGTGGCTCATATTTAAGTGCAAAAGCGACTTTATTTGACCCTGCACAGAGCATAACGGTTGAAACTTACAGCGATATATTCTTCAAATTAGAATCCTCTCCTGTCAGCATTAATGAAATTATTACCGGGGCGAGTCAATTTGCCGATAGCTTGTGTGATGAAAGCATCTACCAAGAAGTAATTGGCGAATCGGTAAACTCATGTAAGCAAAAATTCAAACAATCTCAAGCACAATGTGCTGAGTTTATAATAAAAAATAACGAGCCTATGTACACTGATAAAGTGGCAATAACACAGCTCTCGGAGAAGTTTATTAATTGCATGACCAATAGCTAAAATAGCGCTTACAGTTCTTAATTTATTAAAAATGCGGCTCCTAAACTGGATGAGCATTGATGCTTTAATTTTTATTTAGCATATTCCACTGCGTGGTCTATGCTAAATTTTATTAATGCTCAAACGCCCAGTTTGCTTTAGGGAGTACAATGCAAGAAAATTTACTGAATTCAGTCATCAAAATAACAAAAAATAGAGATGTAGATTCTCTTGAATATAGTTTGATATCGACCATCCAAGAATTTATAGGCTGTAAAGAAGTCTCAGTTTATAAAGATATAGAAGTTCAAGGCCAACTGACTATTGAGCAAAGTCTTTGCTTAAAAGTGACGGGTGAAAAGCAATTCGAGTGGGTACAACGACAAATTGTTGCACAGCCTGAGGATGAACTTCTATCGTGTTTACGTTCTGCCTGTATTATTACTGTTCAGTCTGCCGATGGAATTGAACGCCGTTGGCTCCCCATTACCCGCCAAGAAAAAACAGTTGCTGCCATTTCTGTGGTTTCAAAAAGTTTAGATAGTTCGGCTCAAGTGATGCTAAATGCTTTTTGCCGCATATTTGAAAACTATTTAGTGATACTCCATGAAAACGAAAGAGACAAATTAACGGGTCTGTTAAATAGACAGACCTTTGAGAAAAAAATAAAACAGCTAATTGAAAAACAAGTATTAAAAATGCACGGCTCATCCCGAGATAAAGATAAAAGGCAACAAAAGCAGGCATCAACATCTTGGCTGGCTATTTTAGATATTGATCATTTTAAAAATATAAATGATCAATACGGTCATATCTGTGGAGATGAAGTGTTACTCGTATTAGCGCAAAAAATGCGTCACTTTTTTCGCTCAACAGATTTAATTTTTCGTTTTGGTGGGGAAGAATTCGTGATTGTTTTTGAGCCCACAGATGCTGACTCAATCAGTAATAAAATGGCTGAATTTATACAGCTCATTAGAGATACATCGTTTCCTTTTGTTGAAAATATGACGATCAGTGCTGGTTTAGCGCGTATTAGTCCTTATGATTTTCCAATTGCAGTGCTAGAAAGCGCAGATAAAGCGCTTTATTATGCAAAAAATAATGGCCGAGATAAATTTTGTATCTATGAAGATTTACTTGCCGAGAACTTAATCAGTGTACAAGTTAATTCCTCAGAAATAGATTTATTTTAAACTACTGCGGCTGAGGATGGCTTCGCTGCACTTTCACTTTGGTTACTTGGTCGAGCTTTATAAAATAAACATTGCCGCCAATGCCTTTAAACTCCTCATCGGTAAAGGCGATTGTATTGTCATCATAAAAGGTGATTGCCTCTTTTTGGGTTACAATACCTAAGTCAATTTTAAATACATCGCCAGAGAAAAACTTATCGCCTTTAAAGTTTTCAAACAGCCAAATACTGGTTGAATCTAATAGCGCGAGCTTTTTTCTATCTGGGCTAAGTGCTGCGGATGTGATCCAGCAAAGCTTTTCCATGGTGGTGCACGTTTTAAATGAATCTATCAGCTGGGCATCAAAATTCGCTGCATGGTCACCTACTTTGTAAACGTTAGTAATTCCATCGAATGGCTCTGTGCGATTTTTAGTAAACAAGTATAAATGTCGACCAAAAGCCACAAACGCTTCTAAGTCATAATTACGTTGATCAGGTTGTATTGGGCTGCCATCTAATTCTGGGTAGGTAAACTTTATAATTTCAGCTTCTGTTGTATTGGTTTTTATATCTATAGGGTTTTCTATTTTATAAATTGTTAGCCATTTACGATCATTTTTATTATTACCAAAGTCGCCTAAAAAGAAATGACCAAACTTATTTTGCGTCATATCTTCCCAATCTATATTTTTTGCATTCGTGACGAGTACTTCTTTTGCAATTGAACCATCGTCATTGAGCCTATAAAGCTTAGGCTCGTCGCCACTGTCGTTAATAGCCCAAAGCCGTTTATGTTTATCAAACTCAATGCCTGATATTTCTTTTAGTTTTGGGTCTACAGAGACCACCTTTTTACTATATAGTGTATAAATTGAACTGCCTACAACAGCCGTAATGATGCTAAAGACGATAACAGAAGTAATAAGGATGCTTTTTTTCAACATTGTATTTAAGTGTTCATCGGGTTGGCTGAGTAGATAGTTATTATCGCTGATGATGTTGTTAAGCTAAAGGTTTTTATAGTTTTAATGTAGTAATAAAAATTAATAAGTATGTGTATAAGGACAAAAGCAAATTAATTAGCTGTTATGGTGTAGTTGGTTTAAAAGTTGCTCAGTTGCAGTGCTTACTTAAAAATCAGTTTTAATGGTTAAAATTGCACCAAACCAGTGCGGTAAAATAAATAACGCACTGTAATAATGCGTAAATAAAGTTTTGATTAACTTTAAAGCTGTTTTTATGTGAATGAATGGATTCCACATCGCCTTTTTAAGCTGTTTGGCCTGTGGCAAAGATGAATAACCCTTATGGTTTAGTTGGAGCCTATTATGTTGAATAAACGCTTTTTTAAAACAAAAAATGAAGCAGAAGTAACCTTTGAATTTTCTCACCCAGATGCAGATGATGTCTGTTTACTTGGAGAATTTAATGATTGGCAGCCGGTGCCAATGAAGCACAACAAAAAGCTTGGCGTATTTAAATGCAAGCAACGTCTTCCCGTTGATAAAGAGTTTCATTTTCGCTATTTAATAAATGGTAAACAGTGGGATAACGATCATCAGGCTGATGGGTATATTGCTAATAATTTTGGTACAGAAAATAGTATAGTAAATACACAACGCATTAATTAAGGTCGCTGAATGGACGCACTATCGCAATTGTTTTATTTGCATGGTATTGGTTACGAATACACTAAGTATACGGGTGAACACGTTATATTTAGCGAAGACACACGTAAATCTGCTTTGCACTGCTGTGGCGTTGACACACGTGATACGGCGCAAATAACCCAGTTAAATTATCAATTGGATGCGGCTACATGGTTAACACTCGCACCTGCTGTTAGCATAATAGATCAGGCTAGTAATGTGCTAAAGGTGCGTGTTAATGAAGCTGATACGCATCACAAAATTACATTAACTGTGGCAGCATTAAATATAAAGCTGCAATTTGAACACATTGCTCAGTATGCAGCATTAGGTGAGTACTTTGTAAATGGGTGTCGTTATATAGAAATAGCGCTACCACTGACGCATTTACCAACCGGCTATTATGATGCGTTATTAACGATGGGTGAGCAATCAGCGAAAACACAAATTTGGTCGACCCCTGAACAAGCCTACCAAATAGCGGATAAAAAACGCTTTGGCTTATCAATTCAGTTATATACATTAAAAAATAAAGCCGGACTCGGGATTGGTGATTTTAGTGATTTACTTGAGTTGGCAACCTTATGTGCAAAGCAAAATATGGACTATATTTTACTTAACCCATTGCACTTATTGTTTGCAGATAACCCTGAGTGCGCCAGCCCCTACAACCCAAACAATCGTGCCTTACTCAATCCGCTATATATCGCAATTAATTTATCGCCAGACAGCTTTAACAATCCGGATTTAACTGAGTTGTTATCTGCTTATACCTCAAGTAAATACAGCGACCAAGATGTAGCCTTTATTGATTATAAAACGGTTACTGAGTGTAAATATGCTGCTTTTAAGCTGCTTTTTAAGCATTTTCAACAACAGGGCAGTCAAGCACGGCAAAACGAATTTAGTGCGTTTTGTAAACAGTACAATGATGTGCTGGCTATGTTAGAAACTACAGAGCCCACATTTGAATATTACCTCCAATGGCAAGCACACAGCCAACTTACGCAATGCCAACAGCATTGTATTGCCCAAGGGATGGCGATTGGTTTAATTAATGATTTAGCGGTGGGCTGTGCTAATGAGGGCACTGAATTTAAATATCAGCAGGGATTATTTAGTCAAGATGCAACCCTTGGTGCACCACCAGATCCTTGGGCACCTAACGGCCAAAATTGGGGGCTACCAGCAATAAACCCGCAGCGCCTTGCTGACAATAACTATCAGTTTTATCGTTCACTCATACGCGCTAATATGGATGCAGTAGGCGGGTTACGAATCGACCATGTAATGGCGATTAGGCGTTTGTGGTGGTGTTTCATAAACAATAATACCCAAGATGGCTGTTATGTGTACTACCCATTTGAGCATTTATTAGCAATTTTAAAAATTGAATCTCATCTTAATCAGGCCATAGTAATAGGCGAAGATTTAGGGGTTGTACCACCTGAGGTAAAAGAGGCACTGGTTGATAGTGGCATTTTCTCAAACAGCTTATTTTATTTTGAAAAACAACAAAATGATGAATTTGTAAATAGCGATGACCTTAGCGATCAATGCCTGCTAATGATAGCCAATCATGATGTACCGCCATTTGTGGGCTGGTGGCAGCATAGCGATTTAAAAATTAAACAGCAGTATGGGCTGATTGATACTGATGAGTATCAGCAGTTAGTTCAGCAGCGAGAGCAAGAGCAACACCGGTTATTACGCTTTTTAAATCCACAAAACACTTCCTTTTCACTTAACACGGATGCTTTTGATGTTTATAGCGCTTTGGCTGTATGTTTAGCTAAATCGCCGTCTCGTTTATTTGCATTACAGCTTGATGATTTAGACAAGCAACACTACCCAGTCAATATTCCTGGCACCGATAAAGAGTATCCTAATTGGCGACGGGTACTCACACATACATGCGACGATATTTTTAAAGATAATGCTGCTCTTTTGGCTGCAATACATTCAATAAGGAATGCGTAAATGGGCAGTACTAAAAATAGGGTATCAACGCAATTAGTTGATTATGACGCACAGGTAAACGCATTAACTGCAGGGCGATTTAAAGACCCGTTTAGTTTTTTAGGCGCGCACAACACCCAAAGTGGCACTGAAATACGCGTCTATTTGCCAGCGGCATTACGCGTCGAACTGTTAATTGATGGTCAAGTTATTAGCACGTTACGCTATAAACACAGTGATTTATTTATCGCTGAGTTATCAAGCATGCCTAGCAGTGTTTACCAATGCCAGGTTAGTTATGAAAATAGCGATGTTACATTTTATGATGAATACAGCTTCAGCAGTACATTGGATGAACAGGCTATGTACTTGTTTAACGAAGGTAGCCTTGAGCATGCTTATACTCACCTAGGTGCGCAATTTACTACACAACAAGGGGTAGATGGTGTTCGTTTTTGTGTGTGGGCGCCTAATGCCGCCAGTGTATCGGTTATTGGTGAGTTTAATTTTTGGCAAGCGAATCGCCATTTTATGCGATTTCATCCGGCAAGTGGGGTATGGGAATTATTTATCCCGGGTTTAAGTGCAGACATGTGCTACAAATTTGCTATTACTACGCTCAGTGGCGAAGTTTTAGATAAAGCCGATCCTTTTGCATTTAAAATGCAGCAAGCACCGGGCACTGCCAGTATATTACAGTACAAACCAGCGCCTATTTTGCTAAGTGAACAAGCGATTATAAATCGCCAAAAGCGTAATCATATTGATGCCGCTATTAGTATTTATGAAGTGCACTTAGGCTCTTGGCAACGCGCTGAGCATAACCGTTACTTAAGCTACACCGAGCTTGCAGATAAGCTTGTAGGCTACGTGATTGAAATGGGGTTCACGCATTTACAACTTATGCCGATCAGTGAATACCCTTTTGATGGCTCTTGGGGTTATCAGCCAGTAGGGCTGTTTGCACCTACGAGCCGCTTTGGTGATTACAACAGCTTTAAATACTTAGTTGAGCAATGTCATAAAGCTAACATAGGCATATTACTTGATTGGGTTCCTGGGCACTTTCCAAGCGACCCACATGGCTTACATTGCTTTGATGGCACCCATTTATACGAACACGCTGATATGCGCCAAGGGTTTCATCCTGATTGGAACACTTATATTTATAATTATGACCGCCCTGAAGTAAAAAGCTTTTTAATTTCTAATGCGATGTATTGGCTTAGCCAATTTGGCATAGACGGACTGCGTGTAGATGCGGTGGCGTCAATGCTTTACCTTGATTACAGTCGTAAAGAAGGACAGTGGGTAGCTAATTGTTATGGCGGTCGAGAAAACTTAGGGGCAATAGAGTGCCTAAAACAAGTGAACTTACGCAGTTATAAAAATAACCCCGGCATTATGATGGTTGCCGAGGAGTCAACGGCTTGGCCTGGGGTCACGCAAAGTGTTGAACACAATGGCTTAGGTTTTGGTTATAAATGGAATATGGGCTGGATGAATGACAGCTTAGATTATATGCAGCAAGATCCGTTATTTAGAAAATATCACCATCATAAAATGACATTTTCTATGGTGTATGCATTTAGTGAAAATTATATTTTACCGCTCAGTCATGATGAAGTGGTGCATGGCAAGGGATCACTACTAAACAAAATGCCCGGTGACGATTGGCAGCAGTTTGCAAACTTACGTGCTTATTATGCGTTTATGTGGGCACATCCAGGCAAAAAATTACTGTTTATGGGCGCCGAAATAGCACAGCGTAAAGAGTGGGATCATGACCATTCACTAGACTGGCACTTGCTTGAGCATCAAAGCCATCAAGGGATTCAGCATACGGTTAAACGTCTTAATCAAGTGTATCAAGCGCATCCATCTTTATATGAGCTCGATAGCTGTGCAACGGGCTTTTCATGGATAGATAATAATAACAGCCAGCAGAGTATGTTTAGCTTTATTCGTTATGCTAAAAATGCTGACCAGTTTATGGTTATTGTCGCTAACTTTACACCAACGGCTTATCAACACTACACCTTAGGTGTGCCAGCGAAGGGCACATATAAAGTGGTATTAAATACCGATGAAGTTTGCTTTTTTGGCTCAGGTTATCGTGTCACAGAGGATAAAAACCAGCTTATCCATTCAGTCGTTCAGCCAAGTCATGGGTTTGATCACAGTATTACAGTTAATATTGGTGGCTTAACCACACTTTACTTAGAAAAGGTGAATGATGAGTAATTGCTTTGAGGTTACTCAGGGTGCGCCTTTGCCACTGGGTTCGAGTGTACAAAACCAAGGCGTCAACTTTGCCTTGTATGCCCCTAATGCAAGCCAAGCTTTTGTGTGCTTATTTGATAAAAGTGGTCATACAGAAATATTAAAAATAGCCATGAATATTAATGAAGGCGGCGTATGGAGCATTCATATAGCCCCATTAAGCACAGGCGCATTGTATGGCTTTAGGGTTGATGGCGAATACATCCCAGAAAAAGGCATGTTATTTAATGAGCATAAATTACTGATTGATCCGTATGCAAAAGACTTGTTTAACGAATTTACTTGGAGCGAACGTCATTACGGGCAAATGCCCATTGGCACTAAAAGCGTGGTTAATAATGCGATAGATATGCCTAAATCAAAAGTGACTGCGCCGGTTGCTTATTCAAATAATAAGCCACAGCATAGTTGGGCCAATACCGTTATTTATGAGTGCCATGTTAAAGGTGCCACCTGTCGCCATCCTGATATTCCCAAAGCGCTACAAGGGACATTTTTAGGTTTGAGTCATCCCAGTTTTATTGATCATTTAAAAAGTTTAGGGGTAACAGCTATTGAGCTTTTGCCTGTGCATGCTTTTATAAGCGAACAGTTTTTAACCGCTAAAGGACTGCAAAATTATTGGGGCTATAATAGTCTTAATTTTTTTACTCCTCATAAAGACTATTTGGTTAATGACGATATAAACGAATTTAAACAAATGGTGAGCGAGTTACACCGCGCCAATATTGAAGTTATTTTGGATGTGGTATACAACCACACCGCAGAGGGAGGAAATGATGGCCCTATTTTATCTCTGCGAGGGCTCGACAACTTGACATATTATCGCACCATTGACGGGCAACCCAATGTTTATATTAATGATACAGGGTGTGGCAATACGTTAAATATCGATCACCCTAAAACCTTACAATTGGTACTCGACAGCTTACGTTACTGGGTTGAAGTTATGGGCGTTGATGGCTTTCGGTTTGATTTAGCCACCATTTTAGCGCGTTCAAATACGGGCTTTAGTGCGTCTCACACCTTTTTACAAGCAATTGCCCAAGATCCTGTGTTAAATAAAGTTAAACTGATCAGTGAGCCGTGGGATATAGGTCCTGGTGGTTATCAGCTTGGTGCATTTCCTTCACCTTGGCGAGAGTGGAACGATCAATATCGTGATGTGATTAAACGCTTTTGGCAAAGTGAAAAAGGCATTATTAGTGATGTCGCAAAGCGTTTACATGGCTCGTTTGATATTTTTGAACACAGTAACCGAGGCCCGCTAAATAGCATTAACTTTATTACCAGCCATGATGGGTTTACGTTAGCCGACTTAGTCAGTTATGAGCAAAAACATAACCAGGCCAATGGTGAAAACAACCAGGATGGCCATAGCGCTAATTATTCGTTTAACTGCGGGGTTGAGGGATTTACCAGCGACCCAGAAGTAATGAGTTTGCGCTTACAACAACAAAAAAACTTTCTACTCACCTTATTACTCTCCAAAGGCGTGCCAATGATAGCCGCTGGCAGTGAGATGGCGCACTCGCAAGGCGGTAATAATAACGCTTATTGTCAAAATAATCGCACCAGCTGGCTTGCCTGGAAAGACTCACAACTGAATCATTCATTGATTCAGTTTATTGATGATGCGCTAAAAATCAGGCGTGGTCACAGTGCATTTAAACACAGTGTGTTTTTGGATGATATTGATGAGCGCTTCACCGTTAAGTGGTTTACCGAGCAAGGTAAAAAAATGGATGAAACACATTGGCATGAAGATACACGGCAATTTTTAATGTATAGCTTACTTGATAAGCAAAATAAGCATGCGTTATTAATTATTCTTAATGCTAGTAAACAGCCTGTGGTCTGCCAATTACCACAATCGCCCATTATCGCGCCATGGACGTTAGTATTATCAAGTGTAAATAACGCATCATCTGTTATTCAAGAAGATGCAACCGTAAATATTTCAGCACAAAGTAGTTGGGTTTTTAGTGCCAATTTAGAAGGCGATGATTATGACTAAGCAAGACGAGCAAGTGTGTGTAGTAAAAGGCTGGCAAGCAGGCCCAGTGATAGACGAAAGTACTTTAAGTGATGATTTAACACGACACTTTTATTACACCTTAGGGCGTGATGTGGTGGGCGAGTCACAGCTGTATTTGTATCATGCATTAGCACTGACGATCAGAGACCGGTTAGTGGCACGCTGCAGGGAAACCAATCAACAAATAAAACAACAAAAACGCCGTAAAACAGCCTATTTATCGTTAGAGTTTTTAATGGGCAGAGCGCTGGGTAATGCAGTATTAAATCTAGATTTAGAATCACAAGTTACAAAGGCACTGCAAGCTTACTGTACTGAGCTTGAAAGTGTTGAACAAGCTGAGCATGATGCCGGTTTAGGCAATGGCGGCTTAGGGCGACTAGCGGCCTGTTTTTTAGATAGCTGTGCCAGTTTAGCGCTGCCAGTAGTCGGTTACGGTATTCGTTATGAATATGGCATGTTTAATCAGTCAATAAAAGAGGGTAATCAGGTTGAGCAACCAGATAACTGGTTACGAGAAGGTCATCCTTGGGAATTAAGCGCACCGGAGCAAGCTAAACGGGTTAAGTTTTCTGGTTATGTACAAAGCTACACCGATAAATTTGGCCGTGAGCATCGCCAATGGATCAGTTCTCAAGATGTATTAGCAGTGCCTTATGATGTACCTATTCCGGGCTATAAAAATAATATTGTTAATACCCTTAGACTTTGGAAGTCTGAAGCAACGGACGAATTTAATTTAACAGAATTTAATGCCGGAAGTTATTCTGAAGCAGTAGCACAAAAAAATCTCGCTGAGCAAATAACCATGGTGTTGTACCCTAACGACAGCAGTGAAAATGGTAAAGAGCTGAGATTACGTCAACAATACTTTTTATCATCGGCAAGTATTCAAGATGTACTTACACAATGGATTGAACAATACGGTAATGATTTTACTGAATTTGCTCAGCATCATGTGTTTCAGCTTAACGATACCCACCCAAGTATTGCGGTTGCCGAGCTGATGCGAATTTTAGTTGATGACCATGAACTGGATTGGGATCAGGCATGGAATATCACCACCAAAACCATGGCTTACACAAATCATACCTTACTACCAGAGGCATTAGAGAAGTGGTCGGTATCGTTATTTGCTAAATTATTACCGCGTATTTTAGAGATTATTTATGAAATTAATGCCCGCTTTTTAGCCGAGGTGGCCATGCATTGGCCAGGTGATGTGCAAAAACAACGGGATTTATCATTAATTGAAGAAGGGGGCGAGCCGCAAATACGTATGGCCTTTTTAGCCATTGTCGGCAGTTACTCTGTCAATGGTGTGGCAGCGCTACATACGCAGTTATTAACCGCGGGTTTGTTTAAAGATTTTTACGCGCTATGGCCTGATAAATTTAACAACAAAACCAATGGTGTTACTCCACGGCGCTGGCTTGCATACTGCAATCCGAGTTTAAGCCAGATCATTAGCGAAAAAATAGGCAAAGACTGGATAGGTGATTTTGCACAAATTGGCCAATTACGTCGTTACTACGATGACCCGCAGTTTCATATAAAGTGGCATCAAGCAAAACAGCAAAACAAACAACGCTTCGTTGATTTAGTAAAACAAAGATGTGGCGTAGAGTTTGATATCAATATGCTATTTGATGTGCAGGTAAAACGTATTCACGAATATAAGCGCCAGTTACTTAACATTTTACACGTTATTCATTTATATGACCGCATACGCCGTGGCGACACACAAGGCATGGTGCCTCGTTGCGTTTTATTAGGTGGTAAAGCAGCACCGGGTTACATGATGGCTAAAAAAATCATTAAACTCATTAATAATGTTGCTGAGGTGATCAATAAAGACCCACAGGTATCTGCTTTTCTAAGAGTCGCGTTTTTACCTAATTATAATGTCACCGCCATGGAAACCATTTGCCCTGCAACGGACTTATCGGAGCAAGTATCAACCGCAGGCAAAGAGGCCTCAGGTACCGGCAACATGAAGTTTATGATGAATGGCGCGCTAACAATAGGCACCCTAGATGGCGCTAATATCGAAATACGTGACGCTGTTGGGGCTGAGAACTTCTTCTTATTTGGCGCACAAGCTGAGCAGATTGACGACATAAAAGCACATTATAACCCCAGTGAAATAATTGCGAATAACCCTGATTTGAATAGTGTGATGCACTTACTCGAAAGTGGCCATTTCAATCTATTTGAACCTGGCTTATTTGACGATGTGATTAATGGTATTAAAAGTAACAACGATCCTTGGTTAACCGCCCATGACTTTGCCAGCTATATAGCTGCGCAACGTGATGTTGATAAAGCCTATGCAGATCAAACCTACTGGACTCAAATGAGTATTTTAAATACTGCCGCCAGTGGCTCATTTTCTAGTGACAGAACAATTAGTCAATATTGTGATGATATATGGCATTTAACTCCACTAGATACCACACACCAAACAGTAAAAACAAACACTGACACTAACAGCTGACACTAAACGGAGAGAGTAATATGCCCAGTTATGCAAATCGTTATATAAGTAATTTAACAAGAGAAACCTACGCTTTAATTCTTGCCGGAGGTCGCGGTTCTCGCTTGCATGAGCTAACCGACTGGCGTGCTAAACCCGCCGTTTATTTTGGTGGTAAACATCGTATTATTGATTTTCCACTATCAAATTGCATTAACTCAGGTGTAAGACGTGTCGGAATTGCAACGCAATATAAATCACACTCACTGATTCGCCATGTAAATCGAGCGTGGGGGCATTTTAAAAAGGAATTAGGTGAGTCAGTTGAAATATTACCTGCGTCACAGCGCCATGGTGATGAATGGTATTGCGGTACTGCCGATGCGGTATTTCAAAATATGGATATTATTCGCCATGAGTTACCTAAATATGTAATGATTTTATCTGGCGACCATGTGTATCGTATGGATTATGGCGGGCTGTTGGCAAAGCATGTAGAAAATGGCGCCGACATGACGGTATGCTGTTTAGAAGTACCGGTTGAAGAAGCTGCGGGTACCTTTGGTGTGATGACGGTTGATGAAGAAAGTCGTGTACGTCGGTTTGACGAAAAACCTGCCGAGCCCAGCTCAGTGCCTGGTAAACCAGGCACCTGTTTAGCATCAATGGGAAATTATGTATTTAATACTGAGTTTTTATTTGAGCAGCTACAAAAAGATGCGCAAACAGAGGGCTCAGGGCGTGATTTTGGCCATGATATAATTCCGGCTATTATTGAAGAGCATAATGTGTTTGCCTACCCGTTTAGAGATCCCGCACAGGTAGGACAACCCTATTGGCGCGATGTGGGAACTCTAGATTCGTTTTGGGAAGCAAATATGGAACTGGTTATGCCAGAGCCTCAACTGGATTTGTACGATCCTACTTGGCCAATTTGGACTTACCAAGAGCAACTTCCTCCTGCCAAATTTATTTTTGATGATGATGATCGCCGAGGGATGGCGGTTGACTCAACGGTGTCGGGTGGGTGTATTGTTTCCGGCTCTTTAGTGAGAAAATCATTATTATTTTCTAATGTACATATTCGTTCATATTGTACCATTGAGGAGTCGGTCATTTTACCCGGTGCTATTGTAAATCGAGGGTGTAAAATTAAGCGAGCAATTATAGATAGAAGCTGTGAGATCCCACCTGGATTAGAGATTGGTTTTGATCGTAAAACCGATGAAGCCAATGGATTTCGGGTATCAAAAAAAGGGATTGTATTGGTCACCCGCGATATGCTGATGAAGTTAGACAATAAGTCACATCGTTAATAAATAATAATTAAAAGAGCAAGGCGAAAGCCTTGCAGCAAACTATAAGAGTAAATTAATGCATGTATTAATGGTTGCTGCAGAGAATGATGCGTTACCTAATGCCAAAGTTGGTGGTGTTGCTGATGTTATTCGTGATGTACCAAAGGCGTTAGTGGCGCAGGGGCTGACGGTAGATGTGGTTATTCCTGATTATGGTTTTGAACTAGGTGAGCGCTGTTTTATTGGTGAAGTGAGTGTGGCATTTAAGTCAGAGACACACGTTTTATCTTTGTTTGAAATTACACAGAATCAAAAAGGGGTGAGGCAAATAGTTATAAGTCATCCTCTTTTTAGTCAATCATTGAGTGTGTATTGTAACGACAACGATAATAGACCATTTGCTACCGATGCAACCAAGTTTGCACTGTTTAATGCCGCTATTTGTGAAGCCCTGATACAGGGCCTATTAACACAACCCAACACTTTACATTTGCATGATTGGCACAGTGCCTGTGTGGCCGTGTTACTTAAATTTAATCCTCGTTATGGCAAGCTTGCTAAGCTGCGCTTGGTATATACGGTGCACAATTTAGCTTTGCAGGGAATTCGTCCTTTTAAAGGGGATGATTCAAGCTTAGAAGCATGGTTTCCCTCGTTAAGTTACGACGGGCAACGATTATGTGACCCTCGTTATCCGCATTGCTTTAACCCTATGCGCAGTGCCATTAATTTAGCCGACAAAGTACATGTGGTTTCACCGAGTTATAGCCAAGAAGTGCAAATAGCAAGTAATGACGCCCACGGATTCTTTGGTGGCGAAGGACTTGAACGAGATTTACAACAAGCGGCTGAGCAAGGCAAATTAATTGGCATACTCAACGGCTGTGATTACGCAATTCAAGACGAACATGAAGCAACCTATAGTCAGCTATTAGAGCAAATAGAATCGACTTTGTTTAGTTGGATGGCAAAAAGCGCGCAATTACACAGCAGCCACTACATCGCCCATCAGCGTGTTTTACAATTTATGGCGTGTGATAAGCAAGGGCCACTTGTAACAAGTGTAGGGCGGCTCACTGAGCAAAAAGTATTGTTACTTTGCCAGCAACAAAGCAAAGACCTGACTATTGATTCAGTGTGTCAGATCATTAATCAATTTAAGGGGCGTTTACTTGTGCTGGGCTCAGGCGATAGTAAACTTGAACACCTTTTTACCTGCGCCATGGCACGTAATAACAACTTTTTGTTTTTAAAAGGCTATGGGCAAGATGTTGGCGATTTAATGTATCAATTAGGTGATTTATTTTTAATGCCGAGTTCTTTTGAGCCCTGTGGGATTAGCCAGATGCTCGCAATGCGAGCCGGCCAACCTTGCTTAGTGCACAGTGTCGGAGGTTTAAAAGATACCGTAGAGCATAATGTCAGTGGATTTTGTTTTAACGGCGATACGCTAAGTACACAAGCTGATGCACTCTTGCAGAGTTTAACTGAGGCACTTAGCCTATATCAAACAAACCCTAAACAATGGCAAGCAATAAAAAGGCGAGCTGCTGATGCACGATTTAGTTGGGATAGTGTGGTAACTGATTATATAACATACTTATATTAAAAAATTTTATAAAGTTCAGTGACATCCGTTCTTATTTACGCTTTAATTACTTAGTCTGGTGGAAATAATATAAAGTAGGTAATGTGTCTGTATTTGTGGCAAGGCAAGCAATACTAAATCGGAATCAAAATGTAGTTGCTTATGAACTGCTATTTCGCGATAGTCCTGAAAATTGCTTTCCTGGTGTATCTGATGGTCAAGCAACGGCGAGGCTTATCATGGAAAACCAGCTTAACCTAGGTACTCGTCACATTACCTCGGGTAAAAAAGCATTGATCAATATTGGCCCTGAGTCGTTAAAACTTGATTTGTGTGATTTTTTACCTTGTAAAGATGTTGTCATTGAATTACTTGAAACCATAGAGCCCACCGACGATACCTACGAGCTATGTCGCAAGCTATTTCACAGTAACTACAAATTAGCCCTGGATGATTTTGTTTATACGCCGCAGTGGGAGCGCTTTTTAAAGCTGGTCAACTTAATTAAATTTGATATTCGCCTTACTCCACTTGCTGAAATTCCGCTGGTGGTTAATAAGCTTAAAAAGTACAAAAATATTAAACTACTAGCCGAAAAAATAGAAACCGATGAAGAATATAAATTGGCCCGTAAAATGGGCTTTGATTATTTTCAAGGTTATTATTTTGCGCGCCCAGTGATGATAGAACAAAAAGATATTCACTATAATTACGGCCTAGTGATCGCTATTTACTCAGAAGTAATGAAGCCAGATCCTGATGTTAAAGTGATCACCGGTTTATTTGAGCTTGATGCGGCATTGGCCTACAAGTTACTGCGTTTATTAAATAGCGGTGTGTTTCCGCTACAAAGCCAAATTTCGTCGTTAAAACAAGCGTTAGTTTACCTCGGCCAAGCACGTTTAAAAAAGTTTGTTAGTTTAATTGTCACTGCCCATACAGCACGCTCTAAGCCTATAGAGCTCATGCAGATGTGCGTTATTCGCGCACGGTTTTGTGAATTAATAGCCGCTAAAGTTGCTAAGCAGGTTCAAGGTGAAGCATTTTTAACGGGGCTTTTTTCACTGCTCGATGCTATTTTAGACAAGCCAATGGACTTGCTGGTTGATAAACTTCCATTCCCGGAAGATATAAAAGCAGCGTTAACTGGTGAAAAAAATAACTTATATTATATCCTTGAAACAGTAAAAGCCTACGAAACAGGAAGCTGGTGGGCGCTTGAGAATGCAGTATTACTGATTAATTTAGACAGTGCTTTTTTACCAAAATTATACAAACAAGCGGTACAATGGGCCGATAGCTATAAAGATAATATTTAGGGAATTCATGCTTTGCGCAATTATAATATGGACTTTATAAGGGGCATAGCCGTACTTGGTCTGGTATTTATTAACTGTTTTTCCTTCGCTATTTTCGAGCTTAATTATACGCCACTCACAACACCACCACCTAGTGATCAGTTTCTAAACATACTAAGCCTTATATTTGTTGAAGGGCGGTTTCGCACTTTATTCACTTTACTGTTTGGTGCGGGTCTTTATATTCAGTATCAGCGATACCAATGCACTGAGCCACTAAAAAAACGATTACATTGGCTAATTGTGTTTGGCTTAATACATGGTTTTTTATTGTGGGCGGGCGACATTTTGTTTTTATATGGGGTGTCAGGTTTATTTATATTGCGCTATTTAGATTACACGAATGAAGAGCTTAAAAACAAAGCTGCGCTTTTTACTTTTATTTCTTTAATGACTATTGCCATATTTATGTTAGGACTTAATGAGGCGCCATTATACAGAGATTCCCCCGAGTACTACGAAATATACACTAGTTACTACCAAAGCATCGGTGCTCACTTTAGCCAAAATATAGCAATGAGCGCCTATATGTTGTTGGCTGTGCCTATTTTATTATTGTGGGCTAGTGCTGGGTTTATGCTAATTGGTATTTTGGCTTACAAATACGGTGTGTTTAGTAAAGGGCTTAGTAAGGCGCTGCTTATTAAGCTTATTCTATTAAGTGCGTTATTTATTAGCTTAAGGTTAATGTTAGTGCCATACAATCAAGGTATTGGTTATGCCTTACAAGAGCCTGTTAATGAACTTGCTGCCTTATGTGTTGCACTGCTTTATATTCATTTAATCGTTAAACTTTGTGACAACAGCGCCCACATAGGGGGGCTTATCCAACAAGTTGGACGCTTAGCGTTTACTTTATACATAAGCCAAACCATTATGCAGTTATTATTGTTTAAAGTGTTTTTTCCGCAGTGGACGCTCAAATTTAACCGACTCGATTATTGGCTCGTCGCTATTAGCTTAGTGATTGTACAGCTTATATTTACAGCTATTTATTGCCGGTATTTTAAGCAAGGCCCGCTTGAATACCTATGGCGTAAATTAGCGAAAATTAACCGCGAAAAAATAGCTTGAGTAGTTTAAACTATGCGCCTTTATATTTAAGAAGATTTGCCTGATGACAGACTTGAAGCGTTTAAATAAATTTATTAGTGAAACCGGGTTTTGCTCTCGCCGCGAAGCCGATAAATATATTGAGCAAGGTCGTGTTACCGTTAATGGCGAATTACCAGAAATGGGTGTTAAAGTTGCCCAATCAGATGTAGTTTTGGTTGATGGTAAACCATTAAAAGCACCACCTAAACGTGTGTATATTGCTTATAATAAACCTGTGGGCATTACCTGTACCACAGAGCGTAAAATTCAAAGTAATATAGTTAAAGCCGTTAATTATCCTGAACGTATATTTCCGATTGGTCGTTTAGACAGACCCTCAGAAGGGCTGATTTTTTTAACCAATGAAGGCGATATCGTTAATAAAATCTTACGAGCTGGCAATAACCACGAAAAAGAATATGTGGTTACTGTAGACAAACCACTTAATCGTCAGTTTGTAAATAAAATGGCGAACGGTATTCCTATTTTAGATACCGTGACTAAAAAGTGTAAAGTTACTCAGACTGGTGCGCAGCAATTTAGCATTATTTTAACCCAAGGTTTAAACCGTCAAATTCGCCGTATGTGTGAATACTTAGGTTACGAAGTGGTTACACTAAAACGTGTGCGTATTATGAACGTAACTCTCAAAGGCTTAAAAGTAGGGCAGTGGCGACATTTAAGCGACGCTGAAATGGCGGTCATTAACGACTCAATTGCTGATTCAGGTAAAACGCAAGAACACTCACTTTATGATGATACTGAACAGCGCAATTACACTGAACAAGCTAAAAATAGTGGCGCTAAATCTGCTCATAAGCGTGATTTTCAGGGCGGGAAACTACGTCGTGAAAATAATGACGAGCAACAAAAGCAAGCTAAAAAAAGTAGTCGAAATACGCCTTATCAAAAACGCTCTACTACTTATGTGGGTAAATCAAATACTCACAAAGCAAATACTGCCACAGGAAACAAAACCCGCAGCAGTGGCACGTTAAGCTTAAAAAAGTAATTAAGCTTGTGTAAAAAAGCAAATAAAAACGCAGCCTTAGCTGCGTTTTTTGTTAGCCTACTGTTTAGGGTAATCAATCCTAAATACCACAGTGTATAAAACCGGCACTACAATTAGCGTCAGTATGGTGGCAAACCCTAAGCCAAACATAATGGTGACCGCCATCGACTGAAAAAATACATCGAATAGTAATGGGATCATGCCAAGTATTGTCGTGATAGCGGCCATGGCTACAGGGCGCACACGGCTTACGCCTGAGTCAAACACTGCTTGATATGGCGATTTACCTTCACTCAGTTCTAAGTTTATTTGATCAACCAGTACAATGCCGTTTTTAATTAGCATGCCGCTTAAGCTTAATAAGCCCAGTAGCGCCATAAAGCTAAACGGCGCATTCATCACTAATAAGCCTGCACTAACACCAATAATAGCCAGCGGTACAGTTGCCCAAATAACCAAAGGTTTTTTCACTGAGTTAAACAGTAATACTGTTACTGCAAACATTGCTAAATAGCCCAGTGGTAACGAGCCAAAAATAGCCTTTTTCGCTTTGCTTGATGATTCGAACTCGCCGCCCCATTGCATTTCATAGCCACGGGGTAAATCAATTGCTTCAACCTCAGCGCGAACCCGAGCAAATAATTTTGCAGGCGTTTCATCACCCAAAACATCATGATCTGCCATCACAGTAATGGTTCGTTTACGATCGCGACGCATAATTAAGCTGTCTTCCCACTCAACAATAAATTCATCAACCACTTGGGTAACCGGCACAAACACGCGTAAAACAGGGCTATAAATTTGTAAATCGTGAACACTGTCTACATTTAAACGCTCGCTTGCCGGTGAACGGGCAATAATAGGCAATAATTGCGTACCATCACGATACACACCCACTTGCTTACCCGACAGGCTCGTTAACAGAACTTGGTCAAGATCAAATTTGGTGATCCCTAAACGGCGCGCTTTTTGTTCATTAAATTGCGGACGAATCATTTTAGTGCGTGCACGCCAATCATCTCGAATGTTAAAGGCACCGTCGTCTTTGGCGATGATCTCTTTAGCCTGTGATGAAAGCTGTCTTAAAACAACCGGATCGGGGCCTGAGAACCGCGCTTCTATTTTGGCATCAGTTGAGGGGCCAATCTCCATTGGTTTTACTTTTAACTCTGCAGACAGTGGATGTTGCTTTGCGTAATCGCGCACTTTTTGCATGACTTTTGCGACGGCTTCACGGTTGGTGACACGAATAATTAACTGCCCATAAGCAGGGTAGGATTTTTCAGGCGCGTAGGTCAGCATAAAACGCGGCGCACCTTGGCCAACCGTACTGGTGATTTCTGTGACCAGTTCATTCTTTTGTAAATAAGCTTCTAGCTGCTTAATGCCCTCAAGGGTTGCGCGAATATCAGCGCCTTGATCTTGCCAGTAATCGACATAAAACATCGGGGTATTCGAGGCTGGAAAAAATGATTGCTTTACTGCACCAAACCCCACTACAGCGCTGCATAAAAGGGCAACCATAAGGACTAAGGTTGTTTTTCTAAAGCGCATAGCTAAATTTAATATCGCTTTATAACCATTGAATATGATGCCTTGGTAAGGGTCTTCATGCTCTTGATTATGTTCGTGTTTAAATTCGGTTTCTTTAAACATCAAGTGGGCAAAAAACGGCGTGAGTGTAATTGCGGTGATCCAGCTCAAGAGCAGAGAAATAAACAGCACCCAAAATAAGCTACCAGCAAATTCACCACTGGCATCTGAGCTTAAACCAATCGGTGCGAAAGCGGTTATGGCAATAACTGTTGCGCCAAGTAGTGGCCACTTAGTTTGATCGACAATATTAACTGCCGCTTTAAGCTTTGTTTGTCCGCGCTTGAGGTTGATGAGAATACCTTCGGTTACAACAATGGCATTATCGACCAGCATACCTAGTGCAATAATTAGCGCACCTAATGATATACGTTGTAAGTCAATCGCAAACAGCTTCATAAATATAAAGGTGCCTAATACGGTCAGTAATAATATACCGCCGATTAAAACCCCACTTTTAAAGCCCATAAAAATAAGTAGTACTACAATAACTATTGCAATGGCCTCTATTAAACTAACAATAAAGCCATCTACCGACTGCTCTACTTCTTTAGGTTGGTTATACACTGAGCTAATATCAATACCATGCGGGCGTTGATACTCAAGAGATGCTAAGTGCTCATCTATGTGTTTACCCACATCAACAACATTAACCCCAGACATAAACGACACACCAATAAGCAGAGCCTGTTGTTGATTGTAATGAATCACATTGGTCGGTACTTCAGCATATTCACGGTAAACCTTTGCAACATCGCCTAGATAAATGAGTTCGCTGGCACCTGATTTTGAAATTAATAAGGTTTCAAGTTCTTTTACATCTTTAAATTCACCAGTAGGGTGCAAGCGAATAGACTCATCACCCACGCGAATACGTCCAGCGTTAGATACGGTGTTTTGTGATTGCAGTAAATCATAAATATGACTAGGCGCAATACCAAGTTGGGCAAGCTTTTGCGTCGATACCTCAACCATTACTTGTGGCTGCTGTTGGCCCGCAATTGTAACTTTGCTCACTCCTTTGACTAAAACAAGTTCTCGTTTTAAATAATCAACATAGTCTTTTAATTCATCATACGAGTAGCCATCGCCCGTGACGGCAAACATAACGCCGTAAACATCGGCAAAATCATCAATCACATTACTGGGGTAAACACCACTTGGCAGCGACGGGCTAAGGTCGTTAATTTTACGACGCATTTCATCCCATATTTGTCTAAGCTCTTGTTTACGATAGGTGCTTTTCATTTCTACGGTAATTTGTGATTTACCATTGGATGAAATAGAGGTGACATAATCAACATAAGGGAGCTGTTGAATGGCATTTTCAATCGGAAATGTGACTTCTTCTTCTACTTGCTGTGGAGAGGCGCCCGGGTATAAAGTGATCACCATGGCTTTTTTTAAAGTGAATTCAGGGTCTTCCAGCTGGCCTAAATCAAAATAAGACACACTGCCGCCAATTAACAGCAACAGCGTAAACATCCAGCTAATGACCTTTTTCTCAATAGATAGTTGCGCAAAGCCCATAATTATAAGCCTCGCTCTTTATTCCAAGGGCGAACAGACATGCCCTCTTGTAAAGAGTGAACACCAGCAGAGACAATTTGTTGGCCTTCTTTTACGCCGCTAAGAACTTCAATAGTGTCGTGATGCAATTGGCCCACTTGTACTGCTTGTTTATGCACAGTGCCAGTTTGCTGATTAAAAACCCACACATAGGCATTATCGCTTAGGCTTTTATTAGGATCTGAAAATACCGACTCAATAGGTAAAATAGTGTAGGGGGTTTGTGAGCGTGTAACTTTGCTCAAATCTATCATCACTTGTCCCGACATACCCGCAAGTAAGTTAAAATCTTCTGGCACCGGTAATGAAAACACCACTTTATAGGTGAGTGTTGCAGGATCGGCTTGGGTATCCCATTCTTTAAGCGTGAGTTTGTATTGCTTGTCGTGATAGCCATCAAATTCAACCATAGGTTGATATTGGGTATCTTTTTGAATACGTGCCACGATTTTTTCAGGAACCTGTATTGCTACATCCATAAAATCACGGGTTTCTAAGCGCAAAACATTTTGTTTTGCTTGAATACTTTCAAAGTTTTTTACAAACACTTTGGCTACTATGCCAGCAAAAGGAGCACGAAGTTCACTGTACTCTAAATTTGTTTCTGCAATTTTAAACGCTGACTCAGCGACTTGTTCATTGGCAACCGCTTGATCAAGCTCGGATTGACTGGTGATATTTTTATCAAATAGTTGTTTAATACGTTTTAGCTGCGACTTAGCCAGTTCATAGCGCGCTTTGCGCTCATTATATTGTAATTGAAAATCTTCAGGGTCTAATTTCGCCAATAGTTGCCCTTTTTTTACCTGCTCACCGGCTAATACAGGAAATTCAACCAACTCACCATTGACCCTAAAAGCCAGGTACGAGCCCTGGTTTGCAACGACTTCCGCAGGAAAACTGCGTATGTTTGTTTGCGAATCATGACCAATACTAAATAATTTAACAGGGCGAATCGGCTCTTCTTTAACTATTTTCTCGGGCTCCGAGCAGCCTATTAAACTTAGTAATGTCGCAGATAGTAAACATAAGCGAAACAGTGGCATGATATCTCCATGATAAAAAAAGGCTAAATAAGTCAGTGCAGCATACGCTGCAAACATATAAAATAAAATTCATTAAATTTTAGAAACTCAATAAGTTTTACTTATAATGTGCTGGGCTGACTATGAAACTTAATCAATTACAAATTTTAGATGCTATTGTGCAAAGTGCGAGCTTAAGTGGCGCTGCATTAAAGCTACATAAAACTCAGCCTGCATTGACACTGGCGATTAAAAACTTAGAAGCGAAATTAGGTTTTGATCTACTCGACCGTTCTAAATACCGATTACAACTTACCGAAAAAGGACGTATTTTTCATCGTGAAGCTAAACAGCTTTTAAACGCGAATGAGCAGCTTACACAGCTTGCAACCGAGCTGGCGCTGGGGAATGAAGCGCAATATAGAGTTTGCTATGAGCAAATTTGTCATGTGCAAAGTTATAACGAGATCATAAGTAATACTTTTAAGCATTTTTCTAGTACAGAATTTCGTTTAACCAGTGGTAAACGGTTTGTATCTTTAGAGCAAGTGAATACCGGCCAAGCCGAGCTTGGGATTGGCCCATGGTTTGATTTATTTCATGCCACCGGCGATTTAGAAAGCTTACCGATAGGCAAGCTAGATATAGGCATTGTTGGCGCAAAAGGGATTTTACCTAAGCAGCTTACCTACGATGAGTTACAACTTTACCCGTGTTTAGCGATGTTTGAAAGTGGCTTGAGCATAGACAGCGACAGGTTGTCTTATTCTAAAGGGGCTGCGGTAATGAAAATAGATGACATATCTACCCTAAAGTCGTTTTTATTGTCAGGTGCAGGATGGGCAATGATGAGCTTAGGCCACTGTAAAAAAGAAATTACCGCGGGCTCATTACAGCAAATAATAGTAACAGACAGAGAGCATCAGTTTAGCGCGCAAATTCGTGCTTTTCGTCAACATGCTATGCACCATGGTCCTGTTGCCCGTAAAATTTGGCAGCAATTTGAATTACTCAGTCAGGAGTATTTAAACAATAATGGACGTTAATAAAGAAACGGTTATTTACACTATTATTGCGAGTATACCCTCAGGGTGTGTTGCCAGTTATGGCCAAGTAGCGGCGCTTGCAGGGTATCCTAATAATGCAAGGCTAGTTGGTCGATTATTAAAAGAGATGCCTAAAGATTCTACTATCCCATGGCATAGAGTGGTTAACAGCCAAGGTAAAATAGCGTTTGCACAGGGCTGTGCGCAGTATCAAATACAACGAGAAAAGTTACTTGCTGAGGGCGTTACTTTTAATAATCAACGAATTAATATGGCAAAACACCGCTGGCAATAAATTAATAATCCATTTTTTGTAAGTCAGTTAAAGCCCAAATTTCATCTGCGGTCCATTCGTCTAGCCAAATAGGAATATCTGCGGCTTTCATTGGTTTAGCAATACCATAGCCCTGTGCTAAATAACAGCCAAGTAGCATTAGTGTTGCTGCATGTTCCGGGGTTTCTACGCCTTCAGCTATAACGCTTCGTTTAAACGATTTGGCCAGTGCAATAACGCCTTTTACAATTGCTAAATCGTTAGAGTCTTCAAGCATATCCCTAACAAAGCTTTGATCTATCTTTATTAGGCTTGCAGGTAAACGCCTCAAATAAGTGAGTGATGAGTAACCCGTACCAAAGTCATCTAATGAAAACTCAACGCCCAAAGCTTTACAATCTTGCATGGTTTTAGATACGTGGGCTACATCGTTAAGCGCACTGGTTTCCAGTACTTCTAGCTCTAGGTTTCTAGCATCGACCTGTGGATGTGCCAATAGTAATTCAGTTAGCCGCGCTGTAAATTCAGGCTGCTGTAATTGAACTGCGGCAACATTAACGCTCACTTTTATGTTTAAACTAGGTGTTAAAATTTGCCAGTGGTTAATTTGAGATAATGCAGCGTTAATAACCCATTCGCCAACGTCTATCATTAGCGCATTGTTTTCAATTACAGGTAAAAATTCAATAGGGCTAAGCAACCCGCGCTCTGGGTGTTGCAAGCGTATTAATGCCTCAACGCCAATCATACTACCCGTTCGCATATCTACTTTTGGTTGATAATAAAGTACAAACCAATCATTAGCTAAGGCTTCACGGATAAGTGTAATGCCGGTTTGCTGTGCTTTAACTGTATCTCCTTGACTTGTATCGAATAAATGATAACGATTTTTGCCCATTTGTTTGGCAATATACATGGCTTGATCGGCATGGCGCATCAGTTGTTCAGCATCTAAATTATCATCTGGGTATATTGTTACCCCAATACTGGCAGAGACATTCAAAACAATATCGTTAACAGTGACAGGTTTTGCTGCTGCAGCCAGTAGCCTCTCAAGTACAGGTACGCAATCGGCAACTGATCCTAAATTAGTTAATACAGCAACGAATTCATCGCCACCAATACGGGCCAAGCTATCACCTTCACGAAGTGCATCTTTTAAACGGATTGAAAGTGCAATTAATAACTTATCGCCAATATCATGGCCATGAGAATCATTAACATGCTTAAATCCATCTAAATCAAGAAACACCACCGCCAGAGAATTGTTATGGCGACGGCATTGCAACATGGTTTGGCTGAGCCTATCGGCAAGCAATACGCGGTTTGGCAAGTTAGTTAATAAATCATAATGTGCAATACGGCTAAGTTGCTCTTGTTGGCGTTTAGCTTGGGTGATATCGGTAAATATTCCTAAGTAAAAAGTAACGTTGTTGTCGTCTTTTAAAACTGAAATATTAAGTAGCTCAGCATAAAGTTCACCGTCTTTTTTACAGTTCCACACTTCACCTTGCCAATGACCATATAGGCTGAGCTGTTTCCATATGTTTTTATAAAATGACTCTGTTTGTTTGCCCGAATTTAAAAATGATGGATTGCGGCCTATAACTTCATCGTGGCTATAACCGGTTATATGACAAAAGGCAGGATTGACATCAACAATAACTTTATCAGCATTTGTAATAATAATCCCTTCATGGGTATCTCTAAAAACCCGAGAGGATAAATGCAGTTTTTCTTCAATTAATTTACGTTCAGTAATATCAACCGAGACACCCAACATGGTAATTGCGCTGCCAGAGCTGTCTCTAACAAGAGTCCCTTTAGTATTAAACCAACGAACGTTACCCCGTTTAGTAATAATACGGTGATCAACATTATATTCTTTCGCCGCGTCAATACATTGATTTATATCGCTTACTATATTGGCGCGATCATCTGGGTGAATACTGGCTAGGTATTCATTTTTAGTCATTTCTAATTGTTTAACATTGCCAGTAATTAGTCTTATACCATGTTCAGAAAAGCGGATTATATTGGTTTTTATGTCCCATTCCCAAGTCGCAATTCCCCCCACTTTTTGGCTTAAAAGAAGTCGTCTTTCGGTATCAGTTAATGCTTTAATGTTATTTTGTAATGCATGAGTACGTTGCTCTACTTTTTTTTCTAATTTTAGGTGGCTCGCTCTTAATCGGGTTATCAGATAAGATGAAAGTGAAGTTAAGAAAGTAAACACAACCGCAATAGCAATACCAAGTAACAGCATACTATTGTCTTGCCAGCCCCTGATAGGGTAGGCTTTAAATACCCAAACGCCGTTTGGCACTTGTATGTTAAAGTCGACCGTGTTTTTTGTTATTTGGTTGTCTGAGGTAGCAATGATTTGCACATCATTTGTATCGGGCATGACTTTTGAAAGCTCATAACCAATGCCTGCCTGTGGCAGTTGAGCTAAATTAACGCTTTGAAGAATATCAGGAAAACGAATAAGCGCAGTGGCAAATCCCCAAAACTGGTTTCCCTGTGAGGTATCTAGATACACAGGCAGCCTAGCCGCTGCACCCATACCACCTTGAAATAATTCAAAAGGGCCAGCAAGGGTTAATTTACCTGTTTTTTTGGCTAAAAATGCCTCTTGCGTTCGCAGTGGGTTCTCTAAAACATTATTACCGATAGCACTTTCATTGCCCTTAAGTGGAACAACGTGTGTAAGAATACCGTTTTTATGAAGTTGTAAGGCGTCAAGACCAGGATAAAGACTTAACATTTCAGAAGCGAGTTCTTCAAAGCCTTTAGTCTCGCCATTTTGAGTACGAATTAATGCCGCAATAGGATAGGCTGCAGAAAGTGCTTGGTTAAGATTATTTCTAATATGGTTAACGTAGCTACCCGCCACCTTTCTGATAGAGTTTTGCTTTTGCTGATAAATGTATTGATCGAGTAGATAAATTGAATACACAGATGCAAGCGTTGAGATTAACAATGTGATCAACACCAGTCTTGCTTTTATAAACAAGCTCAGTATCTGTGGTCGAGTATTAGATGGTGACAATGTAAATAACACCTAGCGTTGTTTAAGCCGCGTCCATTTAGAACAATGGCGTTTTAAGTTCCTGAAACAGTATAGCAAACAGTCATCTAAAGCATTAGGGAGATTTAATTATACTTTAAAATAACCACCGTGATTTACTAAAGCTTGAGTAAAATAATAGGCTACATTGTGAGATTAGCTAGGAAGGCACTATGTGTATTTAGTTAATACACATAGTGAGTAATGGCAATATAATGACTTACACAACCGCCAATGACAAAAAGATGCCAAATAGCGTGGCTATATTGAGTGTTTTTAGCGCTGTAAAACAATGTACCCACGCTATAAAATAAACCGCCAGTAAGTAGCCAGTATAGTGCGTTGATAGGTAAGTTTGAGTAAAGTGGGTATATAATTGCCAGTGCAAACCAGCCCATTAATAAATAGGTAGCGAGTGACACTTTTTTATTGCCATTTTTAACAAGCAGTTTATAAGCAACACCGGCTAAAGCTACTGTCCAAATAAATACCAAGGTAGCCCAAGACCAAATCCCAGATAAAGAGAGTAATAAAAAAGGGGTATATGTGCCAGCAATAAGCATGTAAATAGCACAGTGGTCACATTTTTTATAAAACGCTCTTAATTTAGGACGAACACTGGCGTGATAAAGTGTAGAGGACAAAAATAAAATAAATAAGCTGCTGCCATAAACGACTGTGCTGGCGTAACCTTTTACAGAGTTAGCTTGTTTAAATAAATCCCAAATTACAAATGCAGCAAATAAAATACCTAAAGCATGGCTAACAACATTTAATAGCTCTTCTTTTTTAGAATAGGGCGCTTCAAAAGACATAACAGATCCTACCACTTACAATTTAACGTTTAGTGTACAAGTGTACGCTGAAATTATCAATTGAGAATTGATTGACATGGTGCTGCCAGTTTATGGATTACGGCATGTTAAAAAATACACTACTATTTGGTTATATTTTTTAAATTGTTAGTTAAATTAACTAATACATATTTTGCAAACCTTAACATTTTTATTTTATATCCTTATAAAACAAAGGTTTATTGATTTTTTTCTTTATGGCACAGCCCTTGATTGTATCTAGGTGTATTAACCAATAAACAAACAAGGAATAACATTATGAAAACTTCAATTAACATGACACTGGCTAGTTTACTTTTATTAGGTTCATCTCAAGTACATGCAACAGAGGTCGATTTAGATATTACAGATATGTTGACTAAAACGGTGACAACTTATGTATCACAAGCAACCCATGAACTTGAACAGTCAGTAAAAGAAGCCGTTTCTTTTGATGCCCAAGCTATTTTAGATGGTTTACTACAAACCAACCCAGTTGTTGATAATAGTGGCATTGATGAAAAGCAACTTGTAGTAAAAACACAACAAAAGCAATAAAAATAGGGAATAAGTGATGAACAGCGAGTTCGAATTGTTAGCCCTGATGTTGGCGCCAGTGGCAAGTGTACTGAGTGTATATTACATCGCTTACATGATAAAAAATGTGGGAACGAGGTTTAATTAGCGAATGCACTTACACGGTAAAACAATCGATGTAACTAAAGCTGATCGACTTCAATAGAGCGCACGTAAATAAAGGCAGAGTGTTTGAAAGAAGTAGACTTTATGAAACGTGCGATTTTCCCATTACCGATTTTTATATTACCTGAAGGCTATACGCGATTACGTATATTTGAGCCTCGTTATTTGACGATGGTTAAAAACGCATTAAAAACAAACAGCGGTTTTGTACTTTGCACCTTCGAACACGACACACCATTTAATATAAGCGCCCAAGGGTGTTTAATGGATATTATTGATTTTGATCAAGACGAAAGCGGTATGCTGTTGATTGATGTTTTTGCATCAAAAAGTGTGCAACTAGATAACGTGTACCAAGACGTACAGGAGTTACGCCATGGCGAGGTCTCTGCGTGCAATACACCTTATTGGTACAATAGCAGTAATCATGACATTGGTGAACATCAACTACTTCAAGTGGCACTAGAAGAAGTATTCTCTAATAACCCACAGCTACAGTCTCTTTATAAACATACCCAGTTTAATCAACTTACTTGGGTTGTTGCCAGATGGCTTGAGCTTCTCCCTATTTCTATTGAGAAAAAACAACAACTTGCATTTGAAACTAATTTTGATAACTTGCTGAATTTCCTCCATACTGTGATTAATAACGAATTTGCCTAAAATAATTTTGATCCGCTTACATTCTTAGCTCGTAATGGTACTTACAAAAGCTATAACGGGACATTTTACTATGGTAAGTCAACAACAAACATTACGTTGTGAACCTAACACAGGTAAGTATACTGCCATGCCAGAAACGCCAAGTACGGAACTCAGGGAAGCATTAGTTAATGTAGCCCAATCTCGCGATAAAAAATCTTTCGCGTACTTGTTTGAATATTTTGCACCAAAGATCAAACGCTTTGGCATTAAGCAGTTTGGTGTAGAGGCCCAAGCAATGGAGTTGGTGCAAGAAACGCTCACTTCAGTGTGGCGAAAAGCGCATTTGTACAACAGCGACAAAGGCGCAGCCACTACTTGGGTTTATACGGTAATGCGTAATGCGTCCTTTGATATGCTTCGAAAAATGAAAAGCAACAAAGAAGAAAATATCAGTGAAGACATCTGGCCGTTATTGAATGAATCAGAAGATACACATCACGAATACAGTGACCACCTTGAAGATAAACAAATTAAGCGCTACCTAGATAAACTGCCACAAGCACAAAGAGAAGTGGTACGCGGTGTTTACTTTCAAGATATGTCGCAAGAGCAGCTTGCTCAACAATTAAACATTCCAGTAGGCACGGTAAAATCACGATTACGTTTAGCCTTGCAGAAATTACGTAATGAAATGGGAGATCAGCATGATTAAACATCACCCGAGTGAAACACTACTGACACAATACTGTGCAGCAACACTTCCCGCATCACTAAGCTTAGCCGTATCTATTCATGTAGATATGTGCCCAATATGCCAAGCTGAGGTTGAAAAACTCGAGGCAAGTAATGCAAAAGCAGTGTTTAGTGACAACATGAATGTTAATAACGATGAGCAAAGCGACGATATAGCGGACTCAGGGTTGCTTGAATTAATCACGTCAGACGATTCGATTGATGAAGTTTATGCCGTTGAACCTGTCACTATTGAAGTGAATGACTATAATTACAGCTTACCAAGAGCATTAACACGTATTTCTCATAGCAAATTTACACAAGTAGGTAAGCTTGCTCGTTCACGTATAGCGCTTGACGATGGGCATTTGCGCTCGAGTTTATTGCACATAGACGCAGGCGGTGAAATTCCTGAGCATACACATACAGGTTTTGAAGTTACGCTACTTCTTGATGGCGAATTTACAGATGAAGAAGGCAGTTATGTACCAGGTGATTTTATTTGGCAAGATGGCCGTCATCAACATACTCCTTTAACAAAAGAGGGATGTTTGTGCTTTACTGTAGTCAGTAGTGCGCTACATTTCAATAAAGGACTTAGCAAGTTGCTTAATCCAATTGGCAGCTTGATTTATTAAGAGAATCTATGCAAACAGATACAATAAAAATAGGTATTAGCGCCTGCTTAGCAGGCGAAAAGGTAAGATTTGACAGCGGCCACAAAAAATCTAACTTTTGTATGGAAGAGCTGGCAAAACATGTTGAATATAAAATGTATTGTCCTGAGGTTGCGGTTGGCTTACCTATACCGCGCCCGACAATTCGTCAAGTAAGAACTGCTGATACTATTAAAGTGTGTCGTCCAGATGGTACAGGTGATGTTGGCCCTCAGCTAACAGAATACGGCAAAAAAATAGCCACAGAGCAAGCTGGTCATTTAAGTGGGTTTGTTTTTTGTGCTAAAAGCCCGAGTTGCGGCATGGAGCGCGTTAAAATTTATAATGAAGCAGGAACCGGTAACACCTCTGAAGGGATTGGTTTTTTTGCAGAACAAATCATGAAACACAACCCATTACTGCCCTGTGAAGAAAACGGTCGCTTGAACGACGTTCATTTACGCGAAAATTTTGTTATGCGTGTTTATACATTATATAACTGGCAGCAGTTGGTGAAAGAACCCATTACAGTTCATCGGTTAACTCAGTTTCACGCGCAATACAAATACTTGTTGATGGCTCATAACTATCAAGCTTACCGTGACTTAGGCCACTTGCTTGGTACTTATTTAGGTGATGATATAAACGCATTAGCCGATGAGTATATTCTCGGTTTAATGACCGCGTTGAAACGTCCTGCGTCAAGAAAAAACAATTCAAATACTTTAATGCACTTGCAAGGTTACTTCAAAAGAGATTTATCGAAAATCGAAAAAGAAGAAATGCGAGATGCAATAGACGAATATCGCCAAGGGTTGGTACCGCTTTATGTACCACTAACCTTACTTAAGCATCATTTAAAGGTTCATCCTAATGAATATTTAAGCAAGCAAATATACTTTAACCCTTATCCTAATGAATTAAAGTTACGTTACGGTTTGTAATGAATACACTATTTTGGTTTAGGCGTGATTTGCGCCTTTTTTCAAACGAAGCGCTTATTGAAGCGTTAAATAATGGTGCTAAACACACCATTTTTTTTGTGTGCGAAAAACAATGGGCACAGCATAACACTGCCCCAATTCAAATTGATTTACTAAAACGCAGAGTCAGTTACATACGTGAAAAATTAGCTGAGTATGGCATTAATTTACACGTGATAGAGGCTCCTTATTTCACAGACTGCCAAACTAAGCTTCTCGATTTTTGTCAGCAGTATGAGATTAAACACATAATAGCCAATAAAGAATATGAGCTTAATGAGTTTAATAGAGATAAAGCGATTCAAGCGCAATGCGATCAACAGCAAATAACATTTACTTTATACGAAGGTGACATCATTGCACCTGTTGGCAGTGTACGCACTCAAAACAATGAAATGTATAAAGTGTTTACGCCTTTTAAGCGGGCGTGGTTAAAACAGTATCAAGATACTCACTTTAGCTTGGTGTCGTGGCCATTATCTTCAAACCCTATTGATATTGAATCGTGTGAATTACTCAGCAGTGATGACAGTTCAAAGAAATGGCCGGTTGATGACGACACCTTAGCGAGTGTGGTCGATAATTTTATCCATGATAAATTAGCAAGTTATGATGATGTACGCGATATACCTAGTGTAAAAGGAACATCGGGTTTAAGCCCATATTTAGCATTAGGGGTTGTTAGCAGTAAGCAGTTAATGGTCAACATACAACAGCAGTATCCAGATATTTTGACTACCTCAAAAAGTAAAACCTTTACGTGGGTGAACGAGCTGATTTGGCGTGAATTTTATAAACACCTCATTGCCGAATTTCCTAAATTATCGCGCGGTGCTAATTTCAACGAAAAGTACGATAGTGTTGTTTGGCGTGATAATGAGGCTGAGTTTAAGCTTTGGTGTGAAGGCCGCACTGGCTATCCACTTGTTGATGCTGCCATGCAACAGCTATTGCAAACTGGTTGGATGCACAACCGTTTGCGAATGGTAGTGGCAAGTTTCTTAACTAAACATCTTTTAATCGACTGGCGTAAGGGCGAGCAGTTTTTTATGCAGCACCTTATTGATGGTGATTTAGCCTCGAATAATGGCGGCTGGCAATGGGCGGCAAGTACAGGCTGTGATGCACAGCCTTATTTTAGAGTGTTTAACCCTATTACTCAAAGTGAACGCTTTGATCCAAGTGGTCAATTTATTCGTAAATATCTGCCTGAATTAGAAAAAGTCCCAGATAAACACATTCATTTTCCTCATACCTATTTAGCAGCAACGGGGCAAAGTGAACACTGT
The DNA here is from genome assembly GCF_002310795.1 of Pseudoalteromonas issachenkonii. Classification (NCBI taxonomy): domain Bacteria; kingdom Pseudomonadati; phylum Pseudomonadota; class Gammaproteobacteria; order Alteromonadales; family Pseudoalteromonadaceae; genus Pseudoalteromonas; species Pseudoalteromonas issachenkonii. Next base: position 600,421 of record NZ_CP011031.1, read on the forward strand.
TACTGGCCGGCAATTGTTGATCATAAAGCAGCACGAGCTAGGGCTTTAGATGCATTTAAGGTGTGATATGGATAACCAATTATCAGTCGATAAATTTGTAGAAATATATCAAAAGCTTGATAAAAATAACCTTGAGTTATTAACCGAAATTTATGCAAAAAATATACAATTTATAGATCCGCTGCACGAAATTAATGGTCTAGAAGATTTAAGGCGTTATTTTTGTGGTTTATACAGTAATGTTAAGGATTGTCGATTTGACATAACCGATTCATTTACCAACGATAATAACGCATTTGTGTATTGGACAATGTATTACTCTCACCCAAAACTGAATGCCGGTAAAACCATCACAGTGCAAGGGCACAGCAAGTTGGTATTTGAAGGCGACAAGATTGTAAAACATCGAGATTACTTTAATGCTGGTGAGCTGTTATACAAGCATATCCCATTACTAGGTAATATCATTAATTTTATTGATAAAAGGGCTGGTTAACTATGATTACCCTTATTACAGGTGCAACGTCGGGTATTGGTGAGAAACTTGCTATTAAGTATGCTGAGCAGGGTGATACAGTCATTGCGTGTGGACGAAATACGCAAAAGCTCGCTGAACTTGCCAAACATAACAACATAGAAACCTGCCAGTTTGATGCAACCAATTTGCAAGATATAAAAGCTGCCACTCTCGGCTACCCACAATTTGACCGCGTAATTCTTAATGCTGGCAACTGCGAGTATGTTGACGATGCACGTAATTTTGATAGCGCCTTATTTGAGCGCGTTATTAACGTTAACTTGTTATCAATGGGTTACTGCTTAGAGGCGCTTTTACCAAAAATAGTCTCTGGCGGGCAATTAGTAATGGTTAGTTCAAGTGTTACTTATTTACCATTACCACGTTCAGAAGCCTACGGTGCATCAAAGGCAGGCGTTAGTTATTTAGCTAAGAGCCTAGCGATAGATTTAACCGATGTTGATGTGACATTAGTACACCCTGGTTTTGTAAAAACCCCTTTAACTGATAAAAATGATTTCCCTATGCCGATGGCTGTTACAGCCGAAAAAGCGGCTGACTATATAATAAAAGGCGTCGCTAAACGCCGCAAAGAAGTTCATTTCCCCTATCGTTTTACACTTATACTTAAAGCATTGCGAATATTGCCACTTTCGCTTTGGCTTAAAATTGCAAAAGGATTAACCCGTTGAAAAAAATAGCAATAATTGGGACTGGCGTATCAGGTTTAACCTGCGGGCATTTACTGCACAAGCATTACGATGTCACATTATTTGAAAAAAATGATTATATTGGTGGTCACACCGCAACTGTAGATGTAGAGCACAGCGGTATTAATTACGCGGTAGATACGGGGTTTATTGTATTTAATGATAGAACGTACCCTTATTTTGAAAAGTTGCTTGAACGCATTGGTGTAAAACGTAAACCGACACAAATGAGTTTTAGTGTGCATAACGAAGCAACCGGCTTTGAATACAATGGGCATACATTTAGTAGTTTATTTGCTCAGCGCAGAAATATAGTTAGACCTAAATTTTGGCGTTTATTGTATGACATCGTGCGTTTTAATAAGTTATGTAAGGCTTTGCACGCAAAAGGTCACTACACAGAGCAATCACTAGGTCAATTATTACAACAACATCGTTTTAATGATTTCTTTAAATACCACTACATTTTACCTATGGGTGCTGCCATTTGGTCTACTAGCATTAAAGAAATGGAAAATGTAGGGGTTGAGTTTTTTGTAAAGTTTTTCTTCAACCATGGTTTGCTAGACATTGCCAATAGACCTCAATGGTACGTTATTCCCGGTGGCTCGCGAGAATACATTAAGCCTTTAATTGCCGGTTTTGCCGACAATATAAAACTTAACAGTCACATTAAGTCTGTCACTAGAAACGCAGAAGGCGTAACAATTACCTTTGCAGATGATCAGCAAGCACAGTTTGATAAAGTCATTTTTGCCTGTCACTCTGATCAAGCTTTAGCTTTGCTTGGCGATCCTTGTGAGCAAGAAACCACTGTTTTGGGTGCTATCCCGTACACAGAAAATTCAGTAGTACTTCACACTGATGAATCATTATTACCGGATAGAAAAGCCGCATGGGCAAGTTGGAATTATTTGCTCAATAATAATACCGATAAAGCGGCGGTGGTTACGTATCAAATGAATATACTTCAAGGGATCAAATCAGATACACAGTTCTGCGTTACCTTGAACCACTTAGAAGGTATTAATCAGAGTAAAATTTTACGTGAATTTACCTACCACCACCCTGTATTTAACCAAGAGTCTATTGCCGCCCAACAGCAAAAACATACCGTTGATGGACAAAATAACACGTACTTCTGCGGAGCGTATTGGTACAACGGTTTTCATGAGGATGGTGTGCGCAGCGCCGTTGATGTGGCCAAGCAACTTGGAGTAGAGTTTGACTAATGCAGTGTATTTAGGCGATGTTAAACATCGCCGTTTTGCTGTTAAACATCATGCGTTTAATTACCCGCTTTATATGATGTGGGTTGACTTAAATAACATCGAAGCACTTAATGGGGTACATAAACAACTTGGTACCACAGGATTTAAGGCTTTAAAATTTAAACAGTCTGACTATTTGAAAGGATTGGCGAACACTGACAATAAGCCCATTGTAGAGCGTGCTCACGCTCAGTTAGCTGCGCTAGGGGTTACAGAAAAGTTCAGTCATGTTTATATGTTAGGGCAGTTACGCTGCTTGGGTATTTACTTTAGCCCCGTTAATTTTTATTTTTTTGGCCATGACGATAATCAATTTAGCTACATGGTCGCTGAGGTGAGTAATACCCCATGGAATGAACGACATTACTACTTGGTTCCACTACAAAAAAAAGTGAACTTTAAGAAAGTTTTTTCCGTATCACCTTTCATGAACTTAGATATGAACTACCATTGGACTGTTCGACAAAAGCAAGACAATATACTGATACGTATAGAAAATAAGCGTGATGACGAATTACTTTTTGACGCATCACTAAGGTTACAGCGTCAAACACTGAGCTGTGAACAAATGAGTAAATTGCTTAAGCGTTTTCCAGCAATGACATGGTCTATTTTCAAAGGTATTTATTACCAAGCGTTTAAACTATTTGTTAAAAAAGTCCCATTTTTAGGTCATTCAGGTAGATCATAATTTTTTATTAATTTATGTTGTTTAACAAGTAATAACAATAATATAGGTAAGTGTATGGAAAAGGTATCGAGCTTACGCGTTCAAGAACGCACAAGTTGGTTTACTAACTTATACAAGAAGTTAGTATTCAAAGCGTTCTCGTCTATTGAAACAGGCCAAATAGTGCTTGTAGACAATAATCAGCAGTCTGTATTTGGCGATACGTCATCAGAGCTTAAAGTAACGGTAACCGTTAATGATACTGCTATGTATAAAGCATTTGCGCTCTCGGGAAGTATTGGCGCGGGAGAATCTTACATATTAGGGCAGTGGCAGTGTGATAACTTAACTCGGTTGATAGAAATTTTTGCAATTAACCAAGACCAACTAGACGCATTTGAAAAGAAATTCGCTTTTTTTAGTAACATTGCTCATCGTATAAACCACATTAAAAATAAAAATTCTCACTCGGGCTCTAAAAAGAATATTGTTGCGCACTACGACTTAGGCAATGACTTATACGAGTCTTTTTTAAGCAAAGAAATGCTTTATTCAAGTGCCGTATACCCAAGTAAAGACGCCACCCTTGAGCAAGCACAGCAATACAAACTACAGCGTATTTGTGAACAAGTCGAGTTACAACAAGGCGACACTGTCATTGAAATTGGTACAGGTTGGGGAGCATTTGCAATTTATGCGGCTACTCACTACGACTGCCATGTAACAACCACTACCATCTCTGATGAACAGCACGATTATGTTGCAAATAAAATTAAAGAGCTTGGGCTTGAAAACAAAATAACTTTACTCAAACAAGATTACCGTTTACTAACCGGTAAATACGATAAGCTAGTATCAATTGAGATGATAGAAGCGGTTGGTCATGAGTACTTGCCTAGTTTTTTCACACAGTGCGGTCAGCTATTAAAAGACGACGGTGCTATGCTTATTCAAGCAATTACAATTAGCGACCAGCGTTACCAGCATTATTTAAAAAATTCTGACTTTATTCAGCAATATATTTTCCCTGGTGGGTGTTTGCCTTCGCTCAACGAAATGAGTGAGCAAATAAAAAATCATACCGATATGAATATCCACACAGTTAGCGATATTGGTGCTCACTACGCAAGAACCCTTGCTGATTGGCGAGATCGTTTCATTGCAAGTTGGCCAAACCTCGATAGTAATAAATTTGATGAGCGATTTTACCGTCTATGGCTATTTTATTTTGCTTATTGCGAGGGCGCATTTAGAACTCGCGCAACAAGCACCGTGCATTTAATGGCACGCAAACCCCGTTTTACGAGTAGTAATGATGAGATTGCACTCGCTTATTAATTTTGTACTGTTTCAAGTAGTGTGGTTTTTATGCCTACTGCTTGAACAGCATTCAATTGTCTATTCAACAGTAGTCATTGCATTAATGTTTTATTTGTCAGCGCAAAAAAAACAGGATGCTTTTTTGCTTCTAAAGTGCTTACCACTAGCCTTACTAAGTGAGTTTATCGCGGTTAAGTTCGGTCTGATTGAATTTAAAGTAGCGCCATTTCCACTTTGGTTAGTGTTTTTATGGGCTGCTTTATTGCTATGTATTAACACCTCTATGTCGTTTTTAACAACCATTAAACCTTGGCAAGCGTTTATTGTATGCTTAGTGTTTGCACCAGGAAGTTACTGGGCAGGGGCGCGATTCGATGTGTTAGAGCTCGGCTTGCCGTTATGGCAATTTTGGCCTTTATACGGTGCTTTATGGGCTGCAACGTTTAGCGTTATTTTATTTATTAACGGTAAAATTGGCGCGTTTATTAAGCAATAAAACAATTGTATTTACTGCTTGGAGCTGATTATGAAAACGCTTTTAAATTTAGTACTAATTTATGCCCTGTTTAACCATGCTGCTTATGCTGATACCCAGTTTAACAAAGTGGGCGAGGCACGTATGGAATACCTTTTTTGGGATGTTTATGATGCAACGCTTTTTACTCCCTCTGGATCTTATAGTCCCAAGCAAACGCCGGTTAAATTTACTTTAACTTACCTGCGCGACTTTGATGCTAAAGACATTGTAAAAGCCACTAAAGAGCAATGGCAACATTTAGGTAAATCACAATTATCAGCTCGCTATGCAGATAAATTATTAGCCATATGGCCAGACATTAAAAAGGGTGAATCGTTAACCTTACTGACCGATCAGCAAGGACACAGTATTTTCTTTCACAATGACAATGAAATAGGCCGCATAGAAGACACCACTTTTGCAGATGACTTCTTAGCTATTTGGCTAAGTGAGAACACCTCAGAACCATCGATTAGAAATCAACTTTTAGGGATTTAATATGATTAATCTAAAACGTATCAAAGTAACTTTGCTACTGGTAGTAAGCTTCTTTATTGCAAGTTGTTCAGCGCCGAGTGTAGAGCATTACAAAGGCTCAGAACCTAATTTCGATTTTAAGACTTTTTTTAGCGGCGATTTAAAAGCCTACGGTGTTGTACAAGACTTTAAAGGCGAATTAACCCGAAAGCTTGTTGTAGACTTGAGCGCTACGTGGGATGGCAACCAAGGCGTTATTGAGGAAGACTTCGTTTATGATGACGGCGAAACCCAAAAACGTATTTGGAAAATAACCTTAAACGACGACAACACGTTAACCGGTACTGCTTCTGATGTTTTAGGCACGGCCACAGGCAAAAGTGAAGGCAGTGTTTTTCATTGGAACTACAATGTAGAAATTCCTTACGATGGCAGCACTTTTGAAGTTAACTTTGATGATTGGATGTATTTAGTCACCAACACGCGCTTGATAAACCGCACATCTATTGTTAAGTTTGGCGTTGAGGTCGGGGAAGTGACCTTAGTAATAGAAAAAATATAGCGACTCATCACAGTGCATAGCTGCACTATATTTGTGCTTAAATTAAGTTTTTGTTAACCCAACTCGCTGTATTTTACAGTGAATTATTATAATTTTACTAATTTTTTAGTATTTTAGATAAAAAACGTAATTTGCTGTTGCTAACTCTTCGAAAATGCATAAAGATAGGATTTGCGAAGGCAAAATAATAACGAATAGGAATCTAATAATGAACAAAGCTCAACTAGTTGAAAAAATCTCTACTGACGCAGAAATCTCTAAAGCAGCCGCTACACGTGCACTTGATGCATTCACAGGCGCTGTAACTTCTTCACTAAAAGAAGGCAACTCTGTTGCATTAGTTGGTTTTGGTACTTTTTCAGTTAAAGAACGTGCTGCTCGCACAGGTCGTAACCCACAAACAGGTGCAGAAATCCAAATTTCAGCAGCGACTATTCCAAGCTTTAAACCAGGTAAAGGTCTTAAAGACCAAGTAAACCTATAAGGTTTAGGTTTATAAAAATAATAAAAGGGCTATTAAGCCCTTTTTTTTGCCGTAAATTTAACGCTTATTTAGCTTTAAGCGCCTTATCTCCGCGACCAATGCCGACCGCGCCAGAGCGAACCACTTCTATAATGTCTGTTTCATGACGTAAGGTATCTAAAAACGACTCTATTTTATCGGTGCTGCTTACCAATTGTAGGCTGTAACTTTGACGCCCCATATCTAAAATAGCGCCCTGAAATACATCTACAACCCGCGTTACAGCAGCTCGTGTAGCTTCATCTTGAGCAAATACTTTTACTAGTAACAGTTCGCGCTCTATGTGGCTCATTTCGGTTAAATCAATTACCTTAAGTACATCGACCAGTTTATTTACCTGTTTGGTGATTTGCTCAACAATTCTATCATCGCCTTTAGTGGTGACAGTAATACGCGAGAGTGATTCATCATCAGTGGTTCCAACAGTTAAACTATCAATGTTGTAAGCTCGTTGAGAAAAAAGCCCCACTATACGTGATAACGCACCGGGTTCATTTTCTAATAATATAGATAATATACGACGCATTATGCCTTTACTCCTTTTCTTAACCACATTTCATCTATGCCACCGTGCTTAATTTGCATCGGGTAAACATGTTCTTTTTCGTCTACTAAAATATCTAAAAACACTAATCTATCGGTTATCGACATGGCTTTATCTATTGCTGGCTGTAATTCATCCAGTGTATTGACTCGTATTCCTACATGGCCGTAGCTTTCTACAAGTTTTACAAAGTCAGGAAGTGATTCCATATAGGAAGAGGAGTGTCTGCCGCCATAAATCATATCTTGCCATTGTCTAACCATACCTAGTGAACGGTTATTTAACGAGATCACTTTTACCGCTAAGTTGTATTGTAAACAGGTAGAAAGCTCTTGAATGTTCATTTGAATAGAGCCATCGCCAGTCACACATAAAGACTCTTTATCAGGAAAGGCGAGCTTAACCCCCATTGCAGCCGGTAAACCAAAGCCCATGGTGCCTAAGCCGCCTGAGTTGATCCACTGACGAGGGTGCTTAAATGGATAATACTGCGCCGCAAACATTTGGTGTTGGCCCACATCTGAACTGACATAAGCATCACCATTAGTCGCTTTATAAATAGCCTCTATAACTGCTTGAGGTTTAATTTTATCGCCATCGGTATTGTAGTTTAAGCATTTTTGTTCGCGCCAACTGATCACTTGTCGCCACCAATCTTCTTGTGCACTGCGGTCTATTTTTATTGGGCTTTTATCTATAGCAGTTTGTAACTGTTCAAGTACCGTGGCTAAACAGCCAACAACCGGAATATGTGCTTTTATGGTTTTGGAAATTGAAGTCGGATCGACATCTACATGCACGATAGTGGCATTAGGGCAAAACTTTTGCACGTTATTGGTAACCCGATCATCGAATCGTGCGCCAAGGGCTAAAATAACATCAGCATTGGCCATGGCTTTATTTGCTTCTAATGTACCGTGCATACCCAACATACCAATAAAGTTAGGATGAATGCCTGATATACCGCCTAGTCCCATTAGGGTATTGGTAATAGGGGCATTAAGCGATTCGACTAAGTGGGTTAGTTGCTCTGATGTATTTGAAAGCACAATTCCGCCACCAGAATAAATAACCAGCTTTTTCGCTTCTAAAATAGCAGTAACGGCCTTACGAATTTGTTTAGAGTGACCCTTGGTATTAGGGTTGTAGGTTCTGAGTTCTGTTGCCGCTGGAAAGTTGTAAGCAAAGGTTAGCTCAGGGTTAAGCATGTCTTTAGGAAGTTCAACGACAACTGGGCCTGGGCGACCTGAGCTGGCAATATAAAAGGCTTTAGCAAGAATATTGGGGATTTCACTAGCGCTTCTACAATTAAAGCTATGCTTTACAATCGGGCGAGAGCAGCCAACAATATCCGTTTCTTGAAACGCGTCATCGCCAATTAAGTTGGTTGGCACTTGACCTGATAACACCACCATCGGAATAGAATCCATATACGCAGTTGCTATGCCTGTTACACAGTTTGTTGCCCCTGGTCCAGAAGTGGCAAGTACAACACCGACTTCACCGGTTGCTCTTGCGTAACCATCGGCCATGTGTGTGGCGGCCTGTTCATGACGGACTAAAATATGTTCAATATCATCTTGCTGAAATAGCGCATCATATAAGTCTAATACTGAGCCACCGGGGTAACCGAATATATACTTAACGTTTAACTCTTTTAATGACTTAACAACCAATTCAGAGCCATTATATTCTTGTTTACTCATCCTCATTCCTCTGTTGACTGATTTATGCAAAAAAAAACCCCCGCGTAGTGCGAGGGTTTTAAAAAGCATGTTTCACCTTTTAATACATCCCCGCTGGGCTTATCACTAAGACCAGTACGAGTAAGACTAAAAGACGAAATTGTGTGTTCATGATGTTTTGCTCTTTAAAATAAAATGCTGTTTAAATTACAATTTTTGTATGTGGTTATTTTTAAGGCTTTTGCGCGCTCATGTCAACCCAAAACTAAAGTTTTTGGATTAAAAATTCATTTTTATATCTTTTTTAATCTTAAATTCTAATTGTTGTGAAATATTCTCACGTTAAAAGCAGAAATTATGCATTTTTAATTTTAAGGAGTAGGGGGCTTAAATACACATTAATTACATTAAAGTGATACAAGCGGTTTTGAGCAGGCATAAAAAAAGCCAACAGATGTTGGCTTTATAATTCAATTATACTGTTACAGACGGTCGATTACCGACTGAGTGAAGTCAGTTGTACCATGGCTGCCGCCTAAATCGCGAGTAGTACGGTCGCCTGATTTAATTACATCAGCCACTGCGCTACGAATGCGCTCTGCCGTATCGCCCATATTTAAATGCTCTAGCATTTGAATAGACGCTAAAATAACTGACGTTGGGTTTGCTAGGTTTTTACCTGCAATATCAGGTGCGCTACCGTGAACAGCTTCAAAGATAGCCGCATCTTCACCAATGTTAGCACCAGGCGCCATGCCTAAACCACCAACTAAACCAGCACATAAATCAGATAAAATATCGCCGAATAGGTTAGTCGTTACAATTACGTCAAACTCTTCCGGTGTCATTACTAGTTTCATACAGGTTGCATCAACAATCATTTCAGTTGATTCAATCTCAGGGTAACGTTCAGCCACTTCACGAGCAACTTTTAAGAACAAACCCGATGTTGATTTTAAAATATTTGCTTTATGAACAGCGGTTACTTTTTTACGGCCTTCGCGTACAGCTAGCTCGTATGCAAAAGTAACGATTTTTTCAGCGCCTTCACGCGTGATAACAGACATTGCCTCAGCTTCGTTGCCATCAGCACTCACTACTTGACCTGCACCTGAGTACATACCTTGGGTATTCTCACGAACAGTAATAATATCAATGTCATCGTAACGTGCTTTAGTACCTGCGAACGACTTCACAGGACGAACATTAGCGTATAAACCAAACTGCTTACGAAGTGTTACATTGATTGATGTAAAGCCTTCGCCTACAGGGGTCGTTAATGGACCTTTTAAAGTGATTTTATTTTTAGCAATAGTGTCAATTGTTTCTTGTGGAAGCAATTCGCCCGTTTTTTCAAGCGCAGCGAGGCCAGCGTCAACAAATTCATAATCAAAATCGCATCCTGCGGCTTTTAGTATTTCAAGTGCTGAGTCGATAATGCTTGGGCCGATGCCGTCGCCTTTGATCACTGTTATGGTTTGTTTGGCCATGAACTTTTCCTTTAAAGATTTGGATACACACATAAATAAAAAATACTCACAGAGTTTAGACTACTTATATGACAGGGGTGCTAAATTTAAGCCGGCATTTATACCAATTTATTGAACATTTTGCCAGTTTATACTGCAAATACAGGGTATAACTTTAATTTATAGTGATAATAAGTCAGCTAAATACTATTGTGCAGACCTAATTGCTGCAGGGATTGATAAAAAATGACCTCACTTTTCCAGCCATGGTGGGTGAGTTGTTGATTTAATATCTGCTGTTGCCATGCTGTTAATGGCTGGTTAGGTTTAAGTACGCGCTGGGCTACAACTTTCAAAGCTGCCCACAACTTAGCGCTATCATCGAGCTGCTTTTTAGGCAATGTTTCAGCTTTTAATAACGCTATTGCCCAAGGGTCGCTACTAAGTAATTCATTAAGCTCATTAGTTAAATGAGGGGTATCAACATTGTTTATGCCAAAAAATGTGCATATTGGCGTATCTAAGGATTTATTCGGTGTTTGGTCTAAGGTGATTTTTCTAGAAACTTCTGGGCTGTAATTAATTAATAGATAATATAAATAGGCATATAGGCTCAAACTAATGCGTTCACTTTGCAAATTTTTATCGTGTTTTACTAACAGCTCTACAATGTTGACTAAACAACCCATGCGGGTACACAAAAATGTATGTATAGGATGGGCAATACTATTTACTAACTGCTCGAAAACCATGCCTTGAATAATCGCAGGGGCCTTATCGTAACCGACCATAGACAAGCTATGCCTTAAATCTTTTGCCGGTTGCAGCTCTTTATTATACTGTTTTACTGCATGGCACACTGATTTTATAACATTAGGATAAGGGGTAAGTAATGTATTTAATGCTTTGTAACTGTACTCTTGTTGGTTTTTTATTTGTTTAACTAATTCGTACAAAGAGGACTGTGTATCGTCACTCTTATGAACAATATGCAGATACTCACTGTCCCAGACTTTTAAAAACAAGCGATCGTCATTACACGGCCATGCCTTTGAGCCATCCTCTAATGATGCTTTTATTCGATACCAGGCTATTTTTGTATTGGCATTATTAACGATAATATGACGGCCTGCCGAATCTGTAGCCAAATAAATCATTGTTTGGTCAGCATAAACCACTTGGCTACCTGGTACATATTGTCCAACGTGTGCCACTAAGTCTTTTAATAGCCTCTGTGCGAATGAGTTGGGGGTTCTTATGTACAAATCAGCTACGGCTTTATAAAAACTAATATGCTGCTGTTTTGCGTTGCAGGTTACGTTAAGCGCCAAAATATTTGCCAGAGCAACCAATACACTGGCTCCGTCATAAAGCATGACTTTAGGCGTATTTAATAATGCGTGTTTGTATTTGGCTAGTTTAGCTAAAATATGGGCAATTTGATGTGCTGGTTGTTGTGATGTCAATATCACTTTGGCAGCGAGTTTATGGCGTAACTGCCACATTTTAGTGTCGGTATTAGTAAATGTTTGCTGTTGGGCTAGTTTATTCAACTGATTAGCAACACAAAGGTGTTCCACCAATGAGGCACTGATATAAAGCTCTGTTAAGTGTTTATCGTAATTTTGGCTAGCACTTAATGCACAAGTTAAAACACATTGATTAACCACTAAATTGGTTGCAAAGCTATAGTGTGTTTTATACAAATTGAGCTGAGCTTGTAACGCTGCTGGGTTTTGTTTATAGAACGCTGCGTATTGCTCTGCAAGTTTACAAACAATCGGGTAAAAAGTATGCCACTGGTTTTTATTATTATGTGAACTTAAAAGCAACTGTGTGCTTTCGAGTAGCTTTTTTAGGTTACCCGACAGTGGTGCTTCCATTAAATTGTTCCATCATTTTGCTCAAGGTATTTTTCATAAGCACTTGGGCCCCACATTATTAGTTGGCCGTTTTTAAATAATAACCCGGTACATTCATCCATGGTGGTAATGCCATCCGAGGTTTTATGTTGTGTACGATAAAATATAACTTGCCACACCTGTTCACCATCGCGCTTGGCGTAGGTTAAATCTGGGCTGCCTAAATATTCAAGCACAGCATTTAGCGTAAAAGCATCTTCTAAGCGCAGTTTTTCAATATAGCGTTTATTGAATGCTTCGCGGTCTTGCCAAATCATTGCTTGTGGGTCGTCTTTATAAAACATAATAACCGACGTGGCTATCAGTGCATATAAACCTAATCCCAATATCAAATACCTAAAAAACTTTTTAAACATTGCCTACCCAGACCAATATAACTATTACTAGTATACGTATTGCGAACGTTCAGTGCCATTAACTTGCGACTAATTCAGCCTTAACTGCTTTAAACTAAAGCCTAAGTGGATATCAGTACGCAAACTCACCAGTTGTTTAGAAATAACAAACATATCCATATCATCAGCAAGCTTTTTTTGTAAGCGCGCACTTAATGATTCATCGCTTAATGCCTCTTCGAGAGTGTTGTACTGATTCACCAATTGTTGCGCCGATTTAACACCAATGCCTTTAACACCTGGAATGTCATTGGTTTTGTCTCCTGCCAGGGCCCAAAAGTCTATGAGTTTGTGTTGTGCCACGCCAAAACGTTCTTGGATATGCTGCTGTGTGAGCTGTTGTTTTTTAAAGTAATCATACACTTCAATTTGCTCATTTAAATGCGGTAAAAACCCTTTGTCGGTAGAGACAATAGTGTTATTTATCTGATTGTTGGCGGCTTTATGGGCTAATGTTGCAATAATATCATCGGCTTCATCGTTAGTCGGCTCAAATACCACAATGCCGGTTTCTTCAATGGCCGCTTTAAAATGTGGCAAGGCTTCTTTTAACGTTTGTGGCATCGGGGCGCGCGAATGTTTGTAATCTTTGTAAAAGTGATAGCGCCAACTTTTATCGCCATCAAATACAGCAATTGCATGGGTTGCATTAGTGGTTGTTATGAGTTTTTTGCAGGCATGTGCTACTCGAGCGCAGCATGCTTTTAACATATGTTCGTCGCTGTGATGCGTTTGGTTAGCATCAACAGCATAGATGCGCCTAATTAAATTAAGCGCATCAATAAGAAGTAAATGGGGATTCAATTATAAACTCACGCTTTTATTGTATAACAAGGAATATACTTACTGCCAGGGAGCTTCATTCTACCTTGTTCTACAAACGCTTGTAAAAGTGTGTCCATTGCTTTCATTAAATCAGGCTCGCCAGTGAGGATATACGGGCCGTCTTTTTTAATCGCATTTAAACCTTCTTCTTTTACATTTCCCGCCACTATTCCCGAAAACGCACGGCGTAAATTAGCCGCTAACTGTTGTTTGGGTTGATCAAGGTGTAAATCAAGCGACGCCATAGCCTCATGAGAGGGGTAAAAAGGTTGCTGAAAATCACTGTCTATTTTCAAGGTCCAGTTAAAGTAATACGCATCTCCTTGGCTTTTACGGTATTCGCGTACACCATTCATTGCCGACTTTAACTTTTGGCTTACTAATTGAGGGTCATCAATAATTACTTCAAATTTATCTAGGGCTGCATCGCCTAAAGTCATTTGAATGAATTGACACAGCTCCTCAAAGTAAGCTTCACTTTGTTTTGGACCGGTAAGAATAACAGGTAAACATTGCTTTTCGTTTTCAGGGTGCAACAAAATACCTAATAAATACAATAGTTCTTCTGCTGTGCCTGCACCACCAGGAAAAATAATAATGGCATGAGCGGTGCGAACAAAGGCCTCAAGCCGCTTTTCAATATCGGGTAAAATAACCAGTTCATTCACAATCGGGTTAGGTGGCTCAGCTGCAATAATACTGGGCTCAGTTAAACCTAAATAACGGTTGTTAGTTATACGTTGTTTGGCATGACCAATAGTGGCGCCTTTCATCGGGCCTTTCATTGCACCAGGCCCACAGCCAGTACAAATATTTAACCCGCGTAAGCCTAATTCGTAACCTACTTGTTTAGTGTATTTATATTCTATTTCGTTAATAGAGTGGCCGCCCCAGCATACAATCATGTTAGGTTCACTATTTACTTTAAGAGCGTCGGCATTTCTAAGCATGTCAAAAACCATGTGGGTAATGGCTTTAGTTTCTTGGAGATTTTTTTCATACTTTTGGCAAATAAATAAGATATCGCGAATAACCGAAAATATGTGCTCATGTATGCCGGTGACTATGTGGCCGTCAACGAAGGCCGTTTGCGGCGGGTTCTCTAATTCAATTTTAATACCGCGTTCACGGCTTACCAAACGAATATCAAAGTCTTTATGTTTTTCGTATATATCGTTACTTACATCGGTATGGCTGCCTACATTAAGCACAGCTAAAACACAATTTCTGAATAACCTGTAGCGTTCGCTTGTTGATGACTGTTCTAGTAGGTCTACTTCTAGCTGCGATAATAAATCTAATACCCCTGTTGGGTTTAACTGTATTAGCATCGGCATTCTCCTTGATACTTCTTGGGTAAATTTACTGCGTAATTATGCCTTGTACTCAAAGGTAGAAATGCATAACACTATTTACTAATGCACAGACGATCCCGGCCTGAATTTTTAGCATCGTATAAAGCTTGATCGGCTCTATCAAATGCTTTTAGAGGGGTATCACCCTCTTTAAATTGGGTTGCGCCTAGCGAAACAGTAATTTCAATTTGTTTGTCTTTAAATTTAAACGGTATCTTTTTAATAGACTGTCTTAATTTATTGAGGTGCGCTGTCGCGTTTTCAAGTGAAGTGCGTGGCATTAATAGCACAAACTCTTCGCCGCCATAGCGTGCAATAAAATCTGATTGCCTAATCGACTTTTGCAGCGCTTTGGCAATAACTTGTAAAGTAATATCGCCCGCAGTATGGCCAAATCGATCGTTGATTGATTTAAAATGGTCGACGTCTATAACAACTAGCGTTATGTCTGACGGTTGTTCGTTAAATAAATTAATTTCGTGGTTGTAACGCTCATCAAATGCCGCGCGATTAGGCAGTTTTGTCAGGCTGTCGAGTAAGCTTTTAAATCGTTGCTCATTTAAACGTTTTTTATAGTTACTGACTTTGTTTTCTAAGCTATTAATTCTTTCATTTATTTGCGTAAAGCTGGCAACTAAAATTCTGCGATCTTTTTGTTCGAGTTGCTCTTTTTCTAAAATATCTGCACTGAGTGAGCGTAACTCGTTTTCAACTAGCTGCTTTAACGCTGTGATTGAGGTCGCATTTTTTGTTTGTGTATTTAAACTTTCTAGCTTTTCACCAATGCGTTGATTTATTGAGTCAAATTCAACATTCATTGATTCAGAGTGTTCACTGGTTGATACCAATGAGCGATGCAGCTCTTCAAGTGTTTGGTTTAATGAAGCTAAAAAGCTTTGCGCTGATTCACGTTCAACGTGAATACTTTTAACAATTAAAGTAATCACATCTATTGCGGCATCAAGTAGCTGGTCAACGGCTTTATTTTTGGCAATGCGTTTTTTTATTAAATACAGTGATTCGTTGGCTTCTTCTTCTAGCACGAGCTCACTAACTAATTTAAACAGCTTTTCAGTGAGTACACTTAGATTGGGTGGTTCAAAGGTATTATTGCTTTTAGCAATTAAAGCTTGATGATAAAAGGTAATCAATTGGTTTAATATTGGGATAAACCCATGCACCGATTGTATATCGTCAAGTTGGTTATCTAATAAATGACGCAGCGTTCTGCGGGTTTCGTCAGGCAGGCCTTTCGTTTGTTGTAACTGTTTTCCTGCATTTTGTACGCTGGTTAACAGGTCGCGTTGATGCGCTAGTTGAATCGCTTCCTGATTTTTTAGCAAGGCCAAAATATCATCTACCAAAGGAGAGAAGTCTTCAAAATCCATTCCTTTGTTTAATGCGCTACGGAACTTTGCTAGGCGGTTATCAAGCTCAATATCAAGTCCTTTACAGCTTAAAGATAACTTAGCCGCAAAGTTAGAAAGGGTGTCAACTTGATGTTTACGAGCGCTTTCTATTACTTTTCTACTGTCAATTGCTTGTTTTAGTTTTTGTTCCACCGTATTGGAGCTCCTAGACACCTACACACCATTATTTTAATACCTTTATTGGTTTAGTTTACAACAAAAACATATTAATAGTAGGTATGAGATCAAAAACTTAATGTTTTTAGCAACAAAATACGAACGATCTTAAATATAAGTGTATTTATCGCTTTTAATTCACTTTTAAAATGGGTCTTGTTAACCTTGGCACAACAATACGTTATATAAAAAAGAGCCTTTATGAAAAAGCTACTTGCCTTATCAATTTTAGCTGCCTGTTCAGCACCGGTATTTGCCGACGTTAATTACGCTTTAAACATTTCTCAGCCAGAGCATCATTTAGGTGATGTGAACGTAGAATTTCCTAAAACGGCGCAGTCTTTCTTAGATGTGAAACTTCCAGCATGGCGCACTGGTCGTTATGAAATTTTAAATCTTGCCAATGGCGTTCGCTACTTTAAAGCCAGTGATGATGAAGGTAATGCATTAAAGTGGGAAAAGATTGACCACAGCACATGGCGCGTTCATTTAAATGAACCCACTGAAGTAAATATAGATTACCAAGTGTATGCCAATGAGCTAGGTAAGCGCGCCCGCCATATTGACGACAGCCATGCCTTTATTGATGCATCAGGCTTTTTTATGTTTAGCGAATCATTTCGCCAAGAGCCAGTAACGGTTGAATTAAACGTCCCCAAAGCATGGCGCTCTGTGTCAGGCATGGAAAATTATAAAAATAAGCACAGCTTTAAAGCCAGTGACTACGATGTATTAGTTGATTCGCCAATCGAAACCGGTATTAACGAGCTACGTACTTTTGAAGTTGATGGCCGTGAGTACGAACTGGTGGTATGGGGTGAGGGCAATTACGATATTGAACTGATGCTAACCGATTTGAAAAAGCTAGTGGCTACCGGCAATGTGATTTGGGACAGCTACCCGTATGAACGTTATGTATTTATGGTACATGCTACATCAGGCGCAAGCGGGGCAACTGAGCACTTAAACTCAACGATTATTCAGCGCCCACGCGACCGCTTTGCTAAACGTGAAGACTATTTAGGTTTTATAAGTACGGCAGCTCATGAGTTTATTCATACTTGGAATGTAAAAGCGTACCGTCCTAAAGGGCTTGCGCCATATGACTACACTAATATTAATTATTCAAAATTGCTATGGATAGCAGAGGGCTCTACCAGCTATTTTGAAGATCATTTATTAGTGCGTTCGGGTATTCAAACTAACGATGAGTTTTTTAAAGTATTAAGCAAAACCATTAACCGCCACCTCACAACACCGGGGCGTGAAGTACAAAGTGCCAGCGAAACCAGTTTTGATAAATGGATAAACCAAGGCGGCGATCACGCACGTAACTACAGCACTAATATTTATCTTGAAGGTTCATTATTGTCGATGGCGTTAGATATCGACCTACTTGAAAATAGCCAAGGTAAAATTAGCTACAGAGATGTACATAAAGCGCTTTATAAACAGCATAAATTACCGGCAGGGTTTACTGAGCAAGACGTACTGGCTATTTTAAAACAACTATCAGGGCGTGATTACAGCGCGTGGTGGCAGGCAAATGTTAGCTCACCAGCCAACCTTGATTTTGATGCACTGCTAGCAAAAGTAGGTTTAAGCTTTGAGTTACCAGAAAAAGCCAACGCCACACCAAGCTTAGATGCATTTACTAAAAATACTGGCGAGTTACTTACGCTTACCCATGTACGCCGCGATGGTGCAGCATGGCAAGGCGGCTTAACCACCGACGATAAACTCGTTGCTATTAATAAAAAGCATGTAGGTAAAGACTTAACAGCCAGCCTAGAAACCTTTAAAGCAGGCGACAAAGTTACTGTTGATTTTATTCGTCGTGATGCATTAATGTCGACTGAGCTTGTGTTGTCTGAAGATTTCGATAAACCTAAAAAAGTGGTTGCGAATAAAAATGCCACTGATGAGCAAAAAGCATTATTTAAAGCATGGATGGGTGTAGCGCATCCAAATGATGTGAAAAAAGACGACTAACATCGTATATCATATTGTTTAAAAAGGAGCTTAGCTCCTTTTTTGTTTATTGGGCGCTATATTGTAACAATTTATCTCAGCGCAGTTGACCTTACTCATACTTAATGAGTAATCTGCAGGTTCAATAATAAAAGGGATTCTATAATGCGTTTAAAACCTCTTGTTGCCACTTTGGTAGCAACCTGTTCACTGGCACTTTCTTCTGCGGCCAATGCCGATGAAGGTATGTGGCAACCTCATCAGCTACCAGAGCTGGAATCAATTTTAAAAGCCAAAGGCCTTGAAATCAGTGTTGATTCAATTTCAAAATTAACCGAATTTCCAATGAATGCAGTTATTAGCTTAGGCGGATGTACAGCCTCGTTTGTTTCGCCAAAGGGCTTAGTTGTTACTAACCATCACTGTATTTATGGCTCAGTGCAATATAATTCAACGCCTGAAAACAACATACTTGAAAACGGCTTTTTAGCAAAAACACCGGCTGAAGATTTACCTGCTGCGCCAGGTTCACGTGTGTACGTTACAGAAACAGTGACCAACGTGACTGATAAAGTAATTAGCGGCACTAACGAGCTAAGTGCAAAAGCACGCTACGATGCGTTAGAAAAAAATCAAAAAGCCCTCGTTGCAGAGTGTGAAGCTGATGCTAGCTACCGTTGTAATGTATATTCGTTTCATGGTGGTTTAGAGTTTTACCTTATTAAATCGCTGGAAATTAAAGATGTACGTTTAGCGTATGCACCTGCTATGGGCGTAGGTAAATACGGTGGCGATATCGATAACTGGATGTGGCCGCGTCACACAGGCGATTTTGGTTTTTACCGCGCCTATGTAGGTAAAGACGGCAAACCAGCAGAATACAGCGAAGACAACGTACCGTACGTGCCTGAGTCTTACTTAAGTGTAAGTGCTAAAGGCGTGCAAGAGGGTGATTTTGTCATGGTTACTGGCTATCCAGGACGAACCAATCGTTACCGTATTGCGGCAGAGGTCGATTATGTATTTAACGACAGCTACCCTAAAGCGCGCATGCACAATACTAAATACGTGTCACTTATTGAAGAAAACTCAGAAGACGGCAGCAAAGCGCGTATTGCTTACGAAAGCACCATAGCTGGTTATAACAACTACATTAAAAACTATGGCTCGATGATCGAAAGCTTTAAAAAAGGCACCATGTTTGAGCGTAAAAAGCAGTTTGAACAAGAACTTACAAGCTGGATAAACAGCGATAGCGAACGTAAACAGCGCTACGGTAATGTACTTAATGAGTTATCAGCACTTGTTGCACAATCGCAAGAGCACAGTGAGCGCGACCGTATGGTAGGCTATGTTCACCGTTCACAAATGATCAGCACGGCACGTCGTTTATACCGTTTAGCTTATGAAAAACAAAAGCCAAATAGCGAGCGTGAATCGGGTTATCAAGAACGTGATTTACCGCGTATTAAATCGGGTTTAGAGCGTATGTCACGCCGCTTTGACGCAAACGTAGATAAAGCCATATTACTGCACTTTTTAGAGCAATATGCAGCATTACCTAAAGCAGAGCGTTTTAGTGAAATTGATAAAGCCTTTGCTTTAGAAAATGGGTTTGATAAAGCAAAACAAAGTGCATTACTTGATGAAATGTATGCTAAATCAACGCTTGATAACGAAATTGTACGTAATTCATTATTTGAGCAAACGCTTAGCCAATTAAACCAAAGCCAAGACCCATTCATGCAATATGCAAAAGCCATATTCACGGTAATGAAAGCTGAGGAAGATAAGTCAAAAGCCCTTGCAGGTAAGTTACAAGCCGCTCGCCCAGAGTTAATGAGTGCGATTATTGCCTTTAATAAAGCGCAAAACAAACCGGTTTACGCCGATGCAAATAGCACATTACGTGTAACTTACGGCACGGTAGGCGGGTATTCTCCGCAAGATGGTTTAGTGGCCACGCCGTTTACCTCACTTGAAGGGTTGCTTGCTAAAAACACCGATGTTGACCCATTTAATGCGCCTAAAAAGCTGCAAGAGCAAATTAAAGCGAAGCTTTATGGTGATTACACAGGTGGCATGAATACCGTACCGGTTAACTTTTTATCAAACGTAGATACAACTGGCGGTAACTCAGGTTCACCAACACTAAATGGTAAAGCTGAGCTGGTGGGTTTACTGTTTGACGGTGTGTACGAAAGCATTATTGGTGATTGGGATTACAACCCAGATCTAAATCGCTCAATCCATGTAGATTCACGCTACATGCTGTGGGTTATGGATAAAGTAGATAACGCCCAAAACTTATTAGACGAAATGAAAATCGTAAAATAAGAAGCAGTTAAAATAACAAAAAGGCGCTCACCTTAATCGGAAGCGCCTTTTTTTGTTTAAACATTTTCGGCGATTAATTTAACTTAGGGTACGGGCTACGGGCTAAGAGGTTTGGGCTGCGGGCTACGAGCTACGAGGTTCGGGCTACGAGCTGCGAGCTACGAGGTTCGGGTTACGGGGGGAGCTAATTTGTTTTTAGCAGTAAATGTCTTTCGTAGCAGCGATTTTATATCGCGTCAGAGTTAAGCCTAAATAAGTATTTACCACCGAGAACACAGAGTTAACAGAGAAATACTTAAAAGATATGAATCCATCTCTGTGCAGCGCAAAGCGCCTCGGGATTCTCTGTGGTGAAAAAACTGTTTTTAGCAGTAAATGTCTTTCGTAGCAGCGATTTCATATCGCGTATTTATGGACATTAGCATTTTACTCGCGCCTCGTAGCTCTCACTTCTCTTTGTTAAATAAGGTCTTTTAGTGATTTATGCACAAAGAGGGCGAGAAGACGCTGCGCTTTTAGAGGAAGATATAAAACAAGGTTGTTTGGTGGTTTTGGTTTCTCATTTGCTCCTCATTCACTTCTCTTTGTAGAATAAGACCTTTTAGTGATTTATGCACAAAGAGGGCGAAGAGACGCTGCGCTTTCAGAGGAAGGTATAAAACAAGGTTGTTTGGTGGTTTAGGTTACTAATTTACTGCTCATTCACTTCTCTTTGTAGAATAAGGTTTTTAAGTGATTGATTTACCATGAGGATGCAGAGACGCTGCGCTTTTTTAGGAGCAGGGTGTTTTTAAACATAAACTTTTTAATAATGGTAAATACGTGCGTTTAATTTACTAAATGCCAACTAACATGATTTTACCTTGTGCCATGCCCTCGAGCTGACAACTAAAATCAATTCGCTTTTCAGCAGGCGTTTTATACAGCAAAGTGAGCTTACGAAAAGGCGTGGTAATCACATTGACCGTTTTGATTTGTAAACTAACGCGTGTTCGTTTGTCTAAAAAGGCAAAAGCCGTTTCCGTTAACGCTTTTTTACATGCGCTTAATGCTGTATTCGTTACAACGCCCGATAATATTGAGTTACTAATATCTTCAGCCGACAAGCTACTATAGCCACTTGCCATTACGCAGGCGGCATAAATATCAAGTATGGCAATGGCACGTACTTTTTGACTTTTTGGATCCTCATAAACAGCCATGACGCAGGGTACTTTAGACTCATCAAATACCTGCGGTTGAATCGTGTTTACGATTAAGGAGTGACTTATATGTTTATGAAACAAACGTTCTAATTGCGACAGTTTTGGTAACGCTAAATCACTGTTTAATTCAATTTCATCAGGGATGATTTCGTTATTTTCAACAAGCTGTACTAAAGGCAATAATTTATCGTGTAGTTGCGCGTCGGTGAAAGGCTTTGATAAAACAAAAGATGCACCAAAGCTAATAGCTTCTTCAATTTGAGACTTTTCATCAACAGTGGTCAGCATTGCTACTATTATATTAAGTTGCCTTTGCTTTATTGCACGTAATAGCGTAACTCCACACATATCAGGCATATGCCAGTCTGTAAGTACAATATCGGGGTGCCAACTACCAATCAGCGTTAACGCTGATTTAGCATTGTTGGCTTTTTCTATTAATAACTTCCGATAGCCAAACTTTTCCAACCCTCGGCGTACTATTTCAAGTGTTGCATGGCTATCATCCACGATAAGTATTTTCACACAGGTAACTTTTTTTTAAATGTTGTTGTTATTATGGCAGATTTTTTTGACAGCGCTAAACTCTAGTAAATAAACACTTAATTTAAGATAACTAAATAATGCCATATGCCGTATTTCCGCCTGAGGTTTATCATTATATTGCTATAAATTTTGGGCTACTTATTTTAGCCGCGTGGTTTTATATTCTTTTACTGATACTCAGAGAGTTTAGGGCATTTGCACTTAGCATGGTTAAAAGTAACGGCGCAATGGATGATGCGACGTTAGCTATGTGCAGAGAGTCTGTTGACAATGCCATGAGCTATGTTAACGATAATCGAAAAACTATCGCTGAGTTAATCAGTGTACAAATGCTGTTACAACAACAATTAACAGAGGTTACTTCATCAACCAAAGATCATGTTACCGAAAAAGAACAACAGCTAATTGATGATCTCAATAAAAAATTAAAACGCTCGCATCAGTTAATTCGCAAACTAAAAGGGGATCTCGATAAAAGTGTTGAAAAATTAAAAGTTACCCGTCAAAAACTCTATGCACAATATGATGCAGTGACTGTGCTTCAAGAAGAAAAAGACCAGCTACAAGCAGATTATGAAGCGCTTAAAACCGCAAGCGAAAATAGTGATAAAACATCAAGCACAGATACATCCTCAACGCCCGATCAAACAAGACTACTTAACACTTTAAACGAATATAAAAGGCAAATTGCAGAGCAAGACCAACTACTACAGCAATTGCAGTTACAAACAGACGGGCCAGAAAGTAGTGAGGAGTTAGACACACTAAAGCAAGAGCTAGAAAAAACACAGTACGCACTTAAACACCTTACAAAAGAAAAAAAATTCATTGAAGGGCGCTATTTAGAAATGATGAAAAATAGCCAAAAACCAAGTTAGCCAACGATTTTTTTCAGTCTGAGCCAGTACACGTTATGCCTGTGTTTTCTGCTCATTCACTTCTATTTGTAGAATAAGACCTTTTAGTGAACGTAAAAAAGCCATATATTGCCCTGTAGCAGCGATCTCACATTGCGCCAGAGTTAAGCCTAAATAAGTATTTACCACCGAGGACACAGAGTTCACAGAGAAATGTTTAAAAGATATCAATCCACCTCTGTGTAACGCAAAGCGCCTTGGGATTCTCTGTGGTGCAAAAATTGTTTCTATCAGTAAATGTCTTTTGTAGCAGCGATTTCATATCGAGCCAGAGTTAAGCCTAAATAAGTATTTACCACCGAGGACACAGAGTTCACAGAGAAATGCTTAAAAGATATCAATCCACCTCTGTGTAGCGCAAAGCGCCTCGGGATTCTCTGTGGTGCAAAAACTGTTTTTATCAGTAAATGTCTTTTGTAGCAGCGATTTCATATCGCGTATTTATGGGCATTAGCATTTTACTCGCGCCTCGTAGCCCGAAACCTCCCATCCACTTCTCTTTGTAGAATAAGGTCTTTTAGTGATTTATTTATAAAGAGGGCTAAGAGGCGCTGCGCTTTTAGAGGAAGATATAAAACAAGGCTGTTTTTAGCTAGTCACTGCCATGTAGTGCCACGTTATCTTTGCTGAGAATGTAAGGTGACGATTTATAGTAAACAAAGAACCAGCCTAATATGGCTAATATTACGCCTAAACCATATTTGCTAAAAATTGGAATATACATTATCAATGTAAACACGACTGCCGAATACAATAAAAATATAGCCCAAAACAATTTTGAGCTGATAAGTTTCAATCTCGTCTTGCAACTGGCACATTTAAATTAAAACTGAAAACATTTAATTTATGTTCACAGCGAGGACACAGACTCATAAATTTCCTTGTACTTTTAACGGCCTTGTTAGCTTTCGCTTACACCAACTTGTTGTGCCACTTGACCTGTTAGGGAAAAATGAACCTCAATATCAGTTGGTTCAATATTTTCAATTTTATACTCACCACCCAACAGCCAAGGTTTTGTTAAGCTATAAATTTGGTTGTGTGATAATGATTTACCTGATTTTATTAAATCACCTACCATTTGAACTGCAAAGTATTCTATAACGAACTCTTTATCGGCTAACAACTCATTGAAGCCTTCAGGTGTCTCCGCTACTTGTGAGAACTCACTGCCTCCTGAGTCTAGCCACCAAACTTGGCCATTATTTATATTTTGAACAAATGCATCACCGGAAGCTGAAAGCAATATAGGTAAATATTCTCCATCCAATAACCACTCCCATTCAGATAACAGAGAGTCTCGTTCAAGGTGCGAGAAATTTACCGTTAAGTCATTTAATGTCATCTGAACTTCCTAGAAAGCTAACGCCCGCCTAAACGGCGATTTAACAATGGGTTAAAATTATTGAGCGCAGCGACAATAACCCATTGTTAATTGTTAATTGTTAATTGTTAATTGTTAATTGTTAATTGTTAATTGTTAATTGTCCGAGCGAGTTTTCGAGCGAATTCAGGCGTTTGTTATATAAATACTACTCATGATATTTGCGAATTACAGCAACTTTATCACCCTCTAATTCAAGCACTTCCATCATGGTTTGGGAATATTCAATTGGTTGTTTATTTTGCGGGTGAACACCTTTTGCGTAGTTTTTGTAACGAATTGCAATTGCTGAGTTGTTGAAAATAAAAACGTCCAATAAAGTCGCTTCGTATTTGGTGTGTGCCCCCAAATAGTAAGTCATACCTTTTCTCATGGATTCTTTCCCATCAGGTAATCTAGAATCGTCTACGACATATGGTAAATGAGAGTGACCGATATCGTCAGTAAGCAAAGAAAGATACTTTTCTAACTCAACGGTAGACGCATTGGGAGACTGAGTATCCGTCATTAGTTTAAAATAAGTATGTGCGAATTTTTCTAAATCTAATTTTTTAGAAGCTGCTGAAAAGGAAGAGCCTAATAGCAAGGTGATCAATAATAGATATTTCATTAAAACTCCATTTTTAAATATTTATATAACGCCCTAATTTGGCGGCACAAACACGTGGGCTATACTGCGAAGCAGCCCGCGTGTTTGTGTCCCCAACATTTGATTGTTATGAATAGCCAAACTCTAAAAGAGCCATAAATGCTAACAGAGAAACAACACTACCGACCAAGTAAACCCTGGATTGCTTGTAGCTGTGAGGGTTCTCTGTTTTGTTTAACATTTTGGCCAAACCTGATACAAACGTTTGCCCGCTGGCAGTAGATATTTTTCTTTCTAAAACAACCATACCCAAATTGATACCAAAAAACATAAACAAAATTAAAACAAAAAGCGTTGAGATAATCGTTGCTGTACTTTCAATATTTACCAAGCCGAGTCCTTTTTATGCATAACGCCTGGTTAAGAGGCGAGTTTAGCTTGCTAAAATGTTTGCCGAAGGCTCGAGCAAGCTATTACGAGACCTTCTTAAACCACTTGTTAGGTGCAAATTAGCTCTGCAACTCCAGATTTACTCGAGTTTAAGCTTTTAAGCTCTAGTAAAAAATTATCGAATTGCCCTGGTTCAGTAGACAAGTACATTTTGGATTCGCTAGCTACGTTTTGACCTTTAAACTCAAAAAACTCTGATTGTTGATGAGTAGCTATAAAAAGATTACCGGGCTTAGGGAAGTGCAAACGAGCATGAAAAGCACCATTAGCATATTCACAGCCAAAACCGCCAAATTCTATGTTTCTTAATCCACCATAATAGCTAGTTTTAAACGAATCTAAACTAACAAAGAGATCATCTAGTTCAGTGTTCCCCAAATAAACTTTGTTTGAAAATGTAGAATGACCATTGCACACGGTTACTTTTAATTCCGTGATATCCTCATCGCTCCATACTTTTTCAAACTTTAAATACGACTGCATTTTTTCCTTTGCACCTAACAATTTAATAGTGCGCTCATCGCGCATATCTCTGCCAATGTCGCGCTCACTTTTCTATTTTATATAGTTTTAACAAATTAGCTAACATATTACTATCACTAAGTTTTCTATTGTATTTAAGCAACGCTTAGAGGAGTAATATGCGCGCTTGGCTCATTTTATTGAATATATGAGCAAACGGTAGTTTGAACATTTAGCTAGATACAGCGTTAAATCTATTTCCTTCAATATTCTTTAGTATATTTCATGTGCACTTTGTAACCATTAAATGCTACGTTAGATGTAACTATATTGAAGGAATAAATTATGAAACTTGAGTCTTTAGCGTTGCACCATGGTTATGAATCTGAAGCTACAACTAAGTCGGCGGCGGTGCCGATTTATAATACCTCTTCGTACACCTTTGATAATACCCAGCATGGCGCTGATTTATTTGATTTAAAAGTGCCGGGCAATATTTATACCCGCATTATGAACCCGACCAATGCGGTACTTGAGCAGCGTATTGCCGCGATGGAAGGCGGCATTGGTGCGCTGGCTGTGGCCTCGGGTATGGCAGCAATTACTTATGCAATTCAATGTTTATGTGAAGTGGGCACTAATATTGTAAGTACTAGCCAAGTGTATGGCGGCACTTATAACTTATTTGCTCACAGCTTGCCGCGCCAAGGTATTGAAGCACGGATGATTAAAGCCGATGATTTTGACGGCTTTGAAAACGCGATTGATGAAAACACACGTGCGGTTTTTTGCGAGTCAATTGGTAACCCTGCTGGGAATATTGTTGATATTGCTCGCCTTGCGAAAATTGCCCACAGTAATGGGGTGCCTTTAATTGTAGATAACACCGTGGCTACGCCGTATCTTTGTCGTCCATTTGAGTTAGGTGCCGATATTGTGGTGCACTCACTCACTAAATACATTAACGGCCATGGAACCGCGATTGGCGGCATGATTATTGATTCGGGCAAGTTTGACTGGAAAGCCAATGCAACCCGTTTTGCGATGATGAATGAGCCTGATCCGTCGTACCATAATGTAGTGTATACCGATGCGTTTGCTGAGGCGGCGTTTATTGGACGTTGTCGCGTTGTACCACTTAGAAATACCGGTGCGGCGCTTGCGCCTAAAAACGCATCAGACATTTTAATTGGCCTTGAAACATTAGGGCTTAGAATGGATCGCCACTGCGAAAACGCGCAAAAAATTGCTGAATACCTAGAGAGCCACCCTAAGGTGCTGTGGGTTAATTACGCGGGATTAAAATCAAGCCCGTATAACGAAATAAGCCAAAAAATTACCAATGGTAAAGCGTCAGGTATTTTAAGTTTTGGTATTGCCGGTGGCCTTGAAGCCGGTACGCGGTTTATTGATGCTCTAAACATGATTTTACGCTTGGTAAATATTGGCGATGCTAAATCGCTGGCTTGCCACCCAGCATCTACCACGCATCGACAATTAAATGATGAAGAGCTGGCCAATGCTGGCGTTAGCCGCGATTTAATTCGTTTATCGGTGGGTATTGAAAACATTGACGATATTATTGCCGATGTAAGCCAAGCGCTCGATAAGGCCTAAATCGTACAGTAAATACCTCAAACTTTTTTGAGGTATTTATTTTCGCAATTAAAAAGGAGTGCCGATACATGAAATTTTTAATTTTTCTCGGTTCGGTTAGAAAAAGTACCCCACCTAAGCCTGCGCGTTTAGGGGAAAGGGTATCGAAAGCATGTGAGCGTTGTTTGCTTGAGCATTACTCTGAGCATGAAATAGAGCTTATTGATCCGCTCGATTATGATTTAGACCCTGTGTTTAAACCGCACTTTGCCTATACGCAGGCTGAGGTACCTAAACAACTTGATGATTTAGCAGCAAAAATTAAAGCCAGCGATGGCTTTGTTATGGTGAGCCCTGAATATAATCATTCGATGAGTCCGGCACTTGCTAATTTGCTAAACCATTTTGGTAGTTCTTTATTTGGCTATAAACCCAGCGCAATTGTGACCTATTCTGCAGGGCAGTGGGGCGGCGTGCGCGCTGCTGTTGGTATGCGCAGCTTTTTAAGTGAACTGGGCTGTTTGCCGGTATCAGCAATGATCCATGTTCCAAAAGCACAGGATGTGTTTATTGAAAGTGGTGACGCAAATAATGCGGCAGAGCAAACATCATGGGATAGCTATTTTTCGCGCACGTTTAATCAATTAATTTGGTGGGCAGAAGGTGCTAGCAAACAACGTGAAGCGTTAGACCCTAAGCGATTAAGTAAAGACTTTAAACGTGACCCATCACAACGTAATGCGCCTTAATGGTTATAAATTTAAGCTAGTCTTTTTTGGCATCTTCACGAGGGGAGGCCAATATAGCTTGCTTTTGCTCATCGGTTAAAATAATCCAGTCGAATATTTCGTCACTTGTGCGCCCGCACCCAGTACAGTAGCCATTCATTCTATAACATTCACCGATACAGTCTGTTTTTAAATGAGTGGATTGTTTACTGGGTGTTAGGCGCATACATTCTCTCGTAATTATTTAGTGGCGACGGGCTTTCCTACTTCTAACGAGGTAGACCAGGTTTTAATTTTTGATAACGTTTTGCTGGTATAAACAGAAATAACCGGCGACTTATCATCAAGTACAAAGGTAGTACGCAGCGACGTTTCTGACTCTTTTTGTGTTTCTAACCAGTTGTTTTTTTTAGTTAAACATTGGCGAGTGAGTTCAACTGCTTGTTGATGCATAGCTACCGCCTGCTGTTGATCTTTGTAGCTTTCTTGGCATTGATAGGTCACGGTTTGATTGTTAAAGCTGGTTACTTGGCAGTTATTGCCAAATACGTTGTACTTTGCGCTCCACACATCTAAATAAGGTGTTTTTACTTTGGTGTCTTTTAACGCTGCAAAGCGATTGTCATAGGCGGCAATCAGCCCATCCATTTTTTCGCAGGGGGTTAGGTTATCTAGTTTAGCTTTTTGCTCAGTGGTTAAACTGCTACAGCCAGATAAAATTAGGCCAGTTAATACCAGCGATATATAGGTTTTCATAATGCGCTATCCTTTTGTAATAGCTATTCCTTGAACATTAGGGTCTATTGACCTTTCAAGGTTGAATTTGCAGCAGTCTGTTTGGTATTTAGGCAAGGCAGAGCCTATGTAGTGTGGTTATTCCCCATAAATAGGTGATAACGCAGCATCAATGCCAAACAGGCGCTGCCCTTCGGGTTCTGCCTAGGGGCGATTTACTCTTTGTTGCTCGGTTTTGACTTAGCCCACTAGGTTGCAAACCGAGCGCCGCGATTAAACCGCCCCTAGTTTGAACAAATTTTAATCCGCAAAGGTCAACAGACCCTAGTTAAAGAATACCTAAGGGAGGGAGTAAATGCTATTCGCAAGGTGTAATTTAAAGTGAATTTATGGTTTTAACATACTGAGTGCGCCACAAAATGGCGCACTCAGTAACAGGCTGTTTTACTTATGACGCCCTTGTAGGCAAGCAACTGCATCGGTGAGCTCTAAGCCTTGACGCTGTAGTAACACAATTAAGTGATACAACAAGTCAGCCGATTCGTTAGTAAGCTCATTGTTGTCGTGTTTCATTGCCGCAAGCGCCACTTCAACGCCTTCTTCACCTACTTTTTGGCAGCTGCGGCTTAAGTCTTCAGCAAATAAAGATGCGGTGTAGCTTTTAGCTGGATCGTCGTTTTTACGTGCAACAATCACATCTTCAAGTTGCGCTAAAAAGCTTAAGCTTGGTTTTGCAGCATCGTCAAAACAGCTTTGCGTGCCTAAATGGCACGTTGGCCCTTCTGGATTTGCCAATACTAAAATTGAATCGTAGTCGCAATCTGTATGCACAGAGACCACGTTTAAGTAGTTTTCTGATGACTCGCCTTTGGTCCATAAACGCGATTTAGAACGCGAATAAAAAGTCACCTTATTACTTTCAAGCGTGACAGCAAGTGCTTCGCTATTCATAAACCCTTGCATTAAAATAACGCCAGAGCGTGCATCTTGAACAATGGCAGGGATCATCTCGCTTTTTGCGAAATCAACTTGAGTTAGGTTTTCTTGCGTTACTAGCATAATCTGGCTGCCACTTGGTTATCTATTAAAAATTGTTTTAGTTCGCCAATGTTAATCACGTTTTTATGAAAAACGCTGGCTGCGAGTGCACCATCTACTTTGCTTTGTTTAAATACATCAACAAAATCTTGCATTGTGCCTGCGCCCCCTGAGGCGATTAAAGGAATGTCGCATAGCTCGCGTATTTTGCTTAGTTGCTCGTTGTCGTAACCATTACGAACGCCATCTTGGTTCATACAGTTTAAAACAATTTCGCCAGCGCCTAAGTCTTGTACCCGCTGAACCCACTCTTGGGTTTTATAACGAGTACGGCTTGAGGCATTAGGATCGCCTGTAAGCTGATACACTAAGTATTCACCGGTTGTTTCATCGTAAAAGCTATCAATACCGACAACCACACACTGCTTGCCAAACTCATCGTGTAACTCTTTTATAAGCTCAGGACGAGCAATGGCAGGGCTATTAATGCTGATTTTGTCAGCGCCGCGTTCAAGTACGCGCGCTGCATCGGCTACCGATTTAATGCCACCCGCTACACAAAATGGAATATCGATATGGCGGGCAATATTTTCTACCCAATTTACATCGAGTAATCGTTTTTCAACGCTTGCACTGATCTCGTAAAATACCAGTTCGTCGGCACCGGCTTCACTGTAGGCTTTAGCAAGTGTTAAAACATCGCCGACTACCTCATGGCCCTTAAATTTAACGCCTTTAACGACTTGGCCGTCTTTTACGTCTAAACAAGGAATTATGCGTTTTGATAACATGCGCTTACCTCGTTTTTAAAATTCTGGATTGTAATATGGTTATTATTACGTTTGTTATTGGTATAACTCATTAGAAAACACATAGACTGCACTTGATATGTTATATTTTTAATAAAAATGAATAGTTAATTTAATGAATGAATCTAAATGCATTACTATGCAATGAATTCTTGGCTCCACTATATAATAAAACTTGCGCTATGTTAATGGTAAAAGCTAGAACTAAAAGTGATAATTCATTCCGGAAAAACGCGCAATCTTGAAACCGTATACTAAATTCATAAAATACTAAAAATTAGCGTGTTTCTTTAGAAAACCGATAGCAGTTTCGACCGGAATTTTTAGCCTCGTAAAGTGCTTGGTCTGCGTGTGTTTTTACTTCTAAGCTAGTATGAGCTTGTCCGTTTGTGATGGTAATTCCTATACTTATTCCGAGCGTGCGTTTTTGGTCAAATAAAATAAATGGTTTGCTAATATTTGTAATGATTCTTTGTGCTATCTCAGAGATCACGTCTTTATCATTTAACTGTGGCAAAATTGCTGCAAATTCATCTCCACCTATTCGAGCAATAATATCGTGCTTACGTAAACAGCTTGTTATGCGCGTTGCAACTTCTTTAAGTGCTTCATCGCCTGCACCATGGCCTAACTCATCATTTATTGGCTTGAAGTAATCTAAATCTAAATACATGAGGACTAATGGTGACTCATTGAACTGGGCTTTATTTAGTTCTTTATCAAGCTTATCTAAAAATATCCTACGGTTATAAAGTCCTGTTAAGCTATCTACAAACGCATAACTTTCTACTTTGGCCTCGTATTCTCGTCTGGCGATAGTGTGATTAGCAAAGGTGTAAATAACAAATATCATTAATAACATTACACCTAGATAGAGCAAAACAATCAATTTTTTTAAACTACTAAATTCGTTTTCAATCAGTGATAGAGGGACCTTATTTACTAACTTCCATTTGGGCCATTTCCCGTTGCTATTTCTCTGATTATCAAGTGTTGGTACTTGATCTAGTAAGGTCATGTGTTCAAAAATATAAATGTTGTTATCCTTTTCAATGATCCCATTTGTTTTAGTTTCCATCGCTTGCCATATATCTGGATGGATATCTTGAAAACGTTGCTGGGGTTTATTGGCAAACATAAAAGCCCATTGTTTTTGTACATCACCAAATAACCAGTAACTTTCTTCATTAAAGAGCATAATGTCACCTAGTGAGCTTTTAGAAATATTTTCTAATTGACTAAGTAAATGCACACCTCCGAGATTTATTATAAGTAAGCCAATCTTTTCATTGTTTTTGTCAACTAGCACTGAGCCTAAACGGATCATTGGTTTTAATGGCCTTTCAATTTGACCATTTTCAATATTTAAATCTAATGGAGATATAAAAATATCATCAGGGCTGAGCTTTATCCCGCGTTTATAGTAGTATCGATCGCTTTTATCTTGAAGCTTGTCTGGAGGTACGATAACGGTACTGTTATTTTCTCTTTGCACCCTTATTAACTCTTGGCCTTTTAAGCTAAGAATTCTTATTTGGGTGTAATAATTTTTTATGGTGATAAAATTAAAATAGTCCTGTTCTAATAGTGTTTTGTTTTCATTACTAAAAAAACGCTGTTCCTTAAAGTGGTGATTATTTTTAAGAATTAACAGATCACGAGATGCATGATTAAGTTGTTGTAAAAACGAATATTTAGCTTGTTTTAACTCATTTTTCTCTTTTTGAATAACAGAACCTATACGCGTTTGTATTTGGTTTTCGTAAAACATATACAAGGCAATATATAAAATAATTGCAGAGCAAAAATAGGTCAGTAGGCTAGTAAATATGGTTGTGTTTAGCTTTTGCGAATTTTGCTCTTGTAAGGGCAAGAAGGCAGGTTTAATAATGGAAAAGTAAATTATAGGCACACTCAGACTACTGAGTATTAAGCTATCAATTGCTATGACTTGCCATTGCTGTAAAACAAATTCGTCAAAATTAAAGGCAAACATAACTAAAGCCTCAATCGTAAAAACGATCATAGCTATTTTAAATGTTAGGAATTCGGTTCTCGATTGTTGGTTTTTTACAAAGTCACTATCATTAAATAAGTAGTGAATAGTAATAATAGCAATGAATGAGATAAGGCTGGCATCTAATATTACAGAAAACCAGATGCCTGTATATTTCGTAACAAATGATGCCAATAACATCATAATAATGGCTTCACTTAACGCCAGTGATATAAATAGAATAAGTAAGCGTTGTAATGGCATATAAAGTTTCCGAGCCAATTATTATTGAATAACAAAAGCGACTAAATTTAATATAGGGCGGACAGTAGAATTGTTATCGTTAATTTAAAAATACTGCTGTTTGATATTAATATAATAATTAGAAAGTGCGTTTATTGCCATTATGGTTGTGCGTTTATTCTGTAATTTTTGACTAAAGTAGGGTGAATCTTGATCAAAGTGTTCATAACATTTGACCAAGATTCAGTGTGATCAACAATTAACTATGTATATGTTCATCTGTTTTTACGTTCATAAATATCGCGTAGAGTACGGGGATCACAATTAAAGTCAGTAGGGTGGCAAACAGTAACCCAAACACCAGTACCACTGACATCGATTGGAAAAACGCATCAAAGTATAGTGGTATTACCCCTAGTACGGTGGTGAGTGTGCCCATCATTACTGGTCTTACCCGACAATTTGCCGAATCGATAATGGCCTCATAGCGTGGTTTTCCTTGGCGTATTTCCATATCCATCTGATCCACTAATACAATGGCATTTTTAATCAATAAACCAGAGAGCGACAGTAATCCTAATATACCCATAAATTCTAATGGGATTTGTGTAGTAACCAGCCCAAAAACAACACCAATTAAGGCTAATGGCACCACAAGCCAAATAATAATAGGTTGTTTTAATGCGTTAAATAACACAATAACAATGAGTACCATGGCTAAAAAACCCAGTGGAATAGTTGAGGCCAGCATTTCGTTAGACTCTTTCGATTGACCATATTCGCCATCCCATTCTAGGCGGTAGCCTTGTGGTAGTTCAATGGCTTCTATTTTAGGTTTTACTCTATTAAATAACTCAGAAGCAAGCTCCCCTGGCAGTGGATCGGCTTGGGCTTTTATGGTCCATTCACGGTCTTCACGTTTTAATATGCCGTCGCGCCATACGGTTTTAAAGCCATTGGTGACTTGAGCAAGAGGCAGTGTTTCACCGGTGATATTGCTTTGCACTTGAATGTTACCAATGTCGTTTATGTCTACGCGTTCTTTTTGTGGCGCTCTGACGATAATAGGAATGAGCTCTTCGCCTTCACGATACTGCCCAACCACTTGCCCTGAAAAGTTTTGTTGCAGTGCTTCAGCAACAGCTTTGCGCGTTACACCCGCGCGCTGTGCATTAATGGCTGAGTACTGTGGCTCAATAACACTAATGCGTTGTCGCCAGGTGTCTTTAATTGATAACGCACCGCCATCATCAATTAATATGGCTTTTGCTTTTGCTGCCAGCTCTCTTAATACACTCGGATCGGGGCCTTTAAATGTGGCTTCTATTTTAGAGCCACCACCTGGGCCCATTACAAAGCGCCATACTTTGCCTTGCGCATCCACAAAGTTATTATCGATGTAGTTTTGTACCCTAGGTAAGAGTTGATCTAGTTTTTTATAGTCATCGACTTTAGCTAAAATTTGCCCATAAGAACTATTGGGCGATTCGCTGCCATAAATAAGCATGTAACGTAATCCGCCACCGCCAATAAGCGTTTGTATGCCTTCAACGCCGTTTTGTTGTTTTACAAACGCTTCCAGTTTGAGCATGTCTTTTTTGGTTTTTTCAATATCGGTGCCTTGCGGTAACCAAAAATCAACCACCATTTGCGGCGTGGTGGAAGCTGGGAAAAACCCTGATTTTACAAATTGAAAACCCCACATAGACACACTAAACATGGCAACCACAACAGTAACCGTTAACCAGCGATGATGAAGTGCCGACACCACAACCGATTGATACAACGCCATGAGTTTATTTGGTTTTGCTGAACCAGAGGTATCGCCATCTTGTTCTTTAAACAAGCAATAACAAAACAGGGGAGTTAGGGTAATGGCAAATAACCAGCTGTATAACAAAGAGATTAAAATAACCCAAAATAAATGGCCGGTAAATTCAGCTGTATCGCCTGGGGCAAGTCCAATAGGTGCAAAGGCAACAATGCCGACTAATGTACCGCCAAGTAGTGGCCATTTAGTTTGTTTTACAACTTCACTGGCAATATCTAACTTTTTACGCCCTTGTTGTGTGCCTACCAAAATTCCTTCTGTCACCACAATCGCATTATCAACCATCATACCGAGGGCAATAATAAGCGCACCTAAGGAAATACGGTGCATGGGTATACCGCTAAAATCCATGGTAGCAAGGGTTGCAAAAATAGTTAGCAGTAACACGGCACCAATAATAACCCCAGAGCGTAACCCCATAAATAGCAGCAACGTGACCATGACAATCACCAGCGCGACTAATACATTAACCACAAAGTTATCGACGGAGTCTTGTACCACTTTTCCTTGGTGGTAAAACTCATGCACGCTGATGCCAAGCGGTCTGAGGTTTTCAGTTTGCTTTACTTTATCATCAACGCGGTCAAACACTTTTACCACATTAGCGCCTAATACACTGGCAACCCCCAGGGATATGGCAGGCTTAGAGTTGTAGCGCACTAACTTGGTTGCTGGGCTTTGAAAACCGCGGTATACATTGGCAATATCTTTTAGATAAATTGTTTTACCTTTAGCGCTGGCACTTACCAGTAGGTTTTTAATGGTATCAACGGAGTTTAATTCGCCGGTGGGATCAATAAAAATACGTTGATCGCCAATTTGGGTATTACCTGCACTCAATACGGCGTTTTGTTCATCCAAAATACCGTAAATGTTATTGATAGATACACCTAAAGAGGCTAACTCTTCTCGAGCAATTTCTACAAATATCCCCTCTTGTTGTACGCCCGTCATGGCAACTTTCGCTACACCGTCTACTTGTAAAATGTCACTTTGTAGCGTTTTAGCATAGGCATGCAGTTCATCGGGGGAGTAACCTTCGGCAGTAATTAAATAACTTAAGCCATATACATCGCCATAATCATCAAACACTTTGGGGGTCCCTGTACCAGGAGGAAGTGTTGGGCGAGTATCGTTAATTTTGTTTCTGAGTTTAGTCCAAATAACTTGTAGCTCAGATTTGGTTGGCGAAAATTCTGATTTAATTTCTACTTTAATTTCAGATAACCCTGTAGATGAGGTCGACGATATAGTATCGACTTCTTGTAACTCTTGAATGGCACGCTCAAGCGGCTCGGTCACTTCTTTAGCAACCTCAAGCGGGCTCGCGCCTGAATAAGAAACAAATACTTGCGCGGTGCGAATTATAAATTCGGGGTCTTCAAACCGAGCCATGTTTTTGTATGACGAAAAACCAAAGCCAAGCGTTAAAATGATGAGTATAGTGCTAATTAATTTATTATTTATTGTCCACTTTGCTAAATCCATGATTGTACTCCTATGCTTTAGTCCAAGGACGTACTTTCATACCCTCAGTCACATAATTTGCACCTGCACCTACAATCACATCACCTGCTTTTAAGCCCTCAGTAATAATCAGTTGTTCGCCAATACCTTGCTCAATAGCAACGAGTGTTTTTGATACTTGCATTGTTTGTTGGTCAACAGTCCATACGAAATGCTGGCCGTTTTCTTCAAAAATAGCAAAGGTAGGGACAGCCAGTCGTGTTGCGTTTGAACTTGTTTGACGCTCTATTTTTAGGCTGGCATTCATGCCAGGTAATATATTAAGGTTATTGGGTACAGCAAACGAAAAGCGTACTTCATAGGTTTGACTGGCTGAGTCGGCTTCTAAATTCGCACGTCTAAATGTCGCAGGGATAGGCGCAGCCGATACATCTTGTAAAATAACAGTCGCTACATTGTTTTGTTTAGAATCTACCGTGGCCACAATAGACGCGGGAATATTTACAACCGCTTCCATTTCACCTTTACCAAATAGGGTAACTACATGTTGCCCAGCACTGATGTTTTCAAGCTGCTTTACTGGAACTTCTGCAACAATGGCATCGTAAGGCGCTATGATTTTACTGTCAGATAATGCCTTTTGCGCTGAGTCATACTGTGATTCGGCCACTTCTTTTTTAGATTTTAGTTGCTCTATATCTCGCTGTGAAATAACACCGTCTTTTGCAAGCTTTAAACCACGTTGATAATCATTGTTGGCCGTTTCAAACTGTATTTTGCTCGACTTAACCTCATTAACAAAGTTTCGTTGCTCTAATGCGGCTATTACGTCTCCTTTTTTTACATTTTGCGCAGCAATAACGTTGAGCTTTTCAAGTTTACCACTGACCTGAAAGGCCAGTTTTGAACTGTTTATTGTATCTATAGTGGCAGGATAGGTGAGTGTTTTTGATTGAGAGCCATCATCAATGGTTATTAACTTAACAGGGCGTGGCTTGTTTTGCTTTTGAGTGCTGACTTCGCTATCTGAACAACCGGCTAACAACAACAGTAGCGCAATACTAATAAAATTAAATTTAGTAAAACATGGTTTATTGATCATCTTGCTTACCTTAAATAAAAAGTGCGGTGTTAATCGTTGGCATTTTTGTGTGGTTCAAAATTATAAAATGCGTAAATGTGTTTATTTTCGAATTTACCTGTAATGCTGTTTATTAAGCTATAACTACTTACTACTTGAAAAAAGCAGTAGATAACGAGTGAGTAATAAATAATATTTTAATTTCAACAGTTTATTATTGCTGTACAGTTTTGTTTTAATTTGTGTGATTTTGTAGAACGTAATAAATCAGCACCCCAATGCTTGCTTTGTATCAACATTAGTATAATTAACAATCGGCTTTTTTAAAGCGCAGCTCATAAAGATTATATTTTTGGAATTTAAAATACTTAAAGTGGGATTTTTATTAATTAAATTGAAATATTAATTGCTTGGGGTCGGTCTTGTGAGTGTCGTGTCGGTATAACTAAATAAAACCTATCCGATCTAAAGCATATCTCAGTAATGGTTAGCCATTAATTTAAAGACGTAATTAAAACTATGAAAAATTCCAAACATAATCATCATGAAAATAATCATACGAGGTCTAATCCTACCATGAGTAAAAAAATCACCTTAATTGCAATAATCACTTTATTTGCACTGACGATTTTATATTTTACCGGCGCTTTTAACAGCGATACGGTTACTGCGCAGCGTTTTGTTAATTTACAACAAGGTGAGCAAGCCCATGCGGGTTTTCGTCGAGCCCATGCAAAAGGTATTTGTTTAGCAGGGTCGTTTGAGTCTACCGGTGAGCTTGCTAAATATTCGCAAGCCAAGGTATTTGATTTAGGGGCCACTCCTTTTGTTGGCCGTTTTTCTATTGCGGGCAATAACCCAACCGCGCCTGATTTAAAAGCACCGGTGCGCAGTTTAGCGTTTTCTATAACTACCGATGATAACCAAGAATGGCGCGTAGCAATGAACACGCCTCCAGTTATGGCTGTAGCGACGCCAGATGCGTTCTTTAAACAGTTACAAGCGCTATCCCCTGATCCGGTAACTAAAAAACGCAGTCCTGAAAAAATTAAAGCCTTTTTTGCCGCACACCCTGAAAGTGCCGCATTTAATAACTGGAAAGCAAGTTATAAACCAACCAGCAGTTTTGCCACTGAGCAATACCACAGTATTAATGCCTTTTATTTGGTTGATGAAAATAATAAAAAGCACGCCGTACGTTGGATAGCTAAACCACAATTAAGTGATGAAAACATTCAACCACTTAATAATGATTCAGCCGATGCATTGCAGCTACAACTTAAAGATCAAGTTGCTCAAGCCCCCGTTAAATTCGACATGCTGTTTAGCTTTGCAACCGAAGAGGATGATGAAAATAACCCAACTGTTTTATGGCCTCAATCACGTAAAACCATAAATGCCGGTACGTTAGTTATCTCAAGGCTTCAGGCGCAAGAAGGAGGCGTGTGTGCTGATATGAACTTTGATCCCTTGGTACTTCCTACAGGGATAGAGCCAAGCGCAGATCCTATATTACGTGCCCGTGGCGCGGCTTATGCTGAGTCATTTCGTCGTCGTGCTAAAGAAGTACTTTTAAATAATTAATAACAGGAAATATCGAATGAAAACAATTAATAAATACTCAGCGT
Source organism: Pseudoalteromonas issachenkonii (assembly GCF_002310795.1). NCBI lineage: Bacteria > Pseudomonadati > Pseudomonadota > Gammaproteobacteria > Alteromonadales > Pseudoalteromonadaceae > Pseudoalteromonas > Pseudoalteromonas issachenkonii. The sequence goes on from NZ_CP011031.1 coordinate 639,782, forward strand.
CGAGTATGCTTATTCACTGGGCGATGGCGTTAATCATACTTTCTATGTTATTTCTTGGTTTGTCGATGGTACAAAGTTTAGCGGTTTGGCAAGTAGAGGCCATTGCGCTGCATAAGTCATTTGGTATTTTAGCGTTAGTGTTAGTTGCTATTAGATTAATCAATAAAGTCGTCACCACCAGTCCTGCATTACCACCGAGTGTGCCTAAGGCTCAAGCACTAGCCGCGCATTTAACCCAAGTGGGTTTATATGCATCTATGATTTTAATGCCGATTTCTGGTTGGTTAATGCAAAGCGCTGATGGCCGTCATGTGAGCTTTTTTGGTTTATTTACTTTGCCCAGCTTAGTTAGTAAAGATATTGAAACGTATGCTTTTTTCCGTGAAGCACATGGTTTAATTGCTTACGCATTTTTATTGTTTATCTTTATGCATGTTAGTGCCGCGCTTTATCATGGTTTAATAAAGCAAGATGGCGTATTAGGCTCTATGTTACCTGGTAAGCATAAATAAACTAATAGTTTTATACAAAAAAGGCACAGATGCGCTCGCACCTGTGCCTTTTTTAGAGCTATATTTTTAGCTTAATTTAAGCGCGTCTTCTACGCTAAAAGCACCATCTAATAAAGACTTGCCTAAAATTACGCCGCCAACACCAAGTTCATTTAGCTTTTTAATATCATCTAATGAACTTACCCCACCCGACGCTTGTACTTTAATATCTGCATTATGATTAATTAAATCTTCATAAAGCGCAAAAGAGGGGCCGGTCATGGTGCCGTCCTTACTGATGTCCGTGCATAAAAAATCAATAATGCCCAGCTCTACATAAAAATCAATAAGTTCAAATAGCCCAAACTCAGATTCATTTAACCAACCATGGGTTGCTGGCGCCCAGCCGGACTCTGTTTTATTAACATCAAGGGCAATTACAAAGTGCTCAGCGCCAAATTGCTCAATCCAAGCTTTAACCTGTTCACGCTTTTCAACTGCCATTGAACCAATAACCACTTGGTTTGCACCGGCTTTTAACCAATCGCTCACATCTTGCTCTGAACGAATACCCCCACCCACTTGATAGGGCACATTCAGTGCTTTTGTGGCTGCTTGAATATGTTGCCATTGTTTTTTACTGGGATCGCGTGCCCCTTCTAAATCAACAAGGTGCAGTTTACCCGCGCCGCTGTCAGCGTATTCTTTCAGGCGAGCGCCAAGTTCAAAGGGGTAAAACTGTGCGGTATCATATTTACCTTGATACAAACGTACAATTTGATTTTGTAATACGTCTAATGCTGGAATAATCACTGTGTATCTCTTTTATTATTTATTAACAGTCGCTTATAACTGCCAATCTAGAAAGTTTTGTAATAAACGAGTGCCTACTTTAGCACTTCGCTCTGGGTGAAATTGCATACCGGCATAATTATCTTTAGCAACAATGGCTGAAAAAGTTTGCCCGTATTCACTACTGACTAAAGTGGCATCGTTAACGGTATGCGCAAAGCTGTGCACATAATAAACCTGATCGTCTTTATGCAGCCCTTTGGTTAGTGGGTGCGCTTGTTGTATAGATAAGTTATTCCACCCCATATGCGGTGACGTTAAACTACCTACATCCAGTGCTTTTACTTGGCCTGGTATTTTACCTAAGCATTGCACGTTACCTTCTTCGGTGCTTTCGCACAGCAGTTGCATCCCCAGGCAAATTCCCATTAGCGGGCGCTGATATTCGTTAATGGCTTGCTGCCAACCATTATCGACTAGGCGCTTCATAGCCACAGATGCATGGCCAACACCAGGCAAAATAGCGCGCTCATAGCCTGCTAATTGTTCTGGCGAGGTAATAACGGTAGGGGTTTTACCTAAACGCTCAAATGCAAAGCGTACCGAGTTGATATTGGCACAACCGGTATTAATTATCGCTATCATAAACACCCCTTAGAGCTGGCTGTTTGTTGACTAGTATCTTGTGCAATTGCCATACGCAGAGCACGAGAAAATGCTTTAAACAAGCCCTCTACTTGGTGATGACAGTTACCGTCACTTACCGACAAAATAAGGCTAATTGCAGCGTTATCACTTAAGCTTTTGAAAAAATGCTCTACCATTTGTACGTCTAAATCACCGGCTTTTTTGCGGCTAAAGTTTGCGTTTAACACAAATGAAGCACGTCCAGATAAGTCAATTTGCGCTTCGGCTTTACATTCATCCATAGGCAATGCAAAACCATAACGCGCAATTTGAGATTTTGTGCCAAGTGCTTGTTTAAGAGCAACCCCTAAGGCAATACCAATGTCTTCAACAAGGTGATGCTCGTCTATGTGTAAATCGCCTTTGGCTTTAATGTTTAAGCCAATGTTTGCGTGGGTGCGTATTTGATCCAGCATGTGATCAAAAAAGCCAAGGCCGGTGTCTATGCTACCGTTTTTAGTTTGATCAAGATTAACCGCTACATCAATTTGTGTTTCTTTGGTATTGCGTGTAACACGGCCTTCACGGTTTGCCGTTGTAAGCTTAGTAACAATAGCAGGCCAGCTACCATCGTATAAAATACCTTCACAACATAAGTTTTGCGCAAGACCAATATCTGTTTGGCGGTCGCCAATTACAAAAGAGCGCGCTAAATCTACGTTGCCAGAGCGCATAAGCTCGGTCAGTAAGCCTGTTTTTGGCTTACGGCAATCGCAGTTTTGTTCATCAAAGTGTGGGCAAATGAGTACATCTTCAAAGTTAATCCCTTGGCTGTTGAGTATGTCCATCATTTTGTCTTGGGCTATGTCAAAATCCGCAGTAGGGAAACTGTCAGTGCCTAAACCATCTTGATTAGATACCATCACTAAGCGATAGCCTGCTGCTTGCAGTTGCAATAATGCCGGAATAACACCAGGTAAAAAAGCCAACTTTTCAAGGCTATCTACCTGTTTGTCGGTGATTGGCTCTTCAATAATGGTGCCGTCACGGTCTATAAATAAATAGGGATTACTCATGATACTTCCTGTTGTGATAGGGCTGTTGGGGTGGTTAAACCATCGAGCCAAATTTTTACTTGTTCTAATTCTTGTTCGCTACCAATTGAAATGCGTAGCCAGTCGTCTTCACCGTATAAGGTAAATGCTCGCATGACTAAGCCTTGTTCAAGGGCAACTTTAAAGCTGTTTTTATCGGCCAATTTTAAGGTAACAAAGTTGCCTTCACCAGTGAGAATTTTTAATACAGCAGGGGAGGCGTTTAACCACTCTATTAGCTTTAATTTTAAGCTGTTTAAAATGCTCACTTGGCGACGCATAGAGGTAATGGCATCAGGGGCAATGGCTTGCGCTGCAATACTCGCTACCACGCTCGATACCGGATACGGTGCAATGACTTTACGAATGGGCGCAAGTACACTGGCTTGAGCGAGGGTAAACCCGGTTCGCAGGCCTGCCAACGCAAACGCTTTTGACAGTGTACGTAGCACTACAATATTACTAAACTCGTTTATAAGTTGTGTTGCACTTTGCTCTGGGCAAAACTCAATATAGGCTTCATCAACAATCACCAATGCTTTACCTGCAAGCGCAGTGGCAATGGCTTTTACTTTATCTAGCGGCGTTAAACTACCTGTTGGGTTATTTGGATTACAAATAAACACCAGTTTTGAGCTACCGACCGCAGTGACAATATCATCAACATTGGCTGTTAATAATAACTCTTGAGTAAGCGCGTTAATAGCCACATTGTGCGTATCAGCAGTGACTTTATACATACCGTAGGTAGGCAAAAACAGCGCAATACTGTCCTTAGCTGGCTGGCAATACGTGCGTACTAAAAGCTCAATGCCTTCATCTGCACCTCGCGTCATAAGGACATTGTCGCTTTTAAGCTCGGTATAAGCTGCATAGCGATCAATAACCAATTGTGGCTGAGGGTCGGGGTAGCGATTTAAATCTTCAATACTCAACTCAAGGTTTTTAGCATATGGGCTTTCGTTGGCATTGAGCCACGTTGTGCCTGTTAACTTTTCACTTTTAGCCGAGCTGTAAGCAGCAAGCGCTTTAATATTCTCGGGTAATAAGCTGGTTGCTTGGGCGCTCTCATTGCTCATTGTTTATTGCCTCTAAACGAATTGAAACCGCATTAGCGTGGGCATCAAGGCCTTCTGCGTCTGCCAGTGGTAAAATAGCTTTTGAAAGCTCTGTTAAGCCACTTTTACTAATAGTTTGTACTGTGTATGTGCGGAAAAAATCAAGCAAGTTTAAGCTTGAGTATGTCGCGCTATAACCGTAAGTAGGTAATACGTGGTTAGTACCCGATGCATAATCGCCAGCCGATTCTGGTGTGTAGTCGCCAACAAATACTGAACCTGCATTTTTAACCGCATCAAGGTACGGGCTTGCATCTGCCAGCTGTAAAATTAAGTGCTCTGGCCCATATTGCGCTGATACATCAAATGCTTGCGCTATTGAATCCACTAAAATAAGTGACGAATTGGCCAACGCTTGTTCAGCGGTGTCTTTTCGGCTTAAGTTAGCTAATTGACGAGTAAGCGCGTCTTGTGTTTGTTTAATAATAGTTTCGCTGTTACACAATAAAATAACTTGCGAGTCGGCGCCATGCTCTGCTTGTGAGAGTAAATCGGCCGCAATAAACTCTGGATTTGCTCGTTCATCTGCTATCACTAATACTTCAGATGGACCTGCTGGCATATCAATCGCCATTCCTGGAATTGTTTGTGCAACTAACTGCTTTGCCATAGTCACAAAGCTATTACCTGGGCCAAAAATTTTATTCACTTTAGGTACTGATTCAGTGCCGTAGGCCATTGCAGCAATCGCGCCTGCGCCACCGCTTTCAATAATAGTGGTGATACCACATAATTTAGCAGCATATAAAATAGCAGGATTTATTGCTTTATCGCCTTGTACTGGGGTAGTGAGTACCACGGTTTTTGCACCGCTTAACTGCGCCAATACACCTTGCATTATAACTGACGATGGCAATGGGGCACTGCCCCCAGGGACATAAATACCGACCGCTTCGATGGCTTGATATTTCAGTTCACATTCAACGCCCGGTTGAGTCGATAACTTAATATCTTTAGGCAGTTGCGCTTGGTGAAAACATTTTACATTTGCATAAGCGGTATCAATTGCATACTTAAGCTCAGGGCTTAGCATTTTCTCAGCGGCATTAATTTCATCAAGTGGAACACGTAAACGCGGCTCAGCTCGGTTATCAAACTCTTTTGCTAACGCCAGTAATGCAGCATCGCCTTGCGCATTTACTTTTGCCAAAATAGTTTGGCAAATACTTTCTACTTTTTCACTCGCTGATACAGCAGGGCGCATCAGCGCCGCTGCTTGAACCTGTGATGATTCTTCATTCCAACGAAGCATGGCTGTTACTCCATCATTTTTTCAATTGGCATAACTAAAATAGAATTCGCGCCGAGTGCTTTAAGTTGCTCCATGGTTTCCCAAAATAACGTTTCGCTACTTACCATGTGCAATGCTACATATTCGTCAGATCCTGCTAGTGCAAGTAATGTCGGTTGACCAGAACCAGGCAGGATTTCACAAATTTCATCCAGCTTGTCTTTTGGTGCGTGTAGCATGATGTATTTGCTTTCTTTGGCTTGCTTAACACCACGCAAACGCGGCATCAATTTATTGATAAGCGCGAGTTTGTCAGCATCTTGCAGTTGGGTGTTTTGAATTAAACAAGCGTTTGACTCTAAAATTGTATCACCCTGCATTAAGCCATTAGCTTCAAGGGTTGCACCTGTTGAGACCAAATCACAAATGGCATCAGCAAGACCAGCACGCGGCGCCACTTCAACAGAGCCTGTGAGCATAACAGTGCTGGCGTTGATGCCTTCACGTTTTAAATATTGGCTTAAAATTTCAGGGTAGGTGGTTGCAATACGTTTGCCTTCAAACCAGCTTTTGTCTTGCTTACCTAGTTCTTGTGGCCATGCAAGTGCAAGACGACAGTAACCAAAATCTAATTTTGATAATTTAGTTACTTCGCTTGGAACGCCTTGGCGCTCTCTTTCTGCTTGTACTTCAACTAAAACGTTTTCGCCAACAATACCTAAGTCACATACACCGTCCATAACTAAACCTGGAATATCGTCATCGCGTACACGTAAAACGTCAATTGGCATGTTGGTTGAGTGTGCTATAAGGCGCTGCTCGCGAAGGTTGAGTTTTACACCCAGTTGCTTAAGCAGATCTTGACAATCTTTAGATAGGCGGCCGCCTTTTTGGATGGCGATACGAAGACGATTACTATTATTCATTACTCATTTTCCTTTAATTTTAAAACTAAAAACCCCGAGGGAAACCTCAGGGCGAAAATGAATCTTGGTATGTTGATTCGCCAGAGGTTTCCTTTTAGGAACAACCTCTCAGCGAAAGACCTGACAGGTTATTCCGATGAATGATGGTGGTGATGTACTGCTGTCAGAGTGTTGCGCATTTTTTATCCTGTTTAGCTATTCGTTATTATGTTAACGCTTAGCTGTTGCTTGTTTAATAAATTTCGCATTTATAGAAACACATAAACCAATAGCATGGCAAGAAAAATTTTCTTAAATTAAAGAATACCTTATAACTGTCGATAATAACTAAAGGTTTGCTTTATTTATCAACAGTTTTATAGTGATTAAATTACATTCAATTCAATGGAGGCACGCATGGATATAATGATCCCTTATTTAGGGCCTATTACGCGTTTAACGCTTGAATCTAAAGGGGCTTTTCATATTGCTGGGGTTCAACAAAGTGCCAGTGCCAAAAAAGTCGAGTTAGAAGAGCGTAAAAAAAGAGAAGTAGAAAAGCAACATAAGCTGGCGTTTGACGAAAATAAATCGCGCAATAAAACCGCTGAAGAAGATGACGACAAACCCCATTTAGATACATGGGCTTAGTACAAGTGATTGGCGATACCGTTATTGCCTCAAGTTAAAATCGCCCTCAATAAAAGCAAATTTGTTTAAACATAGCAAATAGTGGTGCATGGCTATAAACTGCGTGTTTTTAAAACTACTCCCTACCCATTTAAAATAGATTACCCCTCTTTTAAAGCTCAACAGGTAAAGTCTTTTCCTTGCAACTACATGCTCATTGAGCAGTCGATTAGTGATTAACAATAAAGCGTGTGATTTTAAAATCTAATGCTTTTTGCTGGCTGTTTTATGTAAATATATGTATACGAAATGTTGTTTCTGGACTTCATTAGTTAAAACAGTAGTTTTTAAATCATTGTAAAATAATAGATTAATTTCCGAGCTAATACTTTAATTGTAAATTAAATGTTTAATTTTCGTTATTTAAGTTTGTAACCTACTCTGATCCTTAATCGGGTACAAGGTGTGCCGATTAATACAAATATATTAAAAACTTAAACTTTAACGGAGCGTAAACGTGAATTTATCTAAAATCACAATAGCAACTTTTGCTGCTTTAACTTTGGTTCAAGCAACAAATGCAGTAGCTGCGAATAAGAAATACCTAAATCAACAACCGACAATTAATAATATGGTGCAATCAAACTCTGCTTCCTTATTATCAGTAAGTCCAAATCAGTTGATTGGGTTGAGTGTAGGGAACGAATTAGTTGTATTAAAAGAATTTACTAGCAATAACGGAGAAGTAACCCGCCGCTATCAACAAACGTATCAGGGCATTCCTGTCATTGGTGATACGGTCAGCTTAACATTTAATAATGGGATGCTTAAAAAAGCCCATGGTGCAGCTGTTTATAATATTGATGAAGATTTATCTGATGTATCGGCTAAATTGACAAAAAAAGATGCGATTTTAAAAGGGTCTAAAACGGGTATAGCTGCAAAATCAGTAGGCTTAAAAAAACATAATGAGCAATCCAGACTTGCTATCTGGGTTGACGATCAAAATAAGGCGCATTTAGTTTATGAAGTGTCTTATGTTACTTATGGCAAGTCACCATCAAGGCCATACCTGATCATTGATGCTAATACCGGTGAGGTCTTGCTTAGTTACGATAACCTGCAACATGCCAATGCAACAGGCCCTGGCGGTAATCTAAAAACAGGCAAGTATTTATATGGAACTGATTTTGACAGCCTAGATGTTAGTCAATCAGGTAATACTTGTAGCATGAATAACGCAAATGTTCGCACTATTAATTTAAATGGCGGAACAAGTGGCTCTTCTGCGTATTCATTTACATGTCCTGAAAATACGTTTAAAGAAATTAACGGTGCTTATTCACCGCTAAACGATGCTCATTTTTTTGGTAACGTTATTTTTAATATGTATAACGATTGGTTAGGGACTGCGCCTTTGAGTTTTCAGTTACAAATGCGGGTTCATTACTCAAGTAACTATGAAAATGCGTTTTGGGATGGCAGTGCAATGACCTTTGGTGATGGCCAAAATACGTTTTATCCATTGGTAAGTTTAGATGTATCTGCACATGAAGTTAGCCATGGCTTTACTGAGCAAAATTCAGGCTTAATTTATAATGGTAAACCAGGCGGGTTAAACGAAGCATTTTCGGATATGGCTGGTGAAGCCGCTGAATTTTATATGAAAGGCAGCAACGATTGGCTAGTCGGAAAGGATATTTTTAAAGGTAATGGTGCACTGCGTTACATGAATAACCCTACCCAAGATGGCCGTTCAATAGATAACCAAAGTAACTATTATTCAGGTATGGACGTGCATTATAGTTCAGGTGTTTATAACAAGGCATTTTATAATTTAGCAACCACGCCGGGTTGGGATACGCAAAAAGCCTTTATCGTAATGGCACGTGCTAACCAACTATATTGGAGTGCGGGTGTAGGCTGGGATTTAGCCGGTAACGGTGTGATGGATGCTGCGTGTGATTTAAATTATGACCCTAATGATGTAAAAGCCGCTTTGGCTGCGGTAGGTGTTAATTCAAATCTTAGTTCAGGTAGTGATTGTGCTACACCACAACCACCGACTGACGATGAAGTGTTAACCAATGGGGTAACCCGTACGGGTATTAGCGGCGCAGAAAAAGAGCAACTATTCTTTACTTTGGAAGTCCCTGACGGCGCAACAAATCTTCAATTTAATACAATGGGTGGCTCAGGTGATGCAGACCTATATGTTAAATTTGCTAGTAGACCAAGCTTAAATAACTATGATTGCAATAGCACAACATCTACCAGTACAGAAAGCTGCAACATAAGTAATGCACAAGCAGGAACTTACTATGTAATGGTTGAAGCATGGAGTGCGATATCTGGTGTATTGCTAACGGGAAGCTACTCTGATGGGAATGGTGGTGTGACGCCAATTAATAGAACTGAGTCTAATATTAATGTGACTACTAATAACTGGAGCCGCTTTACTCAAGATTTATCAGAAGGGTATAGCACTTTAAATATTAGTATTGCCGGTGGTAATGGTGATGCTGATCTTTATGTAAACTTTGGCTCGCCTTCAAGTACGTCTTCATACTTATGTAGACCCTACAAAAATGGTAATAATGAAGAATGTACATTTGATAACCCACAAGCAGGTACTTGGTACATTGATTTAAGAGGTTACAGCTTAGCAAGCGGCGTAACACTCAACGTAACGGCTAATTAGGCATACATATCAAAAGGGGCTTTGCCCCTTTTTTAATGCTTAAAATAAAAGTGACAAGATAAGGAATATTTATGAACTACTTTAAACAGTTAGCAGTTATTACTACTTTAACCTTAAGTTTTAATTGCTTAGCAAATGAAAATCCAGACAATATTTGGGTCACCATTGACTCAACTGCAGCCCAGCATTATCATCATGAACAAGGTACATTTTTGCAAAAAATGCAATTTGCGCATAGAAAATCAAGTATTTTACCTGACGTTGATTTACTCAGTGTACCGCGTGACGCAGTAAACAATTTAAGTGAGTTTATGCACCAGAACTATAACCGTTGTGGTGGGTTTGTTGCGCATAGTTCGTTCGAAGAAGCGAATGATTACGCAAAACAATTAGCTGTTGTTCAAAATAGCCAAGCTACATCAGCCTTTAATTATTCAATTGATAATGCGCAAACAGTACAAAGTTTAATTAGTGCACAAAGCCCAATTAATTTACAAAGCACTGTAAATTCACTCACTAGTTTTAATAATCGTTATTATACTTCGCAAACCGGCGTTGATGCCTCACAGTGGCTGCAAAGTTATTGGCAACAAATTGCCAGCGTTCGAAGTGATATAACCATTGAGAGTTATCAGCATAGCTGGGCGCAATCATCAGTGATTGTAACCATTGCAGGTGCTGAAAATGCAGATGAAATTGTTATTATTGGGGGGCATTTAGACTCGATTAACCAAGCAAATCCAGCACAAGGGCGCTCTCCTGGCGCGGATGATAATGCATCGGGTATTGCAGTGTTAACGGAAGCGTTAAGAGCAATTGTTGATACAAATTATAAACCGCAAAAAACTATTCAAATAATGGCGTTTGCAGCAGAGGAGGTGGGGTTAAAAGGGTCTAAAGCTATAGCCAGTAGCTATCGTTCGCTGGGTAAGAATGTAGTTGGCATGGTGCAATTTGATATGACTGGTAATAACGGCAGTATCGAAGATATTATTATGATGACGGATTACACCACCAATGCTCAAAACCAGTTTTTAGCCCAGCTGATAGACACCTACTTACCACAAATTAGTTATGGCTTTGATCAATGTGGGTATGGTTGCTCCGATCATGCTTCGTGGTATCAACAAGGGTTTGCGGCCTCTATGCCTTTCGAATCAAAAATGAATGACATTAACCCACTGATACATACACAAAACGACAGTAATTTTGACGCTGATCATGCAATTAAATTTGCTAACTTAGCCGTTAGCTTTGTTGCTGAATTGGCAAAAAATGCCGGTGATGTCACTCCGCCAAATAATAATGAGTTAGTCAATGGTGAACCAATTTCTGGTATCAATGCCACTGCTAAAGAGCAGCTTATCTATACATTGAATGTACCAAAAGGAGCGCAAAACTTAAGCTTTGAAACCTCAGGTGATAATGGCGATGCCGATTTATACGTTAAATATAATCAGGCGCCCACGTTAACTGATTACGACTGTAAAAGTACCTCTGCCACAAGTAATGAGCGTTGCGACATTCCAACCAGCAATGAAGGCACTTACTATGTCATGGTTGAGGCATACAGCGCAATTTGTAATGTTTCTTTGACGGGCAGTTTTGAGCCAGCAGGCGCTTTAGAGCCCATTAATCGCGTAGAAGATAATGTTAGCGTAAATACAGGTGGTTGGCAGCGTTTTGAACAACGTTTAGCCGCGGGTTATGCCTCACTAAACGTTGCTATTTCAGGCGGAAGCGGCGATGCTGATTTGTATTTAAATTTCGGTGCGCCATCTTCAAATACACAATTTGTGTGTAGGCCATATAAAAACGGCAACACAGAAAGTTGCACTATTTCTGCACCCCAGGCAGGCGTATGGCACATAGATGTTAAAGGCTATCGTAATGCAAGTGGTATTACGCTAACTATAAATGCACAATAATTAACAGGGGCATAAGCCCCTTTAAAGGCCAAATTCTCACGCTATTTGGCTTGCCCTTCATCAATAGCTTACGTAGAATCCCGCTATTATTTTTTATAAAGTGATTGGTATTATCAAACAGCTGTTTAGTGCAACCGGGCCTTTGGCTTTATCAATAGATGGATACTCACCACGCCAACCTCAAATTGATATGGCCGTGGCTGTTGAGGATGCATTAAAAACAAGTTCTCAGCTTGTTGTTGAGGCCGGTACTGGCACAGGAAAAACCTTTGCTTATTTAGCGCCAGCCCTTAAATCTAAAGGCAAAACAATAATTTCAACTGGTTCTAAAGCACTGCAAGAACAGCTGTATCATCGTGATTTACCTGTGTTAGTAAAAGCCTTAGGCGCGGCTAAAAAAACGGCATTGTTAAAAGGGCGTGCCAATTATTTATGTACTTATCGGCTTACCCAACATGTTGCACACGTACCCACAGACGACCCTGATGTAATGCATCAGCTCGCTATGGTTGCTAAATTTGCCAGTGAAACGCATACGGGCGATTTAGCCGACTGTATTGGTATTGAAGAAGATGCCAAAGTGTTGCCGTATGTCAGCTCGACTGCAGATAACTGTTTAGGTAAAGAGTGCCCTGACTTTCAAGAGTGCTACATTCGTAAAGCGCGTTTAAAGGCAGGGGATGCCGACGTTGTCGTGATTAACCATCATCTATTTTTTGCCGATATGGCGGTTAAAGAGTCTGGCTTTGCAGAGCTAATGCCCAACGCAGATGCTTATATATTTGATGAAGCCCACCAGTTAAGTGAAATTGCCAGCGACTATTTTGGCGAAACCATGAGTACTAAAAAACTGGTGGATTTAATTAATGATTTACGCGCTATTTACCGCGCTGAAATTCCTGACATGCTGCAATTAGGCAAAAGTTTGAATAAACTGGAAACCAGTGTCGCCGATTTAAGATTGCAGTTTGGTGTGGATGGTAGCCGCGGTGATTGGCGTGAAAAGCTCAGTAATAAGCTTATTTGCTCTGCATTACACCGCGTTATTAGTGATTTAGAATTTGTGTATCAGGTTTTAAAACACTGCCTAGAGCGAAGTGATAAAATTGAACACCCATTTGAGCGGGTGCTGGCATTTAAAGGCCAGTTAGAGCGCGTATTTGATACCGCCCAAACAGGCTTTAGTTATTGGTACGAAACCACGCGGCGCTATTTAACCATAAATATAACGCCACTGAATGTATCGGCTAAATTTGCTTTGATGATGAAAGAGTCTGGTGCAGGGTTTGTGTTTACCTCAGCCACGTTATCGGTCGACAACGAACTCACTCACTTTAATGCCAGCCTTGGGTTAAAACCAAAGCAAAGTATGATGGTAGATAGCCCGTTTGATTATGAAAATCAGGCGCTATTGTGCTTACCGCGCTATTTACCTGAAACCCACGCAGATAATATGCCGCATGCGATTGTAAAGTTAACTCTCGAACTCATAAAATCAGCAAAAGGGCGTTGTTTTGTGCTATTTACTAGTTACCGAATGATGCATTTGGTGGCTGAGGGCTTAACCACACAAATGGACTATCCGGTTTACATGCAAGGGCAAATGTCTAAACGCATTATATTAGAAAAATTTACCCGTCATGGTAATGCCGTGTTGCTCGGTACAGCGTCCTTTTGGGAAGGGGTTGATGTAAGAGGCAGTACTTTAAGCTGTGTTATTATCGACAAACTGCCGTTTGCAGCGCCCGATGATCCGCTTTTGCAGGCTAGAATGCAAGATTGCCAAATGCAAGGAAAAGACCCGTTTGCGCATATTCAGTTACCACAAGCGGTTATTGCCTTAAAGCAGGGCGTAGGTCGCTTAATTCGTGATAACAAAGATAAAGGTGTGTTAGTAATTTGCGATAATCGTTTAGTTACACGCCAATATGGACAAGTATTTTTAAAGAGTTTACCGCCAATGCGCCGTACACGTAGCTTAGAAGATGCAAATACATTTTTAAAACATATTAATTGAGTACAAAAATGATCAAAAGTAACATTCTCGCCCTAGACGCTTCTACTGAGGCTTTATCGCTTGTTTTGCATTATCAGGGTAAAACATTTCATCATTTTGAAGAGTGTCCGCAGCAGCATAGCCAAAAAATTCTGCCACTTATTGATGAGCTGCTTAATAAAGCCAATTGTAAATTAAAAGATTTAGATGTTATTGGCTTTGGCCAAGGTCCAGGCAGCTTTACGGGTGTTCGTATTAGTGTGGCCATAGCACAAGGGCTTGGGTATTCAACGAATTTACCGCTAGTGGGGGTTTCTACCTTAGCGGTTATGGCGCAACAAGCGTTTGAACAATTTGGCGATGAAGTGGTTTATCCAAGCATTGATGCGCGTATGGGGGAAATATACTTTGCTCAATACCAAGTTAATAATAATTTGATGACACTTCAAGGTGAAGAACGTGTTTTTAAGCCAGAACTGCTTGATGCTTCATTGATAGACACAAACAAAACAGCAACCGGCGTGGGGACTGGATTTAAAAGTTACCCCGATGCATTAACTACATTTACAAATGTGAGTGTACACCCTGAAATTACGCTACCCGATGCACAATACATGTTAGCGTTAGTGGATGCACAGTACCTTGCAGGTAATGGCGTAAAAGCAAGTGATGCTCAGCCTAAGTATGTGCGTGACACAGTGACATGGAAAAAATTACCAGGCCGCGAGTAACGCTAAGTTGTATTGTTTGCATATTGAGCTATTTTAAATCATAATTTAAGCATGTTGTTGGTTGGAGAAGCGTAATGTCGCTGCCTATAAGCTCTGGTTTTTTTACTGGTGATATCCCTGCTAAGGTGCGTTCTACTGCTGTTGTTACGGCAAAGCCTGAACGACTATCAGAGCAGCCAATACCACAGAAAACCAATACAGATTATGTTAAGAGCAGTCCTGAAGGGCTTGAACTCGCAAAAGAGTTTGTAAAAGCGAACACCAAAGAGGCCCAATATAGCCAAACTATTTACGATCAACCGAGTGCGCAAGTCAGTAAGGCAATTTCTACTTACACTGAGTTTGCTAATTTAGAGCGAAGAGCTGAAGTTCAAAGCTTAATTGGTGTTGATATATACGCTTAATTATAAAATTAATAGCCAAATAAAAAGCCCGAATAAATTATTCGGGCTTTTTATTTTCATAACAGCGATTACTGTTCTATGTAACTAATCAGTTTTTTAGCTATGTCAGTATTGTTTTGCGAACCAATAAAGTCATCGCTATTTTTACCATAGGCAAATACTTGCACATCGGAAGCGGTATGTCCGCCCGTTGTCCAACCAGTGAAACTTAAATCATTGATAATGCTTTTAACCGCTAAATTAAGGGTTTTTTCACCCATGGCTTTAGCTTGCTTAAGTTTAATTTCGTTTTCAGTTGTAAACTCAATACGGGTATTAGCCTGCCATACCGTTTTAAGGTTATCTGATCCCATTAATAATTTGGTTAATGTACCCGCAGTGGCTTTAACACCTTTGATAATGTCGGTTTCCCATTTATATTGGCCATGCGCGCCAATGGTTAAACCGCCTGTAGAGTGATCAGCCGTGATCACTAAAATAGTGTCTGGGTTGTTATCTACATACGCTTTTGCCGTCTCGATTGATTTTGCAAAGTCATCCATTTCAGCCATTGCACAAGCAATGTCATTTGCGTGGCCACACCAGTCAATTTGGCTGCCTTCAATCATTACAAAAAAGCCTTTATCGTTTTGCCCATCAAGCAAATCAAACGCTTTAGAGGTTAACTGTTTTAATCTCGTAGGGTTTTCATCTAGCGCAAAAGGTAATCCCTTAGGTGCGTATAGACCAATGGCAGGGATTTGTGTGATTTGACCTAAGTTTTTAATATCGTCGCCGTATTGATAACCTGCTTTTTTAAATTCGTCGACTAAGTTTCTGTCATCACGAATAAAATATTGAGTTCCACCGCCTAACATTAAATCAACCGGTAATTTACCAGCAATTTTATTGTCAATGTAGTCGTTTGCGATGTCATCATAATTTCTTCTTGATTCATTATGCGCGGCAAAACTTGCAGGTGTTGCATGGTTAATTTGTGAAGTAGCCACTAACGCTGTTGTCATTCCTTGCTCTTTTGCAATTTCTAGCATGGTTTTAACCGGTTTTTTGGCCGTATCGACAGCGATTGCGCCATTATAACTTTTATGACCGCTGCTAAGTGCAGTTGCACCTGCTGCGCTGTCTGTTACATAAGTATGGTCATCAGGATAAGTGTGCGCCATGCCTTTTAACATAGTGTCGAAAACGGTTGTTTCTATTTCTTTTGTTGTAGGGTCATCTTTGTAATATCGATAAGCGGTAGTGAAAGCGGGACCCATGCCATCACCAATCATATAAATAACATTTTTAGGCGCTGTTTGAGCGAATGCTCCTGTTGTACATAAAAGCGCTAATAAGCCGAACTGTTTTTTCATTGTGTGTACCCTTTAAGTGTACTTATTTTAATAGCGACTATTATTGTATACCGATAGCAAGATAAATAAATGAATATGTTATGAAATCTCGAAATTTAAGTGTGTGTTCTATTAGTTCAGTTCTATTATTTGTGTATTAACTCTTGTATGTTATGGCCATAACCAAATAAAAAAGTAGAGGTTTGCGTTGCAACCATTTTCGGTAAAAGCTAATGACCTAGATATACACGGTATTAAATTTGGAGACGGTGAAGACGTCGTTATCGCTTTGCATGGCTGGCTAGATAATAGTGCTAGCTTTGTGCCTATGCTGAGTCGAGCTGCAACTTCGCAAACATGGTATTGCATTGATTTTCCAGGGCATGGACTGTCATCTTGGCGAAGCCCTCAGGCACATTACTACTTTATTGATTATGTGGATGATGTGTATGCATTAATCACAGCGCTTAAGTTAAAGAAGGTACACTTAGTTGGTCATTCTATGGGGGCTATGGTTGCAGGACTATTTGCTAGTTGTTTTAGTGAGTATGTAAAATCTGTTTCTTTTATTGAAGGTTTAGGTTGTGTTACTACCGATAGCGATGAAGTGTGTTCTCAGCTAAGAAATGCCATACTAAACCGAGCAAGGCTTAGTACAAAAAAATCACGGGTATACACATCAAAACAGCAAATTTATCAAGCACGTGCAAAAACAACTGATTTAAATAATGAACAAATTGCATTGCTGATGGACAGAAACATAAAACAAATGCACAGTGGTTTTGAGCTAACTTGCGATCCTAAGCTTAAAAATCACTCAGGTTTTCGATTTGATGAAGCGCAATGTATTGGTGCAATAAAAGAATTAATTGCACCATGCCAATTAATATTAGGTGATCAAGGTTATCCATTTGTAAAACAAAATCTAGACAAGTATAGTAAATATTACAATAACTTGAGTGTAATAGATGTGCCTGGTGGGCATCATTGCCATATGCAAAGTAGTGGACTATGTTTTGAACACATTCACGCATTTATGGTGCAAAGTAGTGCATGTTAATTGTATATTACCGATAAATGTGGGATTATCTCTAGATTAGAGTATTTGCTCAATTGTGAAAGTGCCTTACTTAGATTAAGGTTAATAAAAATATAATTATAAACAGGGGCTAAGAGTGGAAAAAATCTGGCTTAAGCGCTACCCAGAAGGTATGCCTGAAACAATCGATCCTGAGCACTACAACTCGTTACTCGAAGTGTTTGAAAAAAGTTTTAATGATTACAAGGATTTACCTGCATTTACTAATATGGGTAAAACATTGTCATACAACGAAATTGACGCGGCAACAAAACGTGTTGCGGCTTATATTCAAAACGATTTAGGATTAAAAAAGGGCGATAAAGTCGCTGTTATGATGCCTAACTTGTTGCAAACCCCAATTGCTATATTAGGTATTTTACGCGCAGGGTGTGTGGTGGTTAACGTTAATCCGCTATATACCGTTCGTGAGCTAGAGCACCAATTAAAAGATTCTGAAACATCAGCAATATTTATTCTTGCTAACTTCGCTGTCACGCTTGAAAAAGCACTGCCTAATACTGACGTTAAACACATTGTGGTTACGCAGGTTGGTGACATGATGGGTGGTCTTAAAAAGCATTTAGTCAATTTTGTTGTTAAGCATTTCAAAAAAATGGTACCAAGCTATACGTTGCCTAACACGATTAACTTTTGTGATTTATTAAAAGCTGATCTGAATGGCTATAAGCGCCCAGAGGTTAACTTAAGCGATTTAGCATTTTTACAATACACCGGTGGTACAACCGGTGTGTCTAAAGGGGCAATGTTGAGCCACGGTAATTTGGTGGGTAACCTTGAGCAAGTATCTGGTTGTTTAGATAACGTGCTTGAGCGTGGTAGAGAAGTGGTTATTACCGCGCTACCGCTCTATCATATATTTGCATTAACAGCGAACTGTTTAGCATTTATGAAATACGGCGGCTTAAACGTTTTAATTACAAATCCACGTGATATGCCTGGATTTGTAAAAGAGCTTAGTCAGCATAAATTTACTGCTATTACAGGGGTGAACACTTTATTTAATGGCTTATTAAATACCCCTGCTTTCTCTGAGCTTGATTTTAGTCACCTTAAAATGTCATTAGGCGGCGGCATGGCAGTACAACGCCCTGTTGCAGAAAAATGGCAAAAGGTCACTAACAGCAAACTAATGGAAGGCTATGGCCTGACAGAATGTTCTCCTTTAGTCACAATTAGCCCGTATGATTTAGAAGCTTATAATGGCTCTATCGGTCTACCTGCGCCAAGTACTGACATTAAATTAATGCTCGATAACGGTGAAGAAGCTGCTAAAGGTGAGCCGGGTGAACTGTGGGTAAAAGGTCCGCAAGTAATGCTTGGTTACTATAATCGCCCTGATGCAACGGCTGAATGTTTAAAAGATGGCTGGTTTGCAACTGGTGATATTGCCACTTACGATGACGAAGGTTTTTTCTACATTGTTGATCGTAAAAAAGACATGATTATTGTTTCAGGCTTTAATGTTTTCCCAAATGAAATAGAAGAAGTGGTTGCCATGCATGAAGGCGTGCTAGAAGTGGCCGCGGTTGGTATCCCTCATGACATTAGTGGTGAACAAGTTAAAGTTTTTGTTGTGAAAAAAGACCCTTCTTTAACTGAAAAAGATATAATAAAACATTGTCGTGATAATTTAACTAATTACAAGGTTCCTAAACTCGTTGAGTTTAAGGATGAGTTACCCAAAACTAACGTGGGTAAAATTCTCAGAAGAGCCTTAAAAGATTAGCAACTATAAAAAAGCCGACATCAGTCGGCTTTTTTATTGTAGGAGACTCAGTGCACTACCAATTGATCCAAACCCAAAATGAGCTTAATACGTTTGTAGAACAAATTAAAAACAAACCCATTCTTGCTATTGATACCGAGTTTATGCGCCGCCGTACTTTGTATCCAGAAGTTGCACTTATTCAAGTTTATGATGGCGAACATTTAGCGCTTATTGACCCGCTTGCCGAGCTTTCCTTGTTTGATTTTTGGCAAATACTTAAAGATCCTAAAGTGCTAAAAGTACTCCATTCACCCTCAGAAGATATTGAAGTTTTTCAAAAGTACGCAGGATTTGTTCCTTATCCTTTATTCGATACCCAGTTTGCACTTCAGCTATTAGGTGAGGGAAACTGTATGGGCTTTGCCTTAATGGTGAAAACATTATTGAATATTGAGATTGATAAAAGCGAATCGCGCACTAATTGGTTACAACGCCCCCTTACCCAAAAGCAACTTGAATACGCTGCTGCTGATACGTATCACCTGCTGCCTTGTTTTGAGTTAATTATAGATAGCATTAAAGCCGCTGATTTATTTGATATTGTGATCAATGAAAGTGAATTAGTTGCCAATAAACGTGCTTTTCAAATTCCGGATGAGCTACTTTACAAAGAAATTAAAAATGCATGGCAACTTAAGCCGCATGAACTAGCGGTACTTAAAGAGTTAGCAGTATGGCGTCGAAATAAAGCTATTCGTAAAAATCTAGCGCTTAATTTTGTGCTTAAAGAGCACAATATGACCGAAATTGCCAAACGAGGCCCTTCAAGTTTAAATGCTCTGAGACAAATTCCTGGGGTAGAACCCATTGAAGTGAATCGTTCTGGGGTTGAAATTTTAAAGTGTATTGAGCAGGCCAAAGCCATTCCAGCTGAGCAACACCCACAAGTATTAAAGCGATTAATTGATTTTCCTACCTATAAAAAAGTAGCGAAGGAGATCAAAC
Organism: Pseudoalteromonas issachenkonii; assembly: GCF_002310795.1. Lineage (NCBI taxonomy): Bacteria > Pseudomonadati > Pseudomonadota > Gammaproteobacteria > Alteromonadales > Pseudoalteromonadaceae > Pseudoalteromonas > Pseudoalteromonas issachenkonii. Next base: position 659,579 of record NZ_CP011031.1, read on the forward strand.
AAAAAATTACTAAAGTTGCTAAAGAGCATAACATTCCAGAAGACGTTATGGCCTCTAAAAAGCAAATAAATCAGCTAATTAGTTGGAACTGGAAGTTAACTGCTCAGCAAAAAGAAAAACACATAAAACCAGATTTACTCAGCTCATGGCGATATGATTTTGTTAAAGATGCGCTAAAAGAGTGGGATAATTAGAGTATTAAATAGCTTGATGTAAAAAATAAAAAGGGCGCTTAGCGCCCTTTTTTATTATTTCTTTTCTTCGTCAGGTAATGTGACATTGAGCTCGAGTACCGCTAAATCGTCTTCATTTTGATCAAACTGAACTTGAACCGCATCGGCGCCTACATTAACGTACTTACGGATAACATCAAGAATATCTTGCTTTAATTGTGGCAAGTAATCTGGTGTTCCACGCTGAGAACGCTCGTGCGCGACAATGATCTGCAATCGCTCTTTTGCTAATGACGCACTGTTTTTCTTTTCTGAGCGGAAGTAGTCAAGTAAAGACACATTAACCTCCAAATATCCGTTTGAATAAACCCTTTTTCTCTACATCTAAAAATCTAAATTCAACCGTTTCGCCTAATAAACGACTGATCGCATCAGCATAAGCTTGACCTGCGTCTGATTCGCTATCAAGAATTACCGGTTGTCCAGAGTTTGATGCACTAAGCACTGCTTGAGATTCAGGAATGACACCTAGTAAGTCGATGGCTAGGATGTCCTGGATATCTTCAACAGATAACATTTCACCTTTTGATACACGATCTGGATTATAGCGTGTTATTAGCAAATGCTCTTTAATGTTTTCTAATCCTTCTTCGGCACGTTTCGATTTACTGTGTAAAATGCCTAGAATACGATCCGAATCTCGTACTGATGAGACTTCAGGGTTGGTTGTAACTATCGCTTCATCAGCGAAGTACATCGCCATCATAGCTCCGGCTTCAATACCTGCAGGAGAATCACAAACAATATAGTCAAAGTCTTCTTTTAACTCGTTCAATACGCGTTCAACACCATCACGGGTGAGTGCGTCTTTATCGCGAGTTTGTGAAGCAGGAAGTAAAAATAACTTTTCTACACGTTTGTCTTTTATGAGTGCTTGATTAAGGTTAGCTTCGCCATTGATCACATTAACAAAGTCATACACTACGCGACGTTCACAACCCATGATGAGGTCTAAATTACGTAAGCCGATATCAAAATCGATGATAACAGTTTTGTAGCCTTTTAATGCTAAGCCTGTACCAATTGCTGCGCTTGATGTTGTTTTACCAACACCCCCTTTACCCGAGGTAACGACAATTATTTTTGCCATGAGATTTATCCTTTAACCAAAGCTGAAATTTCTAAAGATTCATTTTTTTGTTGTATTTGAACTGCGTTACCCCAGTGTTCACCTTGCAGTGAGTCACTGATCCAGTAATTACCATTGATTGAAACGAGTTCTGCTTCTAATTTATTACAAAATATGTATGCGTTTTCGAGCCCTTTTACGCCGGCAATTGCACGCCCTCGTAGGGTTCCGTAAATATGTACATTGCCATCGGCAATCACTTCTGCGCCATGGCTTACCGCGCCTAACACCACCAAGTCGCGGTCTTTGGCGTAAACTTGTTGGCCTGAGCGCACCGCACCATTAATAATTTGCGCTGGTAAATACACGGTTTTTTCTACAACCGAAGTATTTGACTCTACTCTTGCGGGTTCACTCTTAACGTCTTGTGAATAGTTTAAAACAGATAACCCTGCGGCTTTTGCCTGTTTATGCTGTTCATCCGAACCATTACATACACCTACAGCATTAAAGCTCATGCGTTCAATAAGCGATTTTAAGTGAACAAAGTCGATTGCGCTGTTTTTTACTTCAATTAAATTGACGACAATGGGGGCACCCTCAAAGAACTTTGGGGCTTGGGCAATTTTTACATACAGTTGTTCTGCTAAAAGGTTAATATCAGTACTATAAAGATGTAAAACTGATAACGTAAAAAGGTTGCCTTTTAGCTCAAAAATTTGGTCCGACATAGATGCTCAACTGGATTGTCTAGTTAGCATGTAACTTTATATAAACCTAGGCTGAACAAGGCTTTTATTACAGTTTCCACACTAATTTTTATAACTTATTATTATTGCCATGTTATAGTGTGTAGCACTGTTAAGCAAGATTTTATAGGGCCATAATGCTAACTGCGGTATATAAAAGTAAGAAAAAAGCAGATACTTTCTTATTTATTGAAAAAAGAGACGATTTTAGTAAAGTTCCGGAACCTTTAATGGCCATGTTTGGTCAACCTCAGTACGTGATGATCATTAACTTAGCGAAGCGGACTCAATTAGGCGTTGCGGATTTAGACACTTTAAAACAGTCGCTTAGCGACCAAGGCTATTATTTACAAATTCCGCCACCAGAGGAAAACTTGCTAAGTCAATTAAGAAAACAAAATGGAGCAGATAGTGATTAAAAAATTAGCGGTTGTATTGTGTGGTGTGTGTTTAAGCTCATCGGTGATGGCAAAAACACAAGCTGAGTTTCAACAATATCTTACTAATTTAAAGCAAGAGGCAATAGCAAAAGGCTACGATACTCAGTTAATTGAGCAAGCATTTGCCACTGCATCTTATAAAGAAAAAGTCATTTCAGCAGACAAAAACCAGCCAGAAGTAAAAGAAACGCTGGAAACGTATTTACCAAAACGAGTACCGCAATGGAAAATAGATCGTGCGCGTAAATTGTATAAAGAAAACCAAGAAGTCTTAGAAAAAGTAGCAAAAGACTTTGGTGTTCAAGCGCGTTTTATTGTGGCTATTTGGGGTTTAGAAAGTAATTTTGGCGCTATTCAAGGCGGCCACAATGTTATTTCATCCTTAGTAACTTTAGCATTTGATGGACGTCGTGAAGCGTTATACAAACGCCAATTGTGGGCAGCACTGGATATATTAAAGTCGGGACATATCACGCTTGATAAATTTAAAGGCTCGTGGGCGGGTGCAATGGGGCAAACCCAGTTTATGCCAACCTCATTTAATGCTTACGCCGTTGATTACAATAACGATGGCCGCAAAGATATTTGGACAACCAAAGAAGACGCGTTTGCTTCAATTGCAAATTACTTAAAGCAAGAGGGTTGGAATGACAACTTAACCTGGGGTCGCCAAGTTCAATTACCTGCTGATTTTGACCAGCAGTATATATTAAAGCGCGGTACTAAAACCCGAAAGCAATGGCTAGAGTACTGGGATAAATCAGAGCGCTCTTTAGCAGATTGGCAAGCATTAGGTGTTCGTCGTGTTGATGGCAGTGATTTACCTACGGTTGCTGTAGATGCAGCACTGGTGATGCCGGATGATATAAATGGACGCATGTATTTAGCATACGATAACTACAAAGTATTTATGCACTGGAATCGATCATATTACTTTGCAACCAGCGTAGGTTATTTGTCAGATAGAATTGCTTACCCAAAAATTTAAGCTAAGACGAATAACTAAAAAGCCGCTCATTGCGGCTTTTTAATGGTTTACTGCTCTTTTTTGAATATTTTATCTTTAAGGTCAATGACTTTGCCAATGCCTGAACCTAGCTTCATTAGTTTGTTGAGCTGCTCTGGGGTTAAGCGTTGTAATTCTGACGACCATTTAGTCACTGTTTCAAGTAAGTTATGAATTTCGCCCATTTGTTTTTGTGCATAAATTTCATCGTCGTTACTTGCTTCATCTAATAAATTATCTCTGAGTAAGCTAAGCGTAGGTTCTACTTCACGCTTTTTACGTTCTTCAAACACGCGATTAGCCATATCCCAAATATCGCCTGCAGGTGCATAGTATTCTTTTCTATCTCCTGGGATATGCATTACCTTGATCAGCTGCCAAGATTGTAATTCTTTAATTCCCATACTTACGTTACCGCGTGAAATACTCAGCGCATCTGCGATTTGGTTTGCCGTCATTGGATCTTTGGTAATAATAAGTAACCCGCACATTTGGCCGATTGTACGATTAAATCCCCAGCGGCTGCCCATCTCGCCACAATGCATTACAAAGGCAAAGTTTTTTTCTGATAATGTCATTGTTACAAGTTTCAAAAATAAATGAAATCTATGCTAGCACGCTGGTTAAGTATGGCAAGCGTTTAGCTTGGATAAAAAACCACGTTTTACGACTAATGATTGATATAGATTAATATTTAAGCATTTATAGTGGGTTATGTTGCGGGTATGCAACATAACATTGTTGTTTAACGCCTTTGTTAAATAGCATAATTTTTTATAAACGATGGAATGACTATGAAAGCAGCAATAAATACAGAATATAAAGGCAAGTTAGAAATCACCGATTTACCAATCCCAGAGGTAGGTCCTAACGATGTGCTGGTAAAAATAGCCGCTTGTGGTGTATGTCACACCGATTTACATGCGTGTCATGGTGATTGGCCGGTAAAACCAAAAATGCCATTGGTACCAGGTCACGAAGGTGTGGGTGTAATAGAAAAACTAGGCAGTAATATTAAACATTTAGAAGTGGGCGACCGAGTGGGTGTACCTTGGTTGTATAGCGCCTGTGGCCATTGTGAATTTTGTTTAGATGGACGTGAAACCCTGTGTTTATCGCAACATAATACCGGTTACTCAATTGACGGTGGTTATGCAGAATATTGTTTAGCACATGGTGATTACATCATCAAAATACCGGAAGGATTAGGCTTTGCTGAAGCTGCCCCGTTATTCTGTGCCGGCGTAACAACGTATAAAGCATTAAAAGTATCAGATGCAAAACCGGGTCAATGGGTTGCTATTGTTGGTGTGGGCGGTTTAGGTCACTTAGCGGTGCAATATGCAAAAGCAATGGGCTTTAATGTTATTGCTGTAGATACAGGCAAAGAAAAAATGGCCCTAGCTAAAGAGTTAGGCGCTGATATTACGCTTGATTTTAAAGAAGTGGTGCCAAGTGAGGCTATTTTTGAGCAAGTAGGTGGGGCGCACGCTGTTGTTTGTACCGCAGTATCAAAACCTGGGTTTGAACAAGCGTATAAAAGTGTTCGCCGTGGGGGCAAATGCGTATTAGTTGGCTTACCACCAGAAGATATGCCACTGCCAATTTTTGATACTGTGCTAAATGGTGTTTCTGTGGTTGGTTCTATTGTAGGTACACGTAAAGACCTGCAAGAATGCCTTGAATTTGCCGCACAAGGTAAAGTAAAAGCTATCATTGAAGAGAAAAAACTCGAAGATATTAATGAAATTTTCGATGACATGCTCAAAGGCGAAATTAACGGTCGTATAGTTGTTACAATCTAACTATACCAAAATATAGTGCGCACAAACCAACCTGGCTTGTGCGCATTGTGTTAAAGCGTATAACTAAAGCTTAACTTTGCATTTCTTTCCTCACCTGGCATACCGCCTAAAAACATGGCTTTAGAATAGTATTTTTTATTAAACAGGTTATTAATGTTTAATTGCATTTGCCAGTTGTCTGCTTTATAGCTAACTGCAGCATCATACACGGTATAAGCAGGGACGTAGCCGTTATCAATACCGAACGAACTTGAGTTAGTACTGCGCTTATCAACAAACGTTAAGCCTGCGCTTAAATCTACTGCGTGAGGTAATTCAAATAACGCCGCAGAGTAAGTTACCCATGAGCTAGCAGTTACATAAGGCACGCCTTTTTGGCGAGTATCAAAGCTTGTGCTGTTAGGGTTAGTTTTATCTCTAGCATCTTGATAAACACCGTTGATGTTAACTTTCCATTGATCGTTCAAATACGCATTTAAGTCAATTTCTACACCTTTGGTTTGTTCTTCACCATCAAAGAAACTTTCCACTACGTTTGGTGCAGACACGCCTGCTTCATAAAGTGGGTTGGCATATTCTAAATTAGTACGTGCACTTTCAAATACTACAATTGAAGCCAGTAATTGGTCATCAAACGCTTTAAAACGAAATCCTAAATCGTTACTAACAGATTCTGAGTCTTCTCTATCGGCTTCATTACCAGCAACAGAGCCAAGTACACTGTAGGCAGTACGACCTTTTGAGTGATTTAAAAATAAAGCCATGTCAGCGCTTAATTGATAAGTAGCCCCTAAATTGTACGTTAAACCGCTATCTGAGGTGTTTGCCTCTGGCGTTGGGTTTGCGCGGCTTTGACTATAACGTGGGTCAACACCAAAATGCTCGTAACTTTGTTTTATACGATTATGAGCAATCCCAATACGGGTGGTGATTTTATCGTTAATGTAGGCAACATGCTGAAGGCCTAAACCCCATGCTTGTACTTTTTTATTATAATCGCTGGTTTTAAGCGGATCGTAATTATTAAATTCACCTGTAGGCCAATTTGGCTGACGCATATCAAAAATATACGGCAGTGCGCCTTGGTAAATAACTTCACCGGCTTTGTTTTTAATGACTTTATCAGCATCGTAAATAGAATATTGTTTAAAACGAATATCACGGTCTTCATAGTTGGCATTAACCAGTAATTCGTTTTCTATGTTACCGAGCATAAAGTCATAACGTAAATCTAAAAAGTATTGCCATGATTTTTCATCCGCTTCTACTTGGCGGTACTCTTGGCGTCTGGCTGCAAAAGGGTATAACACGTCATCAACAACTAGCGGTGCGCGTGGGTCTTGATTGATCACGCCGTTACGTTTCCAGTAAACGTAGTTGTAAGCACCTGTTTGGCGGGCAAAACTTGAGGTGTAATTACGGTACTGTAGTTGTTGATTAACAAATAAATCATCACTAATGTAATAATTATGGGCTAATTTAAAACGCAGCTCTTCACCTTCGTTATCCTTTGCCATCGGTGATATTATGCCATTGGTGCCAAAGTTAAAGGGTGTTAAACCATCATTGCTTGCCAAAGAGTTAGCTAGTTCATTTCGTTGTGCTTCACTCAATTGTAAGCCACTTGCTGTAGGGTCATTCACTAAATCGGCGCCTGATACTTCACCTGCAGTTAAACCGTTAACCGATTCATTGTTAAAAATACGAATAGGATGGCCGATAGAATCCACAGCAATGGCGTCCTTGATATAGGCTCCCGATAACACAAACGCATGTTGATCATTTAGAACATATTTTAAAGACGAATAAATTTCATCACGTTGTTCTTTTAAATCACGAAAGCCATCGCTAGAGGCGGTTTTTGCCATGACTCGATAAGCTAAGTCGTCTGTTATTGCATTGGTGCTATCGAGTGCCAGTGAATAACTATCCCACTGACCAATATCCATTTCTAAAGTATGTTGTTCGTTAAACTGTGGCTTTTTTTCAATCAGGTTAATCACACCACCAGCACTGCCCATGCCGTATAAACCAGTTGCTGGGCCTTTTAATACTTCAATTGATTCAACATTGGTTAAAGAACGCGTTGGATTAAAGGTATTGCCTAATCCTGCACCACCGTACATGCCATCATAGGTATAATTAGCACCTAAACCACGAATTACTAAATTATCACCAATGCCATAGTTGTTACCGGCTTGCGTTAAACCACTTACATTACGGATCACATCTTGTAAACTATCAATACCTTGCGATGCAATTAGCGCTTTATCAACAATGACCACGGGTGCAGGGGTTTCCATTAGTGACATATCAGATTTAGTGGCCAAACCTGAGCTCATTACCACTCGGTTTTGTTGCTCGTAAACACTAATACGTTCAATATCGGAATTAACTTGTGACTCGTTTGCCAATGCCAAGTGCGCGTTTAAGCACGCGAGTGTGAGTAGTGAGTATTGAAACCTTTTCATAGAGTGATAACCATTCGCATTTGTTAATTTTCGTGAATGATAATGGTTATCATTTTAAAATAAAATAAAAAGTTCAAACTTTTTTACTTTAATGGGTGTGTTTGCTTGATAGTTATACAATGTGATTTAAAAACAATCACATTTAAAAATATTAACGGGGTATTGCAGTCGCTAGTTGGCTTTACCAAGAGAGAATTTAAATAAAGTATTGATGATTAAATGGGCAGTTTAGCTACATTAGCTAAAAAATTGTTAAGGTTGAGCTAAGCTCAACCTTATAAAGATGTATTGGGTTTACTGCTTGTAAACGACACCGGCTTTCATTACAAAAGGAATACGCTCTAGTGTAGAAATATTTTTAAGTGGGTTAGCACTCACCGCTATAATATCAGCAGCAAAACCAGTTTTAATTTGCCCCAGTTGTGAATCTGCCTTTAGTAATTTAGCACTATTAATGGTCGCGGCTTGAATAGCTTGTAATTCACTCATACCAAATTCAACCATTCGCGAGAACTGTTTCGCATTATCACCATGTGGATAAATAGCCGCATCTGTACCAAATACCATGTTAACCCCAGCTTCAACGGCGCGTTTAAAGCTGTCTCTTTGCTTTTTAGAAACAAGGCGTTCTTTATTTAGGTTCTCTTCATCTACCCCATTTTGCTCACCAAAGCTCAGTGTATATTCAGTATTGTAAATATCCATAGAGAGCCAAGTACCGTGCTTTATAGCAAGCTCAATCGCTTCATCGTCTAAAAAGCTAGCATGCTCTACGCTGTCTACACCGGCTTTAATGGCTGTTTTAATGCCGTTAGTGCCGTGTGCGTGAGCCGCAACAGGTAATTCTCGCATGTGCGCTTCATCCACAATGGCTTTCATTTCTTCAAATGCGTATTGTTGTATGCCCACCTTTGTGCCTTTAGAAAATACCCCACCAGTTGCACATAATTTAATTGCATTAGCGCCATATTTAATATTTTCACGTACTTTAATGCGAACAGCCCATGGGCCATCAGCAACCCCCGCCGCGGTATATTTCATTTCTGGAGGCAAACGATTATTGTCACAGTGTCCGCCAGTAATCCCCAAAGAAGGGCCTGCAGCCCAGATGCGAGGGCCAATAATATCACCTGCATTAATGCCGTCGCGAACCGCAATAACACTAAAGCCTTCTGCACCTAGGTTACGCACTGTGGTAAAGCCGGCTTCTAATGTTTTTTTAGCAAAGTAACTGGCTTTAATAGCCATACGCGGTACTGATTGGCCTATACGTTCACTGCGCGAAACGGTTGGATCGCTGGTTAAATGCACATGCATATCCATCAACCCCGGCATTACGGTGAGTTCAGGTAGGTTAATCAGTTCATCATTACTGGTAAGCGTTGGCTGTTTATTAAATTGGATTTGGCTTATTACACCCTCGTCAATCGCGATTAACGGATTAGCTTTTAGCTCTCCAGTTTTTACATCAAGCAAAGCTTTGGCCGATATATAGGTGGTTGCCAGTGTACTTGCGCTGGTTAAGCTCAGTAATGCGATTGATGTAGTTAGTAAATGTTTTTTTATTTTGATCATTTTTATTATTTAATTATTTAAATTTACCTGAATGTAGCAATCATTAGCTATTGAGTAAATTATTTAGCGACGAATCCCACTCACCGTAATTGCTTTATTTAAGCCATTTAAAACCGCATAATTGGCGGGTGAAAACTAACAAGGATCTTTATGAAAGTTATTAAAATAGCACTGGTTGCCAGTAGCGTTATGTTTGCCTTAAGTGGTTGTATGAGCACCAGCTCACAATTAAACACAAATCAGCCGGTCGCGCCTGTAATAAGCGAATTATCAGCACAGCAACAGTTGGATGTGCTCGTTGCACAGTACTACGATGAGTCATTAACCTTTAATCCCTTAAGCGCCACTTATAACGGTCGCCATGAATTCGATGATCAATTCTTGCCGGTGATATCGCAGGCTAATCGTGATAAAAAAACTGCTTTTTATAAAAAATATCAACAACGTTTAACGCTAATCGATGAATCACAATTAACAGGGCAGGCGCTACTTAACTTTGAAGTATTATCGCGAGATTTAGCCCTGAAGCTTGAGGGCATGCAATATAAAGATTATTTGTTACCGATTAACCAAATGTCGGGAGCACATAATACCTTTGCTGGATTTGGTTCAGGGCAAAGTGCACAGCCCTTTAATACTGTTGCCGACTATGAGCAATTTATTAAACGTGCTGATGGTTTTGTGAAATGGTTAGCCAGTGTTGAACAATCAATGGCGCAAGGCGTTAAACAAGGCGTGGTATTGCCTATGCCATTGGCTAAAAAATTATTGCCTCAGTTTAAAGTGCACGTAGTAACTAACGCAGAAGATTCATTATTTTATTCACCAATAAAGGCCATGCCCGACTCATTTTCTAATGCACAAAAACAGCAACTCACTGAGCAGTATAAAACGCTTATTTTAGATAAATTAGTCCCCGCTTATCAGCGTATGAGTGAGTTTTTACTCAACGACTATATTCCTCATGCTCGCGATTCTGTTGGTTATGCTGATTTACCTAATGGTAAAGCGTGGTACGAATATCAAATCAAGAAAAACACCACGTTGAGTTTATCAGCAGATGAAATTCATGACATTGGCTTAAGTGAAGTGTCTCGAATTTTAAGTGAAATGAAAACGGTTAAAAATACCGTGGGATTTAAAGGTGATTTAGCATCGTTTTTTGATCATTTACGTGACTCAGATGAGTTTTATTATAAAACAGCTGATGAGTTAATTGCTGCCTATGAAGATATTAAACTAAAAATAGATGCGCGTTTACCGCGCTTGTTTAATATTGAGCCTAAAGCCCCTTACATTGTTAAAGCAGTAGAAGCGTATCGTGCGCAATCGGCAGCAGGGGCATCTTATGCTGGGCCTGCACCAGATGGTTCTCGTCCGGGTATCTTTTACATTAATGCTTACAACTTAAAAGCGCAGCCTAAATTTTTACTTGAAACGCTGTCTATTCATGAAGCAGCACCTGGTCATCACTTTCAAATTGCACTGCAACAAGAAGTGGAAAGCCTGCCCGATTTTCGTAAATTTGGCGGCTACACGGTGTTTGCTGAGGGCTGGGCATTATACGCAGAGAGTCTTGGCAAAGAGCTTGGCTTATTTACCGACCCGTATATGTGGTATGGGCGTCTTAACGATGAGCAGCTAAGAGCTATGCGTTTAGTGCTTGATACAGGCTTTCATGCCAAAGGGTGGACACGTCAACAAGGCATTGACTACATGTTAGCAAACTCTTCAATGGCAAAAAGCGATGTTATTGCTGAGGTTGAGCGTTATATTGCATGGCCTGGGCAAGCATTATCGTACAAATTGGGTGAGTTTAAAATTAAAGAGCTCAGAGATTACGCCCACCAGCAGTTAGGTGAGCAATTTGATATTAAAGCCTTTCATACGCAAATATTAATAGATGGCGCATTGCCTATGCCTATCTTAGAGCAAAAAATTAAACGTTGGGTTAAATCTCAGCAGTAACATAATCGCGCAAAGTCATTATTTGAACAGGGATTGGCTTTGCGCGCTTTGCTGCAATACGTTAGAATGCGCGCTCTTAAAAGGCGCGAGAACACCATGTTTGATCAACAATTAGCAAAAACCCAATTTTGGCTTAGCAAAAGTCTCAATGAAATGAACCAGCAAGAATGGGAAGCCATTTGTGACGGATGCGGAAAGTGTTGTTTAAACACCTTTATTGACAGCGAAGACGAAGATGACTTTACCGCCACTGATCAGCTAAGAGAAGGTGAGCAACTTATATTTACCAATATTGTTTGCCAATACCTTGATAACGCAACCTGTGGTTGTAGTGAATACGAAAACCGCCAAACCTTAGTGCCTTCTTGCGTTAAGCTTACCAAAGAAAACCTCAAAGACATTTTCTTTATGCCGCAAAGCTGCAGCTATCGCCGACTTCACGAAGGACGTGGATTAGCAACGTGGCATCCGTTACTTAATAACGGCGATAAAACTAAAATGCACGAGCTAAACATTTCTGTTAAAGATAAAACCGTAAAAGACTGTGACGTAAAGCTAGAAGATTTTGATTTGTATATAGCCGAGTGGCCAACCAAGGATTGCAATTAATGAGTAAATTACAAGCAAGTATTGGTTTAATTAATCCAAAAAGCCCGACCAACGTGGGGGGCGTATTACGCGCCGCAGGCTGTTATGACGCACAGCAGGTTTTTTTTACTGGTAACCGTTATCTAAACGCACAAAAATTTCATACCGATACTAAAAATGTAGTGCAACGTATTCCATTAACCGCCACTGATAACTTAGCATCATGTAAGCCTGAAGGCGCTAAAGTGGTGGTCATAGAGCTAATAGAAGGGGCGACACCCTTGCCTGAATTTACCCACCCTGAAAACGCATTTTATGTGTTTGGTCCAGAGGATGGTTCAGTGCCAAAAGACGTTTTAAAATGGTGTGATGAAGTTGTTTATATTCCAACCATAGGGTGTATGAATTTAGCAGCAACCTGTAATGTTGTTCTTTATGACCGGCTCGCCAAGCTTGGCGGTATTCAAAGTAGTGATGAAACCATTATCACTTCACGCGATACCAATAATAAAATGAAATGGCAAAAACAACCTTAAACATATTTGCTGTTTAAGGTTTATCCCTTGCTAAATGTAAAATAAAGTAACTAGTTAACTTAAAAAATAAGCAATTCGTCTTTTTTAAACACTATAAATGTAAAACTATGTAATTATATTAAAAAATTATAATTATAAGAGCTTATTATTTATGTTGTTCTTGCACCATGTGATTAGGTGTTACTTGGTTGTTACATTGATATATATACTCAGTGCCTGCACCAGCAAACCTGCAAAATTAGATCCCCTAGTTGCTAATACTGGTCAACCATTATCTAGCGTGGCTCAATCAACCGATGTTATTTTCTATGATCTTAAGTTAGCCGTTTTTCCAGAAGAAAAGCAGATAGCCGGCACAGGGAAAACAGTATTTCGGGTCGTTAAAGAAACTCAGCAAATTGAACTAAAACTCGATAGTCGCTTTAGTATAAACACAGTAACAGTGGCTGATAAGAAAGCCGACTTTATCCATTCTCGTGGTGTGGTTACGATTAACTTATATGAAAAAAAATACCCGGGAGAAGTGGTTGAAGTTGCCATTAACTATTCAGGCAAGCCACATATTGCGCTTAACCCTCCATGGAGTGGTGGTTTTGTATTTAGTGAAACAAACGATGGTAAACCTTGGATAGCAACAGCGGTGCAAGGTGAGGGCTGTGATTTATTTTGGCCTTGTAAAGATCACTTTAGTGACAAAGCCGATAGTATGCGTATACGGGTAACGGTACCCACTGGATTGTATGTTGCCAGTAACGGGGTACTAAAAAATGTAACTGTATTACAAAACAAGACTACCGAGTTTGATTGGTTTTTATCTGAGCCTGCGAGTGATTACAACATTGCGCTGAATATTGGCCCATTTGAGCGCATTCAACAGCAATATACCAGTATAAATGGTACTAACATTCCTGTGGAATTTTGGGTGTTACCTGAAAATAGGCAAAAAGCCAGTAATTTGCTCACCAACGATGTTTATCAACAAATGGCATTTTTTGAATCTGTGTTAGGTCCATATCCTTGGGGGCAACAAAAACTTGGCTTTGTAGAAACGCCTCATTTAGGCATGGAACATCAAACGATAAATGCTTATGGCAAAGGGTACACTCGCGACCCTAGTGGTTATGATTGGCTTATTCAGCATGAATTAGCGCATGAGTGGTTTGGTAATTTAATGACACATGAGCAATTGAATGATGCGTGGTTACATGAAGGTTTTGGCTTTTACATGCAACCGTCTTACAGTTTATATACCTTTGGTGAGGCCGCTTATAACCATGCAATGTATAAAGCCTATTTAGGGATAAAAAACTGCCAACCTATTGTTAAAGAAGGGGAGTTAAGCTCAAAAGAAGCTTTTAACTCAGATATTTATGGTAAAGGAGGCTGGACATTACACACTTTGCGTTGGTTAATTGGTGATGAGTTATTTTGGCAAGCAACACGCGAGTTAATCTACGGGAGTAGCGACACGCAAAGTCTCAGTTACCCAATTCAATCGCGATATCGCAACACGCAGCAGTTTATTGATATTGTTAATCGCATTACAAAAAAAGACTATAACTGGCTATTTGATGTGTATTTAAAACAAGCTGCATTGCCAACACTAACCATGGAACGTCAAAATAACGTGGCCAATTTGTATTGGAGCAAAAGTGAAAAAGATGCGACGCCTTTTAAAATGCCAGTACCCATTTCAATTAATGGCCAGCTTCAAGTTTATACACCAATTGAAGGAGTCATTACCATTAAAGCTAAACCTGTTGATCATATTATTGTTGATCCACAGATGAAGGTACTTCGGCAATTACCGATCACAAGCCAGTGCCAACGAGATGAATAATTTAGATAAAGCGTTACTATGGGGATAAAATTTATCCCCATAGTGCTTTTAAACACTTATTTATCTAGGCTCTGCTAGTCTAAAAATTAAACGCACTGTGGCAAAGTCACCCTTGAAAGAACTAGTTATTTATTATTATTTTTGTTCTTTAATTTCATTGAAATCATATTTGCTAAGACATTCAGTTAAAAATTTGTTAAAAAGACACTGATAATAATGATTAATACTTAAGGTACTTATGTTTAGCTCGCTTAAATTCACCTCCAAAATCACCATTGCTGCATCATTAGTGTTAGTTTTAGTGCTAGGTATTTTCACCATAAATAATTATTTTTCAATGCGGCATCAAACTCAAGAGCAGTTATCGCTAGTACTAGAGCAAAACTCTGAGTCTGTCTCTAAAAATATTGCAAGCTGGCTAAATAATAAATTAGCGATTGTGATCTCTATCGCAAAAACATACCAAGATGACGATGCCAAGTCTTTAACGCTTTCGCAATTAAATACCGCTGAGCTTGCGGGAGATTTTAAAAATACCTACATAGGTAAATCATCGGGTACATTTATTTTAAATGATCAGAGTGTTGTACTCCCCAGCGATTTTGATGCGACTAGTCGCCCTTGGTATAAATTAGTAGAAAATAAAACAACAACGGCTTTTACAACGCCTTATATCGATGTAACGACCAACGAACTGACAATTTCTGCGGTTGCCCCTATTAATAGTAATGGCCAATTTAAAGGGGTTGCGGGGGCAGATATTGATATGCAAACCATCGCTGAAATTATTGGAGATATTGATTTTTTAGGACTCGGTTATGGTTTTTTGCTTGATAATAAAGGGCAAATATTAAGTCACCCTGATAGTAAATTAAATTCAAAAACAGTCGCTGACTTAATTGGTAAAAATGCACCGTTAGCAAGAGAATTCACCGAGTATCAAGTAGCAGGTGAAACCTCGCTGGTATCCTTTACTAAAATTCGTGGTATTGAAAACGTTGATTGGTATTTAGGTGTAGTAGTCAATAAAGATAAAGCGTATTCAAGTGTTTCTTCGTTTGGGCAAAAGGCAATTGTATTTTTAATTATTGGTATTTTAGTGATTGTTGCGTCACTGGAATTTTTACTGCGTTATTTGATGCGCCCTATGTATCGTCTCAATGATGCCATTAGAGATATAGCGCAGGGTGAAGGCGATTTAACCTGTCGGTTAAGCGTTGAAAACGATGACGAATTTGGTCAATTGAGCAATTCGTTTAATATTTTTATAGAAAAAATCCAAAATTCAATAATTCAGGTTAAATCTTCAACGCAGTTACTGGAAACGGCAGTTGCTAAATTGGTTACGCAGACAGACTCAACATTAACTATGTATGATGACCAAAGTGAGCGCACCAACAGTGTGGCGTCGGCAATTAATCAGTTTTCAGCTACCTCAACAGAAATTTCAACCAGCGCCAGTAATGCCTCGACGCTTGCCAAAGATGCAGATCAATACTGTGCTAAGAATCAACAGACCCTCACAAACAACGTTTCAAGTATTCATCAACTGTCACAAAATATAGAGCAAGCGCAAGAAACCATAAATAGTTTAGACTCGCATACCGCTAATATAGGAAATGTATTGGCAGTAATAAAAGGGGTGAGTGAGCAAACCAATTTGCTGGCTTTAAATGCGGCGATAGAAGCGGCTCGTGCTGGTGAAGCGGGAAGAGGATTTGCGGTTGTCGCTGATGAAGTAAGGCAACTTGCACAGCGTACTCAGCAATCAACCCAAGAAATAGAAAACACCGTCATTGAATTACAAAAAGGTTCAAGCTCTGCCGTTGAGCTTATGAAAACCAGTTTAGAAGAAAGTGAAAAAAGTGTTCAGCAAGCGGATGCGGTTGGCGATGTAATGAAACAAATAATCAGCGCGATAAAGCAAATAACCGACGCCAATCATAGTGTCGCTAATGCTACGGATGAGCAAAACCAAGTGGTTAAGTCATTACATAGTGATATTCACGTTATCAGCGACTTATCGACTCAAGGCCAATCAAACCTAAATCTTACTTTGGAAGAGTGTACCAAACTTAAGCATCAATTTAGTGACTTAGAACGCATGGTTAAAAAATTCAAAGTATGATCAGTAAAACAAAAATAAATAAGCCAAGCTGGCTCAATTTAATCAATATTGATAGCGTTTATAGCTTTGATAAACAACGCCAAGTATTTTCGTTATTTACCATGATAGCGATTGCCTTGGTGTTAATTACCTATTTAGTAATTGCCAATCATCACGTGTATGCACCAATCCTTACTATTGCGTTAATTGTGGTTAACGTAACGATTGTAGGGTGTATTATTTATTTTATGAAAACAAAGCAGATTGATGCAATCGCCCTCATCACTTTAGTGATTGTATTTGTGATGTGCTTAGCTTTGGTATACACCGGCGGTAAAGAAAACACTGCTTTATATTGGCTAATGTTTTATCCCGTTGCTGTATTTGCCATACTGGGTGTGAAGTTTGGCGCCTGGTTAAGCAGTGCCATGTTATTGAGCTGTATTGTTATGTTGTATGGCCCTGATATGGGGCAAGTTATTTATGGCGCGGTAGAAAAGACCCGTTTTGTTGCTGCATTTTCACTGGTGTTAGTGTTTTCGTTTATAGGTGAGTATTTTCGTCACCGAAGCCACCTTGCCATTGCTGATATCACCTTAGAGCAAAAACAGCATGCTCATACCGATCAGCTTACCGGGGCGCCTAATCGTCGTTTTATTACCTCACATTTTTTAAAGCTCGCTGCTTCAAGGCCAGAACATTATTTGCCGCTGTCTATTTTACTCATTGATTTAGATAAGTTTAAACAATTAAACGACACCTACGGACATGATTTTGGTGATACGGTTTTAATTGAATTTACTAAGTTATTAGAGTCTCAGTTTCCTGCAACAGCGCTTAAAGCACGTTATGGCGGCGAAGAGTTTGTGGTTATTTTACCGCAACAAACAACCCTTGAGGCCAGCATTTTGGCCAACCGTTTTAGAGAATGTGTGCAAAACCATGTGATGCTAACCGACAAACATCAGCGAGTATCATTAACGTGTAGTATGGGTATTGCTCAGGCTAACAGTGTAGATGATTATAATAATGCGTTAAAGCAAGCGGATCAGTATTTATACAGCGCTAAGGCGCAAGGTAGAAATAAGGTGGTATCTGTACATGATCAACACGCCTCAGAGTAAATTGATATATGTACACGACCCTATGTGTAGCTGGTGCTGGGGTTATAAACCTACATGGCATGCGCTTGAGGCTGCCTTGGCAAACAAACTTCCCATTGAGTACAGAGTGGGTGGTTTAGCTGCAGATACTGACTTGCCAATGAGTCAGGATATGCAGTTGCAACTACAAGCCATATGGCAAAAAATTAGCAGCCAGTTAGGCACAGAGTTTAACTTTGATTTTTGGCGAGACTGCCAACCTCGCCGTTCTACCTATCCCTCTTGCAGGGCCGCTTTAATTGCCCGCAGCTTCAACAAAGAACCACAGATGATAGCGGCAATACAGCAGGCATATTATTTACAGGCACAAAACCCATCGGATGAAGCGGTTTTAATTAAACTGAGCGAAAAAATTGGTTTAGATCCCCGTTTATTTGCTCAACAGTTACACTCTAATGAGCTTAAGCGTCGCTTTGATGATGAGCTTAACTATGTTCGCAGTTTACCTATTCAAGGTTTTCCGTCGTTAGTATTAATACATAACAATCGCGCTTACCCTATTGCTATTAACTACACAGATTGGCGACAAACCCTGATTGAAATACAATCATACTTGTAAACTTAATCCCACTATTTTCATCCCTGAATTGTAAAATAGGCCAATAAGGCTAATTTATTACCGTTGTCATAAAAGCGACTTTTTTACGCAACACGCTTGTCATTTTTAATCTATACACTTTCGCTCATTGAAACTATCTCGCTTTAAATTGTTTTTTTGTAAACAAGCTAAAGCGATTAATAAACACTAGCAAATCCGCTAATTAACGAGCAAAGGTGTATACGATGAAAGGCGTTAAACCATTAATTTTAGCTGGTATTGTAGCCGCAAGTGCAGCAGTCCACGCCAATGATTTAAACACGGTAATTGAGAAAAGCAGCGAAATTAATAATTTAGCTGCGCAATCACAAACAAAAATAGACAAGATTGCAGATTCAATGCAAGGGCGTTTACAGCAATTTAAAACCCTAAATAAAGAAATAGATGGCCTAGCCGTTTATAACGCACAGCTTACCAAACAGTTAAATAATCAAATAGAAGAGATGGAGTCGATTAATTTATCGATGGATCAAGTATCGATAATTGAACGCCAAATAACCCCTTTAATGCTTCGTATGATCACCGGGCTTGAACAGTTTGTTGCCTTAGATGTGCCGTTTTTAAAGCAAGAGCGTAAGCAGCGCCTTGAATCATTAAATGCAATGATGGCGCGTGCTGATATTTCATCAAGTGAAAAATTTCGTCGTGTTTTAGAAGCTTACCAAGTTGAGGTTGACTACGGACGCACTATTGAGGCGTATACCGCATTGCTTGATGTGGATAATAAAGAACGCGAAGTCGACTTTCTACGCATTGGTCGTTTAGAGCTAATTTACCTCACCCGCGATGGTAAACAAGCAGGTAGTTGGGATCAGCAGTCACAGTCGTTTGTTGCGCTACCAGATTCAACCATAAGCCAAATTAATAAAGGGCTTCGCATTGCTCGCAAACAACTTGCCCCCGATATGTTAACACTGCCAATTCACGCTGCAGAATAAGAGGTTTACCATGAAATTATTAACGAAAATGACAAAAATGGCCGTGTTTGCAGCCAGCTTAAGCTTTGTGGGCACCAGCATTGCCGCTGAGCCGATGAATTTAGATGCTTTATTAAAAACCTTAGAGCAGGGTAAATCAGCGCAATCAGAGCAAAATAAACAACGTGAACAAGAATTTGCAGCACGCCAAAATGAACAAGTGCAAATGCTTAAAAACACCCAAGCTAAACGTAACCAAATGCTTAGCGAGTCAGAGCGTTTAGAGACGCAATTTGAAGAAAACGAAATTAAATTGGCTAATCTAACTGATACCTTATCAAAGCGTATGGGTTCATTAAAAGAGCTATTTGGTGTGCTACAACAAGTCGCTGGCGATTCAAGTAACAAGTTTGCTACCTCTGTGGTATCGGCACAGTTACCTGGGCGTAGTACTTTTATGGACGAATTGGCGCAAAAAATGGGTTCAACTTCAAAGCTTGCGTCTATTGAAGATATAGAAAAGGTTTGGTTTGAGCTACAACGCGAAATGACCGAACAAGGAAAAGTAAGCCGCTTCAATACTGATGTAATTGTTGAAGGGGGCAATAAAGTACAAAAAGAAGTGGTACGTGTGGGTGCATTTAACCTTATTAGTGACGGTCAGTACTTAGAGTATACACCGGCCACCAATACCATTAGCCAGCTTACTCGCCAACCAAGTAGCCGCTTTACTGCGACTGCGGCTGATTTGCAGCAAGCAAACACGGGTGTTGTACCGTTTGCGCTTGACCCAACAGGCGGCTCAATTTTAGGTTTGTTAGTACAAGCCCCTGATACCAGCGAGCAAGTTCATCAAGGTGGTGCGGTCGGTTACGTTATTTTAGGCGTTGGTTTATTAGCGTTATTAATTGCGCTAGAGCGTTTTGTATCGCTCATGCTGATGGGTGGAAAAATCCGTCGTCAATTAAAAGACGATACAGCCCGTGATGACAACCCGTTAGGGCGCGTCATGAAAGTGAAAGATCAATACCCAAATGTGGCCTACGACACGCTTGAACTTAAGTTAAGCGAAGCCATTTTACGCGAAATGCCAAAAATCACCCGTAATTTAACGCTTATTAAAATTATCTCTGTGGTAGCGCCATTACTTGGCTTGCTCGGTACGGTAACCGGGATGATTAATACCTTCCAAGCAATTACTTTATTTGGTACTGGCGACCCTAAACTAATGGCGGGCGGTATTTCGCAAGCTCTGGTTACTACGGTATTAGGTCTTGTTGTTGCCATTCCAACGGTGTTTTTATACACCTTATTGAATACTCGCTCAAAAGGTTTACTGCTTATTTTACAAGAACAAAGTGCAGGTATTATTGCCGAGCGAAGCGAGAAAGGAGCCTAAACCATGGTGCTATTGATTGATTCAATCAATGCTATCCGTGATTTTCTCGACACGGGTGGCCAAGTGCTCTTGGTCATTGCCGTGTTAATTTTCGCGATGTGGTTATTGATACTCGAGCGATTTATGTACTTTTTTAATGGCTATCGGCACTACAAAAAAGACGTTAAAAATACGTGGAAAACGCGCAGTGAACGCAACAGCTGGAACGCAGAGCAAATACGCCAAGCCATGGTTTCACGCGCCAGCATGCGTTTAAACGCAAATTTACCGCTGATTAATGTAATGGTGGCGCTGTGTCCACTATTAGGATTGCTTGGCACAGTTACAGGGATGATAGAAGTCTTTGATGTAATGGCCATTACAGGTACAGGCAGCGCACGCTCTATGGCATCAGGTGTGTCAAAAGCAACCATACCGACAATGGCAGGAATGGTCGGTGCGTTATCTGGGGTGTTTGCCTCAACCTATTTACAACGAAAAGCAAAGCGTGAAGTTGAATTGTTGCAAGACACTATGGTGTTAGACCACTAAATAATTATTGAAAAGCGGTGAACATAATCACCGCTTATTCTAGGAGAAATAACATGAGAGCCCCATTAGGTAATTTATTCCAAGAAGACGAAGCAGAAGAAATAAACATGACCCCTATGCTGGATGTTGTATTTATTATGCTTATTTTCTTTATCGTGACAGCCTCATTTGTTAAAGAAGCGGGTATTGATGTAAACCGTCCAGAAGCGGCAACCGCAGTAAAAAAAGAGCGGGCTAACATATTAGTGGCCATTTCAGATCAAGGCGAAATTTGGATCAATAAACGTCAAATTGATGTACGCGCTGTACAAGCCAACATTGAGCGCTTAAAAGCTGAAAATCCACAAGGCAGTGTAGTTATTCAAGCTGATAAAAAAGCCACCACAGAAACCTTGATAAAAGTCATGGATGCCTCGCGTGCAGCGGGTGTATTTGATGTTTCAATAGCGGCTCAAGAAGGGTAACGAGTGATGCGTTATGTACTTGCGTTAATTATAGCGGGTGTGGTGACCTTTATGCTGTTTTTAGGTATGCAGGCATTGATCACCGGTGGTGAAGGCGCCATGACGGAGCCTGCCAAAGGGAATGTGTTAGATTTTGTCCGTTTGAAAAAAGAAGAAACGGTACAAAAAAAGGAGCGAAAACCACAAAAGCCACCAACACCTAAAGAGCCACCACCGACAATGGAATCGCCACAAATGCAAAGTAGCGATAACAACGCAGCCAGCAACAACTTTGATTTTGCTGCCAATGTCGATGCGGATGTAAATCTAGCGGGTGGTTTAGCGTTAGAAACCAGCGATGGTGAGTATTTACCCATAGTAAAAGTAGCACCGGTATACCCAAGGCGTGCGTTATCGCGTGGTATTGAAGGGTATGTCATTGTTGAATTTACAGTGACAAAGCAAGGCACAGTGAAAGACCCGCAAGTTATTATGGCCGAGCCAGAGTCATTGTTTGACAGAGCAGCGATGGATGCGGCCCTTAAGTTTAAATATAAACCGCGCGTGGTTAATGGTGAAGCCGTTGAAGTAGCCGGTGTGCAAAATAAAATTTCTTTTCAAATTAATGGTTAATTCTGTTAAGTAAGCAAAGAATGAAAGTGAGGCAATTATGAAATTAAAACTAACAACCAAGCTATTAAAGCTAAGTATGCTGTGCACTGTTGCAATCAGTGCCAGTATTGTTACACCAAGTGCATTAAGTGTACTTCCGGGTGTAAATTTGGCGACAGTACAGGCCGCTGAACAGCAAAAAACAACACGAGTACCCGCACTGCGTGAAAAAGTATACAGCCAATTGGCTCGCGCCCAAAAACTTGCGGATGATGGCGACAGTAAAGCGGGCTTGGCTGCGCTTGACAGCATACAAGCGCGCTCATCAAGTATGAACTCTTATGAAATTGCGATGATGCATAACTTTTATGGGTTTATTTATTACAATGAAAACGACCTTGTAAAAGCGATTGCTTCATTTGAAAAAGTGATTGCCGAAGACGGTATTCCAGAAACACTACGCCTGAGCACAACATTCAGCCTAGCGCAGCTTGCTATGGCTAACAGTGACTATAAAAAGGTGATTGCATTTTTAGACAAATGGGATGCTATAAACACTAAGCCTAAAACCGACGCCTATTATTTATTAAGGGCGCAAACCTACTATCAATTAAAAGACTATGAGCAAGGTCTGAGTTACATTACGCAAGCCATTAACTTAAGTGATAGCGAAGGCAAAGTACCCAAAGAAAACTGGCTGGTACTGCAACGCGCTATGTATTACTCACTTAACCAAACCGATAAAGTAGTGAGCGTACTTGAGCGTATGGTAAAGCTTTACAATAAACCTGAGTATTGGGTCCAATTAGCCGGTATGTATGGTGAAACTGGGCAAGAAAAACAGCAGCTTAGTGTTTTAGAGGCTGCTTACCAGCAAGGATTTTTAACCTCTAAATCTGATCTAAGGCAGCTTGCGCAGGTATATTTATATAATCAGCTTGCTTATAAAGCAGCCAGTGTAATGAGTAAAGCAATAGAGCAGGGGATTGCTGAACCAACTGCTAAAAATTATGCCTTTGTAGCCGAGGCCATGGTACAAGCTAAAGAAGATGCTAAGTCGATTAGTTACTTTACCAAAGCTGCAGAGCGTTCAGAGCATGGTAAATACGACCAGCGCTTAGCTGAAGTGTATGTAAACACAGAGCAGTATGACGAAGCTGCCGATGCAGCGCGAATGGCACTGGATAAAGGCGGCCTTGATTTTGAATCAAATGCGTTTGTTGCTTTAGGGATGGCGCAATACAATTTACAAAATTTTGATGCGTCTATCCTTGCGTTTGAACAAGCCGAAAAGCACAAAAAGTCGCAACGTTTAGCCCAGCAATGGATCAAATATGTAAAACGCGAAAAAGTGCATGCGCAAACATTAAAAACAACACTGCTTTAATTTTTATAGTGCGATTATTAGTTCTTAATTGACGCACTAAAAACCATTTCATAATTGCACTACTCAAACCACACTAACATTCGGTTAGTGTGGTTTTTTTGCTTGCATTTTTAAAATAACTAATTGATTTTTAATTAATTAACATTGTCATTTTATGTTTATTAAAGTGTAACTTCATTGTCATATCACTCCCGTATTGTACTTCGTATTCGATAACTCAAGTGACCTTAATGCATGAGTATCGTGCCTTAAAGTGACTTAAGTTATTACTTAATGCGCTAACACAATAATTAAATACTTTTACGGAGTGAACAATGAAATTATCTGGCTTATTCAAAATCAGCTTAGTGGCTACAGCAATGACACTTGCTGGTTGTGGTGGTGATATAGAAATTACACCAACCGTTAATGATAACAGCACCAGTACAGACAACAGTGTTAATAATTCTAATAACAACACCGGTTCAACAACTGATGATGAGGCTGTATGTGCAAGCTATGAATCAGATGCAGGCACGGTAACAGGCGTGGTCAGTGGTATAGATTGCTTATACAACGATTCATTTTCAAGTAAAACTATTTCAATTACTAACAACATTACTTTTAAAGAGTTACCTGGCGGTGGTGTACATGTATTTGCTGATGCCCTGCAAATTGGTGAAGATGGCAACACAGTTGATGGCTTTTCTATTCCAACTAATGGCCCAACTATGACTGTAGAGCCTGGCGCAACGCTTGCGTTTCAATCAGGTGAAGCGATTTTACGTATTGCACGTGGTGCAAAAATTCAAGCCGTGGGTACAGCAGAAAAGCCAGTAGTATTTACCTCAGCTAATGCCTTTGACCGTTTTGATACAGCTGGTGAAGGTGCACGTTATGCTGACTGGGGTGGCATTATCATTAATGGTCAAGGTATTACTGACCAATGTACAGATGCAGAGCGTGATGGCGGTACATGTAACGTAGCCTCTGAAGGTATAACAAGCTACTTTGGTGGTAACGATAATAGCGATTCAAGCGGTAATATTAAATGGGCTAAAGTATGGTATGCAGGCTCTGGCCCTCGCGTAGGTGGTGAAGGCGATGATTTAAATTCATTAACACTTAATGCTGTTGGTTCAGGCTCTGAGTTTGATTACATTCATATTCACCAAGGCTTTGATGACGGTATTGAAATCTTTGGTGGTGCAACCACGCTTAAGCATATTGCAGTGACTGATACTCAAGATGATTCGTTTGACTTTGATGCCGGTTGGCAAGGTAAGGCGCAGTACTTATTTGTTCAACACGGTACGGTAACGCTTAACGATGGTTCTGTGGTTAATATGGGTAATAATGGTTTTGAGTCTGACGGCGTTAAAGGTTCATCTTCTGCTCAAGTGTCACCTTCAAACCCGATGGTTGCTAATGTGACTGTGATTACTACTGATGACAATTCAGTTCGTGATGATGACCCTTCACAAGCTTACAAGTTTGATGATCAATTTAATTCAAGCATTTATAACGCGTTAATTGTTAAGAAAAACGCAGTTAATACACAATGTATCGAATTCTCGGGTGATGGTGAAAAGCAAGCCGATAACATTTCTTTTACTAGCTCAGTAATGGCATGTTCAAATAATTTCGCTAATACAGATACCTTTGCTGGTGGTCCGCTTGCAGGACAAACTAAAACAGCATGGTTTGAAAATGGCGGTGCGAGTGAAATTTTAACAGATGATGTCTCTGTACTTGCTGCTAATGGTTTTGCTACTAATACGGCTTCTACAGATGTGAGCGTTACAGCCACTGATTTAAGTACAACAGATTCGTTCTTTGAATCGGTAAATTACATCGGTGCCGTATCGGACCAGGATACAACGTCAAATTGGTATAAATGGGTTGAAGCAGCAGTAGCCGCGGCTAACGCAGACTAATTTAGCACTATTTATAAACTTCTGAAGGCGCCTTGGAGCTTGCATAATAAGCGTTTGGCGCCTCTTTTGTATAATCTGATCAGGATGTATCTTATGTCTAAAAAGCATAGACTTAATCAAATTACATGGGCGATTGGTTTAGGGCTGTGTGCCCAATCTGTAAGCCTATTTGCTGCGCAAAATGATGTTGATGTAGCCCAAGAAATAGAAGAAGTAGTGGCAGTAGGTACGCGCTTACAAGGCAGTGCTGCTGCTGTGGTTGAAGAGCGAAAAAATCAAGCCTTTGTAGCCGATATTTTAGGCTCAGAGCAATTAGCACGTACTGGCGATAGCGATGCCGCTTCTGCCCTTAGGCGTGTAACCGGTTTGACCCTCGTTGATGGCAAGTTCATTTATGTACGTGGTTTAGGTGAACGTTATTCGAGCGCACGTTTAAATGGCGCGTACATACCCAGCCCCGATCTAACTCGCAATGTGATCCCGCTTGATATTTTTCCCGCTAGTATAATTTCAAGCATGGCAGTACAAAAAGCTTACTCACCAAATATGCCCGCCGCGTTTGGTGGCGGTAATATTGACATTAGAACCAAAACTGCACCGAACGAGTTTACAGCGGGTGTAGAGGCGGGTGTTGGTTATAACACTGCTGCAAGCGACGGCTTTACTTACAACCGTAAAGAAAGCGGACTACCTGATGCGTTATCATCTGCAATAACACAATACCGAGGTGATTTTGGTATTGGCAACATAGTAGAACGCGATGGCTTAGTCGATGGTGACACAACGCGTGCAGAGCAAGCGACTGCGATTAATAACGAATTGCTTAAGTCGTTACCGCGTGGTTATGAGTTAAAAGAAGACTCTCTCGATCCACAATACAATATTAAAGCCCATTACGGTGATAGCTTTAGCGAATCTTACTTTGGCGGCAAGTTAGGCTTTATGCTTTCTGGCGCTTATAAAAATGAGTGGGATTTTGAAGACCGATTTAGCTCAGTGATAAGCCAAGATTTAAAAAATGAAGACGGTAAAATTGACTGTACGACAGCGCTAAATACTGCAGATGATGTCGCAAATTCATGTTTTAATACTGTAAAAAATTCCCAAGTGACCACAGAAAACGAGCGTTATAATGCGTCATTTAGTTTAGGCTATACCTTAGGTACTCACAGTATATCAGCGCAGCAGCTATACATTATTGATAATGAAGATGAGTCTGAAATTGCTATTTCGCAAAGTCCAGCGGGTAGTTCAACATTTAGTATTGCAGGGGATGGCGTTGCTAATCGTAACCATACTTTTAACTACGAAGAGCGACAACTCAATATTACCCAGTTTATTGGTCAGCACACCTTTTTAGATTACATGGGGATTGGCGCTGATTGGCAGTATACCGAAGCGAAGGCAACAACGGATATTCCGACGAATGCTGATTTTGAATTTCGCGATGAGTACAACACAGACGGGTCGTATGTAGGTTCTCAAATCACGGGTGATGATAACCGTGTGATTATGTCATACACCAACATGGAAGAACGAGTTAAGTCTTACAGTGGTAATTTAAACTTACCGCTTAGCTTTGACAGCATGGATGTTGAATTTAAAGTAGGGTATGACTTTTCAGATAGAGCGCGTATTTTTAATACCTCAAGTTTTGCTATTAATAACAGTGGTGGTGCTGGTATCACTATAAATGATGGCAGTGATAATGCGCTAAATAATAGCGGGTATCTAAGCGATGAATTTATTAATAATAACGCGATACTCGTTGATTTTAACGAACCAACAGCTCCTGATGCGGATGATTACCTAGCAGGACAAAAAGTAGATGCGGGTTACGCCTCGTTTGATGTGTTTTATGATCAATGGCTACGAATTAGCGGTGGTGTACGCTATGAACAATTTAAACAAACGTCTATTGGTACATCTAGCCTAATATTTGATCAAGATGACTTAAATACTTTCTATGACCCTGAAAAAATTCAAGCAGGCTCTATTGTTTCCGACGATTGGTACCCTGCGCTTTCTGTTACCTATGTAGGCGCTGATAACTACCAAATACGTGCAGGCTATGGTGAAACGGTAGTTCGTCCGGATTTTCGTGAAGTAGTACCGGTTACTTACTTTGACCCACTTACCGATATTAGAACATTTGGCCGTACAGGGCTTAAAAGTAGCCCAATTAAAAACTATGACCTACGTTATGAATATTACGGTGAAGCTGGTAATTCGTTTAGTGTGGCTGCCTTTTACAAAGATATTACTTCACCCATTGAAACGGTTCTAAATATTGGCGATGAAGACTATTCAGCCTCATTTATCAATGGTGAAACCGCTGAGGTCTACGGTATAGAAGCTGAATGGTTGCAAGATCTTACGTTTTTATCTGAAGGGTTATTTACCAGTGGTAATATAACTTTGAGTGATTCAGAAGCGTCTATCGATCCTGCGCTTGCGGGCACCTTAACTAACCCTAAAAAACGTATGACGGGTCATTCAGAGTACGTAGTTAATTTACAACTTAACTACGATTCACTCGACGGAATGCACAGTAGTTCTTTGGTTTATAACGTATTTGGTGAACGTATTTTAGCAGCAGGTGTTGCGAGTCGAGATGATGCTTATGAGCAGCCATTTCATTCACTTGATTTAGTTTATACCTTTTACCCTGACTTTAACTCTAAGGTGAAGTTTAAAGTTAAAAACCTACTTAATGAAGATCAGGAAGTATCGCAATCAGATATTATTGTTCGCTCTAAAGAAGTCGGTATGAACTTTGATATTAGTTATAGTTACGAGTTTTAAGTAAAAGCCCAAGGATAGGATTTATAACAACGCCTAACTACTCATTAGCCCTGTATTTTATACAGGGCTTTTTTATGTGTATGAAAAATATTTAAGTTACAGTTTATTGACTAGTTTTAGCGTGCTGGTGGTGTTAGCTTAGGGCTGTAAAAATTAAATCTCACGCAATGAATTTTTAATTTTTAATGTATAGGCTCCTTTTATGAATCAAACAGTGGAACAAACAATGAAAAAAGTAGGATTAGTCGGATGGCGCGGCATGGTAGGCTCAGTGTTACTAGAGCGAATGGAACAACAACATGATTTTGCACATATCGACACCACCTTTTTCACCACCTCACAAGCAGGTCAGCTTGGCCCTGAGTTAGCGGGTGCAGCTAAACCGCTTTTAGATGCCAGCGATATTTCTGAGCTTGCAAAAATGGACATTATTGTTACCTGTCAGGGTGGCGATTATACCAATGCGGTGTATCCAAAATTACGTGAATCAGGTTGGGATGGCTATTGGATAGATGCAGCCTCTGCACTGCGTATGAGTGACGACAGTATTATCGTACTTGACCCTGTTAACAAAGATGTCATTGAACAAGGGCTAGAGCAAGGCGTTAAAACCTTTGTAGGTGGTAACTGCACGGTTTCACTTATGCTACTAGCGCTGGGTGGTTTATTTGAGCAAGACCTAATCGAATGGGTAAGCCCAATGACTTACCAAGCAGCATCGGGCGCGGGTGCACGCAATATGAAAGAACTCATAGCTCAAATGGGGGCTATTCATGCAAGTGTTGCACAGCAACTAGATAACCCAAGTTCAGCTATTTTAGAAATTGATAAAATAGTCAGCGAAAAAATGGCATCAAGCGATTTGCCACAAGACCAGTTTGGTGTGCCACTGGCGGGTAGCTTAATCCCATGGATTGATGTGCCTATGCCAAGCGGTCAATCAAAAGAAGAGTGGAAAGCGCAAGTTGAAGCCAACAAAATCTTAGGCTCATCTAAACAACCTGTGCCTATTGATGGTTTATGTGTACGCATTGGTGCAATGCGTTGTCATAGCCAAGCGATGACCATTAAATTACGTGAAGACATTAGCGTAGAAAAAATAGAAGAAATTTTAGCCTCGCACAATGAGTGGGTTAAAGTAATTCCTAATGAGCGTGACATTACCAGTACCGACTTAACCCCAGTTAAAGTAACCGGTACGTTAAGTATACCTGTTGGCCGTATTCGCAAACTCGCCATGGGGCCAAAATATATTAGCGCTTTTACCGTAGGCGATCAGCTTTTATGGGGTGCAGCAGAGCCACTGCGTCGTATGTTACGTATTATTGTTGATAATAAATAATATTTACTTTGAGGGTTAGCATTGGCTAGCCCTTTTTATTTAATAATTAAATCGCTAATATCTTCATGGCCTTTACCAACGTTTATATTATTGCTTCCGGTCATTTTTATTAATTCAAGTGATGAGTTCAGACTTATTGGAGAATATTATGCACAGTAAATTTCATGTTCACGCATTTCTTGATGACGATAGCGAAACCTTTAGTTATGTTGTTTCTGATAGTAACTCTCAGCAAGCAATCTTGATTGATCCCGTTTTAAATTTTGATTATAAATCAGGTCGCAGCTGTGAATCAGGCGCCAAAAAAATCGGCGAGTACCTTCAAAGCCATTCTCTTTCATTAGAGTGGGTTCTCGAAACACATGCTCATGCTGATCATATCTCTGCAGCTCCTTATTTTAAAAAACACTTTGGTGCTAAAATCGCCATAGGTGAACATATCAAAACGGTACAACAAAGCTTTAAGGCGCTATTTAATCTTGAAAAAGAATTTTTACCCAATGGGGCTGATTTTGACCGACTATTAAAAGATGGAGATAGTTTTAATGTTGGCCAGTTATCAATACGAGTGATGCACACACCGGGGCATACACCCGCCGACTTAGTTTACATTATAAATGAAGAGGCCATTTTTGTTGGTGATACGATTTTTATGCCTGACGTAGGCACAGCAAGGTGTGACTTTCCAGGTGGTAGCTCTGAAACATTATACGATTCAATCCAGAAACTACTCTTGATGCCCGATGAGGCAACAATTTATGTATGCCATGATTATCCGACTGAAAAACGAAATCACCGTTTTGCGGTCACAGTAAAAGAACAAAAAGAAACAAATATTCATGTAAAGACTAAAATAAGCAAAGAGCAGTTTGTTGAAATGCGCGATAGCCGTGACGAAGAATTACCTATGCCTCGCTTAATTTTACCTGCTATTCAAATGAATATTAGAGCTGGCAACCCACCTCCCGCTGAAGATAACGGCATAAGCTACCTTAAAATTCCCTTAAACCAATTATAGTTCAATATCATAATGATTATTCGGATAGAGTAATAAGCACAAGTAAATTTATTGTATTTAGATGAGCGCTTAACCATCTCTCATACCTGAATATAGCATGGTTATTTTTATAAAATAGGCGTGATAATTTTACGTTGCAACATCGTATAACTACCTAATAATTATGATAAGTTGCTTAAATCCGTTTTAGTGCCTACTATTAATGCTCAACCAAACACACGTTTTACTCTCTATAATAATACTAACGCAAAATGCTATTAAAATGTTGCATTTATTCGCCAGTTTTACGTATAAACCTGACTACAGGTTTTTTATGATATTTATATTCTTGGGAAGCATAAATGAATAGCATTGAGCAACTTCAGTCTGAATTAGCTATCGCACATTCTCGAATATCTGAGCTAGAAACAAGCTCAGCCCAAAGCCATATCTTTTTAAATATTTTTAATTCCTCGCCTTTGCCTTTTGCATTAAACGACATATATGGAAATATTATTAATGTAAACCCCATGTTTACAAGGCTTTATGGTTATAAACTTAGCGATATTCCCACACTAAATGATTGGTGGCCCAAAGCCTACCCAAACCCTAAATACCGTGAATGGGTGATCAGTTCATGGGAAAAAAACACTGAGCGAGCAAAAAAAACAAATACCGACTTTGAACCTATAAAGTTAGATGTACATTGCAAAAATGGTGCACAACGAACCGTGCTTGCCAGCTGTGCGCCCTTAACCGATTTTGAGCAAATGTATTTGGTGATTTTTTACGATATTACTGATTTAACGCAGGCAAATAGTAAAATAAATATATTATCTGACTCATTGACGCAAATGACTCTTTCATTAGAGCAGCAACATAAAGAACTTATTCTCGAAAAAGAAAAAGCGCTAGCCAATGAAGAGCGTTTGAGTTTAGCCATGCAAGGCGCAAATGATGGCTTATGGGATTGGGATATAGCCAACGATAAAATGTATTACTCACCCCGCTGGAAATCAATGTTAGGTTATGCAGAGGACGAATTGGTTGATCATTTCTCAACCTGGGAAGGCTTGTTACACCCTGACGACCTAGAACAAACGCTTGCGCAGATCCAATCTTTTATAGATGCGAAAATAAAAAAATATGAAGTCGAATTTAGAATGCGCCATAAAGACGGCCATTATATCAATATTTTATCTCGTTCTTTCATGGTTGAAAGTGAAGAAGGGGAGATCACCCGTTTAGTCGGTACTCATATTGATATTACAGCACGAAAAAAATCAGAGGAAAAACTCAGTTATCAGTCTACTCATGACTCACTAACGGGGTTGCTAAACCGCAGAGAGTTTAAACGTCGAACAGAGCTACTACTTGCTGTTCCTGCTCATAATAGGCCTGTTCATGCTTTATGTTATATGGATCTCGATCAATTTAAAGTTGTAAACGATACTTGCGGTCACTCAGCGGGTGATGAATTACTTCGCCAACTTAGTTTTATTCTGAAAAAAGCTGTTCGGCAATCAGACATAGTGGCGCGCCTTGGCGGAGATGAATTTGCTATTTTAATGGAGGATTGCTCGTTTAGTGATGCGCACCGCATAACACTCTCTATTCAAAGCGCTATTGAGGACTTTCAATTTATATGGGAAGGGCGAAGTTTTCGTATTGGTGCCAGTATAGGGCTAATGCAAATTACAGAAAAAGCACTCGACTTTATCGAAGTGTTAAAAGTAGCCGATGTAGCCTGCTACATTGCAAAGGATAAAGGGCGAAATCGTATTCACGTACATTATGAAAACGATAAAGAATTGGTACAAAGGCAAAGTGAAATGCTGTGGGTAAACCGCATTCAATACGCGATTGATGAAGACAGCTTTCGCCTGTATGCACAAGCAATTGAGCCACTGACCAGTGATTCAAATAAACATTACGAACTGTTACTAAGAATGATTGATGAGCATGATAATGTTATATCGCCTGGTGCATTTTTACCCGCAGCCGAGCGTTATCATTTAATTGTAAAAGTGGACAGATGGGTTGTTAAAAACGCCTTTAGTTTAATTGTTCGTAACGCTGCTTTTCTTAAAAATATTAATTTTGTTTCTATTAATCTTTCAGGGCAATCGCTGACTGATGAGAGTTTTCTTGATTTTATTATCGAGCAACTACAAACGCTAGGGGTAAACAGTCATAAAATTTGTTTTGAAATTACAGAGACGGCAGCTATTTCTAATTTAGAGCTTGCAGGAAAGTTTATTAATAAGCTGAAAAAGTTTGGATGTCGTTTCGCACTTGATGATTTTGGTAGTGGGTTATCATCGTTTGGGTACCTTAAAAATCTTAAAGTTGATTATCTAAAAATTGATGGCATTTTCGTTAAAGATATCGCAAGTGACCCAATAGATCATGCTATGGTTAAAGCTATTAATGAAATAGGTCAAATTATGGGGATGAAGACAATTGCTGAATTTGTTGAAACCGAGCAAATTAAGTCTATTTTAAAACAAATGGGAGTCGATTACGTTCAAGGTTATGCTATCCATAAACCACAGTCCTTGAGTGAACTATTTGAAAAGTAACCTCCTATCTTTATTAATTAAATGATATTCATGATTTATGAAGACCGTATAAACAGTAAACAGGCGCTTAACTGTCATTGGTTGAAGACTAAATGAGTGATGTTTAAATAATAGCTAATTTCTTGCTCAATACATATTCCAAGACTATATTTTATCTAGCTTCTTGGGATGTAACTACATGAATATATCAAAAAAATTAAAGCTGTCTTTTGCATCAGCTATCGCACTGCCTTTGTTTGTAATTGCTGCTATAGTTATATCGCAAACGAGGGAGCAAGCACTCGATAATTTTTCTCAATTGAGTGAGCGAGAAGCGCGCCAAGTAGACAACGCTATTACGATGTTTTTTGCCGAAATTGCCAAAAATGTTGATTATTTAGCATCCCACACCACCATTAAAAACGCACGCACCAATGTTAAAACCCATATGGATGCTCCCAACTCAGTGATGCTTAACCATCCTAATCAAAGCCCAACAGAGCAAGCTGCATATAGCTTGTTTGACCATTTTGGCCAAACACACCCTGGACTTGCTTATATCTACATGGGAAACGAACAAGGGGGGTATATTCAATGGCCCATGGGGAAAGTAAACGCCAATTATGATCCGCGCGAGCGCCCCTGGTATATGGCAGCAAAAGCGGCTAATGGTAAAACAACGCGAACTAATGCCTATTATTGGGCCGCTGATGATTTAGTTATTGTATCTACGGTTAAAGCGATTATTGATAAAGGGCAATTAATTGGCGCCCAAGGAATGGATGTATCATTAGGCGGGCTTACCGATATTATTGCCGATATTAAATTAGGCGAAACCGGTTATTTAATGTTGATTGAAGATAGTGGCAGTGTGCTGGTGGATGTTAAACACCCAGATTACCGATTTAAAAACTTAGCAGATCTTGAGGGGGGAAAATACGCCGACTTAGCTAAAAATACCCAAGGGCTGTTTGATGTAGAGATAGATGGTAAACAATATATGGCTAATATTCATACCTCTGCTACCTTAGGCTGGAAGTTTATTGGGGTAGTAGAGAAAGCCGAAGTGATGAGCACGGCGAATACCATGGCTTATACCATATTGGTTATTAGTGCGATATTAATTGCCGTATTTGTTGCTATAGCGAGTTATATTTCTAAATTAATATCAGCCCCTATTGTTGAAGTGAGTGATGGCTTAACTGAAATATCGCAAGGTGGCGGTGATTTAACCCAACGCTTAACAATAAAAACCAAAGATGAAACCGCTAAACTGGCTAATAGCTTTAATTTATTTTTAAACTTGATCAGCGAGCTGGTAACTCAAATTAATGAGTGCGCGCAAAATGTAAGTAAAACCTCATCGCAAACTTCATCGCAAGCTGCACAATTAACAAGCTCCACCAGCCAACAGCAACAAGCTTTAGAGATGGCAGCTACGGCTATTAATGAAATGGCTGCCACCGCGAACGAAGTGTCTAGCAGTTGTGCAAATGCAGCGGATTTGGCTGTTCAAACACAGCAAGCATCAGATTTGGGGCAATCGGTTATTACACAAACTGTGGAAAGTGTGGTTCAGCTATGTGAGGTAATAAACAATGCCTCAGCAGATATTACTCAGCTAGATACTGAAAGCGAAAACATTATGTCGATACTCAGTGTTATTCGCGGTATTTCAGAACAAACTAACTTATTGGCCTTAAATGCTGCGATAGAAGCTGCACGTGCCGGTGAGCACGGACGCGGCTTTGCTGTGGTGGCCGACGAAGTGCGCGCGTTATCGCAACGAACCGCTGAGTCAACCGAAGAAGTGGCTACACAGCTTGATAAACTACGTACTATGTCATCTAAGGTATCTAAAGACATGCAACGCAGTATAGAAACCACTAATAAAACCGTCGAGCTTGCGCATTCGGCGCAGCAACAATTTAGTGAGATCACGGCATCTATCGTTCATATTAGCGATTTAAATACCCAAATAGCCACCGCTGCTGAAGAGCAACAACATGTAGCTGAAGATATAAACCGCAATGTTACTGAAATTAAAAATGCGGCTGATGAGGTGAGTGATATTGCCGTGACCACCAGTGAAAACGGCAACGAAATGAATCGTCTTTCGTCAATTTTAACGGGGTTGGTGGGTAAATTTAAAGTGTAAGGGCAAGCAAATGCATGCCCTTTTTATCCCTGCTACTTATTTTTAAGTAGTTCTTTTAATTCTGCTAGTTGTGCTTTTAATTCGTTTACTTGGCCTTGGGTGGCAGGGAGTGAGTCTATATCGGCTTGCTCTTCTCGTGCATTGCGATGCTCTTCACTCATCACTTCTAAAATAGCGCCAACCATCATATTTAAAAACACAAATGCAGTTAAAAAGATAAAGGTTAGGTAAAAAATCCAACTTAATTTGTACACGGCCATGGTTTCGTACATGACGTCAGTCCAATCTTCAAAGGTGGCTATTCTAAACAGGGTGAGCATAGAAATAGACACATCGCCCCAAAGTACCGGATTTATATCAGCAAACAACATACTGCCAGTGGCGGCATAAATATAAAATATAACGAACATGAGTAGCGCAATGTAGCCCATTTGCGGTATTGCTTTAATTAGCGAATTTACTAATAAGCGCAGTTCTGGGATCATTGAGACTAATCGTAACACGCGGAAAATACGCAGCAGTCGAGCAATAAAAATAGTAGAGCCTGCCGCGGGGTATAAACTTCCGATCACGATAATGAAGTCAAAAATGTTCCAACCTTTGGAGAAAAAGTCCTTGATACCTTTGCTGGCAATATAGCGAATAATCAGTTCAATTAAGAAAAATACCGTTATGCCTATATCCATCCAATGTAGAACGAGTTCGGCGGTTGGGTGCAATGAATAAGTATGTGCGCCCACGGTCAATGCAGAAACAACAATAACTGCAATAACAAATGATTGAAATAGTTTACTTTTATCGATACGCTGGAACAGCTCTTGTAACTGCGACAACATCATAACGTGCCCTTAACGGTTATAAATACAAAACCAGTGCAATATACAGCAAAAATAACGAAGATCAGTAGTTTTCCCGTTAAAATAGTAGGAATTTTGAATGTTAAATAATAAGTTAAAATATCTATTTTCGTTATCCGCATTATTGGTGATAGCGGGATGTAGCGGCGATAGCCGCTACCATGAAATTCAATCAGCGCGGTTGGGTGAATGCAGCTACATGGCAGATAAGGAATACCATGAGTGTGTTAAACAACAGCAAGACAGTTACAAAGAATTTAAAGAACAACAAGCTCGCGAGCAGCAATAAACGATGACCAAAACCCAAAAGCAGCTAGATAAGCGTATTCGTCAGCAGTTAACGCTCGCTTGTGAGCAAATAAAAGATACTGTGGAGGACTTTAGCTTTCTTACCCATTCAGCAGACTTAAACAATTTACCTTCTAAGTTTAAAGTAAGTTGTTATTTTATTGATGATATTGCACTAGAGCAGGCTAAACAAAAAAATCAGTTTGATTACATTGAGCAGCTTATTTGTAATGCGTTAGCCAGCTTGAACATACATATTAAAGCCAATGCCATTTCATTTTCTAAGCAGCCATAATGTGTACGATGGGTTTTGTTTATTCTTCACATTAGCTTGAATTAGGCATTTATAGGGCCTTTAAAAGCTTTAATATGGAGTGATTTTATTAAGCAGGCTATAATCCCCAAAAATAGCAAAAGAGATTATATATGGCTGTTCCAACACGTTCACAAATAACACCCGGCACTGAGGTTAATATTGTGCTTAAACAAGATCAACGCAGTGGTACTTTAACCAATGGTATTGTGTCGCGTTTATTAACCAAGTCACCTAATCATCCGCACGGTATTAAAGTACAGTTAGAAGATGGTCAAGTAGGTCGGGTAAAAGAGATCATTGCATGAGCGATTTAACCTTAACTGATTTTTGGCGATTGGTAACTGTAAACGACAGAACCGCAGAGCCTGAGTCTGTATGCCAATCCCTTAAGGCTGCATTGAGTGATTTATCCGACGAGCAGCTTATTGAATTTGATAAACAGTTTAGTATTTGTATGCGCCAAAGTTATACTTGGGATTTATTTGGTGCGGCGTTTGTAATGGCTGGTTGTAATGATGAATATGGTTTTTCTGAATTTCGTTGTTGGCTAATTTCTCGGGGTGAAGCGGTATTTAAAGCAGCGTTAGAAAACCCCGATAGCCTTGCACAGTGCACACCACTTTATTTTTTAAACGAGCAACCTTACCCGTATTTAGATGAGTATGACCTAATTGCAGGTTTGTTATATGAAGAACGTAATGACGAGGAGTTACCCTTTATCCCCTCAGGGCTTGAACAACCTAAAGGTAAGCGCTTTAAAGACAAATCTAAGTTTTTAAAACAAAATTACCCGCAATTATTTGCAAAATATTGGCAGTAAGACGTTAATATTGCATAATTCTTAACAACTTTTTGAAACATAAAACTGCGTGGATATTTAATTTTTCTATGCAGTTTCTTTGTTCTTTTATCATTTATTTTTTGCATCCTTAAAATTCAAATCACGGTTTCAATTAATTATTTAGTTACCTCTTACATTAGTTAACAATTGTACCTGTTTATTTAGTTTTTTGAATGACTCTCCATTATCAAATATGTTACATTTAAACGTTTTTAAATGAATAAACACTGAATAATTATAATATACGACATAGGAATGTTATGTATAAAACACTTTCATCAGGATTGATAGCATTTTGCTTTTTGAACACGCTAAGTTCCCAAGCTGCTGTTTCACAGCGAATAAACAAATCATCCACCCAAGAAGTTAAGCAACTTTTAAATCAAAACCCTTCTATTGCTAATACATCTTCTGCAAGTTCTTATTTTGTAGAATTAAAGCAACCTCAATTGAGCCTTTCACAACAAGTTAATGCATCTTCTAAAAAGATGCAGCAATACTTTTCTGGGGTTCCAGTGTGGGGTCAGCAAATTAGAGTTCAGTCTAACTCTGAACATATTAGTGGTTTTTTTGCTAAAAACATTAACTTCGCATCTTTGAATAAAACAGCGACCGCTACTTTTGATGAGTTAAAAGCGGTTAAATCGTTGCTGACTAAGTCTAAATTAGATGATTCACTAGAGAGTGAAATAATAAATAATAAGCGCTACATTTATATTCATGATGGAAAAGCGTACTACGTTCGCTTAATTGAACTCAAAGTAACTGAGAATGGCATTGAAAAAATGCCAATAGGTTTAATAAGTGAATCGACTTATCAGATTTTTGAACTGTGGGATAATATTCAAAGTGTTGACGGTAAAGGACCTGGTGGTAATCAAAAGATTGGCCAATATGAATACGGTACAGATAAAGACGCATTTAATGTTACCCAAGTTGGCGATACTTGTTTTTTAGAAAATGACAAAGTAAAAACAGTCACTATGGAATCGGGCTCTGAGCCAAGTGAAGCCTTTTCATTCACATGTAATCGTAATACTCATAAGGAAATAAATGGTGCTTTTTCCCCATTAAATGACGCTCATGCATTTGGAACTGCAGTTTTTGATATGTATCAACAATGGTACAACACTGCACCGCTTACATTTCAATTGTTAATGCGAGTTCACAGTGGTGATAACTGGGAAAATGCCACTTGGA
This sequence comes from Pseudoalteromonas issachenkonii, assembly GCF_002310795.1. NCBI lineage: Bacteria > Pseudomonadati > Pseudomonadota > Gammaproteobacteria > Alteromonadales > Pseudoalteromonadaceae > Pseudoalteromonas > Pseudoalteromonas issachenkonii. The sequence continues at coordinate 698,297 of NZ_CP011031.1, forward strand.
ATGGCCAAGCAATGACCTTTGGTGATGGCGCTGATAGGTTTTATCCGCTGGTTTCTCTTGATATTGTATCTCATGAGGTTAGCCATGGCTTTACTAGTCAAAACTCCAATCTTATTTACTCTAATCAATCAGGCGGAATTAACGAGTCTTTCTCTGATATGGCAGGTGAAACTGCAGAGTATTTTTTACGTGGTGAAACCGACTGGTTATCAGGGGCGGATATTTCAAAAGTAGAGCCAGCTCTTCGTTACTTTGAAACGCCTTCATTAGATGGTGTTTCTATTGATAAAGCCAGCGATTTTTATCCGGGCATGGATGTTCACTTTAGTAGTGGTGTTTTTAACCGTGCTTTTTTCCTGCTTTCAAATACTGATGGTTGGGATCCTCAAAAAGCGTTTGAAATAATGCTAAAAGCAAATCAAAACTACTGGGTTAGCTCGAGTGGCTTTATCGATGGTGCATGTGGTGCAATCAACTCTGCAATTGACCTACGTTATAATGCATCTGATGTAATTTCAGCATTTAATGAAGTAGAAGTTATTTGCGATAATATTAAGTTTGTCGATACTGATTCAGATTTAATGGATGATAACTGGGAACTGTTATACGGACTAGACCCTTCAGATGCCGATGATGCCAACTTAGATTTGGACCAAGATGGTCTTTCTAACTTGGAAGAATACTTAGCAAATACTCTTCCAAACTCAGTTGATACTGATGCTGATAGTTTATCTGATTACGATGAATTAAACGTCTACATGACGTTGCCTAACAACGTGGATTCAGATTCCGATCGTATGCCAGATGGCTGGGAAGTCACTTTTTCATTTAATCCACTCGATGCAGCTGATGCAGAACTTGATTTTGATTCCGATAGCTGGGCTAACTTAATTGAGTACTATGGCAACAGCGACCCAACTGATCCAAACTCTGAACCTTCTGTTTTTCCTGAAACTACTTATAATTTTGATGACGCAGTTGTCCCTGAATTCTTAGTTTCTTCAACCCCTCAAACGCCTTGGTTTATTACTGATTATGACGGCCACGATGGCTTAGTGTTAACTAACAGTGATATTACTGATTCGCAACAAACGAGTGTTGAATTTCAATTTATAAGTGACGAACAACGTTTTGTTAACTTTAACTACTTATTGGAAACTGAAGCAAATTATGACTTCTTTAAAGTTTATATTAACGACACACTAGTTCTTGATGAGTCAGGCCTAACTGATTGGAAGGTGGCTTCTTTTCCATTACCTACTGGGTTTAATACAGTTAAGTTTGTATACACTAAAGACGTTATAGTGTCTGAAGGTTTAGATGCTGTATTTATCGATAATTTATACATTGGGCCTAGTTTCCCTGACTCTGATGGTGATGGTATGTCAGATATGTGGGAATTATCGTATGGTTTGGATATAAATACTGACGACTCAGCGCTTGATTTAGATAACGATGGTTTATCTAACCTTCTTGAGTTTTTAAATAACGGTTTACCTAACAACTCAGATACTGATGGCGATTTAATGCCTGATGGGTGGGAGTATAACAACAGTCTAAATCTTACAGATGCCGCTGATGCGTCACAAGATGCTGACAATGATGGATTTACTAACTTCACAGAGTATCAAGCAAATACAGATCCTCAGTCAGATACTTCTTACCCTGTTGTTTTAAATATCACAACGTCATTCGAAGGCGATACACTTCCAACATGGATGACTGAGTCAGTAGACTCAAGTGCGCCGTTTTTTATCACAAACGACTTTGCCACACAGGGTTCACAAAGTATTCGCTCGGGAGACATCACTGATTCTCAGTTTAGCGGGTTTACCGTCACGGGTTTATTTGAAGAAGGGGTTTTAGCGTTCGATTATAAGATTGATTCTGAAGCGTGTTGTGACTTTTTTATCGTGACTATAGATGGTCAAGAAGTTATTGGTAATGCTGAACGTGGAAATTTGGACGCACCTGAACCAACTTCATTTTTAGTTAATATTAGTGAAGGGGTGCATAAGATTGAGTTCAAATATACCAAAGACGGATCAGTATCAACTGATGCTGATGCAGTATGGCTTGATAATTTTGCTATGCTTCCAGTCGGTGATCAAACCGATACTGATAACGATCAAATGCCAGACTATTGGGAACTACTAAATGGTTTAAATCGTTTTGATGCAAGTGATGCACTATCTGACAAAGACGCTGACAGCCTTTCAGCCCTTGATGAGTATAACCTAGGAACAAATCCAAATTCATCTGACACAGATTCTGATGAGTTAAGTGATGGCTATGAAGTTATTAATGGCTTGCTACCACTTGACCCTTCAGATGCGAGTTTAGATTCTGATGCTGATGGTTATACTAATATCCAAGAGTTCTATGGGCAAAGCCTTGCTAATGACGCAACATCAACTGTGCAGTCTTTTTCTCAGCTAAATGAAAGCTTTGAAGAAGGGCTTTTGCCAGCTATGTTTACTGAGCTTGCAGAGCACTCTACTCAATGGCAGCTTAATACCAACTGGTCTACGGATGGTACATCAAGCTTAAGCCTAAATGCTTCTCCAGCAGGTAGTATAAGCGGCTTTGCAATTGCAGGGTTATTTGAGGCGGGGTTCATTAATTTAGATTACTTTTCAAACAGTAACTCGTCATTTCAAATTAGTGTTAACGGTACTCAGTACAATATTAAGCATTATCGCTCTCGTTTGTTAATTCCGGTAAATGATGGTTTTAATATTGTGAAGGTAAAATACGAAAGCCCTTACTTAGCAGATATGCCTTTTTCAGTTGATAATATCTCATGGACTGCTGAGCTGGATGTCGTTAGTGACTTTGATGGCGACGGTATTCCAGACTATTGGGAAGCACAGAATGGACTAAATGCACTTGACTCTTATGATGCATCAAATGATCCAGACTACGACGGTTTATCTAACTTAAACGAGTATCAGATGTCGAGTAATCCGCTTTCTACAGATACAGATGGCGACGGTGTGCAAGATAGTGAAGATAGCCACCCAACTGATTCTAGTTTGGGTGAAAATATAGCCCCTGTTTTTGTATCAAGTTTAGAGCCTATTACTCTTGAAGCAACTTCTCAAAATACTAACCTTACAAATATTTTTGTTCCTGAGGCAACTGATAACGGACATTTAGAACCTTATGTTTATGCTGCTTCTGGGTCTTACTTGCCCCTTGGTGAACATCAAATTACATGGGTTGCTCGTGATTATGTTGGTAACGAAACTACGGCTATTCAAACGGTAACCTTGGTTGACACAACGCCACCTGTTATACAAAACTATTACTCAGTTAATGTTTATGGCAGCTCAATTGATGACATAAAAGCGGCATTATTTAACTCTAATGCTATCTACGATAGTGTATCAGATGTGGTCACTATCGATATTGATAGTAACTTTGTGTTCAGAACGGGGGATACTTTAATTCCTGTTTCTGCGGCTGATGGGGCGGGTAATACTTCTACAGGTGAAATAAATGCTCGTGTTTTTCCTAAGGTTAGTATCCAGCCTACTACCTATGTTTACCAAGATGGTAATGCGGTTATTGATGTATTCATAAGTGGTAAAAGCCCTTACGGTTCAGTAAGCTTTGATCTGATTGGAAATAATACTAGTAAATATATATCTACAAATCAGCATGGTCTTGTCAAGGTAGTGCTAGAACGTGAGTTCTTTGAAAATGCGTCGAATATTCGCATTAATACGAGAAGCAGTTCATTTACTGATAGAAATGATACTAGCCAGTTAGTATTTCTAAATGAAACTGCAAAACCTGAATTCATTACTAATTTATATCAGAATGGAAAAGTAATAAGCAAGATAGTTCAACGCGATTCGTCAGACTTTATTGTTGATGTTCATGCAGTTAATTTACCTAGTGCAGCAAGTGATAACTCAATAGAGCTCCAGCTATCTTCACAAGGTGATTACTTTGTAAATAAAATTGGTCCCTCAAAGTGGAATATTACATTTACGCCTCAATTACTTACAGATTCTGACAATCTAGACATTGCATTCACTATAAAACAAAATAGCGAAGCTGTTGCAACGGATCAAATTAGTTTACGTGTGATTGACGCAGTTACTTTCAATGATCCTGAGTTAGATACTGATGGTGATGGTATTTCTGATGCTGAAGAAGGTGTGAGTGATGGCGATAAAGACGGCATTGTTGATTACTTAGATAGCTCTTCTATTACGCACTCAGCTGTTTTAGATTCAGGCGATATGGTTCGTAGCATCGATGAGTTTAATCATTTGTCAGTAGGTGATATTAAACAGGCTACTGTAACGCAAATGATTGCTGATATGTCTATTTCAGAGCAAGACTTAAGTACTTACTTTGATAGCTTAGACATTGCAGAACCTCACTTTCAAGCTAAAAGTGATATTGTAAATATTCACATTACTCTTTCAAACTCATCGGGTACGTCTGAAATTGCGATACCAGAGTACGTTAACTCTATTTTAAGTTCAGAAATGCAAATTCGTTTGTTATCTAATACAGGCTGGCAGTCGGTTTCAATGCTAACTGGTAACGTCTACGAGCAAATTTGTTCAGGTTGCTTTACTTTTGCAGTAACAGACGGCAGTGAATTTGACTTAGACGGTCAAGTTAATGGTGAGATTGAATTAGTTGCTAAGTTAGCTGAAGAAAGCTTAAACCAAGCGCCAGTTTTAGATGTAACAATTCCAGCAACAATTGAAGAGCTTACAACTATTGAGCTTGATGCGTCAGGAACAACAGACCCTGATGGTGACCTACTAAGTTTTGAGTGGAGTATTGATCATCCTCAATTATCACTGACGCCTTCAGAGACAGACAGTAAAGCGACACTGACTGTAGGTGAAATAGAGCAAACGTTCACTACAGATATCACTTTATTAATCTCAGATGGTTACGAGCAATTTACAGAGATATATACAGTGACCTTTATGCACGTTAATCAATTACCAGCAGTTGAGTTGAGCTCATCTTCTTTATCGGTTGATGAGGGTAAAGAAGTTAGCGTTACAGCAACTGCGACAGACAAAGAGTCATCTGAACTTACTTACAGATGGGTTCAAACACAAGGTATAGAAGTCGCAATTGAAAATGTTAATTCAAGTACATTGTCGTTTATGGCGCCAAATGTATCTGTAACAAGTGAACTTGGCTTTAAACTTAGTGTTTCTGATGGTGAAGGGGAGACAGAGCAAAGTGTTATCGTTACTGTTAATAATGTACCTGAAGCACTTGCAACACCTAAAGAAGGTGATAAAAGTGGAGGAGGTTCTTTCAGTTTCTTCTTATTACTTTTAGCCGCTTTGTTTGTTTATAGAAGAGTACAGTTGTTACACAAATAACAACAGTCTGCTTTATAACTATTAAATCCCTTGATTGTTATCAAGGGATTTTTTTTGCATAAATTTTAAAATAAGTAAGTAGGCTTAATGTGTTAAGCTAATTATATTGTGACTCGTTAGGTTTTTTTAATGAAGAATTATAAAGTTCTATTGTGTATTGGTTGTTTGTTTTTTGCTAATCAGTCTTTTGCTAAAACGATTTTACCTAGTAACAAAACTAAGTTTGTTAGCTTGTTTAATAGTAAAGTTGGCGATTATGAATTAATTTCAGGCGATGCTCGCTATTGTGATTCAGGTTCATTAATGTGGCTCGATAGAAATAATACCGATTTGGGTTTTAGACTTGGTAGTTTAATTTCTTTTATTGATTTACATAATGGAACACAAACTAATAAAGTCCCTGATTTTTGCCTAGTGACTACTAAGTTTAAATATACGAATATTGGTTTAACAATGGATTTGCGCCAAGACAGGTGTGACAATAATAGCGATACATTAGATGTTAGCCGCACGCTAAATTTTGTTTCTGACACACAGTTAGAATATTCGATTAAAAATGCTAATGTTCAATGTAAGTTTGAATTAAAGCGTCTATAAATCGCATTTTATTTTTGGAATATCACGCCAACGAGTCGTGTATTGCGGCGATAAAAAAGCCCTGTTCATATGCCAATGATCATTTAATTGGCTGCTCGCCACGCTAAGCATTCCTTTACCGTATCTATGATTAATAGCATCTAAACAGCTCATTAACTGCGGGTTATCGGTTTGCTTATCAAATAAATGATGTTGTTGAAACTGCTGCGGGCTGAGCTCTAATGCGCCCACACCACATTTATAAAATCGAATTCCCGGTTGATATATTTGCTCAAAACTCTTTGATACCGCATTGGCCATAACGCGAGTATCGTTAGTGGGCGGATCAAATTGATGCATAACTGACTTTTTATAAAAGGCGTGTTCATGTGATGAGCTGGCAGCAAAAATATAAATACGATGAGTTAGCGACTGTTGCGCTCTTAATTTTTGTGCAACTACACTAGCATGATTTATTAGGGCGGTTTTAACTGCATCGGGGTCGCAAAGTCGCTGACCAAAACTACGAGTTGAAAAAATAGCTTGTTTATCTTGGCGTACATCATCCCAGTTTAAACAGGTAATGCCGTTGAGCTCGTTAATTGTGCGCTCAAGCACCACACTAAATTGGCGGCGAATTGTTTTTGGGCTTTGCTCAGCCAGTTGCCACGCGGTATGAATGTCCATGAGAGCCAGCTTTTTAGCTAAACGTTTGCCCACCCCCCAAACATCTTGGCAGTGCATTCGTTGCAAAATAGTGCGGCGACTTACTTCATCGTCAATCACTGCAACACCATTAAAGCCAGTTAGTTTTTTAGCTGCATGGTTAGCGGCTTTGGCTAAGGTCGGTGTTGGCCCAAAGCCAACCCCAACAGGGAGTTTGGTTTCGCGCCATACAGTACGCCTAATTAGTTGCCCATATGCTTGCCAATCGTTAATTAAAGGTTGATAACCATTAAAGTGTAAAAACGATTCATCGATACTGTAAACATGCTGGGTGTCACAAAAGCGGCCAATTACACTCATCATCCGGTCGCTTAAATTAGCGTATAGTTCATAGTTACTAGAGCGTACAACCACATTGTTTTGTTCTAGTAACTGCTTAACTTTAAAGTAAGGGCCAAATTTAGGAATATTAAGCTTACGCGCAATCGGGCACACCGCACACACACAGCCGTCATTATTGGTAAGCACCACCACAGGTTTTGAGCGAATAGCCGGATCAAATACTTTTTCTGCACTGGCATAAAAAGCAACGGCATCAACTAAGGCATACATGAAAGTAACTCAGGGCTTTGGCGATGCAGCCTAATAGAGCGAGTTACCACACCTTCAAGCTGAAACTCATCTGACTCAGTCAATTGCACCGGCTTATAAGCAGAAGAGGCTGATAGCAAGCGTGCATTGGTCTTATCAAGCAGCTTACATACAAATAAACCATTTAAGTTAGCCACAATAACATCGCCATCTTTTGGTATTTCTGCACGGTCAACCAACAGTAAGTCGCCCTCAAAAATACCAATTTCTTGCATAGAGCACCCAGACGCTATCCCAATAAACGTGGCATCAGGATGCTTTATTAATAACTCATCAAGTGAAACGCCAAGCTCTGTATATTGTGCTGCAGGTGACTCAAATCCGCATACACCGGCCTCTATATAAATGGGAATAACAAACATAACACAACCTAAAACGCATATACTGTATAAGTGTACAGTATATGCGTTTTATATAAGTTATGCCAAGTAATGGATCTGCGATCAATCCATATTTTTGATCATTTGCTGAGCTGTATCTAAGAAGTCATTGATTTGCTGTGGGTTTAAGTTTTTACACATTTGCGCATTTACATGCTGCTCAGCGTTTAATAATTTGTCGTAAAGCGTGCACCCTTGTGCGGTAAACGACAGAATAAAACAACGCTTGTCATGCTCACTGGCATTTTTATGAATTAAGTTTAGCGCGAGCAGTTCTTTCACTAACCGTGCTATTTGGGCTTTGTCGCGTTGGGTTTGATTCACAATATCGTTAGCAGTGCACTGAGGTGTCGCTGCAATAATATGCAGACAACGCACATGCATCGCGTTTAATCCAAGCTCACCTGCATTAATGGCTTCGCGTATGGTAACGCGATAATTTTGCATTAAAGCAAATAATGTATTGGCCAATGAAGAGTTCATAATAAATCCATAATGGTTGACAAAGTCAGTTAAATTGCTATAGTTGATTTTATCAACCAATGGGGCGTGGTGCAATTCATCTTTTTAATGAGGTAAATTTACATGGGTAAAAAAGTACGCAAAGCAACCGTATTAAGCACAAAGCAAATAACCCCACATTTACAACGCATTATTGTCGGCTCAGATGAGTTTAACGACCTGAGTGCGCAATACATTGGTAACTACGTAAAGGTGCTTATTCCACAAAATGGCCGCGTTGACTTTAATATTAAAACTACGTGTATGCGTTCATACACTATAAGACATATTGATGAGCACACTGGTGCACTTACCCTCGACTTTGTGATAAATATGCACCAAGGCCCAGCCACTAATTGGGCTAAAGAAGCAAAAGTAGGCGATGAAGTGGGTATAGCAGGGCCAGGCCCTAAAAAGTTGGATAACTATGATCATTCATATTATCTATTACTTGGCGATTTAACTTCGGTTAATGCAATTAAAGGCTACGTGCAACAATTGCCTATAAACGCAAAAATTGACGCGATTATCCATGCACCAACAAAAGATGATGTGATTAGCTTAGACTCCTCGCGTGATGTAACGTGGTTAATAACAAATAACCCCGATACAGATATGATAAACGCATTAAAATCGCTACCACTTAGTGAGCAACAACCTATTGTATTTATGGCACTTGAAGCCGGATTAGTCCGTAAAGCAAAAACCATATTAACTGATGAATTAGCTATACCGCGCAGTCAAATTGTTGCATCGGGCTATTGGAAAAAAGGGCTTGATTCAGAAGCTTATAAACTAAAGCGCCAACACGCTGCTGCTAAAAATAGCTAACTTAATTGTTGTTCAATCACATCGCTATTTAGCTTTTAAAAGGCAAGGCGCCTTGAATTGACTGTCATACACACCCATCTCTTAGCATAGACTCATTATTTATGGCTAGCGCTATAAATCGCTATTTAATTTGGAGGTGCTACTTTGTTATCAACCATTCCTTTTTCGTTATTAGAACTGGCGCCTATGCCTAAAGGTGCCACTGTGAGTGACACCTTAAATAAAAGTACAGCCTACGCACAAAAAGCCGAGGAACTCGGTTTTAACCGTTTTTGGTTAGCCGAGCATCATAATATGCCTGGGATTGTTTGTGCGGCTACTTCAATTTTGGTGGGGCATATAGCCGGAAACACTAAAAAAATACGCGTAGGGTCGGGTGGAATTATGTTGCCTAATCATGCTCCTTTAGTTGTTGCGGAGCAATTTGGCACCTTAGAAAGTTTATATCCAGGTCGAATTGATTTAGGGTTAGGGCGCGCCCCGGGTAGTGATCCTGTAACAAGTCGTGCATTAAATAACGATATCAGTCGTGCTGAAAACTTTCCTAATGAAGTTAGCGAGTTACAAACATTATTGGGCCCTTATGAGGGAACTAAGCGCGTGCGAGCAATACCTGGTGAAAACACCAATGTGCCCATTTGGCTTTTAGGTTCAAGTTTATTTAGTGCGCAGTTAGCTGCACAAAAAGGATTACCTTATGTATTTGCGGGGCACTTTGCACCGCGTTTTGTGCATGATGCAGTAGCCTTGTATAAACGAGAATTTAAACCATCAAATGTATTAGCTAAGCCTTATGTCATGTTGGCATTACCTTTAGTGGCTGCAGATACAGATGAAGAAGCACAGTACTTATCAACTACATCCAAACAGCGAGTGTTATCGTTAATTAGAGGCGACGAGCTGTGGTTAAAACCCCCAGTAGAAACAATGGAAGGTTTGTGGAGCGAACAAGAGCGCGCTCATGTTGAGAGTTTTTTAGGGTTAAGTGTTACCGGTGGGCCAGCCAGTATTAAACACAAGCTAGAAATGATTGTAAATCAATTAGGGGTTGATGAGCTTATATTCACCAACGACTTATTTGATAATGAAAAGCGCCATAAAGCGCTTGAAATTTTAATGCAAATAAAACACGGATAAGCAATTGGTTAAGCAAGCGTACACTCAACGCTTGTTATGCTATTAAACAGATTAAAGTTGATTACGTCGGGGCCATTTTACATTATTTAAAAAGTGGCAATGAAAAGGTTTATTCTATTTTTTCAATAGAACTGATTTAAACAATCAATTTTAATTATGGATATTGAACAATTATTATAAGGGTATGCAACACAATTCAGCTAAATAAATAGGAAGGTAAAGCGTGAAATCTCAAAATAGTACGACACCCCATTCAGGCAACAACTCAGTGCAGCCAAAAGTAGCGCTGATAGCAGAAGGTGGCGGACAACGAGGGATATTTACCGCGGGTGTACTCGATGCCTGGTTAGAGCAAGAGTATGATCCATTTGACTTATTTATTGGCACATCTGCAGGCTCTCAAAACTTAACGAGCTATTTAGCTCGCCAAAAAGGGTATGCCAAACGCTTAATAAGAGGCCTTTCGCGTCATAAACGTTTTTTTCAATTAGGTCGCGGTCTAATGGGTAAACATATTGTTGACCTAGATTGGTACTTTGATAAAACTACCGAAGTTAACAGAGCGCTTGATTTTAAAACCGCAAAAGCCAGTTTAGGTGACCGTGAGCTATTAATTACTGCCACTAATGCCCGTGATCGAAAACCTTATTTTTTATCACCAACCGGTGAAGGCCAGCAATGGCGAGATCTATTGAAAGCGTCAAGTGCACTGCCATTTTTATATAAACAAGGTGTAAAACTCACGCCATGGTTAAATGCATTAGCTGCTAATGAATTAGGTAAGACTGAGATACAGTCAGAGTCTGATTTTTACTTAGACGGTGGCCTTGCCGCACCGCTTCCTGTACGCGAAGCCTATAATCGTGGCGCACGCAAAATTGTGGTTATACGCACCGTTGATGAAGCCTTTCAGGCTCAATCAGCATGGGTAAGTAAATTAAAATCATTTGTTGAAGTATCTGGCTATTGCCCAAAAACAATAGACTACTTATTACAGCATGAGCAAGCCTACGAAGATGAGTTAGCATTTATTGCTAACCCACCAAAAGATGTAGAAATAATCCAAATTTTTGCAAATCAAAAGCTTTATAGTAAGTTATTAGGCAGCTCAAATGATGACTTACGATTTGACTATAAACTTGGTTTAGCAGCAGGCCATAACTACTTAAAAAACCATCACCCAGATCAGGATGATTATAAACACAGCTACATAGCGTAGCTGTGTGTTTATTATCAGCAAGATAATAAATCAGCATTTACTGTGTTCTCATGGCAGTCATTTAGCCGTGAGAAATATTCGGTTTTTTACCTCGAAAATAATGCGCTAACGGTTATTAAAGCACGCGACTAATTCCTTTCTAAAACATTCCTTTTACATCAGCAATTACACTGCAATATAAGTCAGCTTGTTGGGTGAATTTATATTCATTAATAAAGAAAAATAATTCACATCTAATTAGCTTTATTATAAAGTGGCTAAGTCTCTACTAAACTTAAACACTCACGTCGCTAAATTAATACCGTGGCAAATAATAATAAAAAGGAAGCCTGATGTTCGACACGCTGATCAAAAGTGTAAATATCCTTTTATGGGGCGAAGGCCAAGTACTCATTTACATTTTACTTTTTGCTGGCATATGGTTTTCTGTGCGTTTAAAAGCTATTCAACTCGTTAAATTTACACATATGTTTAGCTTGCTAAAAAGCAGTAGCAAGTGTGATAAAAATAACATTAGCTCCTTTCAGGCGTTATGTACGGGGCTTTGTGCGCGTGTTGGTACTGGTAATTTAGCCGGTGTGGCTGTTGCTATATCACTTGGTGGAAGTGGCGCCATATTTTGGATGTGGGTGATTGCCATACTGGGTATGGCGACCGGTTTTGCAGAAAGTATTCTTGGGCAAATTTATAAAATTCGTGATAGTAATGGCGATTTTAGAGGTGGCCCTGCGTATTATATTCAACAAGGCTTAGGCAGCCGTGCGTTTGCTATTGTGTTTGCCGCCTGTTTATTTTTAGGTTACGGCTTTACCTTTAGCGCCATGCAAACCAACACCATTACCGATGCGCTTAATTATGCCTTTGAAATTCCCACACACTATTCCGGCATCGTGATCACTTTGTTAGCCGGTTCAATTATTTTAGGTGGATTTAAAGCCATTGCCCGTTTTGCTGAGCGAGTAGTCCCTGTTATGGGCATCGTGTTTGTGCTTGTTGCTGTGGTAATTACACTGATTAACTTTACCCAAGTACCCAGTATGCTAAAAGATATATTTTTATCCGCGTTTGGCTTACAAGAAGCGGGAGCAGGCGCCATGGGGGCGGCGATTAAAAATGGTATTCAACGGGGCTTATATTCAAACGAAGCAGGCGCAGGTAGCGTGCCGCATGCATCGGCAAGTGCCAGCCCCATACCTAATCACCCAGTTACCCAAGGTTACATACAAATGCTAGGCGTATTTTTCGACACCATTGTACTTTGTAGCTGTACCGCGGTTATTATTTTATTGGGCGATGTGAACATAAGCGGCGAAATGGAAGGCATTCGTTTAACCCAAACCGCTATGACCTCACATTTAGCACAAGGCGGCGTGTATTTTGTAGCCGCTGCCATTACTTTATTTGCATTTACCTCGGTGGTTGCTAACTACGCCTACGCTGAAAGTAACCTGCACCTATTTAAGCTTGATAACAAAGTAGGGCGCGGTATTTATACTTTGCTTTATTTATCAATGATGTTGTGGGGCGCATCAGCCACCTTAAAACAAGTATGGGATTTAGCCGATATTGCTCTAGGGTTAATGACAGTAGTAAACGTTATCGCTAGTATACTGTTAACGCCAACTATTTTGTCTGTTACTAACGACTACCACGCACAAAGAGACAAAGGCATAGAGCCTGAGTTTAAGGTAAAAAACGTAAAAGTGCAGGGCAAATGTGAAGACGGAATTTGGGATTAAGATTAAAGTTTAAAAGTTTTACATTGCATAAGTATTCATTTTTAAGTTTGGCTTTAACAACGTTAAACTGCGACTCTACAGGTAGTATTTTTAGATGATCGACATTTTTGCAGGTAAAACTGCAGCAAAAATAATAAACGAACAAGGGTTTAAACCCGAGCTTTTTACCTCGTTTTTAGGGGCGAGTGGTGGCCCTAAATGGTTTACCTTATTTGGCTTAGACAAATATATATTTGGCGAGTTTTTTAAACACCGTACTCAACCGCTTAATTTAATTGGCTCATCGGCAGGGGCTTTTCGTTCTGCGTGTTTTGCACAAAACGATCCGGCTAAAGCCATTGAACGTTTAGCAAAATCGTATTCGCAAACCCGATATTCTAGTAATAAACCCACCCCAACTGAGATTACCACTAAAGCCCGCGCATTACTTGAAGATGTGTTTGGTGATGATGGCGTTACTGAAATTATAAATAATCCGGTATTTAAAGCGCATTTTATTGTCGCAAAATCTAACGGGTTTATTGCCAGTGAGAATAAATTAATACAGCTTTTGGGTTTATCAAAAAGTTATATGCTTAACCGCGTTAATCGAAAATTATTAGGCTCGCAATATGAGCGTTTTATTTTTGGCGCGCCCAATAGTGATTTAAGTATTACCGACAGCTACAATTTTAAAACTCAAAATATCGCACTCACACAAACAAATTTAAAAGATGCCTTATTGGCATCGGGCTCTATACCACTAGTAATGCAAGGCATAAAAAATATTGCCGGTTCCCCACCAGGAATTTACCGCGATGGCGGCATTATTGATTACCACTTTGATTTAAAAATTAATAACCCAGGCTTAATTTTGTATCCGCATTTTAATTCAGAACCAAAAGCAGGGTGGTTCGATAAAAATTTAAAACGAAAAGTGTCACCACAAAATTATGATAACGTTGTGATGATCACCCCATCAAAAGAATTTGTCGCGGGTTTACCTTACGGAAAAATCCCAGACAGAAACGACTTTACTGATCTTGATGCAGACACGCGTATTAAATATTGGAACACCGTGTTTAGTGAAACAGAAAAACTGGCAGATGCCTTAGATACTCAGTTAACTAATACACTTAAAATCACTGCATATTAGTAGATATTTCTAAGTAGGTAATTAAAATTGCTTATTTTTATGATTCTACTACCATTAAAATAATTGATTTTGAATGAAGAAAATACCGTGTTATGGCTTTAATCAGCTTAGATTTAATTGAGAACGAAAAACAAAGAGTAGCTTATGAAAATCGCACTCGCTATGTTGAAATTATCGCTAAAGCATTAGCGCTAGGCTGTATTTTACTCTCTTTGTTATCTGCTTCGGGTTACTTTTTTTCTGTACAACAATTATATAGGCCGATAGCCGGAGGGGCTGCAACAAATCCGCTTACCGCTATTACTATAATACTAATTGGTTTTAGTGTTTTTTTAGAGTATAAAAAACATTTTACAATCCTCAACCCATTACTTTCTATAACTGCGCTTATAACATCCCTTATAGTTATAAGTGATAATTTATTATCCAGCAAAATGGCCGTACATATTACCCCATTCATAAATACTGTGAACGCAGAGTTACAAGCTGGGTATTCAAATTCGATGGGGATTAATACTGCGATTATGATGGCATTTTTATCTTCTGCGTTACTATTGGGTCAGTTTGGTAAGGTAATGACTGCACAAGTAGTTGCTTTTGTTGGACTTGCAGTGCCGATGCTGTCGATAATTGGTTATGCTTATGGTATTACATCATTTTTTGGTCATATGTCTATTTTAACTACAACTTATGGTATATTTCTTGGGATTAGTGTTTTGTTTATCCATGCCAAGCAAGGTGCAGTTCATGCTTTATTATCGCCACATATAGGTGGACGAATTGCTCGTTTTCAAGTTTGTATCGGTTGTTTTGTCCCTATATTAATAGGTTATTTGTTTATTAAGACTTTAATTTCTGTGAAACTAGAAGATTTATTTGGTTTATATGTTGTTGTTATTTCATGGTTTATCATAGGTTTAATTATTTTTAGTGCCATCATTCAAGAAAAAATAGATAAACAAAGGCGTGATGCTGAACTAGCTTTAATTAAAGCGGCAACATACGATAGTTTAACTGGCTTAGCAAATCGGCGGCATTTTATGGAATTAGCAAAAAGTGCGCTTGAACAAAGTACCTTAGTCACAGCTGAAACTTATATTTTGATGCTTGATGTTGATCACTTCAAATCTGTAAATGACAGAGCTGGCCATGCAATTGGCGATAAAGTACTGATTGCTATAGCTTCAACATTGAATAAAAGTGTACGTAGAACAGACTCAGTTTGTAGATTAGGCGGAGAAGAGTTTGCCATAATTCTACCAAATACATCTGAGGAAGATGCATTATTCGTAGCCGAAAAGATTAGAACCGAAGTTGAACAAACAGAAATTTTAGGTTACACCGATATTTATGGCCAAGTTACAATATCTATCGGTTTAGCAAAAGCACAAGATCAGCAAACTATCGATGTTGTATTAACCCATGCCGATAAAGCACTTTACTTAGCTAAAGAATCTGGTCGAAATCAGTCTATACTGTATAAGCCTCAAGAGTCGTAATACTAAAACTGCACGACATAATAGTAGTCGTGCAGTTTATGAGTTCTAGATAGTAAGGGGTAAGCTAATTTATTATAAGTAACCCATAAATTACGTTATGTTAAATTGCAAGGATTTAAATTAAAGTGGGCGTAATCATACAAACTAGCCCACTTATGAGAGGGTTTTGAGGTCTTAATTTAGCTCAGAATCGACCCAAAATTTAGTACCTTTTAAAACAGCTTGCAGTGCAAGGCCACTTTCGGTTAAAGAGTAAACAGTAACTTGGTCAGCAATAGCTTCGGCAACTAAAGCACCACCTTTATCTTGGTATTTTGCAGCAGCATCGGCATTACCACCGAACGCCCAACCATGTTTAATAAATCTATTTAACGCTGCTTGATCGTGAAAAACCATCACAATATTGAAATCTTTAACACCTAAACCTAAGCCTAAACCAGCTTCACCCATATTCATATAGGTAGATTTTCCGGTTAGGTTATTTTTTACTACACCGTACCCACCACCAAAACTGGCTAAAATAACGTTTACATTAGCATTATCAAATACAGCATAACCGGCAGAGTTTGCGATTTGGGTTTTAACATCTGGTTTTTTTTCGTATAGAGCAGTTAATGTATTCGATTTCATACTTTGTACTAAAGCACGTTTTTCTCCAGGGGAAGCACTGCCTGTAGTAGCGCAACCTGTTAATAAAACGCTAATAACTAACATGCTCAACAGAAGTAATTTTTTCATGATTTTTCCTTTAATAAGGTATATGGTTAATAAATCTGCGTTTAGCATAAATATCAAAAATTCATTATGTCCAATACTAGACAGTATCGGACTTTAAGGTTAACCTATAAGTCTATTATTTTCTTATATATTTTACTATTATGCTTGTTGCTCTGGTCGATACATTAAAACAATTACGTTATCAAATAGCTCATCTTGAAGATAATACACTCTCATCAGAATATCCAGAACTAGCCTCTTTTATACAGCAAGTCAGCTTGACTGTAACTGAATCAAAGACTGATCTTAATTTTTTATACCAGTTTTTATATGTTTATGGACGAAAATCTGAGGCAACCTATAGTCGTTTTCGTAATGAGTTGGAACGTTTTTATTTATGGTCATGGCTTATAGCTGAAAAATCTGTATTTGAACTTAAGCGTGAAGATATTGAAGCCTATGTTGATTTTATGGTTGAACCGGATAAAAAATGGGCATCTACATCTGTTCAATGGCGTTATAAAGATGAGCAAGGAATTCGTCGGTTAAATCAAAATTGGCGCCCTTTCATGTTAAAAGAATCTATTGCGAGTCAGCAAACATTATCGGCCATGTTTACTGCCCTCAATGTATTTTATAAATTCGCTATTTTAGAAGAAAAAACCTTTGCTAACTTTGTACCTGTTGTTAAAAAAAATAGTCCCTACTTGGTTGTGCAATCGCAAATACAAATCCCCGATACATTAAGTGATATTCAATGGGAATATGTATTTGGCGTTACCAGAGATATATGCGAAAAAAAACCAGAGTATGAAAGAAACTTATTTACCCTCGCCTGTTTAAAAGGACTCTACCTTCGAATTTCAGAATTATCAGAGCGACCACAATGGTCACCTGTTATGTCTCATTTTTGGCAAGATAATGATGGCTTTTGGTTTTTACGAATAATGGGCAAAGGAAATAAATTACGCGATGTAACATTAAGTGATGATTTTCTTGAGTATTTAAAACGTTATCGCTTGTATCGAGGCTTGCCTGCTCTGCCCCGCGTTGATGAGTCAGACCCGCTAGTTCATAAAATTCGTGGTCAGGGTGGAATGACAGTAAGACAAATTCGCAGATTGGTACAACAAAGTTTCGATATTGCGCAACAATCTTTACTTGATGATGGATTTAAAGATGACGCGGAACAATTAGAAGCGGCCACTGCGCATTGGCTACGCCATACGGGGGCAACGCATGACGCGCAAACTCGCCCTTTAAAACATTTATCTGAAGATTTAGGCCATGCAAAAATTGCTACAACCGATCAAATTTATATTCAAACAAATATAAAAGAGCGGGCTAAATCTGGAATTAAAAGGAAAATTTAATGGAATACTTAGTGATCTCATTTATTGGCGTTTTATTTTTAGTTTATTCCTTAACATTTCGCCAACTAGAAAAAACCGAAGTAACAGGGCCAATGTTTTTTGTAATTGGTGGGATATTGCTTGCCACACTTTTACCTAACGAAAGTAGCAGAATAAAAACCGGCATAGATTTTTTACTGCCCTTTATAGAATTGACACTCAGTATTTTTTTATTTTCTGATGCGGCTAAGTCAAAATTAAGTGTTTTAAGACATAGCTTTCAGTATCCAAGTTTACTGTTATTTATCGCCCTCCCCTTAACGTTATTACTTGGGATTGCCGTTGGGTTATTTTTGTTTGCCGATTTATCTGTTATTCAAGCGGCGTTACTTGCAATAATATTAACGCCTACCGATGCGGCGTTGAGTAAAGGGTTATTGGCAAGTACGCAGGTACCTGAAAAAATTCGTGAAGGAATTAATACCGAAAGTGGTTTGAATGATGGTTTATGTGTTCCTATTTTTTTAATATTTATATTACTGGCAAAAAATCCTGAATCTGCAATTACAGCAACGCAAACGTTAAGTGTGTTTGGCAGAGAACTTGGTTTAGCCTTATTAATTGCCTTTACAAGTACCGCTATTTTTATTCCGTGTTTAAATTTTGCAATGAAGCGCCATTACTTTGCGCAAAACACGAGTCCTTTTTTATTATTAGGTTTTGCTATGGCGGTGTTTTCGATTACGCAATATTTTCATGGCAGTGGATTTATTGCGGTGTTTGTTGCGGGTTTATTATTTGATAAATACGCCACTACTAAAATAAGCAAAGAGTTGATAGAAGACTCAGAGCATATTGCTGACTTTACTTC
Source organism: Pseudoalteromonas issachenkonii (assembly GCF_002310795.1). Taxonomy (NCBI): domain Bacteria; kingdom Pseudomonadati; phylum Pseudomonadota; class Gammaproteobacteria; order Alteromonadales; family Pseudoalteromonadaceae; genus Pseudoalteromonas; species Pseudoalteromonas issachenkonii. Next base: position 716,943 of record NZ_CP011031.1, read on the forward strand.
TTTAATGATCTGGTGTTTGTTTGGATTTGTATGTGCTTATTTAGTTTTACCTAAATTAAATTTAGCGATAATAACGTATGCATTATTAAGTACGACTTTAATTAGAATAATACCGGTTATGCTGTCATTGCAATTTACAGCACTAACAATTAAAGAGCGTTTTACATTTGCTTGGTTTGGGCCAAGAGGATTGGCCTCAATTGTTTTTACCTTAATGGTAATAGACACACAAATAGAAAACAAATTTCAAATTGCGACCATTGCCATGACAACAATTTTATTTAGTGTGTTTATTCACGGTATTAGTACAAAACCTATAGCAGATAGTTTTGCTAAAAAAACTAAATAAATATAAGCAAAATAAAAAGGCGTACTTAATAATAAGTTACGCCTTTTTATTTTCAGCTTAATTAATTAAATTATTAACTAAGTACATTTGCCAGTAACTCTATCGGATGCTTGGGTTTAAACTTTTCATAACGTTTAACTTGGCTGCGACATGAGAATCCCGTTGATAAAAGTTGCTCAGGTTTATTTTTATCAACAATAGGTTTCCAACTCATTTCGTAAAGCGATCGAGAGTTATCTTGGTTTTGTGCTTCGTGGCCATACGTACCTGCCATTCCACAACAACCCGTATTTGTAGTGTTTAATGTTAAACCAAGTTCATCAAAAATAGTTTTCCAAACACTTGCCGCTTTTGGTAAAGCGGTTGTTTCAGTGCAGTGGCTCAATAACGTAAATTCAGTATTTAAATTTTGTTTAGCCGTTAACTGTTTAAACGATTGTGTTTCTAGCCATTCATGGGCAAGTAGCACATGAAAATCACCACGGTTATTTTCTAAAATTGTATTATATTCATCGCGATAACACATCACTAAAGATGCATCTAAACCTACTAATGGCGCATTGATCTCGTTAAGTTGATTTAGAAATTCTGCAGCATTTTTAGCTGTCACTTTAAACTCATGTAAAAAACCTTTCACATGTTGAGGCTTACCATTGGGTTTAAATGGTAACAACATGGGTTTTTTTCCAAGCTGTGTGATCAGTGTAATAAAGCTCTCAACCAATTCGGCTTCGTAAAAGCTGGTAAATGGGTCTTGAACAATGAGTACATACTCATTTTGCTCATCGGCGCTTAATTTTTTAAGTAAATTTAAATCAAATTTTTGCGCTTTGTTTATACGTTTACCGAGTGCTGGAATACTTAGCTGCGGGGTATCAACATAACCAACCGTTTTTTTAATGATGCTACTAACCAATGATGTTTTTACAATTGGGTTAATAATCCGAGCAAATTTTGACATTAACGGTGCGCTATTTTCGATATTACCCACTAAATAATCTTTCAGTGGGCGCGCATAATAACTATGGTAATAATTTAAAAAACGAGCTCGAAAAGTTGGTACATCTACCTTTATTGGGCAAGCGGTAGTACACGCTTTACATGCTAAACATTCGTCCATTGATGCTTTTACTTCGTGAGAAAAATCGTAAACGCCTTTATTTTTTTCACGGCTATGAACAAAACGCTCCCACCAGGTGATCACTTCACCTTTGTTTAGCTCTTTTTCTACTTCAAGCAAATTAACATCTTTTGACTCTTGAAGTCGTAACCATTCACGCATTAAACCCGCGCGACCTTTAGGTGAGTTACGACGATCGCCGGTCACTTTATAAGATGGGCACATTGGCGAGTTTTCATCATAATTAAAACACAAGCCGTTACCATTACAGGTCATTGCATTGTTAAAACTGGTTTTAACATCAATAGAAATTTGCTTATCGAAATAAGAGCGTTTCTGCCCATCAACACTAACTAGTGAGTCTTTACTTTCAATTGGCGTACATATTTTACCGGGGTTTATTTTATTGTTTGGGTCAAATACAGATTTTATTTTGCGTAATTGAGTAAATAAATGCTCACCAAAAAATTCAGGGCCGTATTCACTTCGGTATCCTTTGCCATGCTCGCCCCACATTAATCCACCGTATTTAGCGGTGAGTTTTACTACCTCATCTGAAATTGTACGTAGTAATTTTTCTTGTTCTGGGTCGCACATATCCAGTGCAGGTCTAACATGTAATACACCGGCATCAACATGGCCAAACATACCATATTGTAAATTATGGCTATCAAGTAGCGCTCTAAATTCGACAATGTAATCGGCTAAATTTTCAGGCGGTACGGCGGTATCTTCGGCAAACGCGAGGGGCTTTTGGCTTCCTTTTACATTACCTAATAAACCCACTGATTTTTTACGCATTGCATAAATTTTTAGTATATCGCTTTTATCGCTGGTTAACTGATAGCCAATAACCCCATTAGTTTGATTTTCAACGCACTCATCTAATAATTTACATAAAGTGTCTACTTTGTCTTTTATATCTTGTGGTGATACAGCATTAAACTCAACCATGTTGAGTCCTTGCATATCTTTATTTGGTACATCGGTTATTAAGTCCGATACTGAATGCCAAATAATGTCTTCGCGCGCAAGATTCAAAACTTTGCTGTCAACGGTTTCAACCGAGGTAGCACGGGCATCAACCAAAAATGGTGAATGGCGAAGTGCAGAATCAAAACTGTCATATTTTATATTGATGAGTGTTTTAAATTCAGCAATGGGTGTTAGGTTTAATTTCGCCTCAGTGACTATACCTAATGAGCCTTCAGAGCCTGTAATTAGTCGACTCATATCAAAAGTTTGTAAGTCTTCACTTAGTACATGCTCTAGGTCATACCCAGTTAAGAAGCGATTTAATCGTGGGAATTTGGCTAATATAGCGTCGCGTTCACTAATTGAAATATCTAAAACTGTTTTGTATATTTGCCCAATTAATGAGTCTTGATCGGCAATTATTTTTGCTTTTTCTATGTCTATTGGGCTGGTAGACATTGCTGTGCCGTCGAATAAATACGTGGTTAGCCCTAAAACATGGTCGCTTGTTTTGCCATAAACTAATGAACCTTGGCCAGATGCATCTGTACTGATCATGCCGCCAATAGTGGCGCGGTTACTGGTAGATAAATCGGGTGAAAAGAAAAATCCATACGGTTTTAAAAAGTCGTTAAGTTGATCTTTTATCACGCCCGTTTGAACTCGTACCCAACCTTCTTCTACATTTATTTCGAGGATTTCACGCATGTAACGTGATAAATCAACCACAATACCTGGGGTTAAAGATTGTCCGTTAGTGCCTGTGCCGCCACCGCGAGGACCAAAAGTTAACGACAAAAACGGGTCATGAGATGCAGTTTGTAAGGCAATTTGAATGTCTTTTTCGTTTTTTGGAAAAATAACACCTTGTGGAAGCTGCTGGTAAATACTGTTATCGGTTGATGCAGTCAGCCTCGTTGCATAACTGGCGTCTGTATCTCCAGTAAATCCTTGATTTTGTATGGTATTTAAGTAATTTGCAACCAATTCGGTCGCGGCATCTTGTTGTGTAATCGTTGCTATCATGGCGGCGCTTTTTAATGCATTTGTGTAATTATATCATGGTGATGGCTAATAGAAATTGAAGATTTTACAGTTTGTAACACTCTTTTAATCGTAATATGAGCAGCTCTAATTATAATCAAATTAAACGCCTACTATGAGGTTTATATGAAAAAACTACTTATACAGATCAGCGGGACACTGTTTATTTTATTAGGACTACTATTTGCCGTAGTACCTGGACCCTCGTTAATATTTTTTATTGCAGGTTTACTGTGCTTTTCTATGTATTACCCAAAAGCGAGAGGTTATTTAGCTTGGTGTCAAAAAGCGCTTACTCGCTCATGTGCCTATTTAGATAAAAAATTAGCAAAACACACATTTTAAGCCATAAAAAATGCCAGCAGATGCTGGCATTTTTTTAACAAGGTAATTTATTTAGCGAGTTTATCAGCTAAATATAACCATGTTTCTAGTACTGTATCTGGGTTAAGCGAGACAGAATCAATGCCCTGCTCTACTAACCATGCAGCAAAATCTTCATGATCTGAAGGACCTTGACCACAAATACCTACGTACTTACCTTTTTCTTTTGCTGTTTTAATAGCCATAGAAAGAAGCTTTTTGATTGCAGGGTCGCGCTCATCAAATAAGTGCGCAATTAAACCTGAATCACGGTCAAGACCAAGCGTTAACTGAGTTAAATCGTTAGAGCCAATAGAGAAACCATCGAAGTATTCTAAAAATTCTTCAGCCATTAATGCATTTGACGGAAGTTCACACATCATAATTACTTTAAGACCATTTTCGCCACGTTTAAGGCCATGCTCTTCAAGTAATTCAATAACGCGTTTACCTTCTTCAAGGGTACGTACGAATGGGATCATGATTTCGATGTTAGTCATATCCATAGTATTTCTAACGCGTTTTATTGCTTCACACTCAAGGGCAAAACAATCACGGAAATCTTCAGAAATATAACGCGCAGCACCACGGAAACCAATCATTGGGTTTTCTTCTCCTGGCTCGTATTGCTGGCCGCCCACTAAGTTTGCGTATTCGTTTGATTTAAAATCAGACATACGAACAATTACACGCTCTGGAGCAAACGCACAACCTAGGGTAGAAATACCTTCAACTAGTTTACCAATATAGAATTCAACAGGTGATTCGTAACCGGCAATCATGTCAGTGATTTCTGCTTTTAATGCATCTGTTTGTGCATCAAAATTTAATAACGCTTTAGGGTGAACACCAATCATACGGTTGATGATAAACTCAACGCGCGCAAGGCCAACACCTGAATGTGGTAAACGAGCAAAATCGAATGCGCGATCTGGGTTACCTACGTTCATCATTACTTTCATTGGCAGTTCAGGCATTTCGTCTACGCGTGAAGTTAACACTTCAAAGTCTAAAATACCTTCATAGATGAAACCTGTATCGCCTTCGGCACATGATACGGTAACTTCTTGACCAGCTTTAATTAAATCTGTTGCATTACCACAACCAACAACGGCTGGAATACCTAACTCACGTGCAATAATTGCAGCATGACATGTACGACCACCACGATTTGTAACAATCGCAGCCGCGCGCTTCATGATAGGTTCCCAATCTGGGTCGGTCATATCGGTAACTAAAATGTCACCTACTTGTACTTGGTCCATCTCTTTGATTGAATCAAGTACACGCACAACACCACTACCAATTTTATGACCAATTGCACGGCCTTCAACAACAACATTGCTGCTGCCATTCAGTTGGAAGCGTTCCATTACGTTAGTGTCTTCGTTTGAACGAACTGTTTCTGGACGCGCTTGAACTATATATAGTTTGCCATCGTTACCATCTTTTGCCCATTCGATATCCATTGGACGACCGTAATGTTTTTCAATGATTACAGCTTGTTTGGCAAGGTTTTGCACTTCTTCATCTGTAATCGAGAATTTGTTTGAAAGCGCTGGATCTACGTCAACAATTTCTACTTGTTTGCCGTGAGCTTTGTCTTGTGAGTAAATCATTTGAATGGCTTTAGAGCCAATATTACGACGAACTACTGATGGCTTGTTTTTAAGCAGCGTTGGTTTATGAACATAAAATTCATCAGGGTTTACAGCACCCTGTACAACCATTTCACCCAAACCATAGCTTGATGTAATAAATACAACATCTTCAAAACCAGATTCAGTATCAATACTAAACATAACGCCTGATGCTGATTTATCTGAGCGAACCATGCGTTGAATACCTGCTGATAAGGCAACACCACGGTGATCGTAGCCTTGGTGAACACGATAAGAAATTGCACGGTCGTTAAATAACGAAGCGAAAACGTGTTTGATGGCTGTCATTACAGAATCAATACCAACAACGTTTAAAAACGTTTCTTGTTGGCCTGCAAAAGAGGCATCTGGCATATCTTCAGCGGTTGCTGATGAACGAACAGCGAATGAAACATCTGCAGTTGTGTCGCCATGTAGCTGGCTGTATGCGTCGCGGATTGCTTTGTCTAGACTAGGTTGGAATGGGGTATCGATAATCCACTGGCGGATATCGGCGCCGACTTTGGCGAGTGTGTTTACATCATCAACATCGAGTGTATCTAAAATGTCATGAATTTTTGCGTTGAGTCCTGATTGTTCTAAAAACTCGTTAAAAGCGTCTGAGGTAGTAGCAAAACCACCTGGGACTTGCACACCTGCGTTAGCTAAGTTTGAAATCATTTCACCAAGTGACGCATTTTTACCGCCAACTCGAGGAACATCTTGCATACCAAGCTCTTGATACCAGAGAACGTATTCTTGCACGGATCTTTCTCCAAAAAACAAATTGTAGTAGTAACTGTGAGAGTTAAGAAAGAAAACCTTTTATAAAGGTCGCCACCATTCTACACTGGCAAACGTCCCCACGTAAACCGTGATACACTGATTTTAAAATTAAATGTAATAAAAAAGAGGCTTTATGAGAACTGCGTTTTATATTTCAGATGGCACAGCAATCACATCTGAAGTGTTTGGTCATGCGACTTTATCTTTATTCCCTGTCGAATTTAATCATAAAACAATCCCTTTTGTAGAAACTGAAGAAAAAGCGCATGAAATAAAAGCGCTTATTAACGCCACGTCATCTAAGCAAGGTGAAAAGCCTTTGGTGTTTTTTACTTTTGTGAATCATAAGTTGTCTGAGATTATTCGCTCAGCGGATGCAGTTTCATACGATTTTTTAAGTACCTATAGTGAAAAAATTGAAAAAGAATTAAATGTGGCGCCAGTACCAAAAGTACACAGAACACACTCTATTCATGAAAAAAGTTATGATTTTAGAATTGATGCCGTTAATTACGCGTTGATGAATGATGATGGTGGCAACATTAAAAACTTTGCGGAGGCTGATATTATTTTAGTTGGCGTTAGTCGAAGTGGTAAAACACCCACCAGTCTTTATTTAGCTTTGCAGTATGGCATTAAAGCAGCAAATTACCCGATCACCGAAGACGACTTAGAAAGCGAAGGTTTACCAAAATGCTTAGTGCCTTATAAGCATAAACTGTTTGGCTTAACTATTGATCCAGAGCGTTTGGCTGCAATAAGAGACAGACGCATGGCAAATTCAAAATACGCATCAATCAGGCAGTGTCGTATTGAAGTGCGCGAAGTTGAAATGCTGTATAAAAAACATAAAATTGCACATTTAAATTCAACTCACCATTCTGTTGAAGAAATTTCAGCAAAAATCATTTCTGATACAGGCCTTGAGCGTCGTAAGTACTAACAAACTAATGTGTGATTTAAGCGCGTAATCACAGTTAATACACAAAAAAGCCGCTAAATAAAAGCGGCTTTTGGTATTTATGAGCGGGTATTATTTACGCGCATCTTTTAGTAAATCAGCTACTAAAAATCCAAGCTCTAATACTTGATCAGCATTTAAGCGTGGGTCACATTGTGTTTTGTAGCGCTGAGCAAGGTCATCGTCAGATAAACCGTATGCACCGCCAGTACACTCTGTTACATGTTGGCCGGTCATTTCTAAATGAACACCGCCTGCGTAAGAACCCTCTGCTTTATGAACAGCAAAGAATTGGCTAATTTCGCGCATGATATTATCAAAGCTACGCGTTTTGTAACCTGAGCTGGCTTTTTCAGTATTGCCATGCATTGGATCTGAGCTCCAAATTACTTTGCGACCTTCTTGCTGTACTTTACGCACCAGCGCAGGTAACTTCTCTGGTAATACATCCGCACCCATTCGCGTGATAAGTGTTAATCGGCCTGGGATATTATCCGGGTTAAGCGCATCGATTAAACGGATAAGCTCGTCTGGATCCATACCTGGTCCAACTTTAACGCCAATTGGGTTTTTAATACCTTTAAAAAATTCAATATGGGCATGGTCTAACTGGCGAGTACGTTCACCAATCCAAACAAAGTGTGCTGAACAATCGTACCAGTCACCTGATAAATGGTCTCTACGTGTTAATGCTTCTTCGTAGCCTAGTAATAACGCTTCGTGTGACGTGTATAAATCAGTTTCTTTTAAGCTTGGCGCTATAGTTGAATTAATACCACACACTTCCATAAATTCTAACGCGTCTTGAATTTTGTCTGCAAGTTGTTGGTATTTTGCTTTTTGTGGATTAGCAGCAACAAAGCCCATGTTCCAACGGTTAACTTGATGTAAGTCGGCAAGTCCACCTTGTGCAAAAGCGCGTAGCAAATTTAGCGTTGCTGCACTGTGATGATATGCCGTCATTAAACGTTGAGGGTCTGGAATACGCGCTTCTTCAGTAAACTCAAAGTTATTTACTATATCACCACGGTAAGATGGCAACGAAACGCCGTCTATTGTTTCTAAGTCGGCTGAACGTGGCTTAGCGTATTGACCTGCCATACGTGCAATTTTAACAACCGGGCACTTTCCACCATAGGTTAATACTACAGCCATTTGTAAGATGGTTTTAAATGTATCGCGAATATTAGCGGCATTAAAGTCGCTAAACGATTCTGCACAATCTCCACCTTGAAGTAAAAAGGCACGGCCTTCGCATACGTCTTCAAGTTGTTTAAATAAACTTCTTGTTTCTTCGGCAAATACTAAAGGCGGTGCACTTTTCAACTGGCTTTCTACCGACTTTAATACGTCTTGATCTGGGTACTGTGGTTGCTGCAGTATTGGCAGTTCTCTCCAGCTATTTGGGTTCCACGATTGCATGTTCATTCCTCATTCCTATTACCTGATGTAATGAAATTAACGTATGCAGTGTGCTTTGTTCAAGGACTAAATACACTATTTACCAATTATTTAATTATTAGTTAAATTTTAATAAGATTTAAGAGCCTATTTTGAGTTACTTTTGATGAGCAAGTTTATAAAGCAAAAATAAATAAACATTTAAAAACAATAATCTAAGTAGGTAGAGTGTGCATTATAATGGCTTGAGTAGAAGCTTAACAGCTAAGCGATGGTGATACAGATAGTAATAGGAACACATCGTACTTAATTTGCGCTTATGTAATCTTAACTTTACGGGTAGTTTTAAAAAAGAATGCTACTCAATTATGCGCTTTTAAATATTTATGCTAGCGCTTCATACAAAGCTCAGTGCCTAACTCACCCCTTCTATTATTTCCTTTAAAATATGCGAAGCAAAAGTACTTAAAAAAACCATAAAGAACACATCATACTTAATTTAAATTGTTATAAATCTTAGCAATAGAATTTTATTTATAAAAAATCTATCAAAAGAAAAGGTTATTTGCGAAAATAGTGACTCAGTAAGATGTGTTCTAGGTGGGTAGCTAATGGTTACAAAGGTACAAATAAGAAGTCAGTTTGATTTACTCAATGAATTAACACTTAGCTTAATTGATGAGCTTAAAGAGGTTGGCTTTGCTAAAGCAGAGTATTTTCAATTACCTGAGATTAGTAGTACTGAAGAAAATATAATCCCTGAGTCTATAAGCGTTTCAAAAATAACAGGGGAATTGGCACATAAGGCAATTTTAAATGCTTTCTCAGATATGTATAAAAAGCCAGGGCTAAGCAGCCGAGTATTAAAGCGACACCCTGGTTTGCTAGTAATAAAAGAGGCGAATAAACAAGCCATTATTGATCGCATAGCACAGGTAAATAGTGCAAAAGCAGCTTTTAAAAATTGTATTTTAGCAATAGATAATAACGACGCGCGATTTGAAGCGGTGCATAATGCAATGCCAAATTTAATAACGCTTGCGGCGTATCGTAAAATTCATAGTGAAATTGAATCCCCTTTTTCTGTTCGCTTTACTTGGATGCATAAACACGCAACCAAAACACTTACAAAAAAAATGGCGCTTGAAATGTTAGAAAAATCGGCAGGCTATAAAAACCCGCGAATGATTGATCAGCAAAAATGGCAGTCACTGGTTGCACAAGAACAGGTTCGAGTAGCCAGTTTGGGTGAAAAAGAAAAATTGCGAATTAGGCGCCCTACTCGAGTTAGTCCTCAAGTTAATGTGAGGTACACTGCACAAAATCGCTATCATGTTAGTGCTGCTTTACCTTTTATACTAATTAACCCACAGCCCGACGTAAAATTTGGCGAACTACCGAATTACGAAAAACCCTTATCGCATCCCCGAAAACGCGAATATGATTTTCTAGTGGACCGATTATATTTAGAACAAGTAACTAAATAAATTATGTTAAAAAGGCCACATTATGTGGCCTTTAATATATTTGTTGGTAAAAATAAATAGAATTACTTTTCTACAATTTCTTCCAGCTTATCTTCATCAATCAATACCGCATTTTCAACAATGCGTTTGCCGCCTTGTATTTCAATACGCTTATTGTGTTTATTTAATGCCAATATCTCATCACAAAATTGATCAGACGGGTGCATTTCATAAGTGTAATCGACTATGTTGCCGGTTTTATCATCTTTAACATTGGTAATGCTGTATTCAGATATTGCTCCTTTTTCAATTAAATCTTTCATCGTGGTTGTCATATCACGACGCAGTGCTTTTAATTTATTTTCGGTAATATCATCCGTTGAGTAAATAGAGCCATATTTTTCCATAATAGAAAGTAATCTAAAATGGTAGGTTTTTCCTGGTGCTGCATAACGCCATAAATGATATAAACGTAGCATCATCCAACGCGATAATCCGCGTTTTAATTCTTGTGCACTGTTAAAGTAATAACCTTTGTATTCAAGGTTATCAATCATGTTATGTACAAATGCATTTAAACACGCAACACATTTTACGTTTCCGCCTTGGCCTTTCTTACCACTAAAGTGCAAAGACGATAAAAAGTTCATATTCGACTCGTAAAACGAATCATCAATATCAGAATTTTTAGTATCCGTTGCAGAATATTTAAAAGAAAGTTTAGAACCTTGCAATGCTTCAAGCGACTCTTTAATTTGCGGATATGGCATAGATTGGCCAACCGCTTTAAGCTCTTGTGCTAATTCGTTCATAGAAAACACAACGGCATATTGAATACCGGACTTAAAATTAATTTTTACAATTTTACCTTTTGAAGCTAGGCGAATTAATGCGCGCTCTACTTTTTCTTCTCTATCTGATGGCCACACTAAATATTCTACATCTTCGCCATCTTTACGAGTACTGACCACAGCCGGTGTTATTTTTATTTCGCCGTCATATAAAATACCATCTACTTTTTCAGATATTTTACGCGTAATGATGGTTTTTTTAGGGGCTTCTTCAAGTGGCAGTTTTTTGTGGCCTGAGCGAACAAAACGTCCCCACAGATCATAATGGTTAAATGTGTTAGAGTAAGCGCGTAACCCATGGGCTGCATTTTCTATCGAAATTCGCACATCTTTATTATCTGTAAATAGTGCTAGGCTTTCGTTATCGATCGCACTTTCCACCCCGTGAATTTGGCCCCTAAGTGTATCGGGCAAGTTATCTACCGAGATGTTGACCTTTCGGCTCATGGTTTTTATTTCCGTTTTTATTGTGACAGCTAATAACAACACATAAAGCCACAAAAGTTAAATGTTTAAGTTAGTATAAAAGTGATCTGACTTCAAATAAAATGCTCAGATCAGTATTTTACTAAGGAAAACTTAAGACAAGCGTTTTCAGATCACATTTTTACTAACTGAGTGTTGATAAGCCAAATTTTTACTAACTAAATAATAATTTTGTCCATTACAAAGTGTTTTTTTTTATATTTTACACGACAAATTATATAAAAATCTTAACCCACTGTGGATAAGCTTAGTTCGAGTTAGCATAGATCTGATCTGTACTTACTACAGATCAGATCTATACTAATTAAACCATGCATTATCACTATTGCTTAGTGCATAACTTTATAATTTACTTAGTAAAAATATGATCTACAGGTAGTTATTTGTGAGTAACTCAGTGCTTAACCTGTGCGTAACTTAGATTGTAAATATTCGCTTAGTAAAAAGCTGATCTGCAAGTAGATAAGGATCTGATCTTAACCACGTACAATGCTGATCCACTATTTTTAATATTATTTATATAAATCATTACGTTATATATGTATTTTACACCCTTAGCCTTTAATACCTTATA